>JAFWNF010000018.1 GCA_017510445.1 Candidatus Saccharimonadota bacterium
CGCTTCTACCGCCGCAAAATAACCAAGTGCCCTCCATGTAACCGCACGCGGAAGACGATACCCCATAATTTCGTACTGTCTTCGCATATAGTTCATATAGCTTCCGAAACAATAGACAATGATAGATTTTGATTCTTTTTCCTTCATGTAGCTCCCTTCCTTTCCATCCCTTACTTAGACGCCAAACAATCCGCCTAACCACGTTCCGATTGTTTTTAATGCATCTGGTTTGTTAATGAAGAATACGACAATCCCGCCGCCAACAATTAACGTGATCGCTTTTCCCCATGCGCGCTTTGCCGCTACGATCAAGATAACAATGATAAACGCACAATATAACGCGTATGTTCCTTGTGTCTTCATCATTTCGAAAAATCCTTCCAGACCGATTCCTAACACAAAATGATTTATACTAAACATATACATGCCCCTCTCCTATTTTGTTTTTAAATCTTTTACAATCCATTGCTTTCCATCTTGTTTGACAAACAACGTGTAACCTGTTTTCATTTTCGTTTCAGAATGCGGATCAATCATAGATACCTCTGTTTGTACCTCATACGTGCCTTTTGTTTTTCCTGGATAAATCTTAGAGGAAAGTACATTTTCAAATTTCATGGCTCCTTCTAACCCTTTAATATCCGTATTAGCTAACACATACGCGAGTTCTTTTTGTGTTGCGGTGGTATAGGATTTAAAGAAAGTGGGTAGAAATTCTCGAATATCTTCTTTGACAGCGAGTTCATGGACTTCCTCTCGGTCTTTCTCTTCTTTTCCTTCTGGTACTTCTGCTTTTTCATTTACCTTGACAATTTGAGGGAATCCACTAATGACAAAAGCCTTTCCATCTGATTGAACAGGAACCGACACTTGCTGGATCACCTCCTTATCCTCTGGACCGCTATTATCTGCCTTCATGCGGCTTAATTTGTATCTCACTTTAAAAATTACGTTTGCTTCTTTATCTGTGACCTCATCTACTTTTAATACAGTTGCGTATAGAAAATGGGAATCCCATTGGATACTTGCAAAATCCAAGCCAACTTGTGGATCAAATGTTTTCGGTATATAGGTCTGTAAGCGCTCTGAACGCTTCTTTTTGCCTTCATCCCCTCTTTGCCACGTAAAGTATTCCTTTGCGAATCCGCGTGCAAATTCAATCGCTTCTGGACGTGAGGCAAGGTTTTGTTTTTGCGTGACTTCCTTTGGAGTGGCGCTGGCCTTTGCTGTTGTATCTCCCTTTCCTTTTACTACAGTTGTGATGGATACAATCAGCATCCAACTAAACAGGAGCCAAAAGGCCCATTTTCCAATTAAGCGGCCTTTATAGGAAGGAAGTTTTGTGGCTTTCCTTGCCTTCCCTTGTTTACTTTCAAATGTTTTTGCAAACCATTGCTTCACCTTTTGAAACATATTCATCCCCCTTTCAGTTTCGGTACTGACGTAAAGATCGTTCGTAGCAATCACAAGCAAATGACGCCATGCCAACCGCTGTTGATTCATCTTGTATTTCATTTCTTGCATAATTGATAAAATTGTTGAGTTTCGTTTGACTGCCTGTGATATAGGGAAATCTAGCATGAACCACATACCGTTTGTCTTCATCCCTCCCCACTTCAAAGGACGTTCCATCTGTAGCCCGAAACTCCCTTACAAACTCCAAACCTTCCAATATATCCATTGTCATCCCCCCTTATGATCGACCATCTTCCATATTCCCACTACCACCAGGAAGAGAAGTAACACGCCTTCCCATCCTTGCGTATAGTAAATTTCCACCACTTTACTTTTTACCACTTCCCAGGCTTCTCTCGATCCTGGTACTCTTTCAAATAACCAATCTGAAAAAACAATTAACAGAAAAATACTGGCGCTTATCGATAAAATAAACCGAAACACATTCTTAGAACCTCACTTTCTCTGTTGGATTTTGAATATTCCGATAAATATTCCCGAATGGGTCTTGTAATATATCTTGGAACAGTGTGATATACACTGGAATTTCTGGACTACTTATCCCTTTTAAGTAGCGAATCAATTCTTTTTCCCTACTTTCACTACCTGCGACAAATACTAGGCGCCATATCGGTATTTCATATCCCATACCAGCATGTATCCGATAGTCTGCCTTTTTTCCTTCTTGCGTCATGAAGTCGTTATAACGGATAATCTTTTTTTCTAATACTTCTTTTGATCCGTAAGAACGTTCCATTTCCATGAATACACCGATGTTTTTATCGATTGCTTCTTTTAATCCAATTACCGCAACCCCATCTGGGCGTATAACGCGATTTTTTCCTTTTGCATATTGAAACGTTGCCCGCGGTTCATTAATCCATTCCTTTAGTTCCAACTTTCCTTCTCGTTTAGATATTAATGTCATGGCACATTCAATTTTCGCTAACATTAAACTGTGATACACAAAGGATGCTGAACGTTTGGACCAACTATTTTTCCAATGCACTTCCCCTCGAAACCCACGAACCATCTCGACTCCTTCTGGTGTTAACGTATAAATTCGTTGTGGTTTCGCAAATTTTCGTTTCTGATTTCGTGGTGAGGTAACAGGTAAATACTCGTAACGGATATAGCCCGCTTGCTCTAGCTTATATAAACGATTTGTTACAGATTTTTTTGTATAATCTGCATACACCTTTTGATGAATGTACTCAATATCCAAGTAGATGTGTGTATGCAAACTCATGAGTAGTTGTTCATCTGAAATTTGAAATAAAATGTTTCCCATGCCCCTTACTCCTTTTCCCACATGTCGAAAATGCTCACTTCTTCTTGTGGTGTATCCTCTTTTATTTCTACGTTTTCTGTTTCAATTGATACTGTTTGTTCTTTTTCGATTGTTATAACAGGCTCTTTTTCTGGCTTATCTTCTTTCTTTACTTCTATTGTTGTCGTAGCTTGTTTTCGGAATGGGATAATTTGCGCTTGATGTGTGAGTTCGACTTGCTGTGTTTCCGAAACAGGTTCTTTCATTTCTTCATTGGAAGACAATTTTTCTTCTAATTCATCTAGCCCCGATGTCACAACAGGTTCTTCTTTGGTTAAATTGACTTTTTCGGCTTGTTGATACTTGCCTTTTCCATACAAGAACTCATCAATTTCCTTGTCGATTTCTAATCCCGCTTTCCCATTTTGTTTCTCTAAAGAATGAATCTTTGCTCTGGTCCATTCATTTGATGCATGAATTTCTTTTTCGTTTTTATAATTTGCCGCTTTTCCATTTGGTAGATAGCGGTCTAATGGCGGAACACGTATAGTACACCACACATTTTTTGCCTCGCCTCTGATATAATCTTGTGTTTGAATCGCTACAACTAAGTTAGGAAGGTTTTGCAAATACTCTGTACGGAATTGCTTTTGCATAATACCCTCTAACGTTTTCGCGGAATTATGACCTTGCCTACATACAAAGTAATTCCCGCCCGCCTCTGTTAACATGTCTGTTAGCTCTCTGTCTAACTGTCCCGAAACTTGCTGGGTAATCACCCATAATCCAAATCCATGCTTCCGATCTTTCGCAATAATTTTAGGAAGAACGGGTACTGGCACGTCATGGGCTTCATCTATTACGCCTAAATGTAGTTTTGAACCATGCGGCCGCTGTTGGGCAATACGGTGATATTGATTACAAATGTAACCGACTGTAAGCAATGTATCTTCTTTTCCCATGCCTGCTAAATCATAAAAGATAAGGTGCCCTTCATCCATCCACTTCCGAATTTCTAAGGAAAAGCCTGTTTGCCCATACATACGCTTTAAATACAGCGTATTACGGAAGATATCTAATCGATTTAAAATCGCTTGTGTGCTGTCTTCTAATGCGCTTCCTACTTCATATTTCCAAAAGTGAGAGTAATATTTTTGTTCTGGTCCTTGTAAATTGGCGATTACATTTGCTCGAAACAGTTCATCACTAATGAAGAGCGGGATACTTAAAATGGTATGAACTTGACTCTTATCACAAAGCAACGTCCCAATAATCGCCCTTAGTAATCGTTCTGTTTGTTGTGCTTGCCCTTGAATCATTAACTTAATCATTTCCATAATGGATTCAACCACTGTTTGGATATCTTCATTTGGAAACCGATGAAACAAATTCAAGGCTGGCGGATGATCTGTGTTTCGAAAACGGATAAAGTGAACCTTACTCCAATCAACCTTTTTCCCATCCTTTTCCGCTTTCAATAGTCGATTCATTGCTACATATGCCAAATCTTCTGTCGGATCAAATAGAGATAATCCACCCGCTTCATTCGGGTTTTCTAGCCATTTATCAATAACACTTTGCATCAACCTCATGGCAATGGTACTTTTACCAGATCCCACTTTCCCCGTAATGTAGCCATGATTCTTGAAAAAGTCTTCTCGGATTTTTACTAATCGATCCTTGATATAGGGATGCATCACATGGCCAATTGAAATGCCTTCGGCCAATAAATCATTTGGTATCATGTTTTCACCTTTATCTAAATACAAGATGTTTCGCTCTGTCTTGCTGTTTTTATCCCCCGTTACATTCGGAAGATGGAACAAGTTTAATAGCTCTGATCCCGTCCATATCATTTTTCCATATACGGGATGTGGTACAGCTGGCATACTGCGTCTAAACCTTCTGTATCTAAGCTCATTCACATCGGCCATAACACTTGCTACCATATGCCCTAAGTTCTTAATAACAGGTACACCAGGATAATAGTCACTTGCGAATGAAACAGATACTCGAAACGCCACTTCATTTTTGGCAAATCGCTTATTTAATGCGCGAATTTCTTCTTTTTCAAAGGCATCTAGCCCATGCTTTTTCTTCTTTCGAATGGCCTTTTCTGCTTTTCGAATCCCTTTTGTCAGCTGATACCCGTTATCTGGTGTAAAAGCAATATCAATCCATGTCTTTTCTTCCATTGCGCTTCCTAACATCGGTAATACATCACGTGTATAGCGTGCTAGTGATAATGTGGCATCTAGCCGCTTTCTTTTTAATACCATCCGTCCCCCTACCGCTTTTCTTGTTGGGAATGGCATTTCTTCCTTTGGGACGGTATAAATTTCACTGTGGGTATAGGCGCTTTGTATCGCTTGCACAACCTGTTTGATTTTATCTTCTGGACCGCCTACATAAAAGCGAACACGCTCATTTTCTCCCTCTGGACGATACATCGTCATGCGGTACCAATCGCGACCTTTTAACAGACGTTCTAAAGGTTTTCGCCCCGAACCATGTACATGCCGAATCATTTGCCCTAACTTATCTGGTGTAACTTCATCATCTATGTGAGGGATGAATAATACATATCGATACCGCTTCTTTTCTAGGTATAAATAGATGCCATGTAAGACAATTCGTATGATAATTCCTAACAGAATCAATAAGGCAATCCCACGAAACACACCGACTACAGTTGGCACCAGCTTCATCAATTCTGTGAGGATTTTTTCTTTAGAAAACCAGACAAATGCGACAGCTCCTATACCTAAAAGCATTTTCCAGTTCTTTTCTATGAAGTTTTCAATTTCTTTGTCGAGCTTGCTGTGCGCCACTTCTTCACTTCCTTTCTATCCTTGAAATGGCCTTATGCAAGGGCGAATTGTTTTTCACGATGCTTTTGTGTTCGTTCTTCTGCGGCTAGTTGAATTAAAATTTGAGGTTGCATAATCCCGTTTTGAGGTTGATTAATTTGATCTAAGAGTGTTTTATAGTTGAAGAGTTCTTGTTTTACTTGTTCGATATCTAATTCACCATCTACCGTTACTTGTTCTTTCCAGAACGTTTCCCAGCATTCTTGACGATTTTGATACGCTTGTTTTCCCATTTTGCTTCCTCCTTTTAAGTGGGGAGGATATTCAGTGAAAGAATGTCCTCCCATGAATATTATGATTTGTGCGCTTTTTTATAAGGGTCTAGCGTGACTAAGAGAGAAGAGAAAATCATGCTTTTTCCCATTCTTCCCGTCCATTCTTCTGTACGCTTATTTGTTGAAGGTGTATGAGTTGTGAGTGGACCTCGACCAATATAAAACCCGCGTTTACTTCGCATATGCTTAATTGGTTTCATGAAAAAACCTCCTGTATTGTTTTATCATTCTATATCGTTAAATAGAAATATTGTATAGTTTTAAGCGATGAGTGGGTCTAATTCTAAATACACATCAAATCTGTGCAATAACTCTTCTGGTATCGCTTGAAAACTCACAAAAACTCTTACATTCAGTTCCTCTAGTTCTTCTAAAAGATTGATGAATCCCTCTGGATTATTGGAATACAACCTTAATCCTTCATCTATAATAACGACATCCGATTTCTTGCATGTTTCTATTTCGGTTTTACTTAGAAAAGAATCTTTTGATGTAAAGGTGATAATGTGAGCACCCATTTTTTCGTATTCTTTATACTCTCCCTCCCCGTCTAAGACAGTCGCTTGTTGATGATCTGCCATGACAAGGGTAAGAAGTTGCTTCATCAAACCTGTTTTTCCTTTTCCTGTTCCACCTCGTACCAGGATATTTCTATTTTCTTCTTCAAATACAAATTGAGGATTCATTTTGTTCCCTTCATTCTCTACAACAATGGAATTTGATTTACTCATGTCATACCATTTCGGTTTTCTAAATGCTGGAATTTGTGCGCTTCTTCCAATAAATGTTCCACACATAGCAATCTCACCTTTCCATTCGTATCATTTTTTTATCAAGCTATTAAATCTAATTCCTCTAAATCTGTAGAAAGAATCTTAATTTCTTGTTGGTGCTCTTTGAATAGAACATGTTGGATATTTTTTCGCAACTGAAACCCATCTTCCACCAATGCAAGTAAATATGATTTCGTATATTTCCTATTATTGATTTGATAATGTACATCAAATATGCACATGATCCCGCCCTCCCTTATCAGTTGAGAGTGTTTTACACTTCTTGATTCTTACGTTTTCTAAATGCGTAAACAGCTAGGATGCTTCCAAGAACGACAAATGTAACACCAATCCATTTCCAATATGGATTTTCAGCTTTGCCGCCTGTTGTTGGTAAATGGCTTTCTACTTTCTTAGGTTGTTCTTTCATCGGTTGTGGTTGTTTTACAATGTGTTGTGGTTTCTCTGGTGTTGGTACAGGTTTTTCAATGACCTGTGGTGTTTGTGGCTTCTCTGGTTGTGGTTTTGGTTGTTCTGGCTGTGGTTGTTCCGGTTGCTCTGGTTGTGGCGTTTCTGGTGTTGGTGGAACTTCTTTTTTCTGATCTGCTACAACATGTTTGATAATCTCACCATCTGTTTTAATTTCAAAGGAGAATGTTTCTTCATTGATTAAGTATCCCTCTGGTGCGAATGTCTCTTTATATGTGTATTTACCAGCTGGTAATTTTTCAAACTTTGCAATGCCTTCTTCATTTGTTTTTCCTTTTACAACTTCCTGGCCTTGCTCGTTATAGATTGTAAACTCTGCACCTGGTAACTTGTTGTTTCCATCGGCTACGTCTACTTTTGTAATTTCTAAGCTACCTTCAATCTTTTTGTTTTTTACGGTGTGTTTAATAATTTCACCATCCGTTTTAATTTCAAAAGAGAATGTTTCTTCATGTGACACATAACCTTGTGGTGCAAGTGTTTCTTTGTATGTGTACTTTCCTGCTGGTAGTTTATCGAACTTCGCAACGCCTTGTTCGTTCGTTTTCCCTTTCACGACTTCCTGGCCTTGCTCGTTATAGATTGTAAACTCTGCACCTGGTAACTTGTTGTTTCCATCGGCTACGTCTACTTTTGTAATTTC
>JAFWNF010000013.1 GCA_017510445.1 Candidatus Saccharimonadota bacterium
ACGCAGTCGAATTATAATATTGGTTTAGTCATGCATTTATTAAACCATTCAAGCGAAGCCATGACTTTAACATATCTTGGATTAGATCAAGCTAGTCGAGAAACGATGTTAGACCAAATTGATTTTGGGTAATGAATGTTTAGAACTTAGTAGTCGTCCAAAAAACGACTACTTTTTTAGTTGAATCGTCCAAGGACGATTCAATGCTTTTGACTTGTAAGAACAGGATTGAATGAAGCCATACTGTTCGCATATTTTTAGTGGATGAACAAACAAAATACGAGAGATTTTTTGTTCGTTCATCCATGGTTTTAGGAAAAAGAGGGACGATTTCGGAAGAAGAAAATCGTCTCTTTTTTTCTTCTTTTTGTATGACAAAAAGAAAGATCTTTTGCCCATTTTATTTTTATAAAATGGGTAGGTGGCGTTTGCGTAAAGCAAATCGACACAATCCAAAGGGGATAAAAGGGGAAAGTGAAACTTCCCCCTTTTCAAGCAACATTGTAATACAAGAACGAAGTGATTTGTATTACAATGTGATAGCTTGCAGTATTTATGGTTTTATATGGTCTATTTTGTTATAATGATTGTAACCGAATAGGGCGCAATGCTTATTACAAAATCAATGACAAAGGGCGATTGAGGAATGAGCGCTGGGGCATTTTATCTTTGAGGAGGCTATTTATGGATCAGAAAGAAGTATCACAAAATCAAACAAAGTACATTCAATTTAGATTATCTGAAGAACAATACAATAAGCTGAAAATTTCAGGAGAAACATATGGACTCTCTCCGAATCTTTATGCGAAAAAATTAGCACAAAAATCTCATTTAAAAAAACCTTATCTCGAACATGACCAAGCGAAATCTTTATTATTAGAACTCTCAAAACAAGGAACCAATTTAAATCAAATCGCCAAGAAACTCAATCAATTCGATCGGATGGACAACCAAGATAAAGAGCTGATCGAGGCTTTACGCTATACATACGGAGTACTCGCTCAAGCTCAAAAGGGGTATCAAGAGTTATGGCAACAATTGCAAAAATAAGCAATGGCGCAAGTGCAGCGAGCGCCCTTAATTATGCTTTAGGTCAAGACAGACCCATGCATGAAAAAACTGAACAGTGGCTACAAGACCATCAATTGGAACGTCCTGTGGAGCTGACAAATTGTCGGGCAGTTGCCGTGGGTGGAACCAACGGGATTGATCCCTTTATCGCCAAAGAACAATTTGATGTCATTCGACAACTTCATAACCAAACCAAAGAATCCAATCAGGTCTTGCGTATTACCCAATCTTTCGCCTTAGATGAACTGAATCCGAAAGTTCAAAAAGACTGGCAAAAAGCCAATGATTTAGGCGTTGAATTAGCAGAAAACCTTTATCCTAACCATCAAAGTGCTGTGTATACGCATTTAGACGGAAAAAATCACGTCTTACACAACCACATCATTGTCAATAAGGTCAATTTAGAGACAGGAAAGAAATTAAGAGAACAAAAAGGAGAAAGCGTTCAACGAGCACGAGAAATGAATGATCGACTCGCTTCTCGAGAAAACTGGCACATTTTAGAGCCACCAAAAGAGCGTCAAACAGAGACAGAAAAAGAACTAATCGCCAAAAATGAGTATTCTTACATGGATGATTTGAGAGAAAGAATCAATAAATCGCTTCAAGATGTCTCTGTGAGCTCATATGAGACGTTTAAAGAGCGTTTATTCGATAATGGTGTAATTCTATCAGAAAGAGGCCAAACGTTCTCATACGCCTTTTTAGACGCCAATAACAAGCAAAGACGAGCACGAGAGACCCGATTGGGTTCTGATTTTGGAAGGGAGACCATTTTACATGAGTTGGAAAACCGAGCAAGACAAAACGAATTTAGCGCTGTTGAACAAGGAGAACCAGCGATTACTCCGCTTGAGCGAGACACTCAACAAAGAGAATCAGAAATTGTTAGCCTTGAACAAGCAATTGAACCAAGAAAATCAGAAGCTCTCAAGCGAGAATCAACAATTAATCGATTTATTGACACAATCAAACAGTTTGCAGGACGAGTACCAGAACTTACTCAACGCGTTACAAGAAAATTAAAGCAAACAAAAGAGAAAATCCTCGATGATTTTGAACGTCGCTTTTCAAAGGACATGAAAAATTACGAGCAAGAACAACAGAAAAACCTAGAAAAACAAACGCACAGAGACGTACAGTCCGAAAAGAAACCAACCAGAGATTATGATCGGGGGATGAGTCGATGAATAAAGATGAACAACTCGTTGTTCAAGTATTAAATGCTTATAAAAATGGCAAAATTGATTTCAGTAACGTTCCAGAACTAGACCGCTTAGTCCGTCAAGAAGTTAATAAAGACTTTCGGGACTACCAAGAAAAAATAGAAGCTGTTGCGAATCAAAAAATTGAGTCTGCCATTCAAGAACAACTCCATCGTTTAGAGGCAGAAAGTTTAAAAGCAGACATACTGAAAGACATTCAAGTTGAAAAACAAGCATTACTCGCTTTGAAAAAAGAACTGAATGAACAAAAAGAGCAGATAAAAGCAGATCGCAAACGTGAGATTGTCGAACGTTACGGTATTCTGATTGCGAACATTGTCTGCCTGTTCTGTTTCTTAGTTGTCGGTATTCTCATCGGACGATGGATTTATAAAGGGATCTGGGATGGTTGGGGTTTGCATATTTTGTATGACACAGTGATGGAAATACAGCCTAAACATCCTTATGGGGCAGTTGTTCTTGGATTAGGTGGTTTTGGTTTAATCGGTGCTGGAATTTATGGCAGTTTTCGATTAATGTATACCGCTTCAACATGGTTTGATCAACGTCCAAAAATTTTCAAAAGAATCTTTCCGAAAAAATAGAGAGTGAGGGGATATTTTGGTTTTAGATAATAAATTAGGCTTAACCAATTCAGCAGAATTAGCCAAACAAGAAGAAATCTTAACGAAAAAAAGAGCCAAAGAATTGTTTGAGTCTGGCAAAATAGAGGATCTGGAAATTGGGACGTTTCAAGGCTTATCTGATATTCATCAGTTTTTATTCCAAGATATTTACGACTTTGCAGGAAAAATTCGAGAAGTGAATATTGCGAAAGGAAACTTTCAATTTGCGCCACGTATTTTTTTAGCGCAAACACTTGAATATATTGATAAATTACCTCAAGAAACATTTGATGAAATTATTGATAAGTACTCGGATATGAATGTGGCGCATCCTTTTAGGGAAGGCAATGGACGAGCCACTCGTATCTGGTTGGATTTAATTCTTAAAAATAAACTACACAAAATCGTCGATTGGAATCAAATTGATAAGGATGAATATTTAAATGCCATGATCCGTAGTACAGTCAGCACCAATGA
>JAFWNF010000019.1 GCA_017510445.1 Candidatus Saccharimonadota bacterium
CAATGCTGGTGGAAAGAAAAATGTACAGGAAAAAGGATGTACGAACTGGCGGTGAACGTTGGAAATGTATTCAGGACAGACAAGATTCATGCTGCTCTCAGTCATACGGATCTGATCAGAATCGTGGAAAACGATATGGGTTTTGAAGAGAAAAAAGGCATTCTTGAAACAGAACTGGATCCACAAAAAGAATACTATACACTGATCGTAAAAAGGAAAAAGTAATACGCATTATTTGGAGACTAATTAGGATGATAGAAAATAGAAAAAGATATTTCAGCGAAGAGAACTATTCTTTGCTAAAAATATCGACAGAATTCATGAATTATTTGTTGAAATAAAAATCGCAGTCAAGCAAATAATTCCAGGCTTTCTCATTGAATGTATCAAGATATTCAGGATCGATTCCTCTCTGATATGCAAGTTCACGAAGAAGCAACTGATCACTTGTTCCAAAGTAATCATGATTGACTTCGAATACAACAACAGAAACATTCTCTTCGTTCTGAAGCGTGTTTTCATTCGTAGATATGCGATAACCGATGAACTCCAGATCATTTTCGTGAACGTCAGGGTTCATAGAAGTCAGGTTTCTGATATGTCCGTACAGAAGATAAGGATCATCGATTCTGCCGATCGGTTTGGCATGCAACTGTTCAATACAGTATTTGATCAGCTCGTTAATATCCTTTCTTGGAATAATTGCATGAGGGCGGTATTTGTTATAAAGATACAGATAACGAAGATACATTCTGTCAAAATAAGCTTTTCCACGGTTGTATATTTCTTTCAGTTTCTCTGGTGCATGCTTGCTGATGAATACCTCTCCATGTTCAATGAGCAGATATCTGCCGACATCGTATAGATATGGTCCGAATTCCAGCAGTGTTTGCTCTAATAAATAATTATTCTTGTTCATATCTAATTAACTGTGACAGTTCCTCTTCTTATGTTTTCAATCAGTTTTTCCATTGTTTCGTTAAACATATCTTTTTTTAATTCGCATTCCCAAACAACTAGAACATTCCATCCCAGTTGCGTTAATTCTTGCACATTCTTTTTATCACGTTCAAGCAGTGTTTTGATATTTCTCAGATAGCCCCGAATACATTTCTGTCTGTACGGACTATGCGCAAACCCTGTTGATTTTTAATCGCTTCCTCCAAAATTGGAAGCCGTCAGAAAATCGTCTTTGCATAAGACCGTACCCGGTGTGAAACAAGAGAATCATCATCCAAACCTCCAATCTGAAAAGTCAAAGTATAGGCATAATCTTAAAATGGTGTGATGTTAAGTATAATGCCTATAAGTGAGATAGCAGCCAATGCAACTGCAATAAGAATGTATTTGCTCTTATTTTTCATATCAGTCACGACACCACCTAATCACAAACACCAGATCAGCAATTAGAAGAATAGACCAATGAGCTACAATAAGGAAAAGAATACTTTCCACAGAATAGTTTGAATCGCTCAATACCAGTAGCAGACATAGCGGAAGAAGAAACATCATAGCTATTCCAGAAGCTAAAATACCCTTTCCCAAAAGGCTACGCTGGTATTCGTCATAATCACGCCGCTTAACGATGGAAAAAATGACGATCAGAACTGCGAACAAAATATACAGATAGCCGATGTACTGTAAATTTCCTTGTTTTAAGAAGTCAGACCAATTATTCCAAAACCCACTATTTAATGTTGTTGCATGATTGAGCAATCGGGTAAACTCAATACTGTTAGAGCTGACAATAAACACTATTGCATAAAAGATCGAAAACAACGCGATAACACTTGCATGAAACCAATTCTTTTTAGTAAAATTCATTTCCGATCACTCCTTTCAAAATCAAACATTTCCTCAATAGTAATTCCGAAAAAATGTGCAATATCATAGGCAAGCCAGATAGAGGGGTCAAACTTGCCTGTTTCGATAGCATTGATTGCTTGACGCGATACATTTACTTTCTCCCCAAGTTCTTTTTGAGTTAGATTTTGTTCTTCGCGCAACTCTTTCAATCGGCTTATCAAGCAGACACCTCCTTCCTTATGTGTCAAGCTAACCTTACACCATAATTA
>JAFWNF010000001.1 GCA_017510445.1 Candidatus Saccharimonadota bacterium
CTGTTCGCCGTCCGTCCGGGCGTTTGGGGGCGTTGTTTCACGTGAAACTTTTTGCGCGTTTGGGGGCGTTTGGGGGCGTTTGGGGGCGTGGCGTTTCGGTGCGCGTTGCGTCTGTGTCGATTCCGTTCACTCTCCGCAGATTTGGGGAGCGAAGCGACTTTATTCAGCCCGGATATTTACAGTAAAGAACGCTTTATAACAAACTGTTATTTCTCAATAACATTCTGTTATATAACAGAATGTTTTTGAGAAAATCCGCGGTTCCAGGTACTATAAAGTATCTTTTTTAATGGAGAATGAAGCATGAACAAACCACTTATTGAACTTTATTTTATGGGGCTTTTTGATGAGACTGTTTGTGACCTGTTCGGAATTACTGCCGACACTGTGAACAGTTATGCAGATGCAATGACCTTCCGCACGAATGAACAGATTATGACTGCGCGACGGGTGAGACTTGCCTTTCTGTTGTTTTTGTTGGAGTGCGACACCCTGCGCGACTGCGACGGAAACCCAGTTTATTACAACCACGACAGCGAAGTAATAAAAGAGCTTGCAAGGATTGCGCCACGTTGCCCGGACATAATGTGCATTTGCGACAAACTTTCCGAGGTGGTGCGATAAATGAGCGAAAGGAGAAACATGAATGAAGACATACAAAAAGTATTGGAACGCCTTGAAACGTTTGATAAGGCGTGCGCAACCTTTTTTAAACGTGCTGATAAAATGTGCGATGATTTGCACACGGTGGGGCTACCTCGAACGTCGTTTTTGGTAAAGCAAGCGAAACTGAACTTTTTGTTGACGCTTGCATATATACAGAGTACCGCCCTTGACGAATGGGATAACGTGACTGAACAGCCACAATAACAAGGCGCGACCCACGCCCCATGACCTGCCACGGTGAGAAAGTTTACCGCCCCGGGTGGGTGGGTTTTGGCGAGCACGCCCCTCGGACCGCTCCGAGGGGCTTTTTTGTCGCCCTTTTTACCTGCCCTGCGCGTGCTTTTTTGCCTGCCCTGGCGCGTTTTCGAACCGTTTTTGCCTGCCTGCGTGCCTGCCTGCGTGCTTTTTTGTGCGCGCGGACGTTGCCTGTGTGCCTTTTTGCCTGCCTGCCTGCGTGCTTTTTACGCTGTCCGAATACCTTTTGCGTGCCCTGCCGACGTGCTTTTTTGTGCCCCTACGCGCTTTTTTGCACTTTCTCCGCCCTGCGCCGTGCAACTTTGTGAACCTTTGCACTCCATTTTTTTTAAAACTTTTGCAACTTTGCGAACCTTGCAAAAACCGCATGAAAAAACAAAAACTTTCTTGCACGTTTGCAAAGCTTGGTTTGTAATTGTAAAAACCACAAAAACGCATAAAAAAAACCGTAAAAAAAGCTTTTTTTGCTTTTTTACGGTTTTACTACGCCCTGCCACATTACCGCCCCTGCCACGTTACCGCCCCTGCCTGCGTGAGTGGGTTTTCCGTGGACGCGCGTTTCCTGCGCATTACGCCACGTTTTACGCGCTCCCCAGGTTGCCACCCAAACGCTCCATTTTCTTTTGCAACTTTTTGAAAGGGCAACGTTGCACGCCACGCCACCGCCATGTAGTTCGGTCGCGCGCCCGCCTTGCGCGCTCTGTGTCATGCTTCGCCCCGTTGCTTTTTTGGTTGCAGATTGTTGTTCATTGCGTCGTCGTTCCGTTCACTCCACTACGCAAACGCCGTCTGCGTTTGCTCTCGTTCCGTTCGCTCCACAACGTCGCAAGCGCAAACGCGCACGTTTGCGCAGTTTGTATCGCCATTGTTTTGCTCGGTAGGTTTTTTGTGCAGGTCACCGCGAAGCTTCGCACCTTGTTTTTTCTCTCAACAAAAGGCAAAATATTTTCACAAAAAAAACAAATAAAAAGGAGTTTTGAAAAATGGGAAAAATGAATCTTCTAAAGGCGGTATTCGAGGGAAAAGTCGGTGAAAACTACGGAGCGCGACAACGCAAAAATACATACCTTAAAGCAATCCCGTTTTCTCATGCGCCAAGCTCACCCACGCAGACAGCGTGTGTCCGGGCGTTTGAAAAGCTTAACAGGCTTTCCGCAAAATCCACGAATGTCTTTTATCCGTTCATAAACAATCCAAAGAAAACAGTGCTTAAACATAATGCGGTAGCTTCGTTCCTTAAACCGCTTATTTCGGAAAAAGTTTTCGACCCAGGTAATTTCTCACAGATAATCGCCGACGGAGAGGAGGCTTCTATCGTACAATTCAGCGTAGACACGGATTCGGGCATTATCACCATTTCCGCTAACGAAACTGCATTTACAGAAATCACAGCGACGCAAAAATGGGGCGTGGTAGTGTTTGATTCACTCGGAACAGTTTATCTTGCACGTGTACCATCACAAACCTTTCTTCAGCAAAGAATCGTCGCGACCCTGCCGAGCGACCGTGTTTTCTACGCAATCGCATTTACCGCCGAAAAACGCCTTAATAAGTGGGTTCTCGGTAATTTGCAGTACGAGCAAACAGGCTGTGTAATAGGTGGCACGCTGTATACCGCGCTCACCGCCGACCCGACGCATTTTGAAGTAATCGACGGCGTACTCTACTACACAGGCACGATGTTTACAATTCAAAACGGAGTGTTTATACTTTCGTAAAAAAAACAAGGAGCAAAAAATGCCAAATATTCACGCAATAAACGCACAGGGCACAGAGTACGGGATTACCGCGGAGAACGGAATAACGCAGGCGCAGGTAGCAAAAATCGAAACAATCGGCGACGTTTCCGCGCTTACCACGAGCCACAAACAAAATACGGTCGTTGCCATAAATGAAGTAAATAGCAAAATCCCGACAGTGCAAATAAAGGAGCTTCGCACGACAACCCCACAGCAGGTAATACCGAACACAGAAGCAACAGTTTACACAAACAGTATCGCATTGTCAGCAAATGAAACGCCGATAGGGATAGTGTCGTATGACGCAGGTTGGGGAGCGGACGCTCAAAAAATCCAGTGTAAAGGAGTGGGTATAGAGATAAACAGAGCGAACGCAACCTGTAGGCTTCGCTGTTTAGTATCTCATTCTTACGATTCGACAACAGCACTTGCTCTACGGGGCGAGATATCAATCTTGACAGTGCAATCATAACGAAAGGGAAACCCAAATAACGTAAGAAATAAAGTGCATAGCATAAAAAATACACGCCCTCGGGCGTGTTTTTTTTATCTCCGTACAAGCTCCGCACATACAATACACTTGACAACATAAAAAAAAATCTTTATCTTTCATTTCAGCAGGCATCGCAAACGCAGTTTGCATAGCTTGCAACTAAAATAAAACGAGGCGGAGAAATGGAGATACTTTACAGAGTAGGAAACCGGACATTCGAGGACAAAGGAGTTGCCGAAGAATTTCAGATGAAATACCGCAATTCGCTTCTGTCAAAAATAAACCAATACAAGCATTTTTATCTGCCCGTCGCTTTTAAGTTTTACAAAAGTTCATTAGAAGAACTAAGAGACGCACGAACGAGCCTTAGGATAAAAAGCTACTCGGCAGTAACGCACCTGTTCTCGGCTTATGAAAAATACAACGAAAGAAAGAAAGCTCTTCATGAGCGCATAGCGGAGTACAGACACACAAAAGCATTAATACGGTTGTTGTCAACAACCGAAAAACAACAAAAAAATAAAAAAACGGAGAGTAAAAAATGATTGATGAAGAGAAAAAAACGATGATTGTGTCAAAAATCATCAACGCAATTATCGGGCTTGCTTCAACTATTGCGGCAATTCTTTTTAGTGGCGTTGTCACTAACTGAACAAACAAAAAAAACTTAAAAAGAGGTAAACACCATGGGAAAAATGAATCTTCTGAAAGCAAACTACAGCGGACGCGTAGGACAGACAGTCGGTGCAAAGTGGAAGAAGTACTCAACACTTCGCACTTACACTGTGCCGTCAAACCCAAACACAGAGGAACAGCAGAAAGTCCGCAGGGGCTTCTCTGACATCACTTCGTTTGTGGCTCTGTTTGCAGACCAAATCAAGTACAAGACCGCCCTCGACACAAGCGGAATGTCCTTGAGAAATGCAATCATCAAGGCAAATAAGGCAAGCATTAAGGACGAGAACTTCGACCTTAAAGACCTTATCATTTCGAAAGGCGGTTTGCAGAAACCAACAGGCACTGCATTCACACTTACTGCAGGCATCGCTAAATGGACTTGGACAGCACCAACTGCAACAAACTTCTCGGCAAACGCGAAAGCAATCGCCGTGTTTGTGGACGCAGACGACCAGATTGTCGAAGTCGTCGAAGCAGACGTTACAGCCCTTTCAGCAGAAGGAACTACGAACTTCGGCACAAACAGCGATGTTTACGGCTTTCTCTACTTCCTCGACAAGCGCGGTAGCAATAAAGTTGCTTCGCTCAGCGTCGGCGACATGGTAGCGGGTGCTTAACCTTTTCTTTTTGACAAGAAAAAAGGGCACTGCCTAGCCACTTACAACGCCTTACGGAGTTTTCGCTCCGTGGGGCGTTGTTTTTTTTTGCCTTTTTGAAAAATAATCGTTGACAGAATCGGAATAGTTCCGTTATCGTAGAGTAAACCCACTTTTTAGGAGAAAATACAAATGGCAATTTTCAACATGACCGCCGGGGGCTTTTATGGCAAACTCGGTGAAACAGTCGGACAGCGTTGGAGAAATCTCCGCACGCTTCGCACTTACGTTATCCCTGTAAACCCACGTACCGAGAAACAGCAGGCAAACCGCGGAAAATTCAAACAGGCGACAGAGGTTTCGCAAATCGCGAACCAAATGAATTACGGCGTTACCGCGTGGAACTCCGTAGACCTTCCACTGTGGAACTGTCGCGTAAAAACCGCACGCGAATTGCAGGACATGGGGAAAACAGGGCTTTCTCTCATTCCGTTGTTTCCGTCGTCGTTCGTGCTTCCGTACTCAATCGATTCAATCGGCATTTACGCAATGGGGGCAGGCAACGTTCTAACCTGTATTGTAAGTGGCACGCTCCCATTAGTCGATAGGCAGGTCAGTATTCTTGTACAAACACAGGCGACCGCCGAATCAGAAAAGAAGCTCACGCTCTACATCGGCGAATATTTCGCGGACGAAACGCCGCGCATTATGTTCAAGTGCGACAACTACGAAGAGTTTAACAGTTTGACACGCTGTGTCATTTGCTCAAACGATGATGCAGATTCAAACACCGACGCGCTTTATTCGGGCGACGTTCCACTTCTCCCAGTTCAGCAGGAAACGCACACATTCGACACATCATCAGTAAATGTAACAAGAAACGGCAACACATTCACGTTCATTACTTCTGAACCGTATTTCACGCCGTCAGAATCTTCCGTTTCATTCAGAATCTATGCAGTCTCCGCAGGGCGTACACTCGACCTCGACAACCTCACGGCGACGCTTCGCAATGAGGGCGGATATTTTGCATGGGATTACACGCAGACAGTCACAAATCCGCAGGAGCTTTTGGCATTCGGTTCTGCAAAATCACTTGTCATTCACTCAATCACGGCAGAAACGCCACTTGTAAAAGCAACCGCAGAAGGTGTCGTAAAAACGATAACTACTAGCGATTTAACAAGAGATACAACTCTCTCGTTCGGAAACATCACAGCTGACGGCGACAGCTGGCGGATTCGCCTTAATAGTTCGTTCTTGCTTCCACACTTGGCAAGCGCAGTCAGCGCAACCTCGCGCACGCACACGAAGTTTTCAAACGGCGCGTTTGTTTCAAATCCTGTGCAAATCGAAGAAGCAACTTCGGGCGAACTCTACATCGTCATTTTAAAAATCGACGCGAATACAGGGCTTATCGCGTTCAATGGCGACTACATCGCAATTCCTGCATTCTCGTTCACGTGTCAGGGCGTTACGTACATCGTCGCACCGCAAACGCACAGTATCGAATATTATTCAGGAAATGCGGACTGGGATTGTTACGGCTCATTCGCAGGCGATTTTGTCATGGGGTCAAACATGGTATTCAATTATCCAATGCCTGCCGACTTCATCGCAAAATACAACAATCTTACAGAGGAGCAGTTCCTCGACAGGTTCATCGCGCTTGGCACAGGCTACGCGGAATGGCTCGAAAACGGCAACTTCGGAGCGGACACGGAAGACTTGCGCATAAATGCATACGAAAACGGCGTTGTCAAAATGATAATCGACACGCCGGAATCGGGCGGAGTTACCGAAGGCTCAAACGCAAGCGTAACTACTCACGGCTTCGGAATCGAAGATACAACGCTCGGTTATACAATCACATTTGCAAATAAAACGGTAGGAGACGGAACATGGAGCGAGTAAACAACAATTGGCGCAAATACACCGCGCTGTTGTCACCAATGAAGGTAGAAGAAACATTGTCAGAGGATAAACCAGAAGTCATTCTGAAAAATGGGGCACTCTTTATCAGAGTTCGCGCGAACACAACATATTTCCGCATTTACGGTGGCGTTTGGCATTTGTACAGGCAAACGCCGACCGGGTGGAAATCAACTCCGCTTAGCGTCGCGATATGGGCGGAGCAGAACCGCGACCTTATTATAAAATTGGTCAATCCGTTCGAACCGCTAGAATGGAATCCGCCATACACTTTTATAAAAGTCGAGGGGGCAACATTCAAAGCATGGGGCGGAGAGATTACGCTCAATCGCCATTACTTTAGATAAGAGCAGGAAAGAAAAATAAAAGTCACCGCGCTTTTACTTCGCAGGCAGTCTGCAACGTAAAAGCGCGGTGCTTTTTTTTTGACAAAAACAGGCAATGTCGCAAGCTTCGCACAACGTTACGCGCGGGTTCCTGGGGGCAAAAAAAAACCGCCCGGTCAAAGGGCGGTTGCCACGTTGCATGGCGGTAAGGAATAAATGGAGATTAAGGAGAATCTCATTGACAGCATTCAGAAACTGAATTAAGCTGATATGTATGCAAGACGATATGAATATACAGATACCGCAGGCATTAGTAAATACTTTCATGTATACCCTCGGGAAATATACAAACGAGGGATTCAGATTTCAAGATGCAAATTATACAAAAGAGGGGCTTGTCAGAAGCTTCAAAAGGGATTACGTCCTCGGCAACAAATCAAATTGCGCGTTCAACATGCCCATTTGCTACACAGAGAACAAACAGCCGAAAAAGGACAACGAAAAGAAAGACTACGAAAAAATCTACCCAGCGTTTTTTAAGTGCGCTCGCGAAGGAAGAATCCCGGACAAATTGCTACAGGGCGTTTGTTCTGATTTGATTCAACAGATTCCTTATATTTTTATTCACAATGACAAATACTCTATTCAAACAATCGAGGGGCGCGACGTTTTCGCGACACCATATAATAGGAATCTCGAAAAAACCCTAAAGCACACTTGCGACTTTTTCGATAAAAACTATAAATACTCGGCATTTGTCACTCTTACTTACGACGTGGAAAAATACGGAAAAGACATAATTGAAGCGTGGAAAATGTGGTCGGATTTGGTAAAGACATTTCTTGAAGCAGTTCGTCATAAATATAACGTTGCGTACGTAGGAGTGAACGAAGCGACAAAGAAAGGATATCCGCACATTCATATTCTGTTTTATAGCAATGAACCATTCGGCGAGGATTGGGAAAAACTACCTTGTAATAAAAAACTCTATAAATGTAGCTTCAAAGATTTCGTACATAAACGCTCTATATCAAGAATATTTGCTATAAAGAAGCCATATTCTACAGGTACAAAAAACTACCTATCAAAATACATTTCAAAATCGACGACAGCCGACTTAGAAGATATCGCCGACCCACAAAAGGCACTGTCTCCCGAAAATAAAAAAATGCTCCAAACAATTCTTCTGCCAAAACTCGCAGGTAAGCGACGTGTCCGCATGACGCAGAGCGACGCATTACGCGATTATGTAAAAGCCTGCAAAATTGACGACAAAATGAAGTATCTCGAATACAAGGAAAAGAAGCTCCGTAAGAGAGTAGAGGAAATAGCGACAGATTTCTCAATGTCAGCGGAAGAGCAAACAGAAATCCGCCGTAAGCACCGCAAGGTTTACGAAATCCTGCACCCGGAAACACGCGCCCCAAAAAAAGAAATTGTCTCGTCGTTTGTTGTGAAAGAAGATTTCGAATCAACGTACCCCTCGGAAGCGGAAATTGACAACTATCTCGCAGATGATTCTCGCCGTCAGGCGTTCTTGATAAAGCTTTGTACTAAGGTGGTAGAAGCAACGTGTGGTAAACACATGGTAATAGGCGACCGTGCCGTCTCAAAAGCAGTAAAACAAATCCAGGAAGATAAACTTATGGGTAACGACGTGCTTTTCGGTGCATTAAAAAGACAGTGCAAGCCGTTAGGCTGTGGTGGCTGTATTGTAAAGCATTTCTGCGATTACATTTTGACAGGAAAAGACGATTGGTTTTGTTCTCCAAATCCAAACGCACTCGTGCAGATTATTAGAGGACAGGCAACAAATGACGCTACAGGCGAATTAGACGCGATATTCAACGGGGAATTGGAGCGTGCGCCGAAAGGGTGGCTCGAAAAAATGCGCGGTCAGTCGAGGAGCAAAAAAGAAGCAATGTAACGCTCGTTTTTGCTTCGTCCTGCGGTCACCGCGTAGGCTTCGCCAATGCAGTACGCTTTCTCGCAGAGAGGGAAAATATAACAACTTTTTTATTTGTTCAAAAAAACAGAATCCTGTAAAATAAAAAACAACGTGGAACTGTTCACGAAAAAAATAGGAGTAGAAAAATGGAGATTCACAATTCAGAACTCACGGTAAAAAGCAGAATAAAAGCCATTGCGAGCTTTTTGAGACTTCCACAACGTTTAGTAAAGCGAGCGAAAAGTAAGGACGCATGGCTTTATTCGTTCATGGAAGAAATCTATCTGAACGGCGACGATGAAAAACTCGAAGAATGTTTCGGAAATACAAAAAAATCCGCGAAAGAAGCGTTTGACAAGTATTGGAAAAGACATTTTAGAGACCGCAGTAAAGAAATTACGACAGCTTACGAAGCTTTTAGCCGTCGTAACCCACAATACCCGCATATCGTCAACAGAAACAATAAGGAGAATCAAAAATGACGGAAAATAACTTCACACTTTGCGACAGAATCGCAAAAATCAAAGCGATAAACGGAGAATACAATCTGCTTCAGAACGCGTACATTTCATTCAGCGGTGGCAAAGATTCTGTAGCATGTTCAAAACTTATCGACCTTGCGCTCCCAGGTAACAAAATCCCGCGCGTGTTCATAAACACAGGCATCGAATACAGCGCAATTGTAAAGTTTGTACAAAAAAAAGCGTCGCAGGACGAAAGGGTTGTCATAATCCCCCCAACGCTCAACATACGCGCGACGCTCGAAGAGTTCGGATATCCGTTTAAGTCAAAAGAACACGCGCAGAAAATGGCGGTGTTTCAGCGGAGCGGATTTACAAAAACGGTTTCGGACTACCTCGGAAACGGCGACAAAACACATTTTCTTTGCCCGAAGGCACTTGTCGGAACGTTCACGGCAGATTTTCCGTTTAAGGTTTCGGATAAGTGCTGTAAAAAGATGAAAAAAGAACCCGCGAAAAAATGGAGCGTGGCAAACAAACGCCCAATAATCATTACAGGCGTTCGACAAGCCGAGGGCGGGCTTCGCCAATCAATGAGCGGTTGTACAACTTTTTCAAGCAAAAACAAAAGCGTGCTTGAGAAATTTCATCCGCTCTTTCCGTGTAGTTCAGAGTTCGTGGAGTGGTTTATACAAGAGCAGTCGCTCGAAGTTTGCGAGCTGTACGCACCGCCCTACAACTTCAAACGCACAGGTTGCAAAGGTTGTCCGTTTTCGTTGGACCTGCAAGAGCAATTAGACAAAATGGAGAAATTACTCCCTGCAGAAAAAAAACAATGTGAAATAATTTGGAGAAAAGTTTATGAAGAATACAGAAAATTGCAGTACAGGCTCACGCATTAAAAACGGCAAGAAAGCGCACGTTTACGACGTAATAGACGCAAAAATCCGCAAGGACATCACAATCGAGGACGCGAAAGAGGAACTTTCAAAAAACAATGTCGGCTGTTCACTTTTCAAAGAAGTTTATTCTGTCATAAAAGCAGTAGACGGCGCGCGCGCTCCGAGTGCGGAAGAATTGCTCGTTTCGGCGGTAAAGCTTGGTTACGTGCTTTTCTGGGAAAATACCCTCAATCAGTCGGGAAAAATCCTCATAACGGATTTGCAGGGGCTTTGCAGTCTCGCAGATTCACGCGTGTGGACGGCGTTCAAATACGACGGCAACACCTGTCCCATAACAAGGCGCGGATTCAGAATCTACGAAGTAGAATATTTTTATGGGAATCATTCGAAAGTCACGCGGTTCTTCACCAAAGAGCATTATTGGCAAAACTCAATAACGAGGCGGAAGTCATCAAAAACTGTGGCGACGTTGCTTTTAGTTCCTCACGCGCTACCTTACGAGTAAGAAAACACGGCGTACAGGGCATTTAGCCCTGTACGCCGTGGGCGGTTTACTGTGTCGGCTGAACGCCGTCACAGTTTTTAGGGCGGTGGCGTGGCGTGCAACGTTGCCCTTTCAAAAAGTTGCAAAAGAAAATGGAGCGTTTGGGTGGCAACCTGGGGAGCGCGTAAAACGTGGCGTAATGCGCAGGAAACGCGCGTCCACGGAAAACCCACTCACGCAGGC
>JAFWNF010000002.1 GCA_017510445.1 Candidatus Saccharimonadota bacterium
AAAAATAAAACTAATACTTTAACAGTGTTTTTTATCAACATGTTAAAATAAAACTATGCAGCCTGAATTCAAACTCTCCGTTTCTGAATTTGTTGACACATTGAATCAGAATCTAGAATATTCTTATTCTGGAGTTACTGTTGTTGGCGAAGTTTCTAGTTTTAAAGTTAATCAAGGAAAGTGGGTTTTCTTTGATCTCAAGGACGACGAATCAGTCCTAAACTGCTTTTTGTCAGTATTTCAGCTTCGAGTTCCGCTTGAAGATGGCATGAAAATCGCTGTGAAAGGCGTTCCGAAGCTAACAAAATGGGGAAAGTTTTCTTTCACGGTTCAAAATATTCTGCCAGTCGGCGAAGGTAGCATAAAAAAATCTTTCGAACTTTTAAAAGCAAAGCTAGAAAAAGAAGGGCTTTTTGACCCAGAAAAGAAAAGACCTTTACCAGAAAATCTTGAGAAGATAGGTGTTATTTCAAGCCCAGAAGCAGCTGGCTATGCAGATTTTGTAAAGATTTTAAATGAACGATGGGGTGGCCTAAAAATCAAAGTTGCAAAAACTCAAGTCCAAGGTCTCGTCGCTTCAGATCAGATAATCAGGGCTTTAAAATATTTTAACGAAAAAAACGAAGTTCAGATTATTGCAATTATCAGAGGTGGTGGTTCTGCGGATGACCTAGCTGTCTTTAACGACGAAAATCTTGTACGTGCTATTTCGGCTAGTAAAATCCCAGTGGTTACAGGAATTGGACACGAAGTGGACGTATCACTTTGTGATTTAGCTGCAGATATAGTCGGTTCAACCCCATCAAACGTTGCTCAAATCCTCTCGAAAGATAAAAAAGCCGAAGCTTTACGTCTTGAGGAAAAAATTCTTGTCTTAAAATCGTATATTTTAGAAAAAATTAATCAGGAAATTATCGATGGCAAAGAACGAACCTCTGATATTTATGATCAAATTCTCGCAAAAATCGACTTAGAATTAAACTATCTAAAAGAAAAAGAAAAGATTTTAAACGCCTTGAATCCAGAATCCGTTCTAAAACAGGGTTACGCTATCTTAAATGGCAATCTCTCTCCGGGAAATGTTGTAAAAATTACAACATTTGATAAAATAATTGAAACAGAGGTAAAAAATGTCAGAAAAAGAAACAATTAATCAAAAAATCGAAAGACTAAACAGAGACATCGAATGGTTCTATGGTGAAGATTTCGAATTAGAGAAGGCTTCCGAGAACTATAAAAAAGCAATAAAACTCACAAAAGAGATTGAAACTGATTTAAATAATCTAAAAAATGAAATCACAATTCTTTCCGAAGATTTTAGCTAGAAATAATAAAACTCTTATGTTAAAATAATAGTATGTTTCCGAATCAAAATTCGCAACCAAAGCCAGTTTCTCAATTTGTAAACATTGATCCAAATGCTGGCGCAAATCCTACTTCAACCCAAGAAACCAACCCTTATCCAAATCAGCCGGTTAGTACTAGTGTCTTACCAGACAAACGCCAGGGAAAACTAAAGGGTATCTTGATCGGTCTACTCGCGGTTATCGCCATAATATTCATTATTTTATTCGTTTGGAAATACCTTGAGTGGGCCAATTTAAACAGCAAATATGAAAACACCGTTGCTACGACAGTCGCTAAACGTGAGCTGGAAATTAAAGATAAATATGCCACCGAACTCGAAGAAGTAGAAAAAAATCCGCCACTTGAGTTTGCAGGCCCAGAAGATTATGGTGATTTGCACTTCGAATATCCTCGCACCTGGTCATTTTATATTGTCAATGATGCTTCGGATAGTCAGAGCGACTACGAAGCTTATATGCATCCAAGAAGCATCGGTCCGATTACTGACGCAACAATTTTTGCTCTAAAAATCAATATTAAAAAACAAAATTATGAAGACGCTATTGTTCCATACAATAACAGTGTTCAAAGCGGTGTGCTTACACACAATGTTATCCCAATAAATACTAATAAAAATTATGCCGATGTTTATGAAGGTACGCTCGAAAATGGAAAAGAAATTAAAGTTGCCTTGTTTAAAATTCGTGATAAAACCGTTATTTTGCGTACTGATGCAACCAGATTATTTGTAAATGATTTTAATAAAGTTTTAAGTTCAGTTACATTCAAAGAATAACATTGTGTTATAATTATCCTCATGGAGAGTGAGGTAAATGGTATTCTTGTTGCAGCGCACGAATTAAAAGCCCCGCTGTCAATTTTGCGTCAGCTCGCCTTTTCTTTAGATTTTGCTGATCAAAAAGAAACAAGTAACATCCGTACAGAAATGATTAGTGTTTCTGAGCGTGCCATTCGCCAAGTTAACGATTTGACCAAAATTGCACATCTTGAAGATGGGCTTTTTGAAATGGAGCCTGTTTCAGTCCGCGCTGTTTGTGACGATGTTATTAAAGAGCTTACTTATCTTTTCCGTTTCAACAACCGTGATTTAAAAGTAAAATATTCCAACAACTCTCGTCTTGTCGTTGCGAACCGCAACCTTCTTTTTAGTGTTATCTATAATTTTTGTCTAAACGCTGTTCATTATTCTACGGAAGAAACAATGAGCAGACTAGAAATTTCTGATCACTACGACAAAGTGCGAGTCAAAATCCGTGATTTTGGTCCTGCTCTTCCGATGGATGTTTGGCGCGAAATGAAACGTGGCTGGATCAAATGCCCAACATCTATAGCTATGCGCCCAGGTTCTTCAGGTCTTGGGCTCTATATTGCTACGAAGTTTTCGCGTTACATGAATGCGGAAGTTGGTGCGATTCGCCACCGCGACGGAACAAGTTTTTTTGTTGATCTGCCAATTTCTAATCAAGCGAGACTATTCTGATGATCTATATAATTGAAGACGATTTAGATTTTGCAAAATGCATTAAAAGATATTGTAGAGACGAAAACTCAAAGATTTTTTCTAACGCTATTGAAGCTATGGGCCAAATTGACAAAGATTTCCCGAATCTAATTTTTCTCGATATTCTTTTGACTGGCCCAGACGGCTTTACATTTTTAAATGAGCTTGCGTCATATAGCGACACATCAAAAATCCCCGTTGTAGTTATTAGTTCACTTAACCTAAAAGGAAAAGATTTGTCAGACTATGGCGTAGTTGGAGTTTTAAATAAAGACACATTAACACCTAAGGAGGTAGAAAACTATGTTAAAAGATATTCGCACTAAATCAATTGTTTTAAGAAGAACTAATTATGGCGAGTCAGACCGAATATTAAACCTTTTAACAGAAAATGGCGTGATTAGTGTAATTGCCCATGGCGTTAGAAAGGAGAAGTCGAAACTAGCTGGAGGAATTGAACTTTTTTGCGTCAGCGACATCACTTATTACGAAGGCAGAAACAACGATTTACACACTTTAACAAGCGCCAAAATGCTCGAATATTACGACAAAATACCAGTAGACTTAAATAAATTAGAGCTTGGTTCATTGTTTCTAAAACAAATTAATAAAAGCGCAGATAATATCGACGGGCCAGACTATTTTAATTTGGCACACCAAGCTCTTAGCGCTCTAAATTCAACTAATAAGCTCGGCCTAATTGAAGCTTGGTTTTGGTTTAATCTTGCCCGACTAAATGGCGAACAAATAAACTTATATCGCGACGTCGATGAAAATGCTCTAGACGAAAAAACAATGTATGTTTGGGATAATCGCGAATCAGCACTTCGCCCACAACGTGGTGGCAATATTGGCGAAAAAGAAATAAAAATGATGCGTCTTATTCTTTCGTCAGAACTGAAGACTGTACTCAGAGTAGAAAACACCGATATTATTGTGCCATCAATTCTTTATATCGCAAAGGCCATCAACAAAATCTAACTTGTTTTTTTTGAATTTTATGGTAAGATATTTTTAGTGCAAAAAACAAGTACATTGAAAGGGGTTGAAATAGTTGAAGCGTTTTTTTATGCTCATTTTTTCGTTGATAATTTCAGCGGGATTAGTGCTGTTCATCTTTTGGTCAGATCTAGAAGTTATTGTAAAACAAACAGACGAAATAGTTGCGAATATAATTGAATTGTTTCAAGAAGATTTAGTTGAGCATGATGTTTTTAAGGATTTAAAATCAGAAAAATACTTCAAAAATAATACTTTTCTTCTTGCAGATTATGCTAAGGATCTTGGATATTACGAAATAACTTTTCCGAAAAACGAAGATACGATTTATGTTTTCCGCCGTGGCGGAAAGAAAATTATTGTAAAATCTGACGGAATAATTCACTTTTGTATTTATGGCGATCAATTTGAAGATGGTATTGAAGTAAAAATCCACGCAGAGGAGAATGACTGTTATATAGACTTTGGAGATAACTTTGGCGTCAGAGAAACTAGCAAAGAAAAGATACTTCAAATTGCTATGGCGTTAGCTCATATGAGAAAACATGACACTCTGATGGAGATGGCGCTTGAAAATCGTAGCTATGACGAAAAACTACGCGAAAACCCAGAACTTTTAAAAGGCTTCTTCTAGAAGCCTTTTTGCTGTCCATCGATAGTTGAGATTATGTTATAATATTAAAAATAACTAAGGATAAATATGTCAAAATTAGAAGATATTGTAAGTCTTTGTAAACGCCGTGGCTTTATTTTTCAAGGGAGTGAGGTCTATGGTGGTATGGCAGGCACTTGGGACTTTGGCCCGCTCGGTGTTATGCTAAAAAAGAAAATCACAAATGAATGGTGGCATTACTTTGTCGACTCAAAAGACAATGTCTATGGTGTTGATGCTGCAATTCTTATGAACCCCCGCACCTGGAAAGCTTCTGGCCATTTAGATACTTTTGCAGATCCACTTGTGGAATGCAAAGAATGTAAATCTCGTTTTCGTGCCGATAAAATCGCCGAAGGGATTTCCGAATCCGTCACTACCGAAGAATTCCTCGCCACTCACACCAAATGCCCAGTTTGTGGCAAAGAAAATTGGGGCGAAATCCGCAAATTTAATATGATGTTTTCAACTCACGTTGGCGCCGTTTTACCAGAAGATACGTCTAATAACCCAGAACTCGCCGAGAAAAATACTGCCTACCTTCGTCCAGAAACTGCCCAAGGTATCTTTACGAATTACAAAAACGTTCTCGACACCATTTATCCGAATCTACCGTTTGCTATCGCTCAAGAAGGAAAAGCCTTCAGAAACGAAATTTCTCCACGCGATTTTATTTTAAGAGATCGCGAATGCTCTCAACTCGAGCTCGAATATTTTGTTCATCCAGATTCTTGGGAAGCTGAGTTCGAAAACGTCCTAAACGATTTTAAGAATTTCCTAAAAACCCGCATGGGGCTAAATATCGATAATATTAATTTTCTTGAAGTCGCCCCCGAAGATCGTGCCCATTATAGTAAACGCACCGTTGATTTTATGTTTAATTATCCAAACGGTGAAGAAGAATTGATGGGTCTAGCCTATCGCACTGATTTTGATCTTAAAAACATTGAAAAAGAATCCGGTAAATCTATGGAATATCGCGACAAAAACACCGGCGAAACCATCGTTCCGCACGTAATCGAGCCATCTATGGGCGTTGAACGTCTCTTTCTCGCCGTACTTTCTACGGCCTATACTGAGGATGAAATTGATGGTAATAGTCGCGTTGTTCTTAAACTTCCAGAGCATCTCGCACCATACCGTTTCTGTGTTTCACCACTTCTCAAAAATAAGCCAGAACTTGTAGAAAAAGCTAAAGAAGTTTATCAGAAGCTTCGTGAGAAATACACGAATGTCACTTGGGATGATTCTGGTAACATTGGTAAACGCTATCGCAAGCAAGATGAAATCGGTACACCAAAATGCGTTGTAGTAGATTTTGATACTCTAGAAGACAACACCGTTACCGTCCGTGATCGCGACACTACTGAACAGGTTCGCATAAACATTGACGAGTTAGCTTAAATAATATATATTAAAACTATAATTCTAACAAAGGAGAAAATATGCCAGAAGAAAAGGCAGCCCCAAAAAAAGAAACTCCAGCTCCAAAAGCTGAAGGCAAATATACAGATAAAGAAATCAAAGATGGAAAAGGAGTCGCATGGCTTTCATATCTTGGCCTTCTCGCTCTCATTCCTTATTTTGCATACAAAGATAACAAATATGTTCGTGCACACGCAATCAGAGGTTTGAACCTTCTTATTGTTGATGTTGCCTGGGGTGTTTTGATAACAATTCTAACAAGCGTTATTCATGAGCCAATTTATCTCTATGGATATTTCGTTGGCTACGCAACCCCTTGGTGGCTCGGTCTTATTAGCGCTGCTGGCTATATCTTTATCGGCGTTGTCTCAATCATGGGCATTGTCTATGCTTGCACCGGCAAGGTTAAAGATCTTCCACTTGTTGGCAAAATCAAAATCATCAAGAAATAATCATTCAACAAAAATAACCTCCCGCGGGAGGTTATTTTTTCTCTTGACTTATTTTTTGATTGCTTTTTTTGCGGCCTTGACCCCTTTTTCGAGAGCTTCTTTTGCATCATTCGCAACTTCATCCAATTTTTTCTTAGCTTTCAGTTCTGGATGTGCGTCTTCATAGCGCGCGATTGACTCGGCGACAACTTTTTTCGCAACATCTAGGCCAGCAAATTCTTTAACCTCAGTTGTACCAGGTTTTTTCAGGTCTTTATAGTGGTTAAAGTGGAACTCAATTTGTTTAATGAGTTGTTTTGGCAAATCTTCGAGTTTTTGGTAAGCGTCGCCATTATTTCTATCATCAGCTGGTACACAAATAATTTTATCATCAACTTCGCCACCATCAACGAATTTCATTACGCCAAGGATTTTGGCTTTCATCCAAATACCAGTGGTGAGTGGTTGATCAGTAATCATAAGAACATCTAACTCGTCACCATCTTCGTCGATAGTTTGAGGAATAAAGCCATAGTTGCAAGGCTTAGCAAAGGCCATTGGCTCTACGCGATCAAGCATAAAACAAGCATGCTCGCGATCCCATTCGATTTTATGGTTTGAGCCAGTTGGAATCTCGATCACTACATTAAGCTCACCGTTTTTGTAATCCCCAGGGGTAAGAACTTTATTAAAGTCTGCCATATATTTCTCCGTTTAGTTATTACCAATAGATTATAACACTTTTTAGGGAAAATATCTTGCAAGCCAAGAAAAACATGTGATACAATATTTTTATGTCAAAATCAAGCAAAAAAACTAACGTGAAGAGAACCCTTCATTATTTCTTCCAAGAAATAAAAAGATATAAAGGGTATTCTTTTGGATTTTTGTTTTTGTCTCCAGTCGTAATTCTAATCAGAAATGTTTTGACAGTCTATTATTCTGCCGACATCATCGGTAAGATTTCCGAAGGAATAACACAGGAACAAATCTATTCCGAGCTTCTGCCAGAAGTTGGAATTTTCTTGGCGATTTATATGGTCAACAGTCTTATCTTAGAAAAACTCAGACTTTATTTCTGTTGGAAGATGGAACTAAAAGCCATTTGTAACCTTGCGACCAAGTGTTTCGATACTGTATGTTCGCAATCAATGCAATTTCATAACGATCGATTTTCTGGCTCACTTGTTTCTCAAACTAACAAATTTACAAGCGCCTTTGAAAGCTTTATGGATTTGATTATTTGGGACATTCTTCCAATGCTGACCCTTATGATTTCCGTATTTGTAATTCTTTGGCCACTCGCGCCGATTTATTCAATTGTCCTTTTGGTGTTTATTATCATTTACGTACTAATTTCTGGTTTAACCTCAAAAAACATTTCCCATTTAAACACAGAAGAAGCATCCGCCTACTCTCGCCAAACCGGTCAACTTGCCGATTCTATTACCAACATTAACTCCGTCAAATCATACGCACGCGAAACTCACGAGCATCATCGCTACGCAAATTTCCAAAGAGCAACGTTGAATGCTAGCTTCAACGTAATGCGCGCGACTTTAAAACGCGACGTAATGTTTAGCGGTGTGAATATTGGTATAAACGGCGCTGTTTATCTCTTCTTAATTTTTGGCGCAATTTGGTTTGGATTCCCAGTCGTTACCCTAATTTTAATTTTTAACTACTCACAACAAATTCTAGGAGAACTTTGGGATGTTAACCATATCTTTAAACACATGAATAAGGTTTTTGGCGATGCTTACGAAATGACTGAGATTCTCGACCTTGAAGATGAAGTTATTGATGAAAAGGGAGCGAAAGAATTAGAAATCAAAAATAGCGAGATTAAATTTAATAACATTAGCTTCAAACATCACGAAGCCAAACAATCGATTTTTAGTAATTTCACTCTAGAAGTTAAACCAGGAGAACGCGTTGGCCTTGTTGGTGTTTCTGGCTCTGGCAAAACTACACTGACGAAACTTTTGCTCCGTTTTGCTGACGTTAATGCTGGTGAAATTACGATTGATGGCCAAAACATTAGAAAAGTAACCCAAAAATCTTTGCGTGAAAACATTGCCTACGTTCCACAAGAAACGGCACTCTTCCATCGTTCAATCGCTGAAAACATTGCTTATGCTAAACCGGATTCTAAGATGGAGGCAATTGAACGCGCCGCTAAACTTGCTAATGCCGAAGAATTCATTAAAGATCTTCCAGACGGATACAATACGCTCGTTGGTGAACGTGGCGTAAAACTATCTGGCGGACAACGCCAGCGTGTCGCAATTGCTCGCGCTATTTTAAAAGATGCGCCAATCCTAGTTTTAGACGAAGCCACTTCTGCGCTCGACTCTGAGTCCGAAGCTTTAATTCAGTCTGCTTTAAATAACTTAATGAAAAATCGCACTTCTATTGTTATCGCCCACCGCCTTTCCACGGTGGCGAATCTCGATCGTATCGTTGTTTTAGACAACGGCAAAATTGTTGAACAGGGAACTCACGAAGAACTCCTAAAAAAGAATGGCGCCTATAACAAGCTTTGGTCGCGCCAGTCAGGAGCATTTTTAGGTGAAAAATAAAAAAATTCGAGGTCGTCTAATCCTCATTTTAGTCTTCGTTATAATGATTGCTTCGACCATCTTAATTGCGAATTTAGTCAAAAACAAAACAGAGTTTAGTGAAAATTCGGCTCAGGAAACTGAGGAAATTGGTCAAAACTCAGAAGAAGAATTGAGTGATTTTAGTGAAAACTTAGAAACAGAAATAACAGATGAAAATTCGAGTTTGGATGAAGATCAGGAACAAAAACCTGAAACTTTAGTCGAAACTCCAACCATCAAAAATGAAAACTGCACCACATCTTTTGGTAAATTAATGCTCATAAATCCGAATTTTACTGTTTCGACTGACTTTATTGCTCAGCGAAAAACTCAGCTAGTTAATATTACCGAGCTTTATGGTATTAAAGAAGGGAATGAGTATAATGGGATTCCTTTACTTGACCCCGAAGCAGCTGTGAACTTAAATGAAATGCTAAATGATTACAAAAAAGATTATCCAGGTCACGAAATCACTACGCGTTCTTGTTTTCGCTCCGAGGGAACAAATTGTGGTCGACTTTGCTACGCGACGGGTACTTCCGACCATCACACTGGTTATACATGCGATCTTGTCGATGATGCGTATGGTGGTTTGCTCGATACCGACTATCTCGAATCGCATCCAGAATGGATTTGGCTACACCAAAATTCATATAAATATGGCTTTATTGATCGCTTTGTTTCTTCTTGGGCTGGTGGCTCAATGAGCGCACCAGTTAATGTTGATACGAACGGAACAACGGGTCTTTATGAAACTTGGCATTTTCGTTATGTCGGAAAAGAAGTTGCAAAGGAAATCGCACTTGGAAAATATAACGATGGAAATTATGACTCTTTAGAGCATTATTTGAAAGCTTCAGGTCGAGTTAAAAATCTTTTAGACAAAACGAGCTGTAATTAACCTTCAAAGAACTTTTCGTTTTCTAATCCTTCTGGCATATAGTTTTTGTCAAGATGGAAGCCTGCTTCCCATTTTTGACCTTTGCCAAATCCCATTTCTTTCATCATTTTTGTCGGCGCATTTCTAAGCCAAATCGGCACTGGTAAATTCGGAGTTTTTCCTGCGACATCCTTTGCTTTATACCAAGCATCAGTTGTCGCGCGACTCTTTTTTGATTTTGAAAGTGCCACGACCGTATGTGCAAGAATAAGTTCGCTTTCTGGCATTCCAACTCTTTCAACCGCTTGAAAACATGCCGTTGCGAGACTCAGTGCGCCATTTCCAGCTAGCCCAATATCTTCTGAAGCAAAAATCACCATACGTCTTGCAATAAATTTTGGGTCTTCTCCGGCATTTACCATTCTCGCTAAATAATAAAGTGCCGCATCCGTATCGCTTCCGCGCATCGATTTAATAAAAGCTGAAATCGTATCATAATGGTTATCACCTTTTTTGTCATAACCAGGAATTTTTTTACCAGCAGCTTCTTTTACAACGTTTTCATCAACTTTTTCCGCAAGATTCAAAGCTAGCTCTAAATTTCCTAGCGCCGTTCTGGCGTCACCGCCAGAAAGTTCTGCAAGATAATCAATTGCCTTTTTCGAAACTCTTTTTGTCGCTTTCTCGGCTTTGATTGCGCGCTTTAAAACTTCAATAATTGCTTCTTTACTTAATATAGAAACAGTGACAACTCTTGAACGAGATAGAAGTGGCGCAATAATTTCAAAACTCGGATTCTCAGTTGTTGCACCAATCAAAGTAATTAATCCCGATTCAACATGTGGTAAAAACGCATCTTGTTGTGACTTATTAAAACGATGGATTTCGTCGACAAATAATACGGTGCGAATTTTCAAATTCCAGTTTTGTTTTGCGCGCTCAACAATCACTTCAATATCTTTTTTCCCGCTCGTTACAGCAGAAATTTCTACAAAATCAGCATCAAACTCGTTCGCTATAATTTTGGCCAATGTAGTTTTTCCAGTTCCAGGAGGTCCCCAAAAAATTAAGTTAGTCGGTTCTTTTTTTCTGACAATTTCTGTTAAAATTTTTCCATCACCAATAATATCCTCATGACCTAAAACTTCGGCCAAGGTTTTTGGACGCATTCTCTCCGCTAATGGCACTCTATTCATACTATAATTATATCAGTTTTTAGGGGTAATAGGCGTGATTTTTAGCTCAACAACACTTGGTCGTCCGACATAAAACGGAATCACCGCATATTTATTGACGGCTTTTGTAATAATCTGTACTGATTCGTTTTTGTGGTCATAAAGTTTTAATGGTGAATATTCTTTTGAACTAGGTAAATAAACAGTATTGTTATTTAATCCAAAATACCTTGCGCCACGACACCCTCGAATCAAAAAGAAAGTTTTATAAACATACCAAAAACCACTGTCAGCATAGCGTTTTGTCGTTTTCTTAAATGGGTTTTTTGAATTCTCGTTTTTTAGCATTTTAACAATCCATTCGAGATTCCTCGAAAAAATCAGACCATTGTGCATGTGTCCGCTAAGAACCACGTCGCACTTTTTGAAGAAATCTTTCGATTTTTCTTCCATATATTTGTTCGACAAACTAAGTGGAGAATGCGTAAGAACAAGATTAAAATCTTCTTCATTAAAAACGAAATGCTTCTTTTTAAAATCCTCGTGAGAAATGAGCATTGAATGACGTCCGTATTTTGTTGCATGGAAAGATTCGCGTGGTGGCAAAAATGCAGTAATTCTTAAACCAAGAAAATCAATCTGCTCATTTTCTAGCAAAGTTACATTATCTAATTTTTGCAGTTGACGATAAGTCTCATCGGTTCTATTCGTGCGAAAATACAAATCATGATTTCCTCTCACCATAATCACAGGTGCGATTTTTGCTAGTTTTTTGATAAAATCAACGAAGAAGTTAAATGTATCGTTATCAAGATAATCCTTTGCCGTATTTACATAATCACCATCTAAAACAAAAAAATCGATACTTTTAATTTTTTCTATACCTTTTAATGTTGACCTTAGATTAATTTTTTCGAACAACATTTTGTTTTTTGCTAGGTGAGTATCAGAAATTAAGACAATTTTAAGGGGTTTCTTAATTTTTTTATCAGTAAAAGCCTCATATTTATCAATAACGAGTCGCATGACTATAATTATATCATAAAAACAGGGAAAAACCTTAAGAACTTGACAAACATGGGTATATGGTGTATAATAAGGACGTGGGCGAATGCTCACAGATCCGAGTGCGCCGAATGCCTTCGTAGAGGGTGTAGGGGGCGCATTGCTCTGTGAAAAGGCAAGAAACTGCCCACGAAAAAGGGGTAACAGGAGTTCTTTAAAAACGTTTCCCAGTTACATAATTGGGCCAGGAGCGTTAATTCGACAAAGTATTTTGGGCTTGGAATTAGAACTCCGCCCACCCTCCTTAAATTTACAAGGCTGCGTTTTTACGCAGCCTTTTCTAATGAAAAAGCCCCAGCAATCTGGGGCCTTAGTTATTTGAGAGCTAGAAGCTAAAAGTGAGTTATTGACACTCAAATCACAGAATAGCAATGCTGCCGAATTACTAGAGTTTGGCCTTGATAAGCTTGTAGATTTGAAGCAAACGCTCAATGACATAAAAGAGCCAGAAATTCGCTTCCGGTTCCAGAAATGACTTTTTCCAGTCGGGTTGACCTATGACGGCGAAAAATTTGGAACCGCTCAAATGCCACTCATTTTCAGATTAAAAAAGAACACCCTTGCGGGCATTCTGACTCAAAAGTCTAATTTGGTGGCTCCGGTCGGACTTGAACCAACGACACAAGGCTCTTCAGGCCTCTGCTCTACCAACTGAGCTACAGAGCCACTCAACCCATTATATCATAAAAAAGAAAAATTCAACAGATATGTTATAATATGGTTATGAGAAAACTAAATACTTCACCAATTTCTGGGATGCAGGAATTTTTACCTGTAGACCAAGTCGCTTTCGACAATATGAAAAACATAATTTCCGAAGTGTATCATTCTCATGGTTTCCAAAGTATCGAAACTCCGACCATTGACCGTTCTGAAATTCTTTTCGCTAAAGCTGGCGGAGATACCGAGAAACAAATCTACAAAGTTTTTAAAACCGCCGAAACTGCCGATGATGCCGATCAGGCTTTGCGCTTTGACCACACTGTTCCTTTAGCTCGCTACGTTGTCGAACACGAAAATGATTTGGCTTTTCCGTTTCGCGTTACTCAAATTGGCCGAAACTTTCGTGGCGAACGTGCTCAAAAAGGAAGATTTCGCGAGTTCTATCAGTGCGATATTGATGTTATTGGCCGAAACACCTTACCAATCGCCTACGACGCTGAAGTTATCTCGACTTATTTTTCGACACTCCAAGAATTAAAACTAAAAGACCCAATTATTCGTATCAATAACCGCAAAATTCTCTCTGGCTTCCTCGAAGCGCTTGCCCTTGAAAGTTTATCGGAAGAGATTTTTGGAATTATCGACCACGCCGAAAAAGTTCCACCAGAAACAACTAAAGAAGCTCTAGAAGATTTGAAAATCGGTGATGATGCAGTTGAAAAAGTATTGGCATTTATTGATATTCACGGAAATAGTTCAGAAGTCGAAAAGAAACTCAAAGATTTTGATTTCGGTAATGAAACCTTTGAAACGGGTGTAGAAGAATTACTTTTTGTACTTCGACTTCTTGAAAAGCAGGGAATGAAAGATAAAACAATCGCTGATATGATGATTATTCGTGGGCTCGATTATTACACCGGAACTGTCTTTGAAGCTTATTTAAAAGACTATAAATATATTGGCGCAATTGGTGGTGGCGGTCGTTATGAAAACCTTGCTGGCCACTTTACCGACCAATCTTTCCCAGGCGTGGGCGGGTCAATTGGGTTGTCACGTCTTTTCTACGTTTTGAACGAAAACAACTTAATTAATAAATCTGAACACAAGCCAATCGATTTTGCGATTTTACCACTTTCTGAAAACGAATTTGAATATTCATTTGAACTTTCTGAAAAACTCCGAAAAAAAGGCAAAAAAGTCGACATTATCTTCTCTGGGAAAAAACTTGGCGACAAATTCAACCATGCTGGCAAAATTGCCAAATTTGCAGTTGTTGTTGGCGAAGATGAAGTAAAAACGAAAAAATTGATAAAGAAAAATCTTGAAACTGGCGAAAAAACTCCTTTAGATGCGTAAACACCAACTCTCTCAACATTTTCTAAAAAATCCACGCTTCGCTTTGATGCTTGTTGGCCATTCAAATATTAAAAAACGCGATCTCGTTCTCGATATTGGCGCGGGCTCTGGTGTGATTACTTTTGCGCTTTCGAAAAAAGCGCGCGAAATTTGGGCAATTGAGCCAGATCATGAAACAGCGGAAAAGCTCAGGAAAAATCTCGAAAAATTTAAAATTGAAAATGTCAAAATATTTGAAGAAGATTTCCTGACAATGGATTTACCCGATGAACCTTATAAAGTATTCTCAAACCCACCTTTTCATCTTAGTTCAGAGATTGTTCATAAACTTCTTGAAAGCGAAAATCCGCCAGAAAGTTTTTATCTAATTCTCCAAAAACAATTTGCTTTGAAACTTCTTAATACTGACCGTCATTATACCTCTCAGCTCGGGCAAAAACTCATTAAAAAATACCAGACCAAAATAAAATATCCACTGAAACCAACTGATTTCACGCCTCCGCCAGCAGTGCCCACTGTTCTTTTTGAGGCTAAGAAAATTATTTCTTCCCTAGACCAGCATCAAGATATTTAATTACGTATTTATAGTCCCAATTATTGTCAAAACCTGATTGTTTGAATTCTTCAAATTGGAAATATGGTAGACCAGAAATATATTGACTTGCTTTAATGGTGTTTTCGTTTACCTCATCTAGAGTTTCTTTATTTTTTACGCAAGAATCAAAATTTTCAGAAAGACCAATCTCATGTCCGATTTCTAGCCAGTAGTCTTTTGGCATATCCGTAATCATAGGCGAAGTTTTTGAATCACCAATGCCTTTTGATTGATAGTCGTCATAAAGCGCCATAACGCCCGCATGGTAATAATCAATAAATTTTCCTTCTCTCTTAGCACAATAAGCCGCAATTGCTGAATCTCTAGAAAAATCAATGCCAGCACTTTCATAAATCGTATCAGTAAGGCGAATTTCGAAGAGAATGTGGTTTTCAGCTAAATAGTTTTTAAAATCTTCTTCATTTTGGACTGTAAGTCTTGAGAACACATCGCAATATGGGCAACCAAGATCCGCATATTGAACGTAATGGCGCGTAGCTGTATCTGGATCACCAATCGTAGTCCCTTCGTCCCAAACTTTGGAAGAAACCGGAGGCTTGTTCATAATATTGAAAAACATCAACGCAAGAAATGCGCCACAAACTATAATAAGAACACCAATCCTAATTCCCCTCTCCATCTTTTTCCTCCTTTTTCTTCTTTCTATATTTTTCACTTGTTATTATAACATACGTATCTTCCCCTATTTTTCGAAGAGCAAAAACGGCGATTAGAATCGCGATTAATGTAATAATCCAGGAAACTGTACCGACTATCGCGCTTCCACCAGAGAAGATTGCTCCGATAACTGGTGTAAGTAATGCAGTCCCGCAGGTTGGACATCCAGCTCCCAATACCGCTAGTCCAGTAACGATTCCAGCTCTTTCGATATTTTCTGAGTTGGCTTTCTTCTTCATCTTAAATACTAGAACGATTAAAGAAATTAAAAGCCCCTGAAGCAAAGAAATTAAAAACACTAAAAGCCAATCTAAAAACGTTTTATTAACCCCAAAAATTCCAAAAAACGCATCACGGATAATCTCAAGTGAGCCAAAAAAGCCAACAGCTCCCATCAGCTGAAAAGAAGAAAAACCGTTCGAAAGCAGGTTCATTAGCGTTCCGAAAAGACAAAAAACAATCAAAAAAACGACCCAAAATTTTACTCGATGCATAGCAAGAAGGATCCCTTTTCCAGCAAGGACAAATCCATCAAGCCACTTAGAAAGACGATTCTTAAATTTCATAATTAAATTATAACAAAAAATCACGAAAAACATAAAAATAATAAAATAATAAAACGGAAAAAAGTCAATAGAAAAACGCCTCACCACCCCTGTTGAAGACTAAAATATTAAAACATAAAGATTATGAAAATCAATATTGACTCAGATTATACTCATGCTAAAATAAAGTTAGGTTCGGACTTTGATAACGTTGAGAGAAGCCTGAGCCGGAGGTGGGTAGAGTATAGATTTATTTTGTCTATAATTTCGTCCACCTAGAAAGTATAAACAGGGAGAAAGATGTACTTACGGGTACATTTTTCTTTAGCAATTTTTTTATATGATATAATAAAACAGTGGCACTGTGGCGGAGTGGTTACGCAGCGGTCTGCAAAACCGCGTACACCGGTTCAATTCCGGTCGGTGCCTCCAATCAAGCCCGAGTGGCGGAATTGGTATACGCGTTCGACTTAAAATCGAATGGAATCTTCCATATGGGTTCAAGTCCCATCTCGGGCACCAAAGAAAAAGTCTCCCATCAGGGAGAGTTTTTCTTTGGTAGATTTGAACTTTCGATACATAACCGACTTACTATTAATCAGAAAATGTTTTATAATATATAGATATGGAAAGAGCAAAAAAGATTATTCGAATTAGTATTCTCGGGATTATCGTTAACTTGATTTTAGTCGCTTTTAAAGCCGTGGTCGGCTTTGTTACGAACTCGATCGCTATCGTCCTAGATGCCGTAAATAACTTAAGCGACGCTTTATCTTCGATTATTACAATCGTTGGCGCGAAAATTTCCGCGAAACGACCAGATAAAAAACATCCTTTTGGTCATGGACGCGTAGAATATTTTTCATCAATAATCATCGCCATTATCGTTCTCGCAGCTGGCTTAACGAGCCTTAAAGAGTCATTCGAGAAAGTAATAAATCCCGAAATGGCCGAATACTCAATCACCTCGCTAGTTATCATTATCGTAGCAGTCTTTGTGAAATTCTTCTTCGGGCGCTATGTTAGAGCGCAAGGGAAGAAGCTAAATTCCGGAAGCCTTGTCGCGAGCGGAACAGATGCTCTTAGCGACGCCGTCCTGTCGTTCTCGACCTTCGTTGGCGCTCTGGTTAGCTTTTTCTGGCATATTTCCCTAGAAGGCTATCTTGGTCTAGTTATTTCTCTAGTAATCATAAAAACCGCAATAGAAATCTTGCGAGAAACTGTCGATCATCTTATCGGCGTGCGTGCTGATAAAAAACTTACCACAAAAATCAAAAAAGCCATCAGCTCGAACGAAAATGTTTTAGGCGTCTATGATCTTGCGGTTCACAATTACGGTCCGAACAAAATTATCGCCAGCGCCCATATTCAGCTCGACGACAATCTAAACGTTCGCGATGTTCACCGCCTAACTCGCAGAATCGAAGTCGATATTTATAATAAATTTGGCATCATTCTCACTCTCGGCGTTTACGCCTCAAACGACACTGGCGAATTCAAGGAAATGAGAAATTATATTTTTGATTTAGCCAAAAAATATAAAAATATTATCGAAATTCACGGTTTTTATGTCGATGAAGAATTTAAAGAAGTTTCTTTTGATTTGATTTTTAATTTCGATGAGGAAAAACCCGAAAAATGTGTCGAAGAAATCAAGAAAACTCTTAAACAAAAATATCCTGACTTTAATTTTAGCATCATTCTTGACGCTGACATCTCTGACTAGATTGACAATTTTCACATAAAGTTATAAAATAAAGCAAAATTATAGAGAGGGGATGTAGTTTTTGAACATTACAATTCAGGTGTTGAAAAACATCACTGAAGAAAAGATGATTGAGATGAAATTTTGGGAACTTCCCGAAGCAGATTTCCGGAAATTGAACGCCGCGCTCGAGAGAAAAAACGAGCTGAAAAACTTCATGCGCGACTCTGACACTTGGGACAAAATCACCGACGTGATTGACCCCGAAACTGCCGAAGAGTATGGTATTCCTCGCTCCTCAAGGATAAAAAAATATTACACCTTGGCTAGCGGAAAGGATGAAACCGAAACACTCTATTTTGTCGCCGACGAAGAACTCGACGGACTTGTTATCGTCGAAAAAAACGGAGATATTTCGCGTATTAGTTTAAAATCAGGCTACTGGATGCCAGATTATTACGCCATCGTGAAAGGCACCGAGCAGACGCTCGGAACTTACTATTCCGATGTTCTCTCCGCGGAAAAATACGGTGTTTCGCCCTATGCTTGTCGCTTGCTGATTGAATTCTCAAAAGATTTCGCAGAAGCGATGAAAAACGTCACGGAAGAGATGAAAGAAAAACTCATTGAAAATCTCAAAAGGTTAAGCATCTATGACGTTTTCAGCTTGTTCGGCAAAATGTCTGACGGGTTTAAAAACCGTTGCGAAATCGTCGGACTTTTCCCACTCGTCTACATCATCATGAATCATGAATCCCTCGCATAACGCGGGGGATTTTGCTTGGAAAAACATAAGAAGTATTGACAAATAGCTTATGGTATGATATAACGAAAGAATGGAGCCGAATTCCGCCTCCGAATTCTTGTTGAATGTCTAAAATCTCCGCCCTAGAGGCGGTCTTTTGATAAAAAGCAACAAAAAAGAGCCTTCTGGCTCAAAATTTGGTGGACCGAGTGGAATCTAATAGAAACGACCTCGTATCGATGTAGTAGTCCATTTTTATTTTTTCTTTTGGTTGATAATTACTGTGATATTGTTAAAAATATTCTTCTTCGTCATCGTCGTCTTGTATTTCAAAATATGTTTTAGCTGGTTCGTTGTATTTCTCGCCAATTATTTTGTAATACTGCCTCTCGTTTTCGATGGATTGACCAACTAAAATTTTTTTATTAACTTTTTTCAATATCATATCTCTGAAAGCTTTATAGTATTTACTACCTTTTTCTTTTTTTAGGCTACGAACAATCCCATTCCATTGCTCTTTGGCATCTGTAAGAATTATTGTTTGCTTGTCTTTTGAGTTGAAAACGGAGGCCCTTCGTAGATATCCCCTTGGGAGCGGCATGTCATATTCATAAAACCAAGCAATGTCAGATATTTTTATACATGAGATTGAAGTAGTATTTAACTTCTCGTTATATGGTGTCACGATAAAATGTTCAGTGACTGCCACATCGTTATATGTGTAAAAAGTTTTTGAAAATTCACTCTTGAGTGTTTTTTCATACTTTCAGTAAGGGGTTTAGCACTAGCTGTTCTATGATACGGGTCTGCAGATAATTCAATAATCAGTCTTACCCCAAAACCGAGAATAAAAATCACAGGAAGAGCTAATAATGTCCACCAGCCAAAATCTTCGAAAAATGCAATAAAAACGAGAGAATAAATAATAGCGAATAAAATGGCGACAATGGCAATATCTCGTGGGGGTAATTTTTTGTCGTTCGCTTCTTCTTCTGGTGTCTTGAACTCAAGTTTTATTCCGGGATGCTCATAAATGTTTTTGGACATACATTTTCCTTTCAGAACGGTACAATCCTTAGTTATAAATCATTTATATTATATCACGGGCCAAAACCAACAAAAAACTACCTCTTGAAACTTGTCGCGAGATAGCCCTATCTTTCCATTATACCACATATGCTTAAAAAAGTCAAGTTTTTGATAAAAACCAACAAAAAAGAGCCTTTGGCTCAAAAATTGGTGATCTCGAGGAGAGTCGAACTCCTATTGACGGGATGAAAACCCGTTGTACTAACCGTTATACTACGAGACCAGCACACGCTTATTATAACAAAATAATTCGAAATTGCAAGAGAAACAAAAGAATTTTCTAGCATTAAAACTTTTACTTTTAGCTTCATTTTTGATAAGATTAAACCATGAGCAAAACACATTTTAAACGAACCAAAATCCTCGCAACAATCGGACCTTCAGTCAGGTCAGAAGAAAAAATCACAGAGCTTGTTATGGCCGGCGTAAATGGTTGCCGTCTCAACTTTTCCCACGGCACCTACGAAGAGCATGAAGAAGAGATTAGATGGATTCGCGCTGCCGCTGAGAAAAAAGGTCGTGCGGTCGCCATTCTTCAGGATCTGCAAGGGCCAAAAATTCGCCTTGGCACTTTGAAAGATAACCATCTCGATGTTCATGCTGGCGACGAATTAATCCTCGACTCAGCCGTAACTGAGCATGATGGCTCTTTGATTTTGCCAATTCAATACAATTTGGCTACAAAAGTCAAAGTTAACGAACCAATTTCTTTATTTGATGGCAAGATTCGTGCAAAAATCACAGAAATTGTCTCAGAGACAGCTATTAAAATCGTTCTGGAAAACGATGGTTTTTTGATGAGCAAAAAAGGCGTTAATTTACCAGAGACCGATTTTGGTGGCGACGTCTTAACTGAAAAAGATTTGAATGATATCGCCTTTGGTGCTGAACATGATTTCGATTATGTCGCCATGTCTTTCGTCCAGAGCGCAAACGATATCATTAAATTGCGGGAAATTATGAAACAGCATAATTATGACGCAAAGGTTATAGCCAAAATTGAAACTCAAAAAGCAATTGAAACAGATAAACATCTGGAAGAAATTGTTAAGGTTTCTGACGGTATCATGGTTGCCCGTAACGATATGTCTGCTGAAGCTGGAAATGAAGTCGTCCCAATTGTTCAGAGAAAGCTGATTGCTTTTTGTCGAAGACATTCAAAATTTTGTATTGTTGCGTCTCAAATGTTTATGTCTATGGTTGAAAATCCCGAGCCAACTCGTGCCGAAGTTAGCGATGTAGCAAACGCCGTCGTTCAAGGCGCAGACGTCGTCATGTTATCCGACGAAACAACGAATGGTAAATTCCCAATCGAAACCGTAAAACAAATGAAGAAAGTCATTCTTTATACCCAAAACCATCTTCCTGTTTCTCAGATTAGCCAAGATCCAAGTAGCGAGAACAACAACTATGACGCCATCGCTAGTGCGGTTGTTGATTTAGCTGAAAGACTTGATGTCGATTTAATTATTAGCCAAACAGGAACAGGTGAAACATCTCGAATTCTGGCCGCCCAACGTCCAGATGTGCCAATTTTGTCAGTGACTAGTGATCCGCATGTCGCAAATCAACTTGCGCTTATTTACGGCAACACAGCTTTCACTCGTCCATATTCCGTTACCTACGGCATCGATCTTGTTAAAGAATTGAAAGCGTCAGGTTATTTGAAAGTTCCGGAAGGGAAAGACGAACTCCTCGCTATTATTGTTTCTGGCAACAAAGATAGAATTGCTGGAACAGATACAATTCGTATCCGTCATATTTAATGGTATAATCTAGGAAAGTGGAGGTTTTATGTTTGATAAAAAAACAATCAAAGATGTTGATATAAAAAACAAAATTGTTTTAGTCCGTGTCGATTATAATGTTCCATTAAAAGACGGAGAAGTTACAAGTGATTTAAGAATTAAGTCTAGTTTGCCAACTCTAAATTATTTAATTGAGAAAAAAGCAAAGAAGATTATTTTAATCTCGCATCTTGGTCGCCCAGAAGGAAAGAAAGTTCCGGAATTGTCCATGAAACCTGTCGCAGAAGCTCTGAAAAAACTTCTGCCAGAATCGAAGATTAATTTTGTTGATGATGTTTCTGGTCCTGATGTCGAAACTGCTGTCGAAACAGCCAAAGACGGTGAAATTATTTTACTCGAAAACCTACGTTTTTATGCTGGCGAAGAAAAGAATTCCGAAGACTTTATTCGCGAGATTGTCGATTCGACTGGTGCAGAAATCTTTGTTCAAGACGGCTTTGCGGTCATTCATCGCGCCCACGCTTCGACTTCCGCCATCGCGAAATGTTTGCCAGTTTATGCTGGATTTTTGTTAGAGAAAGAAGTTGAAAATCTCACGAAAGTCACCGAAAAACCCGAAAAGCCATTTCTCTTTATTCTCGGCGGTTCAAAAGTTGAGGACAAACAACCTTTAATCGATAAATTTATTGATAAAGTTGATGACATTGTTGTTGGTGGAAAAATCGCTGTTGATGGCTACCAACCTGATAACGAAAAAATCTACGTAGCAGAAGATTTTGATGAAGATTCTGAAGGAAACAAACTCGATATTGGACCAGTTTCGACTCATAAAATTGTCGAAAAAATTCAAAACGCAAAAACCATCGTTTGGAATGGCGTATTAGGCAAGGTTGAAGATCCTGCTTTTGCAACATCTTCGACAATCGTCGCGAAAATTATCGGCGAAAATCCAGAAATAACTTCAATTATTTGTGGTGGCGATACGACAGGATTTGTTGAAAACTTAATGGAAGAATCAAAAGACTTAAAATATTCGCTCGTTTCTACTGGCGGTGGTGCTTCTCTCGAACTTCTGTGTGGAAAAGAATTGCCAGGCCTTGAAGTAGTTGAAGACAAATAAAAGCGAGCCCGTGCGAACACGGGCTCTTTTTATCAGACGCGTTAGAATTAGATTCTAAACAACGGGGCGAGCGTATTCGCCACAGTTGACATCATTTTAATGAAGATGTCGAGGGCGACCCCTACCACGTCTTTACGAGTGTCGCCGATGGTATCACCATCGACAGAGGATTTGTGAGCGGGAGAACCTTTTGGACAGTCCGGAATTCCGCCAGCTTCAATGAACTTTTTGGCGTTATCGAATGCACCACCACTGTTGCCCATAAATATTGCGAGCATAATGGCGATGATTGTTGCACCAACAAGTGTTCCGCCAACGAACTGTGCGCCAAAGATAAAGCCGCAAACTACTGGAACGATAATTGCGATGATTGACGGCGCAAGCATCTTTTTCAGTGCGCGGTTTGTTGCAATATTGATGCAGGTTTCATAGTCAGGCCTTTTTGTGCCTTCGAGAATACCTGGCTCTTTGATTTGTTCAATACTTTCGTCAGCCATTGCCTGTGCCGACTCGATTGTATTTCTGGTTAACCAACCAGAGAACAGTGCAATTATTCCTCCGAAAATTGCACCACCCATAACTTTGCCGTCGGCAATGTTAAGGTCGACATTTGTCGAGAAGTTGCCGATAAACGAAATTATCATCGAGATCGTTGCGAAGGCCGCGCTTCCGATAGCAAAACCCTTACCAATAGCTGCGGTTGTATTACCGATTGAGTCAAGTTCGTCTGTGACTTCGCGGAGTTCTTCAGGAAGATGACAGGCCTCTACAATTCCGCCAGCGTTGTCTGCAATCGGACCAAAAGCATCGATCGAAACAGTTGTTCCAACGAATGACAACATTCCAAGAGCAGAAATTGCGATGCCATAATTTCCGCAAAGTTTTGAAGAAATCATGATGGCGATGCCGATGAGTGCCATGGGCGGGAAGCAGGAAATAAATCCTAGTCCGTCACCCATTGTGACGTTAAATGCGGTACCTTCTTTAGAGATTTTTGCAATGTCCTGAACAAAATGATATTTACTTGAAGTAAATATCTCGGTGATTATTCCGATTAGGACTCCAGAAAGGATGCCTAAAATTGCAGATATCCACGGAGATACCCAACCGAGCTTAAAGACTTCGGGGATTGATTCCGTTTTGCCGAATACTTTTGCGCAGGCAACAAAACTACCGATAACTGTAATACCAGCCGAAATATAAGTTGCCATATTAAGCTGTTTTGATGCGGAATTGCTCATCTTTATGTGCGAAGAAATTGCAACGCCGATGATACAACTTAATAGTCCAACACCTGCTAAAAGTAACGGGAACATGATTGCTGCTTTAAAAAGCTCAACACTTGATTTGCCAAAAACTATTACTGACATCATTATTGATGCGACGATTGTCGCAACATAGCTTTCAAGCAAATCGGAACAGTTACCAGCAATATCGTTTACGTTATCGCCGATAAAATCAGCGATTGTGCTAGGAATTCTCGGGTCATCTTCAGGAAGTCCGTATCTATTTTTTCCGACAATATCGGAAGAAATATCTGCAGCCTTCGTGAAGTTTCCGCCAGCGACACGGTTAAACATTGCAACAATTGAGCAACCGAGAGAATAAGTCGTTATTCTTACAATTGTCGGGTTGCAAACTGTTTTCAAAACCAAACCGTGGCTTTCTGAATTTGGATTGATTTCGCCAAAAACAAACAGAATAAACAAGATTCCGAATGTGCCAAGTGCTTGAACGCTAAGACCAGAAACGCCACCACCTGTAAGAGCAACTTTCATTGTTTCGAAAATAGATTTCTCTTTTCCAAGACTATAAGTTTCTCTAGCACGATTGGATGTTCTAACGTTTGCATAAGTTGCACTTCTCATGCCCATAATACAAACAAACGAACTCATCATCGCACCAAGGATGAACGTTAAACCGGATGTTTTTTCAACAAAAAGAGAAAAAATAATTGCCAAAACTATAACGACAATAGCAATTGTTTTAAACTCAATTTTGATAAAAGTGTTCGCACCGGCGCGGATTATGCTTGCGAGATTTTTCATCTCCTCATTGCCTTCATTCATTCCCTTAACTTTCGTGTAGGAAGACATTATGTACACGAGAGCCAAAACTACTACTGCCAGTATTGCACAAAGCAATATGTTCATAAAAACACCTCTTTCAAAAAATTAAGATACAAAATTGAGGGTACGCTCCACCCTCTAATTTCACCGAAAGATTATATCACAGATTACAGGCTAAGTCCAGATGAAAGTAATCACATAGTAAGCGACAAAAATCCCCACCATTACCGCGCCTTCTTTTCTGGAAATGTATTTGTCTTCTTTTGTGAACATGAACAAAATCAGCGCAGCACTTGCCATCATTACCAAATCTAGAATGTTAAAGCTAACAATGCTAATCCCGCCATAAATTAGAATTGGGAGACCTAAAACTACGCAAATATCAAAGATATTACTGCCAAGCGAATTACCGATCAGAAGATCCTGCTCTCCTTTTTTCGAAGCAAAAATCGCAGCAGTTAATTCTGGCAAAGATGTCCCGATTGCAACGACCGCGATTGCAATAACTCGTTCACTCACACCAATTGCCGACGCAATAGTTTTTGCGTTATTTACAACGAGATCACTACCGAGAACTACCGCAGCGAGTCCACCAAATAAGAAAAGCACATAAACCCAAGTCTTCCTCTCCTTTTTTATCTTTTTTCGTCTAGTTCTTGCTGGCTTCGTTTTTGTTTTTGAGTTTCGGGATCGAATTTTTGAAATGAAAAATGTCAGGAATAGTGATGTGAAATATAGAAGCAGAAGAACCACAGCGCCAGTCCTATTAATCTCGCCGTCAGTAAAGAACGCAATTGCTACTAATGCGACAAACACAGTGATAAGAAAAACATAAAACGGCATCTCGACTTCAACCGCGCTTTTTCGGATTTTTACAGGACGAATAAGTGCACTGACACCAAGAAGCAAGAAAATATCTGCAATTGCACAGCCGATAATATCACCAAGAATCAAATCCGTTTCTCCGCTAGAAAAAGCTTTTAGCGCAACGAAAATTTCCGGCGCACTTGTCCCGAAAACGATGATTGTCATTCCGATAACAAGTTCAGAAATTTTCAGTTTTCGCGCGACACCACTAGCGCCATCAACCAGAAAATCTGCGCCTTTAATTAGGACAAATAATCCAACGAGAAAAACTAGTGTTGTTAGAAAAATATCCATAAGCTTATTCTACCACAGTGTTCTCCACATATAATCTTTGTATTTTCCGTTTTTATACATAGACCAGTCAGCCCACGGCTCATTGTTTTCTTTGTAGAGTTTATAGGCGCACGCTACATTTTTTTCAATATCAAAAGTGTCACAATCCTCTCGCCCTGGAAGAATTCTAATTTGGAATAGTCCAACCGAATAGCCATATTCTCGACCTTTTTCTTCAAAGACCATATTCAGATCTCCCTTTGAATATTGATCGCATTTACTTTCAGCCTTCATTACCGCAATTGCAATGCCAGTATCCCAATCATATTTTTTTATTTCATTTATTGCATCGTCGCAATTTTCAAGCGTAATATTAGGCGGTAAAATTCTGCCCGTCGTAAAAAATTCCCAGTGATAAATTGCAATTATACCGAGGAAAGTCAAAATAAAAATAATAAATAAAATTAAAACTTTTTTCATTTATCCACCAAATAACTCTGGATTTTCAACTAAAACTATGCCACACACCGCGATTAAGGTGGCGACAAAGTGAACAATTACAGTTCGTTTGTCGAGTTTTTCACGTCCAAATTTAGGCCAAACAATTGTAAATACTAATCCAAACAAGAAAGTCGCAAGTAGCTTTATTACATTTTCAATAGCCGAAATAACCGCAACTTGACCAAGAAGCATAGCGTAACGCATCAAAGCATCTTGCGTGATCCAAAGGGCTGCACTTGCAAAAAGCGGTATTAAAACCTTATATTTCGATTTTTTGAGAACGCGCGAATAATCTTTTCGCCATTTTTTAAAGATTAAACATAAGACGATATCGAAAACCGCTCTTCCAGAAAGCAGAAATGCAACTGCCATTACCATCGGCATCTCCTTTTCGCCCATCCCATCACCTCGCTCTGCAAGAAGGAAAGAAATATATGAGAAAGCATAAATAATCAAATGAACTAAAATAAGAAGAGCCGCTTTATTCTCTACTTTTTTTCCTCTTTTTCTAGTTGAAAGTACGATTAGAAGCGGAGCAGATAGTAGGACGAAAAAAGCAATCAATTGAACGTGTGAAATATGTTGACCTAATAATAATGCGCCAAGAATCAACAAAAAAACAGGTGCAAGTTGGGAAAAAATCACCGTACCTGTGGTGTTTTCATATTTTAGTGCTAGATAGTACGGAATAGAAGATAGCGATAAAATCACACCAGACAGAGCAATAAAGAATGCGGAAGACAAAGAAAAAGACGGCACGTCAAAGAAAATTGGATAAATAATAAATATGGAAATTGAAATAACTGCGTAAATTGGTCCAAAAAAACACTTTTGGATTTGCGGGCGTTTACCGTTGAAATAGTTATCGACAAGGGCATTATCAAAAAACCCAGCAACAGAAGCTAAAACAGCGCAAATAATGGTAAGTATTAGCCAAATTTCCATATGATTATTTTAACATAAGCATTTACAAAAGAAAATAAGAGAAAAAATACCAAAATATTGTAAAAATTACAACATTTTTTCATTAGCGCGATAACAGATAATCAGCATTTTTGTAGTATAATAAAACCATAATAATTAACAACTAAAGGAGAATCCCTTATGGCATTTATCAAAGCATTTTCAGGCGCGCTTGGTGGAAGCTTCGCAAACCAATGGCTCGACTATCTCGTTCCGCCTTCAAGCATGCGTGATCACACTCTCATCGCGCGCGCAGTGACAAAAAATACAGACGCAGACCGAACCTCAAACACAAAAGGCAACGAAAATATTATCAGCGATGGCAGTAAATTCCTCGTTCCTGAAGGCGCGTGTCTTGTCACGGTAGAAAATGGCGCAATCACTGGTGTTATTGCCGAACCAGGCGGTTATACTTATAGCGCTAAAGATGTTCCAGAAGCAAAAAGCATGTTCGCTGGTGACGGATTCTTCGCTAGTACCTTTGGCCAAAGCTGGAACCAATTTAAATTCGGTGGCCAACCAGGCAACCAACAATTCGCTTTCTATGTAAATTTGAAGGATATTGCCGGTCTTCGCTATGGTACTCAAAATCCAATTCGCTACAAAGATGCGAACTATGCAAATACTATGCTCGCTGTGACAAGCAACGGTACTTATACAATCAAGGTCGTCGACCCAGTTCTTCTTTTCAAAAATCTTATCCCTGTTGACATTGTTTCTGGCCAAGGTCGTGAACAATTTGATATTGGCGATAATGACGAAGGCGTTGAAGACTCTCTCTTTGCCGGGTTTGTCGGGTCTCTAGCAGCCGCTCTCTCCGCTTATACAAAAGGCGGTAAATCAATCGACGACATCCAAGGCGGAACTACTGAATTTGCTAAAGAAGTTAATAAAGCAGTTGAAGAAAATTATCAATGGGGAACCAAATACGGCCTCGAAGTTGTTAATGTCCAACCAATGGGCCTCGACTGGGATGAACAATCTGTCGAGCTCATCAACAAATTCAATATGGGCAATCTCATGCAAGGTGGCGTTGGCGCAGCCTATGCCCAAACTCAAATTGCTGAAGGTTTTAATGCCGCCGGAAATAATGGTGGTGCCATGCCTATGATGGGCATGGGTATGGGTGTCGGCATGATGGGTGGTATGGCCGGTATGGCTCAGCCAATGGGCACAAACCCAGTCCAGCCAGCTCAACCAACTCCTGCCCCACAACCAGCCCCACAACAGCCAGCTGCTCCAGCAGCACCTGCGCCAGAAACTTCAGCTCCTGAAGCACCAGCTACACCAGAAACTCCAGCACCAGAAGCTCCAGCTGACAACACTACTCCAGAAACTCCAGCGGAGTAGAAAATGGTCGAAGCAAAAGCTAAAAATGGTATGAACCGTTGCCCTAAATGTGGGGCAACGGATACCAGCCTTGATTTAAAATCAGGAAAACTGAAATGCAATTATTGTCGTGCACTTTTTGACGCGACAAGTGCCAACGGAGCTACTGATATCAGCCAACTCAAAGGCAGGAAAGTCAGTGGTGGCGCAAAAGACATTATTCCTGATAAAAAAACCATCGTAACCTTTAAGTGTCCTGCTTGTGGCGCCGAGGTCGTGATAAATGCCGATGAGGCGACCAGCGCTAAATGTCACTGGTGTCGTCACGTCTTTGGTATTAACGAGCAAATAGAAAACGGCGCAGTTCCAGACATGGTTCTTCCGTTCAAACTCGACAAAGCTACCGGCGAGAAGAAAATTCGCGAATTTGTCGAAAAGCGTCAATTCTATGCTCACCCAGTTTTCAAAAAAGAGTTTACGACCGAAAACACCATGGGCGTTTATTTGCCATATATGGTTGTTGATGTGAACGCTCACGCTTCTTTGTCTGGTCAGGCCGAGCACCAAACTCGCTCCTACACAGTCCAAATCAACAACCGCACAGTTCGCTATTATGACGCTGATCTTTATAATGTTGCTCGTGATTTTGATATCGTAATTGATGATTTGACGGTTGAAGCCTCGAAAGATAAATTAAACCAAAACTCTCTAATCAACACTACGAACGTCATTAACGCTATCATGCCTTTCGACACGGAAAACTGTGTTAGTTGGAACGCAAACTACCTTCGTGGCTTCGCTAGTGAAAAACGTGATGCCAACGTTGAAGACGTTTCTGGCATCGCTAAGGCTCAAGCTCAGGATATCGCCCGTTTTAAAGTCAAAGAAACTATGGAATTTTATGATCGCGGAGCGGTTTGGTCTTCTGAGTCGATTGATGTCAAAGGCGCCGAATGGAAATCTGCGTATTTACCAATCTGGCTTTATAGCTATCTTGAGAAAAAAGATGATAAGAAATTGCTTCACTATGTTGCAGTGAATGCCCGTGACGGAAAAACAATGGGCAGTGTCCCAATCTACACGGCGAAACTTCTTGCAGTTTCGATTGTGATTGAAGTCTTGTCAATTGTCCTCGGCTTTTTCTGGGCTTTCATTTGGTTCTCCGATGATGATTCTGCATATGCAGGATTCCTTAGCTTGTTCCCAGGTTTTGTTTATTACTTCATAATCAAGAACAAGTATCGCAACATGAATGCTCGTAATAAACACGAATCGAACACGAAATCAGAAATCAGCAATGTTAAAAAATCTGACACATTCGTAGAGAAACGCACAAGACTCAGGAATTCTCAAATTGAAGGGAAGAATAGCGACGATGTCAAAGGCACAGTGGCGAAAATGAATAAGAACGGCTTTATGGAAAACATCTCAAGTAAGGTAATCGAAGAGATAAAGAATCAACAGTAATCCAAACAAAAAAGCTCCCCTAGAAAACAGGGGAACTTTTTTGTTTAGATTATTAGCATTCGAAAATAACAGGGTTTTCCAACCCATATCAACATTATAGCACACTTATTTAAAAAAGTCAAGCATAATAGAAATAAACCAATAAAAAACCGCCTTAAGGCGTGAATTTATAGTGGTGCACCTAATATCTCCAAATTTAAATTTTTTTAGCTCAATTAAATCGTGCGATTTCGATGAGCTAAGTAAAGAACTTAATCGCTGGAAAGATGCACTCCACAATGATTATATCAGGTGGCAGGTGGTTCATAAATAGTACGACTACTTATTATCACTAATCATCCTTTTTTTAAATATAATAATTGATAACAAAATAACCGCTACGAAATAAAATAAGAATACTATTATATGAACAAGTGTTAAGTTATTAAAATCATTATGCAATGTTCCTTGAATTATATTTAAACAAGCCTCAAATGGTAATGCTTTACATATAGCTTCAAATACTCCACCCATTGCTTCTATAGGAAAATACATTCCACTTGTAAAGCATACTAATTGAACAACTATACTTCCTAAACCACCTGTTCCTTTTTCGCTAACTAAACTTCCAATTAGTATTCCTAATGATATAAAGAATATAGAAATTATCACAGACACTAATATAGTTGGAATTATACTAATTGTAAATTCTAATCCCATAATAATAGCAGTTAAGAAAAACAAATCATTTTGAATTAACACTATTGGCAATAATGATAATATATATCCTAAAATATAATCACTTGATTTCATTGGAGATGTCCCAAGTCTAATTAAAAGTGATGAAGTTCTATCCTTTGCAATTAATGTAGCAGTAAACAATGTAATAAATGAAAAACCAAATAGAATTATAGATGGTGTGAAGTTTTCTAATCGATAATTATCCGCTGGTATATTAAATTGCTGAAATATAAATAATAAAAATAATGGCAACACGATTTCAAATATTAAACTTAAAGGATCTCTAATTAATTCCTTAAAATTTCTTTTAGCAAAATTAATCATTCTCATTTTAGTTCACCCCAAGTTGCAATAGATACAAAAGCATCTTCGAAGTTTTTAGTTTTAGCCTTTTTAATTAATTCTTCTGAAGTACCAACATCAATAAGACTACCATTTGCCATTATACCAATTCTGTCCGATAATCTTTCTGCTTCCTCCATATAATGAGTTGTTAATATAATTGTTATTTTGCCTTTTAATGAATTAATAATTTTCCATAGTTCTTTTCTTGCAATAACATCTAATCCTAATGTTGGTTCATCTAAAAACAATATTTTTGGATCGTTTATTAAGCTTATTGCAACAGATACTTTTCTCTGCCAACCACCTGATAAAGTTTTTGCTTTTTTGTTTAGTACATCATTAAGCTTAAACTGTTTAATGAGTTCATTAATCTTTTTTTCTTTATCTTTTATCTGGTAAACTCCAGCCATAAATTCTAAGTTTTCTTTTACGGTTAAATTCGGAGCAACAGCAGTTTCCTGTGGCGATACATTTAAGATTTCTTTAATTTTAAACACATCTTTTTTCATATTCATATCTTCGATTATTATCTCGCCAGAAGTTGGAAGTATTAAGCCAGAAAGCATCTTTATTGTAGTTGTTTTTCCAGCTCCGTTTACTCCTAAAAGTGCAAATATTTCGCCTCGTTTAATATTTAAATCAATTTCATTTACAGCTACCTTATCTTTAAATTTTTTTGTTAATTTTTTTGTTTTAATCGCAATCATTGTTTATTACCTCCTTTTGGGAATACTTTATCAGACAAATCTTCAATTGCATCTGCTTTTAATAGCGCAATACCCTTTTCTTTATCACATAATACGATAATAGAATCCCCAGGATTAATATCAAACATATCCCTTGCTTCCTTTGGGATTACAATTTGTCCTTTTTCTCCAACTTTAGCAATACCTACAAATTTATCTTTCATATAAGTCTCCTTTAAGTATAACTAGTTATACTTTTCATACTTAATTATACTTTTATTATTCTCAAAAGTAAACATATTGAGAACTCGAAATACTACGAGTTTTGCATTCTGAAAATTAACCCAAAATCTGAGATGGTGATGTACGAATGCTTATAAAATAAATATTCAAGATTACAACAAAATAAGGCTCCTAGAGCCATAAAAATGGTGCGAGCGAAGAGACTCTAACTCTCGACCTCTTCCTTGGCAAGGAAGCGCTCTAAACAACTGAGCTACGCTCGCAACTATATTTATTATATCAAAAAACTTATAGAAAAACAAGATTATCTATGTTTTGCGTAAAATGCAAGCCCAACAGTATCCGGACCACAATGAGCACCGATAGTTGGGTTTACAGTCGTTGTTTCAATCTTCAATCCCTTACCATATTTTTCTTCCAGCTTATCTTTCATTTCTTGGACAAGCTCATCATTATCGGCTGAAGCCAAAATAATTCTGTGCTCCTTTGGGTCAACGCTTAGTTCTTCAAAATAGCCAACAAGTTTTTCAACAGCACGGAATCGCCCCTTTTCTTTGCCAATATTTAGCATTTTCCCTTCATCGTTCATATAAATAATTGGACGAATACCAAGAAGAGTTCCCATCGTGCCAGCCAAATTCGAAACGCGACCCGATTGTTTGAAAAACTTTAAATCGTCCGCAAAGAAATAACAAGCATAGTGTTTTACTTCTTTTTTTGCCCATTCTAGAACCTCTTCGACCGTTTTTCCGTTTTTAAATAAGTCGGCGATTTCTTTAGCAATGACATATCCCAAAATCGAAATACCAAGCGTATCGACTTCGTAAAACTTTCTTTCAGGATATTTTTCTTTCAGTTTCTCAACAGCTTTATCCATTGCATCGAAAGTTCCAGACATATTTCGGGAAAAATGAACGTAAAAAATATCATTGCCCTTTTTAAATTCTGGCTCAAAATACTCGACATATTTTTCTTCACTAATTGAACTTGTCTTTGGTAAAGTCCCACCTCGAAGCTGTTCATAGAATTCATGTGCTTTAAACTCGTCCCAAGACTCGTAGGGATAAATTAAATCATTACCAATACTATAAGGCATACTTATGAGCTTATAGCCAAGCTCCTTTGCTTCTTTTTTCGTCAAGTCCATATCTGTATCGGCGAATAAAACTAACATTTTCCTCCTATTCCAGAATTAAGATATAATCGTAAATTGGCTGACCGCCGTCGAGTAAATAAAACTCTAGCCTATTATACTTTTCTTTCAAGATTTTTTCCATCTCCTTTGCTTCATTCTCGCCAACATTTTCGCCATAAAATAGAATACAGATATCGAAATTTTCAGCTCCAAGCTTCTCAGCTAGTTCTGGAATAATATCTTTTCGTTCTTTTTTATCAACTAGAATTCTACCATCAGAAAAGCCAAGAAAATCGCCTTGTTTAATATCTAGTCCATCCATCTTTGTGTCACGCGAAGCTTGAGAGACCTGGCCAGTTACAACGCCAGAAACGATCCCATTCAACTCGTCTATCAAAGTGTTGATGTCTTCTGCGTTTGTATCAAACATAGAAATGGCAGAATATCCTTCCCCAATAGTTTTTGTTTTTATTACGCGAATATCCTTTTCCGTTGCTTCGGAAGCTTGTTCGGCCGTCATAATGATGTTTTTGTTGTTCGGGAAAACAAAAATTGTTTCAGCATTAATTTGATTAAAGGCATCTACAAAATCGCTTGTTGACGGGTTCATGCTTTGCCCGCCAGGAATCACAACATCGCAACCCAGTTCTTTAAAAGTATCAACGACACCTTTACCATTCGCAACTGTAACGATTCCGTATTTTTTTCTCGGCGCTATATTTTGAACGCTATAAGTATTTCTAATCACGGAATTATTGTGTTGCAAGGACATGTTTTCAATCTTAAGTTTTAAAAATTCGCCGAGTTGTTGGCAGTGATTCAAGACTTCGCCAGGATTTTTTGTATGAACGTGAGCCTTGACGACGCTTCCATCCTTAAAGCAAACCACGGAGTCGCCGACGGATTTTAGATAATTCGTAAAGTCATCAACGCTAAATTCAGAAATGTTTGTCTTTTTATTTTGAAGTCTTAAAAGAAACTCCGTACAATAACCGAACTCAAGTTCGCTATCTTCCGTAAAAAGGGAAATATCAAGTTCTTCAAATTCATTTTTTCTAGTTTTGAGAAAATCTGCATCGACTTTTTCACCATCAAAAGCAAACTGCATACCCTCAAAAATATACAGCAGGCCGACTCCACCACTATCAACAACCCCAGCCTCTTTTAATGAGGGTAAAAGCTCTGGTGTTCTATCGACTGATCGCTTCATCTCGCGCGCCAAAAATTCAAAGTAATCTTCAAAAGTCGTTTCGCTCGTCATTTCTTTATGTGCAGAATTAACGCCATCACGAATTACAGTCAGAATTGTTCCTTCAACAGGTTTCGCAACAGCTGAATACGCTTCACTAACTGCCATCTTCATTGCATTATCAAATTCTTGCAGGTTCGCTTCTACTTTTCCTTCAAGACCTTTTGCTAGTCCAGCAAAAATTCTCGATAAAATTACACCAGAATTCCCACGCGCGCCAAGAAGCACGGCGCGCATTACTGCGTCGGAAGTTTTTGCTAATGAAACTGGATCATCAATATCTTCTGAAGAAGCGGCAGAATTAATTGTGAGCGACATATTATCGCCAGTATCACCGTCAGGAACAGGAAAAACATTAAGTTCATTAACAATTTCTTTTTTCTCGGCCAAATTTTTTGCGCCACATCGAATCATATCGGCGAAAAGAGCGCCGTTTAATTTTAGAGTATTCACTTAGCTAAACTCGCTTTCTTTCGGTGGCTTCTTTTCTTTCCCTCGACTGCAAACAAAGGAGAATGCTTTAGAATTGAGACCAATGAAATCAATATTACTCCGCCCGCAATTGGCAGTTGTTCGAAATATACACCAATTAAAATCGCAGAAAAGATCAAAATAGAAAACATAATATAGGCACGTTTATTACCAGGAATTTTTACAATAGTTTCAAAAACAATATTTAGAATTCCAAGTATAACCAATGGAATTGGCGAAATCATCGTTACGAAAAGCGCAGTTAACTCGCCGTAAATTGTGGCGATACATTTTCCGCCAGTGAAACCGTGGAATATTGAAAAAGCATGACCAAGCACTGGTGCAAGAATAACTAGTACAATTGCAAAGCTATTATAATCGAGATATTTTAGCGCAATAAAAACAGGTAAGAATCCTTTCAAAAGGTCAAGAAAGAGCCCGGAAATACCAGCTACTTTTCCGCAATACCAAAACGCATTAGCGGCTCCAGGATTTTTATCTTTGCTGACCTTACAAATATCTGTATGAAAAAAAACGAGACAAATAAGTCGACAGAACATTATACTGCCGAGAAAATATCCGCCAATAATCAATCCTAACCAAGGCAAAATTGATTCAGTAATCATAACTATCCTCGAATATCATTATAACCTTAAACGAATCCTAAATCAAGCTTTAGTTGTTTTGGCTTCCTTTTCTTCCAAGATTTTTTTATAGAAATCGGTCCAAATTTTTAGAACATGTTCTTTACTATAAAAATCACTAATTTCTTTTGAGAGTTTTGAATATTTTTCATAAGTTTTTTGGTTATTTTTCAACTTTTCTATCTGTGTAATAAAATCGTCAACATTTTTTCCAACCAAATATTTATCAAATAAAATATCATGATACAAATTTAAATCGCGAAGAACCAAGGGTTTTTCGGCATTAACGGCTTCAAGAATTGACATCGGGAAAAGCTCGTTAAAACTAGGCATAAAAAGCACATCGGCCATATTGTAGACGTCATTCATCTTTTCTCTTTCAATAATTCCTGTAAAGATGACATTCTCTGGTGGATTATCACAGATTTTTTTAAGCTCATTATAGCCGTCAGTAATTTTTCCAAACGAAAACCCTCCACACCAAACAAAAGTAATTTCTGGCATTTTTTTCGCAACTTCCACAAAGTCGAGTACGCCTTTTCTGGTCTGAATTTGCCCAACACCTAAAACCACAAAGCTTTTTTCAGGAATTTTGAACTTTTTTCTTAAATCACTCTTTTTCTTAAAAAATTTTTCTTTAGAAACATAATTTGGAATGTATGTTATTTTTTTTCGTGGAATTCCAAACTTGACTAAATCGCTAATAAAAATCGGATTAACAACAACAAGATGTTCGGCGCGATTATAAAACTTCGTAACATATTTTTTAAAAACTCTGAATGCAATTTTTGGAAGTTTAATACTTCCATCTAAGGTAGTTGGTAGAAAATGTACATAACAAACACTTGCACCTTGCTTCATTTTGAAAAAATATCTTGGATCAACAGTGTGCGTATGCGTTATATCACATTTTTTTCGGCTGTTAATAAAAACTTCGAAATCTTCAGATTCTTTTAGCAAATTTATAAGTTCAATATATGCACTTCCAACTCCTTGCCCTGCAACTTTGTCGGCGTTTGAAAGCATATTTATACTTATTTTTTTCATCTTTTCTCCTATTTGTAGGATACCAAAAACGCCCATGTTTGTAAAATCAAAAATTGATTTTCAAGCTTAAATAATATATACTAAAAGCATAAAGGAGAAAGATGCCAATCGCTTTAATTGTGACAATTATAATCGTTGCTGTCGTCTTTGGCGCAATAATTTTGGCAACCTACATGAAGCTTGTGAAACTTAACTCGCTCATTAATGATGCGTGGGCAGAAATCAGTTTTCAATCAAAACGTCGAGCCGATCTAATCCCGAAACTGACTGACATAATAAAAAAGAATCTCAAAAATGAAAAAAAGTTAGTCGAAGTTTTCATCGATGCGGAAAAGAAAATGGCTGGTGCTCGTACAATGTCGGTTCTAATCGATGCAGATAGAAAATTCACCGAGGCTTTTTCTTATTTAATCATGGTCTCCGAATCGAATTCTAAATTAAAAACCGATACCGATTTTCAGCAGTTGATTTCTGAGTTTTTGGACATTGAAGAAAAAGTTCAAGTTGCGCGCCGGGCATATAATATATATTCGGAAAAGAATAACGCGAAACTTAATTCTTTTCCAGCGAATCTAATCAACAGCTTAATTGGCCATTTTGAAATTCGTCAGTATTACGAGCTAGACAAGCCAAAAAAGAAGAGATAAAATGCAGAAACATATTAACGCGAACAAACGCAATACAATTTTGGCAATCGTTGGCTTTATCATTTTCGTCGTTCTAATTGGCTGTCTCTTTGCCTATTTTTATAACGATCTCGGTCTCATAATTCTATTTGTAATAATCTCAGTTGGCTATGTCGTATTTCAATATTATTTTGCCGACAAAGAAGCATTGCTTTTTTCAAGAGCTAAGCAAATCCAAAAAAATGATAACCCAAAACTTTTTGAAATAGTTAGTGACGTTTCGTCTTCCATGAAAATTCCTATGCCGAATATTTATTTAATAAAAGATTCTGCTCCAAACGCTTTTGCAACAGGTCGCGATCCAGAACATTCTTCCGTAGCGGTGACGAGTGGGCTTTTAGAGATAATGGATAAAAACGAATTAACGTCAGTAATAGCTCATGAATTATCGCATATCAAAAACTATGACATTCGCGTTTCGATGATTGTCTTCGGTCTGGTTTTCCTTGTTGGGCTTTTTTCTGATTTAGGATTTAGGCTTTTATTTTATGGACACACTCGTCGTAGCAGTGACGAAGAACGCAGTCCGATTGGCTTTTTGATAATAATTATATCTGCTATCGTTTCTCCTATCGCCGCTTCGTTGGCCCAAATGGCAATTTCGCGCGAAAGGGAATATCTTGCCGATGCTTCGTCGGCAAAGGCTACAGGAAATCCTGAGTCGATGATATCTGCTCTCAAAAAACTTGATACTCATGGTCGTCCGATGCAATCACAAAATACCGCGTCCGAATCGATGTATATCAACAACCCCTTAAAGAAAGGATTATTCTCGAATTTATTTAGTACTCATCCACCAATCGAAAAAAGAATAGCGAGGTTAGAAAATGCGAAAAAAGACTAAAAAAGAAAATCGAAGATCAGCTTTCAAATCCTTTCGTAGGACATACAAGGAAGAATACATCGACGAGTTTCAGCCACCGAGATTGACGACTCACGCGATGAGAACCTTTAAAATTTTATTCAAAAACTGGAAAGTTTTTGGTGGACTTTTACTTCTTGTTGTTATTTTTGGTACGCTTTTTGTCGGCCTTATGAGTCAAAAAACTATTTCATCGATTCAGAGCGTTGCCGACTCTGAAGAATTAAGCGGTTTTCTTAAGGCAACCGTCGTTCTAGCCAAAACTGCTACAACTGGCGGAATCAACCAGTCGTTGTCCGACAGTCAAAGCTTAATTTTCTCGCTTCTATTCGTTTTAATTTGGCTTGCAACAACTTATTCTTTAAGAAATTTACTCGCTGGTAAAAAAATAACTTTAAGACAAAGTCTTTATAATTCTTTTGCGCCATTCGTTTCAACTTTTCTCGTTTTCTTAACTGTTCTAGTTGAATTAGTCCCAATTTTCCTTCTCATCATTTTTTATAGTGCTGCGATTCAAACCGATTTTCTTAGTACGCCATTTTACGCGCTAATATTTTTAGTTTTTGCAATTCTTCTAATTGCGCTTTCTCTTTTCTTGGTCTCGAGCTCGATTATCGCGCTCGCAGCCGTTTCTGCTCCCGGCCTTTATCCAATGGAAGCGCTTCGCTCGGCATATGATTTGATGTTCCGTCGTCGTTTACAGTTTATTTTCCGTATTTTATTCCTAGCGTTTGTCGTTATCGTGACTTTTGCAATCATCATGCTTCCAATTATTCTCATCGATAGCGCCATTAAGTCCGTTGCTGATTGGGCGACAGAAATACCAGTAATTCCTTTCTTCCTCTTGACAATGACATGCTTTAACTTTATGTATATATCAGCATATATATATTTATATTACAGGGAGATGCTTGACTATGAACCAAAACGAAGCTAAAGAACGTATAGAAAAACTTCGCGAAGTCATCAACGATTATCGCTATCATTATCACGTTCTCGACGAAAGTATTATGTCTGAGTCTGCAGCGGATTCTTTAAAACATGAATTATCAAAACTCGAAGAACAATTTCCTGAACTTATAACTCCCGACTCGCCAACTCAACGCGTTGCTGGAAAACCACTTGATAAATTCCAGAAGGTTGCTCACAAAGAAAGAATGATTAGTCTTGCCGATGTTTTTTCGGAAGAAGAAATAAAAGACTGGATTACCCGTAACGAAAAACTAATTCCAGGTGGAAAAATTGAAGAATTCTTTACTGACATAAAAATGGATGGGCTAGCTTGCGCACTCATTTATGAAGATGGGCTTTTGAAACAGGGCGTAACACGTGGCGATGGACTTGTCGGCGAAGACGTCACAATGAACGTCCGCACGATTGAAAACATACCTTTAAAAATTGAAGAAAAAGGTCACGTTGAAGTCCGTGGCGAAATTATCATTTTCAAAAAAGATTTTGAAATGCTTCAAGTTCGTCAGCGCGAGCTTGGTGAAAAAGAGTTTGCGAACCCGCGTAATCTCGCAGCGGGAACTATTCGCCAGCTCGATCCAAAAATTGCCGCCTCTCGTCCATTAAAATTTATGGCTTATGATCTTGTCTCGCCAGATTTACCGACCCACAAAGAAGCCTATGAAAAACTTCGCGAACTTGGCTTTCGCACTTCAAACGAAGACAAAGTCTTCCTTGCTAGCGAAACGAAGAAAATGTTCGAATATATTCATGCGCTTGATGATTATCGCAAAGGCCTCCTATTTAATACAGATGGCATGGTTATCAAAATTAACGATCGAAAGATTTATCGCGAGCTTGGCATTGTCGGAAAAACTCCACGTGCCGCCGTCGCCTTTAAATTTCCAGCCGAAGAATCGACAACAAAAGTCCGAGACATTGTTATCTCGATTGGTCGTACTGGTGCAGCAACGCCAGTTGCTCTTTTTGACCCAGTTGAAGTCGCTGGAACGACTGTTCGTCACGCCTCACTTCACAATGCCGATGAAATTGCTCGTCTTGACGTTCGAATCGGCGACACGGTGATTATTTATAAAGCTGGCGATATTATTCCACAAGTTAAAGAAGTTCTAAAAACTCTCCGCCCAGAAAACACTGAACCGTTCGATTACCTGAAAGCTTTGAAAACCCAGTACCCAGAACTTGAATTTGAACGACCAACCGGCGAGGTTGTTTATCGTGTTAAAGGTGAAAATTCTGATTTGATTTTGAAACGTTCTCTTGAGTATTATGCTTCAAAGCCAGCCTTGAACATTGAAGGTTTAGGCGAAAAAAACGTCAATGCACTTGTTGACTCGGGATTAGTATCTTCAATTTCTGATTTATATCGCTTAAAGAAAGAAAAAGTCGCAGAATTAGAACGATTTGCTGATCTCTCAGCTAAAAACCTTGTTGATGCAATTGAAGAGTCGAAAAATGCTCCGTTAAATAAATTCATTACCGCGCTTGGGATTCGTCATGTCGGAGCTCAAACCGCTACAACTCTTGCAGACAGATTCGAGAATCTTGATAATCTCGAGAAAGCAACCAAAGAGGAGCTACTTGGAATCCCAGATATTGGCGAAATTGTTGCCGAATCAATCCTAGCCTACTTCGCCGACGAAGACAATCTGAAACAACTCGATGAATTAAAAGAACTAGGCGTAAATCCAAAAACGCATGATAAAAGTGATTTGCCTTTGAAAGGCCAAAGCTATATTATTACTGGCACATTAAGTTCAATGGGTAGAGAATCGGCCGAAGATTTACTTCGTGAAAAAGGTGCAATCGTGACTAGCTCCGTAACAAAAAATACAACCGCATTAATCTGTGGCGAGAAACCAGGAAAAGGGAAAACTGACAAAGCTAAAGCCCTAAATATTCCAATGATATCAGAGGAAGATTTTCAAAATCTGGTTAAATAAACCGCTAAAGCTTGACAAATTAAATAAAGTATGCTACAATAAAAAGATAACCGCTCCCTAAGAAGCGGAATCTTTCTGAACGTGCCTCAGAATTTAAATAAATGGATTTCTGAGTCCCAGTCGAGAATTGTTATCTGCAATACGAATTAACTCGTTATATTTACAAATTCTCTCTGAGCGCGAGAGCGAGCCAGTTTTAATTTGACCAGCGCCAAGTCCGACTGCAATGTGTGCAATCGAAGTATCTTCAGTTTCACCAGAACGGTGCGAAATAATGGTTCTATAATTATTCCTTTTTGCCAACATTACTGCCTCAATTGTTTCGGAAAGTGTGCCGATTTGATTTGGTTTAACAAGGATAGCGTTCCCAACCTTTTCATCAATGCCTTTTTTGAGCAACTTTGTGTTTGTTACGAAGAGATCATCACCAACAAGTTGAATTCTGTCGCCAAGTCTTTCGGTTAATCGCTTCCAGCCTTCCCAATCTTTCTCACCTAAACCATCTTCAATCGAAGCGACGGAATAATTGTTAATAATCCAATCATACCAGTTGATCAAATCGTCTGAAGATTTCCAATCGCCGTTGGTTTTTAGTTCATAATGACCGTCTTTATAGAATTCGCTTGATGCGATATCCATTGCGAGCGAAAAATCTTTTCCGAATTCATACCCCGCTTTTTCGATTGCGAGTTTGATGCATTCCAAAGGTTCATTATTTCCATCGCGAACTTTTGGTGCATAGCCACCTTCGTCGCCGACGGTTGTTGGATAATCTCGTTCTTTCAAAACATCTTTGAGTGCATGGAACACTTCTGCTCCCATTCTTACAGCATCAGCAATATTTCCGGCGCTTAATGGCATGATCATATATTCCTGAAAATCTGTTGCCCAAGAAGCATGTGCGCCACCGTTCATTACGTTCATCATTGGCATCGGAATTGACATCTCATCAGTTGTCCCAGCAAGAAGGGAAATATAGTAGTAAAACGGTATTTTGTTAGCGTTTGCCATAGCTTTTGCTGTTGCAAGCGAAACTGCAAGAATTGCATTTGCACCGAGATTGGTTTTGCCGTCAGTTCCATCTAAATCTAGCATTAAACGATCAATATTCTCTTGCTCGGCAGAATTTCCAACGAGTACATCTTTAATCTTCGAGTTTACATTCCACACGGCTTTTAAAACGCCTTTGCCATTGTAAAAAGCTTTGTCGCCATCGCGAAGTTCAAGTGCTTCGCCTTCACCAGTTGATGCACCAGATGGGACAATCGCTCTTCCGCTTGAGCCGTCATTTAAAATTACATTTGCTTCTACGGTTGGGTTCCCGCGCGAATCGAGAACTTGCCTCGCTTTTATGTTTTGAATCGTAAAATTATCCATAAGCATATTATAGCATTTTTAGAAAAATAATGGAAAGTTCTCGAGATTGACTGATGGAAAATATGTGGCATAATTAAAGAATGAATCCAAATCTGCCAGCAAAATTAAAAACTTTACCTTCTGCTCCAGGTGTCTATTTTCATAAAGACAAAACTGGGGAAATAATCTATGTTGGCAAAGCTGCAGTTCTTAAAAATCGCGTACGTAGTTATTTCAGAAACGACAAAGACCGTGACGCTAAAACGACAGCTTTAGTTTCAGAAATTTTTGATACAGAATGGATTGTTGTCGATACGGAAATGGATGCGCTCTTTTTAGAATCAGAAATGATTAAACGCTATAAACCAAAATGGAATATTCTTCTTCGCGACGATAAATCTGTTTCTTACGTTAAAATCACGATGCAAGAAAAAGTACCTTATGTTTCTTTCACGCGCAATCCTCTTGATGACGGAGCGACCTATATTGGGCCGTTTTATGGTAAATCTGCAATTGAAAAATCTCTGCGTGTACTTCGAAAAATTTTTCCATATTATATTAAGCCTTATGACGGCAAACGCACACTCGACTCAGATCTCGGACTTGCACCAGGGATCGAACTGGAAAAAACGACTCCACGCAAATACAAAAACAATTTGAAGAAATTGATTCAAGTACTTGAGGGTTCACGCGAGAAATTACTAGATACACTCGAAAAAGAAATGTATGAAGAATCGGAAAAAGGGAACTTTGAATCCGCCGCGGAAATTCGCAACCAAATTTTTGGTCTTAAAGAATTGAAAAAGAAAATCATTTTTTCCGACAAAGAATTTCTTAATATTTCTTCCGACCATGCGCTAAAAAACCTCCAGACAATTTTAAACCTAGAAAGACCGCCTCGTCGCATTGAAGGTTACGATATTTCTCATCAATCTGGCACGAATGTTGTCGCCTCGATGGTTGTTTTTATTAACGGTGCAGCAGACAGGACAGAATATCGTAAATTTAAATTAAAGAACCAGCAAAACAACGACCCAGAAAGTTTGAAGGAAGTTATTTCCCGTCGCCTGAATCATGAAGAGTGGGAGTTTCCAGATTTAGTTGTTCTAGATGGTGGCGAACTGCAACTTTCTGCGGTTCTGCCTCTCTTGAAACAAAAGAATATTCCAGTTATTGGACGTGATAAATCTGGCGACCATTCAAAATCTGCGTCAGTAAAGCTTCTGATTCCTGAAGAAGATGGGACTTTCAAGCAAACTGTTCTGCCTGACGGCTCCCATATTGCTCGCTTAATTGCACGCATAGATGAAGAAGCCCATAGGTTCGCGATTACCTACCATACCCACTTAAAAAGAAAAATTATGCTGTCTTAACCTTGCGATTTTTCCCCTCGCGTCATATAATAGTTCTATGGAATTAGCAACAATTTTTCAAATCACAACTTTAGTATCCGCTATTCTAGTAGTTTTGTTGATTCTTCTTCAACAACGCGGTGCTTCTCTTGGTTCTGGATCCGGAGCTTCCAGCGAACTTTACACGACTCGTCGTGGCCTAGAAAAATCTATGTTTAACACAACAATCGTATTTTCGCTTGTTCTAGTGTTTTCTATTTTAGGACTTCTAACAATCGCATAATATGACAAACATCATAAAAAAGAGTGGGCAGAAAATCGCAAAAAGGGCATCTCGTTTTTCACGCAAAGCTAGCGAAACGGGAAAAGAGCATGTCCGCGAAAATCTCATTAATCGCATTTCGCATATTCGCGACGTGCGACTTCTTGTTCTTGAATGGAGTCTGCTCGTTCTTGTCGTGATTCTTTTAGCTTCAGTTCAATCTTTTTGGTATTCTGATTCCTATTCCGTTTCGTCTTTTAAAACTGGTGGCACTTACATCGAAGGTGCGCTTGGCAAAGTCAATTCTCTAAACCCGCTTTTTGCCTCAACAAATTCCGAGAAGACGTTATCGAAGCTTCTTTTCTCAACGCTCATGGAGAATGATTTTTCTGGCCATGTTGGCGCTGGCCTTGCAAGATATATCCGTTCTAACGATGCTGGCGACAGCTGGGCAATCATGCTCCGTGACAACTTAAAATGGTCTGATGGCGAACCTTTAACAAATGAAGATATCTTGTTCACTGTAGATCTAATTCAAAATCCGAAAGTCTCATCTAACTATTCCCAAATCCTTTCTGGCGTTGAGGTATCGGAATCTGCAACTGGAGAAATCGTCTTTAAATTATCAGCTTCCTACGCCGATTTTGATACGGTTTTAAACTTCCCAATCCTTCCAAAACACGTTTTAGCTGATACCGATCCGGCTTTACTTCTCGAATCTGACTTTTCGAAAAAACCAGTTTCATCTGGCGCGTTTAGTTTTAACGCTACCCAGACAATTGGTTCCGAAGGTGAATCAGTTGTTTATCTAATAGCCAATGAAAATTATTATAAAGGGAAGCCGTTTCTTGTTAACTTTGCAATCCATGCATTTCTTGATAAAGAAGCTATTATTACAGCAATAAACTCTGGCACAATCACGGCGACAGCTGAGTTGTCGTCTAAAGATGGCGAAAAAATAACTTCAAAAAGTGTTAACGAGCTCCAAACGACAGTTAATTCCGGAGCGTTTGCATTTCTCAACACAAAGTCCCAACTTCTTTCAAATGTAGAAGTAAGGCGAGCAATTCAAAAAGGAATAGATGTCCAAAAAATTCGTGAAAATGCAAAATCATCGATTCCGCTTAATCACCCGATCCTACATAGTCAAGTCGATTCGTTAAACTGGCAAAAGCTTCCTGATCTTGATGTCGATTCCGCGAAAGAGGCGATTAATAAAGCCGGGATAAATTCCGAATCAGAACCACTTTCCATCGTCACAATCAACGAAGGAAATTTGCCAGAAGTTGCCGAATCTCTTTCCGAACAATTGCGCGAGCTTGGTTTTAATGTGAATATGATTGCTTACGATTATTCTCAGGAATTTATATCTAATGTCATTAACACTCGTAGCTATGATATTTTTGTCTATGAAGTTGAGCTTGGTCCTGTGCCTGAGCTTTTCTCTTATTATCATTCTTCCCAAACAGGCTCATCTGGTTTGAATTTTAGCAACTATAACAATACTATTACCGACGATATTATTCTTGCCTCTCGTGAAACGACCGACCAAACCTTGAGAAACGCAAAGTTCGAATCGTTCATCAAAAACTGGATTTCTGACGTTCCGGCGATCGCCTTATACCAACCGACAACGTCATACTTCTACAATAAAAGCGTTCGCACTTTTTCCGAAGACTTAGACTTAGTGGTCCAAACCGACAGGTTCGATGATGTTATCTATTGGGCTACTGAAAAAACTTCCTTGAACAGAACTCCATAGCGTGATATAATATATGTACCAATTTGCGCCTGTGGTGGAATTGGTAGACACGCTACCTTGAGGTGGTAGTGGCCATTTTAGAGCTGTGCTAGTTCGAGTCTAGTCAGGCGCACCAACCAAAGAACTCCCTTCTGGGAGTTTTTTGGTTGGATCCTTAGATTAGGTGAGAACGACGCTAAAGTTATTCACTAATAGCTCCGGCCTCCCTCATCTCTTTTTCAAGTTCATCAACATCAAAACCATAAAATTCAGATGGATTTTCAATCTTGACCTTTTCTTCATAATTCATCGCATTTGCGCAATGCGCAGTATTCGGCTTTGATACTGGCTCGAGATATTCTTTATTGCATTGAAAATGAAGTCTTCCATCTTGGTATTCTTTAGCGACGACCCCTCCATAAAATTCTTTATCATAATAATAGATTCTAAAATCAAAATATAAATCATCGTCTTCTGAAAGGCCAATTCCTGTTATCTCAGTAGTAGTGTTTTCATCCCCAGAAAAATTACTACTATAAATATAATCATATGCTAGCGATTCAAAAGCTTCGAGACGTCGCATTTCTTCGTGAGAAATAACAGACGTTCTCATCAAAAAACACCCAGCAGTTAACGTTATAATTAGTAAGCAAACTAAAACATAAATGATATTTTTCAGTTTCTTTTCTTTCTCACCAGAAACCCTATTATTTATTTTTTTGACTTGGTTTTTTGATTTTTGTTTTGGCATAAATTCTCCTTATGCTAAAAATAACACAAAAATTTATAAAAATCAAATTTTTTCAAAACAAGATGTTATAATCGTCTCATGACAAAAAAGTGGAGGAAAATATTTGGAGTAGTTTTTAGCGGAATTTTTGCCGTCTTAATTTTCTCACCAGCTTTTGCCGAGGAAGGATCGATTAGAATCTCGCCAGATATTAACAAAGTTGAACTAGGGAATAATGAAACCACAAAACAAGAAATCACGCTTGAAAATAATAGCGAAAACGAAGTTTCGTTGAAACTGTCAGTCGCGTCATACATTATTAAAGACGAAAACTATGAGGTTAGTTTTAATAAAAACGATAAAGATGAATCGAATAATATTATTGATTGGATTGAATTTAAGACAGATGATGAGTATAAAAAAACTTTAGAACTAAGACTACAACCGGAAGAAAAAAAGACGATAAAATATAAAATCTCCGCTCCAGAATTTGAAAAAGAACAGCACTGTGTAATCTTCGCTGAATCGGAAGTAGACTCAGACACGACAGTTCGCCTCGCCTCGCTTCTAATCCTTAGTCCAAAAAATTCAACACCAAGACTCGAAGCCAAAGAGATAAAATCTACTTCTGGATTTTCTAACGAGAACATTTTTTCTGAAATCAAAATTGATAACAATGGCGACAAATTTGCCGAAGTAGAAACGAAGTTTTCGGTCGAATCACTATTTGGGAAAGTGATAAAAGAAGAGACGCGGACAAATTATATTTTTCCAGGAAAAACTCGCAAAGTTACCTTCGAATGGACGGAAAGTCCAAAATTCGGCATTTTTAAAGTAAAAACGTCGGCAAATTCTGAAGAAAAGACTTCGATAGTATTTTTATTGCCATTTCCGGAAGAGTTTTTGCCGATTTTACTATTGACAATTATAATTTTTATGCCTATAATCAAATCACGAAATCGAAAAGAGTGTGGAGACTCTTTCGATAAAATAAACAAGAAAGAGAAAAAATGAAAAAAACACAAAAAAACGCTATAGGAATTTTAGGACTCATTTTCGTAATTGCGATGACAGTTTTTGCTTACACTCTTCCTGACCCAGTTGCAGAACCAGCCCGCGAACCGAAAGAAATCGCTTCAATCGAACGATAAGGAATTAATTTATATCCCTGTTTTTTTGATTATTCTTCTGACGTTTTCATTTGTGGGCGAAATGCCCTCTTTTTTTAGTTTTCTGCTCATCTCGCGCCCAAGACCTGATTCCTCCTCAGAAAAAACGCACCCACAGTATTTTTGCATATAAAGCCCAGCTTCACGCGCCTCCGTTTGACCCTCTCTCCAACCTTCACGAAAATCGCGGTACAAAAAATCGATGCCATATTCTTTCGAAAGACTCTCCATTAAATCCTTAATAATGTCATGCTTTTGATAGATGCTATAAAGCAGGGTTGTCGAAACTGTGTCAAAACCATTTTCTTTTGCATATTCAAATACTTTTCTGAGCCTTTTTGGGTAGCAATAATTTTTGCAACGATTTCGCATAATTTCAACAAAATCTTTGTCGTCCGCATCTTTTAAAACGTTGCACAAAAACTCATCTAGCCCATATTCGTCTTCTAGAATCAGTTTTACTTGTTTTTCTTCTGCATAAGATTTTAAACAATCGCGTCGTGCTTTGTATTCGAAATATGGTTGGATATTAGGGTTATACCAAAAAAATGTCGGTTCAATTCCTTCTTTCCGTAGCGTCTTTAGACAATAAACACTGCATGGCGCACAACAAGTATGAAGCAAAAGTTTCATAAAAAAATTATAACATAAAACAGGGAAGAAAGCTAGAAATATTGACAAAATGCTTATGGTATGATATAATGAAAAGATAGGGCCTTGAAATAGAGACCAAATCTTCTGAATGTCTAAAATAAAAATGGTATAATAAAAAGGTTACAAAAGGAGGTAAATGAAATATTTCGGTACTGACGGAATTCGCGGAAAAGCAGAAAGATTCACGTCTGATTTTCTTAGTGCAATTGTAAAAGGTCTAGTCGATTATGCCGGCGAAGATATAAAAGTCCTAATCGGTGGCGATACGCGTGAATCCTCTGAATGGATTTTGGCAGATTTAGAGCGAGCGCTCGAGACTTTTGGCATCGAATATGCTAGTGTTGGCGTTCTTTCTACACCAGCAATAAACTATTGTTTTTATGAAATGGGATTTGACTTTGCGATTGATGTGACCGCTTCTCACAATCCATACACCGACAACGGCATAAAAATTTTTGAACGTGGCCAAAGCTCTGGCCAGAAGCTTTCTGATTCTGGATGTGAAATAATAGAACAATCTCTCGATAATATCATAAAAACCGAGCTGGTCTCGTCTACCATTCGCGAAGATCTCCATTTTGAGGCGCTCGAAATCTATAAAACGCACCTAAAAGATTATATTGGCGACGTTGACTTGTCAGGTCTAAAAATCGGCCTGGATTGCGCGAACGGCGCTACGAGCGCATTAAATAAAGTCGTTTTTGAAGAATTTGGTGCGAAGGTGAATCTGATTCATTCTGACGAAAACTATGGCAGAAAAATTAACAAAAACTGTGGTAGTACCCATCTCGAATCTCTTCAAAAACTTGTGAAGGAAAAGAATCTTGATCTTGGTATTGCGTTTGATGGTGATGGAGACCGTTGTTTGCTTATAGATAGTAAAGGAGAAATTGTCGATGGCGACCAAATTATCGCGATTTTGACGAAATTCCTTGGTCTAAATTCTGCTGTTGTTACGGTAATGGCGAACCAAGGCCTAATCAACTGGGCAAAGAAGGAAAAAATTAATCTTGAAATTACCTCCGTTGGCGATTCAAATGTTGCACTCGCTATGCGCGAAAAAAATATCGAACTCGGCGGAGAACAATCTGGTCATGTAATTCTTCCAGGCGAATCCACTGGCGACGGTATGTTGACTGCACTCTTAGTCTGTAAAGCGGTCGTTAAATCACAAAAATCTTTCGATGAACTTGCGGGGTTTTTCGAAAAGCTCCCTCAAATCATGATTAACATGGAAGCAACGCCAGCTCAGAAAGAATTGCTAAAAACGAAGGAAGAAGTTAAAAAACTACTGCTCGAATACAATAAAAAAATCGAATCAGTATCTGGTCGACTTCTTGTTCGTCCATCTGGCACCGAAAACCTGATTCGAATTACCATGTGGGGAGACGACGATAAGAAAATTGAAAAACTTGCAAACGGTCTAAAGAAAGAATTGGAGGAATTCTTATGATTGTTAAACGTCTAGACAAATATACTCAAAAAGTCGCCGACGAGGTTCGCGCACTTTTGATTCAACTTTCGCGCAGCGGCAAAGACCGTGGCGAGATTCCTAAAGAATGGTTTGAAGAATTAATCGCTTCGCCTTATCACGACATGATTTTAGCCGTCGAAGACGAAAAAGTCGTTGGCATCGCGACAGTTTCGGTTCATATGGGACCAATTATCCGTAAAAATGTTTATCTGGAAGATTTTGTTACTGATTCGTCTGTTAGAGGCAAAGGCGTTGGCTCGGCAATATGGGCGGAAATTGAAAAATGGGGGAAAGAAAAAGGTTGTAATAACCTTGAATTTACTTGTGGTCAAGGTCGTGAAGCCGCTCAAGAATTCTATAAAAAACACGGTGCTTCAATTTATGAAACAAATTTCTTCCGCAAACAATTATAAGTGTTAAACAAAAAAGCTCCGAAATGGAGCAATTCTGAATCATGGAATTGGTAAGGGGCGAGAAGACTACCTTATTCGGTTATGCATGGTCATAGACTGGTGTATCGACCACCCCGAATACACGGCGAAGATCAGGGTTATACCTAAGAAGGACTACCCAGTGCTGATGCCATGCGAGTTCTGAGATAAATATGGCAAAGAGATATTCGAACTTTTAAGAAAAATATGGCTCAATTGGAGCCGCAGAGGCTTAAAACAATGACAATGAAGAAAATAAAAGAAATACAATGTCAATGAAACAAAAAGCCGACCATACTAAGTAGCCGGCTTTATTGTTTATTTTACCTGAGTGCCATCCACGTAAAGTTTATAACCATTTGTATGGATATTGCTGTTTGTCGTATCGGCATTTGTGAGCGATTTAACATAAGTATCGCCCGTTAAAGTTATCGAGCTAGAACTGTCTAAGGTAAGCTCAACCTCGCCGGCATTATCGCTATTAATAGCACCGCTAAACGATGAACCACTAGCAAGATTCATTGTTAACTTCGAGATAGAATCTACAACGATATTACCGGTAGCCTTTTGATTAGTCATATTAAGCGTGACTGTACCGCCATTGCTACCGGAATTACCCCAAGAATCTTTCTGGATCCTTAAGAAGTTGCCAGCATCATCGTTGTTTATAATCGCGTTATTCTCAAGGTTAATTTCCGCAGTGGTGTTCGTTACGTAGAAGCTATCACCCTTATTGGTCGTGATGGTTGAGTTTTTGGCAGTAAAGACAGCTTTACCGGTTGCCGCGTCGCCACTCATAGATTGATAAAGGAAGATATTCTTATAAGTAGTAGATTGACCGTTGAGCGAGCTATTGGTGTCAGTCAAAGTTACATTTTCAAGCGTAATGCTATTCTTGCCCTCGATAATCGCGCCTTCAGAAGCAGTGGCGATTAGTGTGGCGTTCTTTACGGTAATATCTGCTGTAGAATAGATAGCCGGAGATCCTTTGCCAGTAGTCTTATAAGTACCCTTGTTTACCGTAACAGTCCCGCCGCCACGATCTGAACGAATCGCTGCGCTGGAAGTACCGGCTGTAGCAATAGTAAGGTTTTCAGCATTCATTACGCCACCGCCAGTGGTCATAATACCACCAGAATTATCCTTACTTGTTGTAATGGTAGAATCGGAAATATTTACCGTAGTACCATCAGACGACGAATTATTGGTCGTAGCCGAACCGCCATAGCTAAATACACCATTAGCGCCAGTTGCGTCAGTTGTAATATTAGCATTTTTAATGGTTAAATTCGCACCACCCTTAGCGATAATAGCCGAGTTGGTGCCATAAAAACTAGTATTGTCGCCGCCGTCTGAATCACCAGTTTTAGTTACTGTAATTCCGGACAAAGTAGCTGTAATATCTCCAGATACGGAAATGGCGTTCTCGTCGGCGTTAGATGATGAGAATTCACCACTTGTGATATCCTCGTTCGACGTAATCTCTTTAACTGCCGAGTAGGACGCGGATGATGAACTGCCGCCACCATTCATTGCTGGTGCACTACCCCCACTAGTAGTATAGTTAGAGTTTACCGTATCTATAATCAAGAACCACAATACACCTAGAGTTACAACCAAGGCGGCGATTATAGCGGCATATGTGATTTTATCTTTCTTGTTCACTATAATCTCCTTCCTTTTCTTCAGCTATTGCTCTCAGAACTATTTTCGTCGCTTGGTTTTTCTGGCGGAGTGCCACCTTGGCCGTTTGAGCCATTTTCACCACTTGGCATTTCTGGTGGAGTACCGCCACCGCCTGGCATTTGTTGTGATGATGATCCGCTAGCTGAACTACTAGTTCCTAAAGTCTTTGTATAAACAAAGAAAGCCGCAGTAGAAATAACTGCGCCCACTAATACACCAATTACGAAGAGTATGATTTTCTCTTTCGAGGTATCTTTCTTTTTAAGATTTTCGTTTTCCATAAGCTTGTTCTCCTTTTAATTATTATACAATACCATTATCAACCGCTTTCCTGAAATAGAACTTAAAAGTAAGCAAAGAAATAATTTCAGTTTCGTTTGAGGTTAAAGGAGCAAAATTATATTATAATTAATTAAGGAGAATACTATGAGAGTACTCTATGTAGAAGATGCGACTTTTCTGGCAGAGGCCGTGAAATTTAATCTAGAAAAACAGGGAATCATTGTTGATCTATCTAGCGATGGCGAAGATGGTCTAGAAAAAGCCTTAGATGATATTTATGATTGTGTGATTTTAGACATTATGTTGCCAAAATTTTCTGGTACTGACATTCTGAAACGCATGCGCGAGAAGAAAGTTCAAACGCCCGTCATTATGCTCTCGGCACTATCTGAAGTAGAAACAAAAATTAGCCATCTCGATCACGGTGCTGATGATTATCTCGCTAAACCATTTAAAACTGCTGAACTCGTTGCTCGCATAAAAGCTCTAATTCGCCGTCCAAAAACTATAGATATTTCAGAAATTACCTATGGTGATTTAGTTCTAGATAAAACCAACGCAACCATAAACGGCGAACAGTTGACCGCAAAAGAATCTGAAATAATTGCAGAGCTAATGAAGTTTCCAGAAACATTGGTAAAAAAAGAACATCTTCTCGCAAAAGTCTGGGGAGAAGATGGTTTTGGTGAAGATAATTATGTAGAATCCTACATGTCTAGAATTCGCAAATTACTAAAGAAAATCCATAGCAAAGCCAGAATCGTTACCATTCGCGGTTTAGGATATAAATTAACGAATAAATAATATGTTTAAGAAATTAAGAAACCGAATCATTATCATCACGATGGCTGTCACAACCGCCGTCCTAGTTTTGTCTGGCGTGCTAATTATGGTTTTTTCATCAACTATGCGGCCAGAGCCAAGGCCCGAACCAGATTTTAGTATGCCAAATCCTGCATTATACGATGGCCAAGAATTGAAAGACTTTATCAAGAACGATCGAAAAGAAGGCAGCGAACGTCTTCTCGTCACTCTTTTATGTGTTGGGGCAATTATTGAAGTTGCTACTTTTCTAATTGTTTACTTTACCTCACAAAAAATAGTTGAGCCAGTTAAAGACTCATATGATAAACAGAAGTTATTTATTGCTAATGCTTCCCACGAGCTAAAAACTCCACTTGCAATCATCCAAGCCAATATGGAAGCCTTGGATATTAGTAAAGAAAATGAAAAATGGAAATCTAACATTGAGGATGAAATAAGCCATGCCAACAAATTAGTACTAGATTTATTACAACTCGCCAAAATGGATGCTGGCAATATTGAAAAGGGCGCCATTGAAGATATTAATTTAAAAACAGAAATAGAAAAACGTATGAAAATGTTTAAGCCGAAATTCACTGGCAGTATTTCTCTTAAAGATTCTTCCGATAATAAAACCATAAAACTTCCGAAACAAGACTTACTCCAAGTTTTAGATATTTTATTAGATAACGCCACAAAATACGGTGATAAAAAAATATCTATCATTTTAGATAAAAACGGTTTTGCGGTTACAAATGATGGCACGACGATATCTAAAGAAGATCAAGAAAAAATCTTTGATCGTTTCTATCAGGCAGACAAGAGTAAAGACGGTTCTGGTCTTGGCCTTGCTATCGCCAAAGCACTTTGCGAGCATAATAAATGGCAGATAAATTGCAAGAGTGGTAAAAGTTTAACTAAATTTATCGTAACCTTTCCCGGCCATTAATAATAAAAATTCATTTTTATTTAAGTTTTGGCCGATAAAATAAAAAACACAACAGTTAAAGAAAGGATTACATGAAAGATAAGAATCATAGAAAAAAAGTTGTTGCATCCGCGCTTGTGATTGGTGCTATGGCTAGCGGAGCCGCAATGGCATCTAATCAAATGGTTAACGCCACTAGTAACGATAATGGACAATCCGAATCTAGTGAAACTCATAAAAAGCCAGAGTTGAGCGAAGAAAAGAAAGCCGAAATCAAAGCTAAACTAGATGCCATGACTGAAGAAGAAAAGAAGGAATGGTTAGAGAGTCACAAACCAAAGGGTGGTGAAAGACCAGAACGCGGCAAAAACCGAGGAAAACCGGCCGATTTAACGGATGAAGAGTGGGAGCAGAAAAAAGCTGAACTTAAAGAAAAGCTCGACGCTATGACCGAAGAGGAAAAGAAAGAGTGGTTAGAAAACCACAGGCATAAGAAAGGCAATCGAGCAGAAGGCTCACAAGCAGAGCTTCCCGCAGAAGAATAATGCAAAAATAACCGCCCTTGGGGCGGTTATTTGAAACATAGTTCTTCACATGGTGAGTCGGGAGGGGCTCGAACCCTCGACACCGGGCTTAAAAGGCCCGTGCTCTAACCAGCTGAGCTACCGACCCAAATTGTTAAAATCCTTCTTTTTCACAGAGTGTTTCAGATTGGTAATTTCTCCGACCGAAGCGCGTCTTCTAGACGAGCGAGGGCGGAAAATTGCCGAGATGGAACATTCTGTAAAAGAAACTGGTGGACGGTATAGGACTCGAACCTATGACCTCTTCTACGTCAAAGAAACGCTCTAGCCAACTGAGCTAACCGTCCGAGACCTAAACTATTCTACCACATCTTCCAGATTTTGTGAAGACCAAAATTCAAAGTCATGCTTGTATTTTTATGACTAAAATGGTATAATTTTCCCCTATGGATTCACAAAAAATCAGAAACGTGGCGATTATCGCCCATGTTGACCACGGCAAAACTACCCTTGTTGATGGGCTTTTAAAGCAGTCCCATACTTTTCGCGATAACCAAGCCGAAATGTCCCAAACTCTCATTATGGACTCAATGGATCAGGAGCACGAGCGCGGCATCACAATCACCGCAAAACAAACCTCGGTCTTTTATGACGGCTACAAAATAAATATTATTGATACTCCGGGTCACGCTGATTTTTCTGGTGAAGTTGAACGTACTTTGAACATGGCTGATGGTGTCCTTTTGATCGTTGACGCTCAGGAAGGCCCAATGCCCCAAACGAAATTCGTCCTTCAAAAAGCTCTTGGACTAAAACTAAAACCAGTTGTTATTATTAACAAAATTGACAAACCAGCCGCTCGTATAGAAGAAGTCGAATCTGAAATCGCTGACCTTTTCCTTGAGCTTGCCACTGATGAATCTCAACTAAATTACCCAATTTACTACGCTATCGCAAGAGACGGCAAAGCCGGCAAAACTACCGACCTTGACAACGATTTACACGTCATTTTTGAGTCTATCATTAACGACATTCCAGCCCCAAAAATCGACGAGAACGACGGTAAAGGCGCTCAACTTCTCGTTGCCGCTCTCGCCGCCGATAATTATCTCGGCAAATATTGCATCGGCAAAGTTTTTCGTGGCAAATTCAAAAAAGGTACCACGGTTAAAATTCTTTCAAACGGAACTACAAAAACAGGGAAAATCGACCAAATTTTTACCTACAAAGGTCTTGGGAAAGAAGAAGCTCTTGAGGTTTCTGCCGGCGACATCGTTTCTCTCACGGGCGTCTCAAACGCCAACATTGGCGACACTATCGCTACTGGCGACAACCCAGAAGCCCTCCCAACTATCGAACTAGAACCACCAACCCTTTCTATCTATATCGGCCCAAATACCAGCCCTCTGAAGGGTAAAGAAGGCGAATTCACCACTTCTCGCCAGATTGCCGAACGTCTCGAAAAAGAGCTCGAAACCAACATTGCGTTAAAAATCGTCCCAGATGGCCTCGGCTATAAAGTTTCTGGTCGTGGTGAGCTTCATCTCTCCGTCTTGATCGAAACCATGCGTCGTGAAGGTTATGAGCTCGAAGCTGGCCGTCCAGAGGTCGTTTATAAAGAAATTGACGGTCAAAAATGTGAGCCAGTAGAAGATCTAACTATTGAAGTTGATTCCGAATTTGTCGGCGCCGTTTCCCAAGAACTCGGTATCAGAAAAGCCGATTTAATCTCCCAAGATCTCACATCCACTGGTTCAACTCGCTTCACCTACGAAATCACAACCGCTGCTCTCATTGGCCTCAGGAATAATCTTCTCACCGCTACCAGAGGTACGGCAATTATGTCCTCCATCCCTAAAGGTTATAAACCAGTTGAAGCAAAATATAAACCCGAGCGAAACGGTGCTTTGATCGCCTTTGAGCCAGGGGTTTCTACCGCCTATGCCCTGGATGCCGCTCAGGCTCGCGGAATTCTCTTTATTCCGCCAGGTGTTCCTGTTTATCAGGGAATGATTGTCGGTCTCTCCAATAAAAAAGACGACCTCGATATCAACATTTGCCGCGAAAAACAGCTTACCAACATGCGCACTCACGCCTCCGATGGCGCAATCCAGCTCACCCCATATACTCAGTATTCCCTCGAACAATGCCTTGATTTTCTCCTTGATGACGAGCTCCTAGAAGTCACTCCAAAATCCCTTCGTCTCAGAAAGCGCCAACTCGACCCAATCAAGAGAAAAAGAGAAAACCGAGTCTAAAAACAATAACAGAGGTGCACAAAATCCCCACCTCTGTTTTTTATTGCCAAACTGCGAAACATAGTAGAAAACCATTGACTTTTTAATATGTTTATGCTATAATGAAGATGTAAATAGTTTTTAGATTATTTATGAAGTTTAATATGCGCTTAGATTGATATATCTGTGGCTCATTTTGATGTCGAATACTCGTCGTTAAAATGAGCCACAGAGACGGCTCAAATTTATTATTTTGATTGGAGCGTATTTTAATGGCCGAGATGTATCTATGTTTAGATGAAGTATCTCTCAGTAGGGTTCTCGATTATAGAGAAAAAAATGAAGTTACTGTTGATGTAGGTCGTGTGTTTCTTTTTGCGAGAAACACAAACAAAGAAGAAGCCCGTAAATATATCATGGGTTACTGCGACAAATACGTTACTAAAATCGTAAGACGCACAGTAGCTTTTATAATTTACGAAGAATGGCTACCGGAACTGTATGAAGAGATGGAACATGCTGATGCTCAAGTATTGAAACGGTATAGAAAGATGGAACGTAATTGTGTCCACATGCCTACGGAACTGTATAAAGAGATGAAAAAGGAACTGAATGAAGAGATAAAACAACATATTGATATCCACAACGTGCTCGTTAAATCAATAAAAATAGCCGAAAAATCAGAGGATACAGCATTCTATGATAATACATGGCTGGTGGAATGGTTAAAAGCTACTAGGCCACTCTATGATGCATTCGTAGAATTTAAAGCAAAAATCGAGAAATCAGATGATATATATAAGGACATAGGTGAGATCATTTCCACTAGACTTAGACTGTCGGACGAAGATATAAGCTGCGAAGATGACGAATGATATAATGCACGTTAAAAAAACTGAGAGAAAAGCGCAAAAATCCCCTCTGGCTAAAAACCAGGGGGAATTTTTATATCAAAACATAAAATATTGACTTTTTAGATAAAGTATGCTATAATGTAAAGAGATATCCTTCCGGGGATATTGAATTTTTATTTTAAGGAGGTAAAACTTCATGAATAAAAAGAAGTTTTACATTGCAGAAATCATCGCGTCAGTTGCTCTTATCGTGTTTTTCGCCATCGGACTGTTCTTGCCATACAACTACAGGCCTGACACTACGCCGACGGATGCACTTATCACCACGGTCGGCCTAAAAACACTCTTGGTGTTTGATATTTTCTTCATGGGTTACATGATATATGATCGAGCACGGAGGATTAAGAATCCAAGATACGACTTCATTTTTAAGGACGAGGAAGGGAGGTGAAATGAGATGAAACCGGTATGTTGTATAACCATGCTTATAGCCGCAGTAGCATCTGCAATAATCCTTATGATGGGCACCACAGCAGTCCCGAGATGGGCGCTGTTGGCTTTCTGTCTGTTCTCTTTTATATCATTTATCGTTTTTGCGATTAGTTTCGTAAAATGGTTTATAAGAGAGCGTAACATAAAATAAAGCACACCACGCCCGCCGGCATTGCCGACGGGCTTTTGCTATCGAAATATAACTAGATTGACTTAATTCGTATAGCGTGCTATAACTAATTTGTACCCCTTGGGTACAAATTTTTATTTTGGAGGGCTCGACCATGAAATGGCTAATTATTTTCGGTAGTCTAATATTTGTCGCCATCGTGACGATTTTAATTCTTCTCGAGCAAAGGGATAAGAAACAAAAACAAATCTACCGTGTTTCTATCAAAAACGGCAAAGTTGAGCCGTTCAAAGACCATTTCTAACCCCCACGCCCGCCGGCATTGCCGACGGGTTATTTCTATGTTAAAATGTCTAACATTATCTCAAAGATCGAACCTTAAAGGTGGTGAAATTATGAAAAAACCTTATTGCATCCCAGAACTTTGCCTCTCGCTTTTGACATTTTTTGGTTTTAGCTACGGGCTCGTTGCTGTCTTTAGAGATTCTAGTCTAGAGGGTGGAGCGCGAATTTTTGTTTTCTCGATAGGTTTAGCTGGATTCCTTGCCTCGCTTTATGTGATTGGCTATATCATTCGGAAGAACCTCCAGAAAGAAACAGAAATCGACGAGGCCGAAAAGGACAGAATACGCGAAGAGGCTTATAGAGAGTGGCAAATGGCTCTCGCCGAAGCCGAGAAAAAGTGTGAGGAAGCTCAAGAAAAATGGGAAGAATTCCAAAAGTTGTCCGAAGAAACCCCAGAAAACCCTAGCAATTTCGAGCTCAAAATCGAAACGGAGCCCGAATAATCACCGCGCACCCGACTTTCGAGTCGGGTTTTTGTTGCCTATATCAGTAAAAAGTGATAACATAAACAAACAGTTCAAAAGAAGTACATTAAAGGAGGTGACTGGCGTGAGAGTCCGCGTTCACGACAAAATTTTTGTCCAGAACTATGATCTCGGGTTTATTGTTAATAATATTAGATTATATCCGAGCGAAATTCGCGAAAAGATTCAAGAAAGCCAGTCATCATCAGATTCATATTCTGGAAAAAGTGAATTTTGTTTTGACTACTTTTTCGAATCGGAAGAGGCTATAGGCTGGCTCGAAAACCAATGTTGGCTTCTTGACGCGAAAGAAATGTCCGAAAAAGGCGAAAAAGAAATCAAAAAAGAATTGAAAAGGATAAAAAACGAAAATAAAAAACTCCTAAAACAATTCTTTAAAAGGGAAGACTTTTTAAACGACGACGCGTGTCACTTTTTAATCTCTTCCATGAGAACCCAAAAACACATCATTTTCTCTTTAGAACTGACGTATAGAAACCGCAAAATTCCGCTTTTCTCCTTACCGAAAGACGCCTGAACTGGCGTCTTTTTTCGTGCTATAATCATGAATATGAATTATTTGATTGATTCACATTGTCATCTTCACGATCGCGAATTTTTCGAGGCTGAACAGGCTGAGAAAATGCTTGAAAATGCGAAGAAAAACGGCGTAGAACAGATTGTTTGTATTGGTACAGGTATTGAAGATTCGATTGAAGCAAAAAAATTCGCGAAAAGACACAAAAATGTTTTTTGGACCTTTGGAATTCATCCTGAATATGCAAAAAATCTAGAAGATTTCTCTTCTATCCTTAAAGATAATACCGACAAAAACCTTGTCGCAATCGGCGAAGTAGGCCTTGATTATCATTACGAACCGTTTGATAAAAATGCCCAGATAAGACTTTTTGAAGAAATGTTGCAACTCGCAAAAGATAATAATCTCCCAGTTTGTTTTCATATCCGTGAGGCGTTTGAAGACTTTTTCGGAGTTATTGCTAATTTCCCCGAAATAAAGGGTGTTGTCCATTCTTTTACAGACAGCAAAAAAGTGTTGAAAAAGATTCTAGAAACGACAGATTTTTATGTCGGCGTCAACGGCCTTGCGACCTATTCTACCCTCCCTTTACCGCCCCTAGAGCGAATTATCCTAGAAACAGATGCTCCCTTCTTGACACCTGTGCCAAATCGTGGTAAAATAAACGAGTCAGCATATATCAAAGATATTGCCGATTGGTTATCAACAAAATTAGGAGTCTCTAGCGACGAAGTCGCAGAAAAAACCACGAAAAATGTCCAGAAACTCTACAGACTTCCAAATCCCGAACTATGAAATTGAGGAAAAACCTCAACCATTCGAGCTTTTTGATGAATTGAATGCTATTTCTGAGGAGATTGAATTATGCCGTCTCAAAGCAATCGGCTAAAAAATACCAGATCTTCAATCGATAAAACCCTTTTTCTCCCACTTGAGAAATTAAGGCTTAAATTTGAACAGTCAAATTTTCCATTATTCAAAAATCCTACCGTAAAACGTCCAACGATTATGCGCGATGACTTAATTAACGCGGAATCTGAACTTGGACGTACAATTTTTGGCCCAGTTCCTGTCGGCCATCAACGTGAATTTTTCCAGTATACTAAAAATGTTTGGATGTGGCACGAAAACTGGACCGATCTCGGTAAAAGATACGAAATAACAATTCGTTACGAAGTTAGAAAAGACGGTGTCTATAAAAAGATCCAAGGCCACGGCTACCAAAAAATCTCTGGCTCTGAACTTGAAAATTTCCGCAAAGCTCTTCATGCTTATCTCAAACTCGTCAAAGAAAAATTATATTAGGTTATAATAACAATATGATTTATCTTGATCATGCTTCCGCCACGCCAGTTTCGAAAAAGGTTCTCGATTCGATGTTGCCTTTCTTTTCTGACGAGTTTTTTAACCCTTCTGCGCCTTATATTTCAGCTAAAAAAGTCCAAGGACTTTATGAAGAAGCAAAAAGCAAAATTGCGCACGCAATCGGCGCAAAATCTCCTGATCTTGTGATTACTTCTGGAGCAACCGAAGCGACAAATTTAGCTTTCACCGCCGTATCGAAAAAAGTTTTGGTTCTCGAAACTGAACATCAATCCGTGCTTGAGACGGCAAAAAACTACGATTTTGAAACAATCAAAGTTGATCATACAGGACTCATTGACCTAGATGATTTGCGAAAAAAACTCGACGAAAATGTTGAGCTAGTATCAGTTTCTCTCGCCAACAACGAAATCGGCACAATCCAACCAATTGCCGAAATTTCCGAAATAATCCGCGCCGAGCGTCAAAATCGTCTCAAAAACGGCATAAAAACACCACTATATCTTCATTCTGATGCTTCTCAGGCTCTAAATCTTATCGACATTAATGTCGCCCGTCTCGGTGTTGACCTTTTGACAATTAATTCCGCGAAGATTTATGGCCCGAAGGGCGTAGGTGCGCTTTATGTCGCACATGGTGTAAAACTTAAACCGATCGTCTATGGAGGCGGTCAAGAAAACGGTCTGCGTTCAGGCACGGAAAACGTGCCGGCCGTGATTGGTTTTGCGACTGCGATTGAGGAAGCGAAAAAACATTTGAACGGTAATAAAAAACTCTACACAGAATTCTCTAACCTTTTCCAAAAAGAAATTAAAGACGCAGAAATTGAACCGATTTTTCTCGGTAATAAAAAACATCGCCTTATGAACTTTTGCTCAGTTTCGTTTCCGGGGATTGATGCCGAAAGGCTGATTTATAAACTCGAGGACAAAGAAATTTATCTTTCGACTGGCGCCGCTTGTGCAGCATCAAAAGGCAAAAAATCTCACGTTCTAAAAGCAATTGGTTTGTCTGATGAAGAAATCGCCGGTTCGCTCCGCATATCTTTTGGCGCTCTAAATTCTAAAGAAGATATCAAAATCGCCGTAAAAGAAATCAAACAAGCTATAAAAGAAGAAATCGAAAGACAAAAATAACTCCCCAAAGCTGGGGAGATATTTTTTAAAGGAGCATTTTTGCGTGTTCAAGCATGACTTCCGTTTCGTTTGTTCGGATGACGAAAACAGCTTTCGAGCCGGGTCCTGCTATATTTGCGACGCCGTGGGAATAATGATAGGATTCATTTTTCCCGTCTTCGATGCAAAATCCGAGGAAACCAAGTCCGAACACAAGGTCTTTTCTGAACTTATAGTTTCTCTCAGAAATTGTTGCCGTCAGAACGAGCGCATCTACACCGCCCATTGAGGCTGACATTTTTCCGACTTCCTGCTGAATACGATAGATAAATTTTTCGTAGGCGAAAGCCGAATAAACATCCGAAAAGCGACCAACGTCAATGTCTCGAAAATCATTAGAGCCGGCGATGCCGAGCAGTCCACATTCTTGATTCAGCCATTTTTCCATTTCCTCGTCAGAAAAGCCCTTGGCGCGTTTTAACGCGAAAACAGCAGACGGATCAATATCTCCGCACCGAGTCGCCATCAAGACGCCCTCAAGCGGGGTATAACCCATCGTCGTTTCAACGCTTCTGCCGTTTTTGATTGCGGTAACAGAAACACCCGAACCGATATGACAAACAACCAGTTTGTCAGGCAACATGCCTATTCTTTTCAGTTGCTGAACGACTGATTCGTTCGAAAGTCCGTGCGCGCCATAGCGTTTAATCTGATGCGCATCAGCGAATTCGAGCGAGAATCCATAATACTTTGAAACATCAGGACGGCTAGCATGGAATTTTGAATCGGAAATTAACGCGATTTTTACGTCAGGGAACGCATTTCTTAGAGTGTTAATTTCGTGCAGAGTAATCGGAGCATGAAGCGGAGTACGCGCGCCGTCTCTTTCGAGCATTCTGATACATTCGTCGTCGACAATATGATCTTCAACAAAATAGTCGCCAGTTGCGACGATTCGAATCAGAATCATGTCGACTTCAAGCGAGGGATCAATTTCCTTCAAAATATGCTGAAGGGCGTTTCCGGAATTTTCCATTTCACAATATTTTCCGTGGAATAATCTTTCTTTGCCAGTAGTATCAGTTACGGCGCAATAGGGGATTCCGCCATTAGGGTCGAAGAAAAAACTCAAAATTTCTTTGTCTTGGTGAAAAAGTGAGTATTTTCTGGAATTTGACCCTGGATTTGAAACAAGGACAAACACACTTTACACCTCCTTTTTAAATTTCGTGTGTGAGCTTTTAAATTATAACAAAAAACTGATAAAAAGTAAATTATAACTCTAGAAAAACGCACTAAAGTCAACAATTAATTAATAATTATGGTATAATAAAAACATGAAAACTGTGTATCTTGGTATGTCTGGCGGTGTCGATTCTTCCGTTTCGGCTGTACTTTTGAAGGAGCAGGGCTATAACGTCGTTGGCGTTTATATGAAAAACTGGTCCAAAGACCTCCCAGGAATGAAATGCCCTTGGGCGGAGGACCTCGCTGACGCGAAACGTGTTGCCGTGAAACTCGGTATTGATTTTAAAGTTTTTGATTTCGAAAAAGACTACAAACAAAAAGTCGTGGACTATATGCTCTCTGAATTCAAAAAAGGCCGCACCCCAAACCCTGACATCATGTGCAACCAAGAAATAAAGTTTAAACTCTTCTACGAAGTCGCCCGCGAACAAGGCGCCGACCTTATTGCTACCGGCCATTACGCAAGAACCGACGGGAAAAACCTTCTTCGTGCCGTGGACGAAAATAAGGACCAAACCTACTTCCTTTATAGAATCAGCGAAGAAGCTCTCGCTCACACGCTTTTCCCAATCGGCGACATGAAAAAACCAGACGTCAAAAAGCTAGCCGAAGAAAAAGGCTTAAAGAATGCCTATAAAAAAGAGTCCATGGGTGTTTGCTTTGTTGGCGACGTTGGCATGAAAGATTTCCTGCGCGAATATATCGAAGAAAAACCAGGCGAAATTCGCGAAATCGAAACCGAAAAAATTCTTGGTTTTCATGACGGCGCGATTTTCTATACCATCGGCCAACGCCACGGTTTGAACGTCGGCGGAGGTTTGCCTTATTATGTCGTGAAAAAAGATTTAGAAAAGAATATCGTCTATGTTTCAAAAAATCTCAACGAAAAAAATCTCTGGGTAGACGAAATCGAACTCGAAGATTTATTTATTCGCGGGGAATTGCCAAAGACTGGCGAAATTGAAATCCGCATTCGCCATCGCGCTCCGCTTATCCCAGCTAAATTCGACGAAGGAAGAGTGATTCTAAAAGAAAAAATCAAACGCCCAGCCTCCGGCCAATCCATCGTCTTCTATTCCGGTGACACCTGCCTCGGCGGTGGAATCGTGAAATAAAACAACAAGTCCCCACCCCTTCAAAGAAGGGGTTTATCTTCCCATTATACCACAAGCTTTTTAATTTGTCAAGTAGGGTGCATTTTTTTAGCATATATGATACAATTTAAATGTCCAATTACAATTTATATTTTTGTGCAAACAGCGCGAAATAGCCTAGAAGCAGGCACTGACCGGCTCATAAGGCTGTTTCTGAAAAGATATGGATTGTGAATTGGACACCGCGTCGGTGTCTGCTTTTATTATTGGGACTCCGATGATAAAAAAGGAGCTCTCTATGGTAAGAAAAAAAATAATATCAATCTCCAGAATACTTGTTGCAGTATTTCTTTTATTGGAAACAGTGTTTCCAATTTTTAATATACGAAGCCACGAAACAAACGCTGCTTGTGCTGGTCTATGCCTTTTTTTGGGTATAGAAAATAACGAAATACAACAAGGTAATAAAACGATAAGATTGGACAATGGTATTTTTGTCATAGATGATTCGCCTGAGCCAATTAGTGCGACGCTAACTGTTCGCTCTGGTATGTATGATTCGCCGAAGATTTATATATTCGGCGCAACCGAACAGATTGAGCTCATTCCGACAACAGAAGAAATCCAAATTCCAGTTACGATTATCCCTGAGTTAAAAAATGGCCACTATTCAGCAATTATATCAGTCGGCGCGGACGGAGAATATGAGGAAGGCGCATATTTTTATTTTATAAGTCAACAAATAGCAGACGGATTAGATTTAACCAGTGATGGTTTTAAGTTATCTGTAGGACCAAATGCAATTCTAAATAATGAAACGCATGCTGTAAGGAAATATGACCACGCCAATGATATTTATTATTATGAGGTAGAAAGCTTTGCTGATTTATACGCAACATACGTAGGCTTATACCTGTGCGACCAAGATAATCAATGTAGTAATGAAGACGATGGATATACATATACATTGAATACAAATGGTTATAGCTCAGAGTTTAGTAATTTAGACGGATATAGAAGTGACACCACGATACAATTAAGTCCAACCCTAGACAACGACTTTCTTTCTAATTTGGGTTATTATTCTGTGTCCTTTTCAGTTCTCAGAGATGGTAACGTCGATATACCTTTTTGGGCACTTAATAGAATAAGCACACTAAATCACCAACTTACCAAACAATCGCAGCTTGCTTTTAAACTCAAAGACTCAATCGAGCCGAATTATGTAGATAAAAACACGGTTAATCTTAACTCGGTTCAACTTCTTAGAAACGACGAGGAAATTGCTGGGGAGAATGGGATTTATTTCCTAAATGACTTGCAAGATTATAATTCTTTCACCGTTCGTTTTAACTATGACTGTGGAGAGGAAAACCTTTATTGCGACGGAATTGGTTCTTACATAGTTGTTGAATCTGAAGATAGGAATGAAGACGTTTATTATGGAAATAACGATGGCGATTGGTTAGGGTTTAACCCAGACGAAATGACATTAAATTTTGAAACTGGCTTCGCTGACTATACCTATACAACAAATTTAAAGTATAAAACCTTTGAATATAACTCAGAAACAAATCAATGGGATATTCCTGTGAGCTCAGAAATTTTAGCAACTAGAACTATTACTATTCGAACGACAATCGAAGCCCTACTAAATGCGGGGCTTTTGAGAGAACAATTTAATATCGTTTCAGTTTCTCAGGGAGGCGAAGTTCTTGAACGAAAATATGATGAAACGAATGACTTATATTATTATGAGACTCCAAAAAGCGGAGCAATAGTTCAAGTCGAAGTTGGTGTGAATTTTCTTAAAGGCGGTCATATATACACAATAGACAGTGACGAAACGAAACAGCAATTCACTTCAGAAGACAACGGAAAAAGCAAAATCGTTGAAATGTCTCCATATTTCTCTTCCGGTGATCAATATTCGGATCTAGGATACCAAAGAATGTACCTCTCATTCTATAGGGATAATTATGAAGAATGGTTCGGTATAAATTTAGATAAGCAAGTATTTTTAAAGCCAATAAGTGTTGCGTCTGATAAAATCGAGATTATTTCTATTAGCCAAAACGGAGAAGAACTAGAATATTCTAATGGAAAATATAAGACCCCTATCTATTCCGAGCAGATTCTAATAACATATAAATTGACCGGACTAGAAATCGGAAAAAAATATGAAAGCCATGCGTTTGTTGATAGCTACAACGGGCCAACCGATTCATTTACCGCTGATGCGACAGAAAAAACTCTAACAAAACAAATTACACTAAACAATATTAAAAAACAAAATAACATTTCAATTACAGCCTCAGAAGTAGATGACTATGGGGAAGGGAATTATTATCAATGGTTGACGATTCCAACAGAAATCATTGATCCGAATTTCATTGAACTCGGGACAATCATAATCGACAGCGTAAGGCAGAATGGAACAGAGATTATACCGACATTAACGGGTGAATATGATTGGGAAAAAGGATACTCTTTTGAATTAAATGATGTTGAAGACTATGAAATTAGCTTCCATACCGACCAAGCTATGGATGATCTTGAATACCAAATCGGTTTCACACTTGATTTCAACAATAAAAAAATAACCGCGAGTGGCAGTGAATTAAAAAGTGGCATAACATTCTCGAACGAGCCAATTTACAACGATTCGGAGAGCAGACGATTATATATTGGGGCATATTATGAAGTTAATAATATGAATACGATCAACTTAGAATACGAATATAATGACGTCGACACAGTGTACTTCAATTTTATCGAAGATGAAACTTTGCCGAGATTTAATATAAATCTAAAGTACTTTAATCAATCGAGTCTTGAAGCATGGAAAATCAGTCCTAAATACCATAATGAGAATAATCCCCTGATCCTTAATATCTCCGGCGCACACTATAACGACAACGAGAACTACAACGTAAGTATAAAAATCCACAAAGCTGGACAAGAAATTTATTCGAAAGATGTTTCCATAAGCGGTAGGGATTTGAACAATGGTAAAGATATTACCCTAGAGAATTTTGTTATGCAACTTCCGATGCTAGACGAAATATTAGGCTACGAGAATGGAGATAGTCGTATCGGATACTATTTTGATGTCGAAATTGACGGTAACACTCATTCGATAGAAGGAATGGCTGGTTATGATGGTTGGATAAAAACTGCTACGATACACGAAAATGGCGAATTCAATGCAATAGGATTTGGCGGAGGTGCCGGCGGACCGAATATGCAATTTCAGGGTATGTCTCTAAGTGAAACGGCATTTAATAATAAGTCTATCACGATGTACTATGTAACTGAAGATTATGACGATCAAAAAACTTACGGATATGAATTATACTATGGGCAGGGAGAGACATCTGTTTTAGAGACATCGGCGATGATCCAAAACGGCGAAAAAATCGCTGAAGGTACTATGACCGGCGAAGAACTGAATAATGGCGTTTTGAAATTTAACGTAAAGAACACCAGAAGCTATGATACGCCGATGTATGTTTTAGTACTTAAAGAAAACGATAAAATAGCTAATATTGTTGCGACTACTTACACTCTTTGGGATGGTGCCGGAGTTTATTCTGTTCTTCCAAAGGGAACCAAAGATCTTTATCTTGGTCAAATTGAGAGTTGGTATATATCGCCAAAAGAAAACGATATAGACATAAAGCTTACAGGTGTGAATTTCGAGGATGATAAACAGTACATAATTGAAGCCGCTATTAACGGTTCAAAAGACGGAAGTTCGTGGCCTAGATGTTTTGATGAAGACATTATAAAAACGAAACAAATCAAAGGGTCCGAGTTAAATTCAGGCATTGACGCTATAGAGATCAAATATAATGAAGTAAAAACTTGTGACGATGTCTATATTAATATTCGCGTTACGGATTCTGACCAAAATAGATATCAAGGGACCTATGTCGATATAAGTTTCCAAGACATCAACGATTATTTCGAAACAGAGAACGGAATTGTTATTAATAACGGCAGGAGCAGAATAAAAAGTATAGTTACTAGCGTTAAGAACTTGATTCAAAAGAATAAAATTATAAATGACGGTCTGCTAAAAGTATTTAAAGATGGCGAGGAATTTACTGGGAATGTCGGAACTGGCATGGTTGCAAGGATCCTTGACAAGTTTGGTCGCGCAATTGTTGATATGGACATGGTTGTTCAGGGCGATGCAAATGGTGATGGCATTATGGGCATTATAGACTATATCAAAATAAAGAAAGATATTATGGATACAGAAAAGTTTACAGATGGCAGTGTTTTCTTTGAGGCTGCCGATATGAATGAAAATAACAAAATTGATATTCTAGACTACATAAAAATTAGAAAAGCAATTATGGAGGAAGAATAAAATGAAAAAAATAAAAGCGTTAATAATTGCAGTAATATTTGGGTTTTTGATACCTACTAACACATTCGCCAGCGGTGGATTTAGCGTTTCTACCGGGTCAATTAGTATGTATGTTGGCGAATCTTCGACGTTTTCGATTAGCGCTTCTAACTCCGCTGGGAAACTAACAATTTCCTCGTCAAATCCAGGCGTCGCAAGTGTTAATAAAAGTGCAACTTTTCTAGATCTAAATTCCGATAGCGTTACTGTCACGGGCAAATCTGCAGGAACCGCGACAATTAGCGTTGTGGCAACGAGCGACTACGCAACGTATGATGAGGAAATACTTGCCGGTCAAACGCGAACGGTTACGGTAACTGTGAATAAAAAACCTGAACCAAAGCCATCAAGTGAGACTAATAATTCAGGAAGCTCCAGTCAGTCATCTAATTCTAACAATAAGCCAAGTTCAAGCAGTAGTTCAAGTAAACCATCAAACAACCCAACATCAAATTCAAACTCATCTAAACCCACAGAGCAATCTAACAACGAAGAAGAAAAAACAGAAGAAGAGAAATCTTCAAACACTAACCTAAAAGAAATTAATGTCGAAGGCTTTGAGCTGGAAAAAGACGGTGATACTTATGTTTTGGATGTAGATAATCAAACGAAAGAGATAGACATTTTAGCGGAAGCTGAAAGCAGCAAGGCGAGTGTTGAAGGTTCTGGAAAAAAAGAACTAGAAGTGGGTGAAAATATTTTCATAATCAAGATTAAAGCAGAAGATGGAACCGAAAAAGAATATAAGCTGATTGTTAATAGAGCAAAACCAATTTGTGACTATGACGAAAAAGCCGAAGGAGTGTCTGGATGGGGTATATTCCTCGCTGTGTTCTCTGGTATATTAGGCACACTAATAATAGAAGCAATCATAATTTTCATTATGAAAAAAAGAAAAAACAACAAAAATAGCAAAAAAGAGAAAAAGAAAGAAGAATAATACTTCTTCAGAATGCTCCTGTAAACAACGTATTCGTAATTATATAATAAGAAGCATAAATTGTCAATATGTGGTATAATAACCAGATATGAACGCAAGCGAAATTAGACAAAAATATTTAGAATTTCAAGAGAAAAAAGGTCACAAAGTAATTGCCCCGGCACCTTTAGTTCTTGAAAACGATCCGACCACACTTTTTACTGGCTCTGGCATGCAGCCACTACTTCGATTTTTGCTCGGCGAAACACACCCAGACGGCACTCGCCTTACCGATTCCCAACCATGTCTCCGCTTGCAAGACATTGACGACGTTGGCGATCCGCGCCACACCACTGTTTTTGAAATGCTCGGAAACTGGTCGCTTGGCGATTATTTCAAAGAAGAACAAATCAGAAATTGTTTCGAATTTTTAACTAAAGAAATTGGCTTAAACCCAGAAAAAATCTACGTCACTTGCTTTATTGGCAACGAAAAATATGGCATTCCGCGTGACGACCAAGCAGCGAAAATTTGGCAAGAAGTGTTTAAAGAAGCCGGTATCGAAGCAAAAATTGCCGAAATCGGCGAAGCTAAAATCGGTGACGAGCGTGGCATTAAAGAAGGCGAACGTATTTTCTTCTACAACGACAAAGAAAACTGGTGGAGCCGTGGCGGTGGCATTGAATCAACACCAATCGGCGACCCATGCGGCCCAGATTCAGAAATTTTCTATGACTTTGGCGAAGACAAACAAGATGTCGAAAAATTCGGCAAGTCTCACCCAGCTTCCGACGGCGCTCGCTTTATGGAAATCGGCAACCAGGTTTTCATGCAATACAAGAGGAATGAAGACGGCACTTTTTCCGAACTCGAAAAGAAAAATGTCGACTTTGGCGCCGGACTCGAGCGCGTCGCCGCGGCAGCAATTGATAGTTTTGACGTTTTCAAAATTTCTCTCCTTCGCCCAATTATCGAAAAATTAGAAGAGTTATCTGGCAAAACTTACGACAACAACACCGACGAAATGCGCATCATTGCTGACCATCTGCGCGGAGCTTATCTCCTTGCATCCCAAGGTCTCGCTCCATCCAACAAAGCTCAGGGCTATGCGCTTCGTCGTTTGATTCGTCGCGCAATTCTAAAAGCCTTAGATCTTGGCATCGCCCAAGATTTTATGCGCGAAACCATTTCAACTATCGAAAAAGAATATAATTCACTCCCAGATTCAATTCTCACGAATCGCGAAAACGCGCTTTCGATTCTCGAAAAAGAAGAACATACTTTCCGCCAAACTCTAAACAAAGGCCTAAAAGAACTTCAAAAACTAACCAATAAATCCGAAGAACTAACTGGCCACGATCTTTTCAAACTCCAAGACACCTATGGCTTCCCATTCGAAATCTCCGTCGAAGAAGCCTTCCGCCAAAACATCAAACTTTCAAAAGACTATAAAAAAGAATTCGAAGAAGCTCTTGAGGAGCAAAGAAATCGTAGCAAAACCGCTTCAAAAGGTATGTTCAAAGGCGGGCTTGAAGACCACGGCGAACAAACCACGAAATATCACACCGCTACTCACCTGCTTCTCGCGGCTCTCCAAAAACACATTGACAGCTCAATCTGCCAAAAGGGAAGCAACATCACCGCCGATCGTCTGCGTTTTGATTTTAATCTTGACCACAAAATGACACCAGAAGAAATAAAAACCGTTGAAGATCAAGTTAATAAATGGATTAAGGCGGATCTTCCAGTTTCCTTTGATGAATACGACAAAGACTACGCTAAAAACACTTTGAAAGCCCACGGCCAGTTCTGGGAAAAATATCCAGATAAACTCAAAGTCTACACCGTTGGCGATTTCGATAATCCAACTTCCCGCGAAGTTTGTGGTGGCCCACATGTTGAACATACTGGCGTGCTCGGCACGTTCAAAATCAAAAAAGAAGAATCATCCTCTGCCGGCGTCCGCCGAATTAAAGCTGTATTAGAATAAAACTTGTGCTATAATTTAGGTATGAGTCGCTTTTCAAAAAATTTGATTTTAGGTCTTGATATCGGGACCAATTTTACAAAAGCCTTAATCGCTAGCGAAACCGAAGATGGAGGAATTGAAATTCTCGGGACTAGCCGTGTCGAACAAACATCTGGCGCGATGCGCGCAGGTGAAATTCTCGACACTGTCGCAGTGACTGAAACCTGTGACAAAGCCATCTCGAAAGCCGAAGAAGAAGCTGACGCTTCTGTTCAAAAAGTTGTTATTGGTATCGCTGGTGAACTTGTTAAAAGCGCAGTATCACGCATCCATTATCGTCGTTCCGATGGAGAACGAATTATCACTGAAGAGGAACTTGACGCTGTTATTAATAAAATCGAAACTGCAAACGGAGAAAAAGCAAAAAAAGAGATAGCTTTCGAAACCGACAATCCCCACGCAGAAGCCGAACTTCTCGACTCAATGCTCGTTTCTGCCACGATTGACGGTAAAGCAGTCGATGACCCAGTCGGTCATGAAGGGGCCGATGTTGTAATCGAATATTATACTTCTTTTGCTCCCAGCGCCCACATCCGCACACTCGAAAATATCTGCTCTGAACTGAAACTTGAACTTGTTTCTGTCTCAGTCGATCCGTTCGCCGTCTATCGTGCAATTATTGGCGACGAAGACAAAAAGGAAACAGCTGTCATTTTTGATATTGGCAACGAAAATACAAACATCACAGTTCTCGACGAAGGGAATTTGCGCGGAACAGAAACCTTTAGCATCGGTACAAAAAGTCTTGCGAAAGATTTAGATATCTGGGTTTCTGGCCTGAAGATTGCGCTTTCGAGCTTACCTCATGTCCCAATCCTCCCCCCAAAAATCATTCTTTGTGGCGGTGGCGCTGAGAGTTTTGAACTCCAAGAATTCCTCGCGCTCGGCAACTGGTTTGAGGACCTTGCTTTTGACCGTCGCCCAGTCGTCCAGACCCTAGAAAAAACCGACCTCCCTGGCGTGGAAGGCGATTTTGAACTATCTTTTTCAGTAGCAGTTGGACTCGCTAGGATTGGTTTTGAGAGTCAAGATTAATCTCTGTATATTCTCCTGAACCTAAACCGGAAAGTTGGAATTTTCCGAAAGTTTTTCGGTGAAGGTTTTTGACGGAATAACCGAGTGCTTGGAAAGTGCGACGAATTTGGCGATTCCGCCCTTCACTCATTGTTACTTCAAATTTTGTTCGCTCGTCATTCAGTTTCAAAAGCCCAAGCTTCGAAACACCATCACCAATTTCAATCCCAAAGTCGGAAATCATCTGCTGGTGGAGTGGTTCTAGTGCGTGATCGAGCTCGACTTCATAAACTTTTGTTTTTACAAATTTCGGATGTGTCATTTGAAACGCAAAATCCCCATCATTCGTTAGTAGGATTAAGCCAGACGAATCTTTATCTAGTCGGCCAACAGTTTTTAGCATCTGATATCTAGCAGGTAAAAGTTCATAAATCGTCGGCGCGTCTCCCTGTTTTCTTCGAGAACAGACATAACCTGCCGGTTTATTTAGAGCCACATACAAGAATTCCCCTCCTCTTTCAAAGGGGATTATCTTTCCATTATAGCACACTTTTGAAGATTTGTCAATACGCTGACCTAAAACTGCCGGTTTCCCATCGACAGAAACAATTCCCGAGACAATCAAATCATCAGCTTCACGCCTAGAAATACCGATTGCCTGAGCAAGAAATTTATTAAGCCTGAGGGGTTCCATTTTGAATATCATTTTCTGGGGCTGGTGCTACTGGTGCGGCTGGGGCCGGAGCTGGAGCTGGGGCTGGCGCTGGTGTGATTGGTTCAGCTGGAGCTACTGGCGCTGGAGCTGGTGCTGGTGCGACGGACGCAGGTGCGGGTGCTGGAGCTGGTGTTGGGGCAGGAGCCGGAGCTGGCGCCGGCGCAGGTTGATTTAGAACATCAGCCTGGAAAGCTGGTGCGGCTGGAGCTTCTGGCGTAGCAGGTGCTGGCGCTGGAGCGGAAGTTGCGACTTCCTTATCGCCAAGAGTTTCGTGAATTGCATTTATAACATCTTCAATTCCAACTTGAGACTTTACGAGGTATTTATCGGCGCCAAGGCCTTCGCCTCTTGCTCTTTGGTCTTCGGAGGAAAGCGCGGTCATCATGATAACCTTGATGTCTTTTGTTTCTGGAGTTTGGCGCAAGATATCAAGCATATCAAAACCAGAAATTTTTGGCATCATCACATCGGACAAAATTAAATCTGGTTTTTCGCGCACAGCAACGGCCAAAGCTTCTTCACCGTCACCCGCCGAAACGACTTCATAGCCCTCGGCAGTTAATCTGATACTGTAGATTTCTCTTAGACTATTATCGTCTTCAACAACCATTACTTTTGACATTTAATTTCCTCCATTTTTTATTATTGTATTATATTTTGATTGTTTTGGGTAGAATTTGGGGGCGAAATTGGCATTTGAGCAGGCGGAGCGGTTGGTTGAGGCTGGGCTGGTTGGGCTACGGGAGCCTGTTGTTGTGGCATTTGAGGAGCAGGCTGAGATGTCCCAGTTGGTGCAGCCTGCACATACTGAGGCTGGGCTACTGGGGCTTGTTGGATAGCGGGTTGAGGCGTAGGCGTTGCTGATTGGGGAGTCTGTTGAGTAGCTGGTTGGGGAGCCTGACCAAGATTTACTTGTGCGGCCATCGTTGCCTCTTGGTATTGTTTCATCTGTTGAGCTTTTTGCAGTTGCATCTCATTTGCAAGCGCGATTTGACGTTTTTCATATTCGTCTTGGGAAAGCTTCGGGAAGGAAACAAAGAATGTTGAACCTTGACCGTAAACACTCTCTGCCCAGACGGTTCCATTCATCGCCTCAGTGCGCTGTTTTACAATGTAAAGTCCAAGACCAGTACCACCAATTTCGCGAGTTTGGGAATTATCGGCGCGATAGAATTTTTGGAAAATATGTTGTAAGTCGGCGCCAGTGATACCAATACCGGCATCCTGAACAACAACCACCCCGCGGTCCTTATCGTTTTTCGTGCTGACACGAATGGTTTTGCCAGAAGGTGTGTATTTTATGGCATTATCTATCAAATTCGAAACGATTTCGTTCAAAAAGTCGATATCAACAAAAACATAAATTGGCTGTTCAATGGTTCGCATCATGCGGCTCGAAGCTGGATCGTCATAAATCAACTGTACATTTTTTGCACGTGCTTTCTCAACAAAATTATCGGTGATTTGTTTTATATAATCGGGAAGAACGATTGGGCGAAAATGAGGCTGTATTTTTCGATCATCGAGTTTTGTTACGTCAAGAAGATCTTGGAAAAGTTTCCCGAGATGTTGGCTAGCGTTGTGGGCAGCCTCGAGATAAGTTTTGGCGCGGTTGTCGATTGTCGCGGTTTGGGGATTTAAGGCTAGGCCTAGATAGCCTTCAATCGAAGCAACAGGAGTACGCATTTCGTGGCTAGCGGTCGAGATGAACTCGGACTGAGCATCTTCTTCGCGTTTCTCCTTCGTAATGTCGCGAATTGTTACTATTCTGTCAGACTCTGGTCCGCCAGTTGGGATGACAAAAATTTCAACGGGGTATTTTTTTCCGTTGTCTTTTGAAACTAAAACTAAATTTGTCGACTCGAAAGCTTGGTTTGTCGAAATAGCGTGAAGTACTGGATTTTGTTCGTCAGCGATTTTGTTACCATTATCGTCTTCAAGCTGAATTGAAAGCGCGGCATCCATCCCAACAACCAAATCAACATCAATATCGCCAGTCAGTCGGATTCCAGCAGGGTTAATCAAGCGAATTAATCTCTGGCTATCAACAATCATCACGCCGTCTTTAATTGCGGAAAGAGCGATATGCGCAAGCGAAGCAGAATCGGCAACTTGCGCGGTTGGAGCGACAGTTGGCACTGAAGATAATGAAGAGGCGACGGGCTGTTGCTTCTTTTCGTTTTTCTTTCCAAACAAAGCCATTATGCTTATATTTTAACACAAGCTAGAAAAAATGTGTTATATTAAATGTATATGAATAAAGACGTTATTTCTATTACCCCAGAGGATGATATTACAGACGTCATTGCTCAGATTAAGGCATCGGAAAAAAAGATCGTCGCTATCATTCCTCCCCAACCTGCTGGAATTCTCCGCAGTGTGGTTAATATTAAATTAATTGCAAAAGTCTCTGAAGAAGCCGAAAAAGTTCCAGTGCTTGTCACTTCTGATCCCGCAGTTTTGAAACTCGCGCACGAAATTCGTATTCCGGTCGCAGAAGATTTAAATTCTCGCCCACACGTGCCGACCCTAGAAGGTTTGAAGAAGCATGCTTCATCTGAAGATGAAAAAGCTGAAATTGCTGAAGATTTTGTTGCTCCAATCAAAAAAGATAAGGACGAAGAGGAAGATGACGAAGAGAAAGAAGAAAAGAAGAAAAAAAGCGACAAAAAATCCAAAAAAGATAAGAAAAAGAAAGTCAGCAAACTAGCACAGAAATTCCCATGGATCGCGGGTAAAGAAAAAATTATCTTGGCCGTAGCGATCCTAATCGTTCTTTTGGTTGGATTTTTGGTTTGGGCGCTCGTAATTGCTCCGTTTGTTGACATCTATATTAAGGTATCGGTCAACAACGAAAATAATTTCTCCCAGTCTGTAACCTTTACTGAAGACGAAAACGCCGAAGATGTTTCAGCAGGGAAGTTTTATCTTCAAACAGCCACCAAAGATTTTAAACAAAGAATGAACTTTACTGCGACAGGGAAGAAAGACCTTGGCGATACTGCATCTGGCGAAGTTAGCGTCGCTTTGTTCTTTGACGATGACTACGAAGAGGATGGTGCAACAGTTAAAATTCCTTCTGGCACCCAATTTTCACTTGGCGAACTCAAATATGTTTCGACGAAGGAAGTTATTTTCGGATATGACGAAGAAACTGAATGTGAAAATCTCGAAGGTCTAAGTGGCAATACGGCAAAAAGAGCTTTGAAAGATGAGGGTTGTCAAGTTACAAAAACCATCCCAATTTCTGCGTCTGAACCTGGTGAAAAATATAATATCGATGAGACTAAGGATACCTGGAGCGTTGCTCTTAACAAAGAGACAATTGTAGGATATGCGATTTTTAATGCAGGCAAGATTACTGGTGGAACCTCAAAGATTGTCACAATCGTCCTACAATCTGATGTCGATAAAGTCAAAGGTGATTTGTCGAATATAACAGAAACTGATGGCAAAAACGAACTATTTGAATCAATTTCTGATTCAAACATCATACTAGATACAACTTTTAAAGCCGAAGAGCCAACTTTTGAAGTCGCCCCAGCTGTTGGAGAAGAAGTCAAAGAAGGCACGACTCCTGTAGTAGTCGCCACAAGACAATTTTCTGTCAATACGATTGACGTCGCAAGAATTGAAGAATTTATCAAAGACAATATTAAACTTCCAGAAGATCAGAAAATCTATTCCTACGGTGAAAAATATATTGAGTACTTCTCAAAGACGGACGATGGTTATTCTGGAAAATTAAAAACAACATATAAAACTGGCCCAAATATCTCTGAAGACATTATATTTGATAAGATTGCAGGTAGAAAAGTCGGTGATGCTCAATCAATCATTCGCTCTATCCAGGGAATAGATTCGTATGATGTAAAAATTGATACATCGATCCTTCTCAACACCGTTCCTACAGAAAAGGAACGTGTCAAAATAACGATTGATTTTAAGGAATAAAGTGAAAATCATTGGACTCGATGTCGGCACCAAACGTATTGGTGTCGCGCGTGCCGATTCTTCTGTCAAAATCGCCATACCACAAGTTACAATTGAAGTGGACGGTACAGAATTTGAGCAAATAAAGCGAATCGCTCGTATCCAAGGCGCAAGTTTCTTCGTTATTGGGCTCCCACGTAACCTACAAGGCGAAGAAACTGCCCAAAGCCGTTATAGTCGTGAATTTGCGAAAAAACTCAAGAAAGAGCTAAAAGAAGCTAAAGTCGCATTCCAAGATGAGTCTCTGACTTCTATTGAGGCCGAAAATAATCTTAAGAATCGCAAAAAACCAATAAAAAAAGGCGATATTGATACAGAAGCTGCGACTTTAATCCTTCAAGATTTTTTAGAAAATTTTAAAGAAAATGATAATTTTTTAGAAGAAGAGAGTAAAATAGACAACATGGAATCAGATAAAAAAAAACCTAAACGCAAACACGCAACCCTAACAATTCTTATAATATTTTTTATCGCTGGTTTATTTGGTGTCTTGATAATGTTTATGTATAACGGCTCTCTTACGGCCGTTGCTCAGTCGGACTGCGATAACCCGTCTTTTGTAGAGAATGAAGCATGCAAAATACAGGAAATCGTTATAGAGAACGGGATGTCGACTTCCGATATTGCGTCGGCTCTAAAAGAAAAAGAGCTTATTCAGAACCCGCTCACTTTCCAAATCTATACGAAAATTAATGATTATTCTGACAAATTACAGGCTGGCATATATGGTTTCAACAAAACAATGTCCGTCCAGAAAATTATTTCCATGATGGTGAACGGAGAGGTGATTGATGATTCTGTATATATAACCACATTGCCAGGCGGAACTTTGGCTGATTTTAAAGCGATTCTAATGAAAAATGGTTTTTCTAGCACGGAGATAGACGAAGGTTTTCTTGCCGTCCAAAGCCATCCTGTTCTAGCTACGAAGCCACCTGAAGCTTCTCTAGAAGGGTATATTTTTGGCGAAACAATTGAATTTGATAAAGATGCAACAGTTGAAGAGATTACTTCTGCTTTTCTTGATGAACTTTACGATTTCGTTATGAAAAACAATCTTGAGGAGAAATTCGCTGAACGTGGATTAAGTTTGCATGATGGTGTAATTTTGGCGTCAATTATTCAAAAAGAGTCTCACGCTCAAGACATGAAGAACGTAGCTAGCGTTTTTTATAATAGGCTTAACGCGGGAATGAATCTCGGAAGTGACGTGACTGCTTCTTATGCAGTTGATCTTGTCGACCCAGGTAGAGATGTGTATTCCGATAATGCATCCGTGCTTGCAATTGATTCTTGCTACAACACTAGAGTAAACGCTGGTCTACCTTGCGGGCCAATTTCAAACCCAGGGATAGATGCCCTTTTAGCCGTTGCTGAGCCAACCGATACCCCTTATCTTTACTTCTTGACAGGAGACGATGGTTTGATGTATTATGGTATTACAGAGTCTGACCATCAGTCAAACATTTCTGCCCACTGTCAGGAACTCTGTAATATTCAATTATGACGAAAAAAACTCAAAATTCTACAAAAAATTCCTTTTTTAGGTCTTTTTTGCCATATTTCCTTACTCTAATTGTGATTGTAGGGGCAGTTTTTGTTAGTTCTAAAAATAAATCTCTTATCAGCGATAGTTCATTGAGTCTTGAATCGCTTGCCAACAATAATTTTGATACTGTAACAACCGATCAGTTATCTGAATTTTATGTAGTCGCATCTCTATCCGATTCTATGAACCTTGCCTCTACTGACGCAGTGTCGTCAAATTATGTCCGAGTTAAAGTTATGGATGAGGCTGGTCAAAGCTCAACTACTAAGCTTGAGAAAAAAGTTGTTACAGATACGTCGCATCTAAATCGCTGTGGTGTAAATTCCTACCCTGTTGCAAACGGCGATTCTATGGACTCTATCGCTGAGAAATTCAAAGTCACCACAGATCAGATTCGATGGAGTAACGGTCTAAAAACCACAGACGTTTCTGTCGGCCAAACCTTGCTTATACCGGGTACGTCAGGTATCGTATACAAGGTCAAAACAGGTGATAGTGTAGATTCACTTGCTTCGAAATACGGTTCAAATGCTGAGAAGATTATCGCTTGTAATGATCTAGAAAAGGATGCTACGTTGGCTGAAGGAACACAAATCGTTCTCCCTGATGGCTCTCTCCCCGAAACGGAGCGTCCTGAATATGTTGCGCCAGTTGTATATACTTACTCTTATTCATATATTGGTAATACTTCCGAGCGAAAAAACCTTAGAGTAATTCAGTCTGGATTCGGCTCATATGGCGGTTACGGATGGGGGCAGTGTACTAGTTATGCTTACTGGTATCGTTCTGTTAGTGGTCAATCACCACTAAGGGCCATTCCATCTAGCTGGGGCAATGCTAGAACCTGGGCTTCGTATGCTTCGAGCGCCGGATATGTCGTCAATCATACACCAGAAGTAGGTGCTGTATTCCAAACAACATCAGGATACTATGGACATGTCGGCGTCGTTGTAGGTATTAATGCCGATGGTTCAATTGTCGTTCGTGAGGCAAACTATCTATATATGACAGGACGTATTTCTGAATCCACAATTCCAGCATCAAGCGTTGGCAATTTCAACTATATTCATTAGTTGAATTCCCCTGAAAAAATGATATAATATAGATATGCAATTTGTCGATAAAGTAAAAGTTAGCTTAAAAGCCGGGAAAGGCGGTGATGGTGCTGTTTCGTTTCGTCACGAAATCTATATTCCTAAAGGTGGACCAGATGGCGGTGATGGCGGAAAAGGCGGTTCGATTATTTTTCGTGCCGACAAAGATACCGGTTCGCTTTTAGATCTCCGTTTTACGCCAGAATTAAAGGCCGAAGATGGAAAAAATGGCTCAGGTACTCGTTCCGCTGGTCGTAGTGGCAAAGATTTGATTATCGAAGTACCAATCGGCACAATTTGTAAAAAAGATGGCAAAATCGTTGCTGATTTGACAAAAGACGGGGAAGAAGCTGTTGTAGCTAAGGGTGGCGACGGCGGTTTCGGCAATGCTCATTTTAAATCAAGCGTACGCCAAACCCCAATGATTGCCGAAGTTGGTGAGCCCGGGGAAGAGTATGAGGCGGAAGTTGAATTAAAGCTTCTCGCCGATGTTGGACTTGTTGGTCTTCCGAATGCCGGAAAATCCACTTTTCTCTCTGTTGTATCGAATGCAAAACCTGAAATTGCTGACTACCCCTTCACGACAATCGTCCCAAACCTAGGTGTCGCTACGATTGACAAAAAAGACATTCTTATCGCTGATATTCCGGGCCTCATCGAAGGCGCATCCGAAGGTAAAGGACTCGGTCATGAATTTCTACGTCATGTTGACCGTACATCTGTTCTGCTCCATCTTATTGATGCTTACGCTGAAGATGCTGGGGAAAGCTATAAAATTATTCGCAACGAACTCGATAAATATTCCGATTTAAAAGATCGTCCTGAAGTTGTTGCCTTAACAAAATGCGAAGGATTAGATGGCGAAATCATCGAAATGCAAAAAAACGCGATTTTAAGAGAAAACAAGAATGTAAAGATTTTCATTATCTCTTCTTCAGCGCATCAAGGACTTGAGGAGCTTCTTCGCGAATTGAAAACCGTCGTTGAAGCCAAAAAGGCAAAAAATGAGGAATCAAAAGAAGCGATAAGCGAAGAAATCCCAACCATTTCTCTTAAAGCTTCAGATTATGAAGAATCATTTAATGTCGAACAAAGAGAAGACGGTGTATTTGTTGTGAAAGGCGAAAAGATAGAAAAGTTTGCTAGAAGAACGGATTTAGAGAACTACGCCTCTGTTAATCGTTTACGCGATATTATGAAAAAAATGGGTATTAGAGGGGAACTAACCTCAATGGGGGCAAAACCAGACTCGATTATCGAGATATCCGGAAAACAGTTTACTTTGGTCGAAGATTGGTAAGTTACCCCCGTTAGAAAAATGTTGTAAAAATTACAACATTTTTTGTTGTTTAATACTTGACAAAACGCTTATTTTTTTCTAATATAAACATAAGCTGATACGCTTCACAGGGTTCCACTGACAAGTTAGTGGAGTGTGGAGACTTTAAAAACAAACAGCGGATTAAAACAAACCAATGTGCCCTAGGGTGGGCGCGCATCAGCAAAAAATCGGCCTCTCGGCCGATTTTTAAGTTACGTTCAATGCTTGTTGAATAAAACACATTCTCGTTTTTCGATTGGCCCGAGAGCAAAGTCCTTATGCGATTCGGAGAAAAAGCGCTTCATTGAGACGACACGATTATAGGAAAACGGCTTATTAAAAACCATTCTTACATCTCGGTCATTGCGATAGTGATCTTTTCTCATATAGTATGGGTCAAAGATATAAACCTTTTTCTTTGTTATTTTTGTCACGATAATATAATGTTCGACTTCTTGCCATAATCTCACTAGAACTACCCCTTTTTGCTCTAGGCATTTTGCGATTTTTTCTCTAGTTACATCTTCACTTTCTAACATCTCGCAGACAAGATTAAATCTATGCTCCGAAGAGAAATCATTCAGCCACTCAGTGATTTTTTCGACGGCTCGTTCACTCGTTCCGCCGTTGCCTTGATTTCCGCTTTTGTCGGAACGATCCAGCGCATATCTATAGATCTTTTTGACTAGAATTGCCGGAATCTCTTCTCTGTCAAAGAGAAAGCTCAAGCAATTCAGCAGTGATACTGCACCGCAATCAAATTCGGTAATTTGGAACCTTAACGGAATTTTCATTTTGTTTCCTTTTTTATCCTTTCAATTTCATCGCGAATCGCGGCGGCTTTTTCAAATTCAAGATTTGCGGCTGCAAGTTGCATCTCTGACGAGAGCTGTTTAATAAGATTTGGAATCTCTTCTTTTGGAACCTTTTTGAGATTTAGCTTTGATACTTTTTCTTTTTCTGGGATAATCGCCCGAAGGCCCATCGAAATTTCCTTAGCGACTGATTTCGGCGTGATATGATGCTTTTCATTGTATTCTTGCTGAATTTCGCGACGACGGTTTGTCTCAGAAATCGCTTTTTCCATCGACTCAGTAATAAAATCCGCATACATAATTACTCGTCCCTCGACATGTCTTGCTGCGCGACCAATTGTCTGAATTAAAGCGGATTCTGAACGAAGAAACCCCTCTTTATCTGCATCTAAAATTGCAACAAGCGATACTTCGGGAAGATCAAGGCCCTCGCGCAGTAGGTTGATCCCGACTAAAACATCATAAACCCCTGACCTTAGATCACGGATAATATCTCCGCGCTCAAGTGTGTCAACATCTGAATGAATATAGGCAGTTTTTACCCCACGCTCCTTTAAGTGATCTGTCAGATCTTCTGCCATTCTTTTAGTGAGTGTGGTCACCAGAGTCCTTTGGCCTTTCGCAATTCGCTTATCAATCTCTTCCATCAAGTTATCAATCTGCCCTTCCGTTTTTCGTACTTCAATTTCTGGATCAAGTAGTCCGGTCGGGCGGATAACTTGCTCTGCTGGCTCTGGCGAATGTGACAACTCATAATCTCCAGGCGTAGCGGAAACATAAATGGCGTGCTTGATATGTTTATTAAATTCGTTAAACGTTAAAGGCCGATTATCTAGCGCGCTTGGAAGACGAAATCCATATTCGACCAAGGTTTCTTTTCTTGAATGATCGCCGTTATACATTCCGCGCACCTGTGGCAAAGTCATGTGCGATTCGTCAACAAGAAGCAGGAAGTCTTCAGGGAAGAAGTCGAGAAGCGTAGAAGGTGGCTCGCCCGCCTTTCTTCCTTCGAGATGACGAGAATAGTTTTCGATTCCTTTAACAAAACCCGTTTCTCTAAGCATTTCGAGATCATATTTTGTCCTTTGAGATAAACGCTGAGCCTCAAGAAACTTATTTTCTTTTTCAAAATACGAAAGACGTTCTTTAAATTCTTTCTCGATTTTTCCCAGAGCTCGTTCAAGGTCCTCTTTCGGCGTCGCGTAATGAGTATTAGGAAAAATATGTAAAAACTCCGGCTTTTCTCTTACCTCTGCCGTTAGTGGGTCGATTATCTTTACGACTTCCAAATTATCGAAACCAAATTCAAAACGATAGGCCCATTCGCCACTTGCTGGGAATAAATCAATCGTATCGCCCATTACTCGGAAATTTCCTCTTTCGAAAGCAATGTCGTTACGATGATACTGAATGTCTACTAATTCTCGCATAAAATCACTTTGGAGAATTGGTTTTTTATCACCCAACTTTACCCAAACACCATTTTTATGCTTCAAAGGAATTGACATTTCTGTATAGTGCGCTGGCGAACCAATGCCGTAAATACAAGAAACCGACGCAACGACAATCACATCCGATCGAGTCAAAAGCGCCTCTGTTGCACCATGTCTCAAGCGGTCAATTTCATCATTTATCATCGAATCCTTTTCGATATAAGTGTCTGTCGAAGCAATATATGCTTCAGGCTGATAATAATCAAAGTAGGAAACAAAATAATGCACTTCATTTTTTGGGAAGAATTCCCTAAATTCGGAATAAAGCTGAGCTGCGAGAGTTTTATTATGGGCAAGAACCAAAGTTGGTTTTTGGAAATTTTGGATTAAATTCGCCATCGTAAAGGTCTTTCCTGAACCAGTAACGCCAAGCAAGGTCTGTTCACGAACACCCTTTTTCAATCCGTCAAAAAGAACGCGGATTGCTTCAGGCTGGTCTCCAGTAGGCTGATATTTGCTTTTCAGCTCAAAATTCATAAGCATATTATAGCATACAAAAAAATCGAAGTTGTGGTATAATATTCAGGATGAAAACCACTCGCGAGGAAATTAAACACTTAGCTCAGCTCTCTAATTTTTCTGTTACAGAAGAAGAGGCCGAAGGGCTCACTAAAGATATCGACAACATTCTCAAATACATATCAAAGATTGAAGAGCTTGATACGAAAGACGTTAAGCCAACTTTTCAGTGTATCGAAATGCAAAACGTCTGGCGACCTGACGAAATTCTTCCCCAAGACGCCAACAGAGAAGAGCTTCTCGCTTTAACCAAAGAAGAAAAAGATAACCAAATTAAAGTACCAAAGGTTTTATAGATGAAAATTGCAACGAAAGACAACCCTGCTCTAAAAATGGTCCAAGAATCTCTTGAAAAGGCCAAATGTTGTAAAAATTACAACATTTTTGTCTCTCTGTTTGAAAAAGAGGCTCTAGAGAAAGCAAAAGAGATTGATGAGAAGATTAAAAATGGCGAAAAAGTTGGCCGTCTTGCAGGTGTTCCTTATGCACTCAAAGACAATTACCTTACTAAAATTGGCACCACCACTGCTTCGGCCCATATCCTCGAACCTTTTGAAGCTCCACTCGATGCGACTATCGTTAAACAACTCGAAGCAGAAGGTGCGATTTTAATCGGGAAAGTCAACCTTGATTCCTTTGCTCACGGTGGTTCAACTGAAAACTCTTATTTTGGCCCAACTTTGAACTCAAAGGACCAGACTCGCGTTGCTGGTGGTTCGTCTGGCGGTTCTGCTGTTGTTGTTGCGCTTGATATTGTCCAGTTCGCAACCGGCTCTGATACTGGTGGCTCAATTCGCCAACCTGCTTCTTTCAACGGTGTTTTTGGTCTGAAACCGACTTATGGCGCAACTAGCCGTTATGGCGTTGTTGCTATGGCTTCCTCGCTAGATTGTATGGGCTTTTTCACTAAAACTGCTGATGATCTAAATCTTCTCATGGAAATTTGCGCTAAAAACGATCCGAAGGATCTGACCTCGCTCCCTGATTTTTATGACGGAGCCGCCTCTAAAGTGAAAAAAGTTGGCATCATCAAGAATTTTGACAATGATTCCGTTAATCTCGACGTTCGTAAAGCCGTTAAATCTGCAACAGAAACTTTGAAAAAGAAAGGCTATGAAATCGTTGAACTTGAAATGCCAGTTGTCGAAAACTATGCTCTCGCAGTTTACTACGTTATCCAGCCAGCCGAAGTGGCCAGTAATCTTTCTCGCTATGATGGAATTCGTTACGGTTTTCGCTCGAAAAATTCAGAACGCCTAGACGATTTGTTTAGTAACACGCGCGATGAAGGTTTTATGAAAGAAAACAAGCGCCGTATTATGATTGGCAACTTCGTTCTATCTAGTGGTTCTTATGATGCTTATTTCCTTAAAGCCGCAAAGGCTCGCACGATGATTATTAAAGAATATGAAGATGCCTTCAAAAAATGTGATGTAATTATGACACCCGTTGCTCCGAACCCTGCCTTTAAACTCGGCGAAAAAGTTAATGATCCAGTTGCGATGTATCTTGAAGACATTATGACCGTTCCAGTTAATTTGGCCGGGCTTCCAGGTTTATCTGTGCCATTTTCCGAATCAAAAGAAGGCCTCCCAATCGGTATTCAGCTTATCGGTCCTCGTCGTAGCGACAAAACATTAATTGAATTTTCAAAGGAGCTAAACTAATGGATTTTTCAGTAGTAATTTTTGCTATCGCCGTCGTGATTGTTGGTGCACTCGTTTTTATTGCTATTCTTCTTACTAACAAAAAAGCTTACTCGTTCAACAAAGAAGATTACCAATCCGACTTTTTGTTGATTGAGAATAAACTCGCAAAAGATAACCCGATGAGTTATAACGTCGTTGTTGTTGAAGCTGATAAACTACTCGACAAAGCACTCTGTGAAATGGGCGTTCAGGGAAAAACAATGGGTGACCGCTTGAAGCGCTCTAGCGAAAGATTTTCTCAGCTCAACTCTGTTTGGTATGCCCATAAACTACGCAATCAAATTGCCCATGAACATGGCTTTAAACTTGAATACAACCAATCCCGTCATGCTCTCGAAACTTATAAACAAGCCTTAAAAGACCTAGGAGCTATCTAATGAAATACACCTCAACTATCGGTATTGAATGCCACGTTCAGCTCGCCACAAAAACCAAACTTTTTTCCGAAGTTGATAACGACGCCCGTGACAAAGAGCCGAACTCCTGTGTCTCGCCAGTTGATTATGCGCTTCCGGGTATGCTTCCGCGCTTAAACGGCGAAGCTGTAAAACTAGCCGTTCGCGCCGGTTTTGCCATGAATTGCGAAATCAACCAAAAATCTCGCTTTGACAGAAAACACTACTTTTACCCAGATTCTCCGAAAGGATATCAAATCACCCAGTTTTTCTCGCCGATTATTGGCGCCGGTTTCGTTGAGCTTCCTGATGGCGAAAAAATTCGCATCGAACATGCCCATCTCGAAGGCGATGCTGGCAAACTATCCCATTTTGATGATTATTCTCTTGTTGACTTGAACCGTGTTGATACTCCATTGATCGAAATCGTATCCATGCCTGACATTCACTCCGCCACACACGCTCGCGACTATTGCAAGGAACTTTGGCGGCTAATGACTTTTTCTGGCGTTAGCTACGGAGATCTTTATAACGGCAATATGCGTTTTGATGTCAATATTTCTCTTGCTCCAGAAGATGCAAAAGAACTCGGCACGCGTGCCGAAATAAAGAACTTGAACAGCTTCCGTTCGGTTGAGCGAGCTGTCGAGTACGAAATCAAACGTCAATCGAAAATTCTCGATAAAGGCGAAAAAGTGAAGCAAGAGACTCGTGGTTGGAGCGACGCTACCGGTGAAACAATCGCCCAACGTTCGAAAGAAGTCGCCGCGGATTATCGTTATATGCCAGAGCCAGATTTGCCGCCACTCAGCCTATCAGATGAATTCATCGAAGAAGAACGAAAAAAATTGCCACTTTTGCCAAAAGACTATCGTGAAAAATTTAAAGCTAAAATTCCAGTTGATATTCTAGAGATCCTGCTTGACTATAAGGAATTGATTAAAAAACTTGCGGAGATTGATGAAAAAGCCTTGAAACGTACCGCAAATCTTTTTGCTTCTGTTCTTCTCGCAGAAGAAAAATCAGCAGAAATGCTTGAACATTTGCCAAGCGCATCCCAGCTTAGCGAACTCTCTGAAATGGCCGATAAAAAAGAACTTTCCTCTACTGCAACAAAAGAAGTTTTCTTGAGATTCTTCGACCCTGATATGAAACAAAAATCTGCTCGTGAAATTGCAAAAGAATTAAATCTTCTCCAAGAAAATGACCTTGGTGCTCTCGAAAAAATCGTTGATGAAGTTCTTGCAATGCCAGAGACGAAGAAGGCCCAAGAAGAATTTAAGGCCGGCTCCGAAAAAGTTCTTGGTTTTCTTGTTGGCCAGGTTATGAAAGCATCAAAGGGAAAAGCCAATCCTTCTTCCGCTCAGGAAATCCTCCGTAAAAAACTTAGCTAGACTTTTCATAAAAATATGATATAATAAAAGTACCTACAAATTTTTGTAGAGTACTTTTTCGGAGGTGTAATCTGTTGGTTATAGCAGAATATGATGTCAAAGAGTGGCTAAGCAGAGAAGATGTTGATACGATAAAAAAAGGCACAATATTTGAATTCACAATCAACGACAATCCCGAACCATATAAAGCGATTGTATATAGAGCAGATAAACGGCTCAGCACATACCACTTCTTTGCGGTCATAACAGAAGGCATAAATGCCGGCTATAAACTCCATGTCCAGTATAACGGCGTAAACCAAAGTGCCCACATAAAAATTTACTGAACAAAGCCCGCGCTCGTCGCGGGTTCAAACCTCTAGAAAACTGTTTATACTTGACTTTTTTAAATAAGTGTGATATAATGGTGAAATTGGCTATTTATAGCTAAAATTTGCCTACGGGCTGAACTTTAAGGAGCGTGTTTATATGAAAGCTACAATAGTAAAATCGGCTGACTTACCCAGAGATATTGCCTTAACGGTTTTTGAAATGTTAAATGTAGACAGGGAAGGCAAACATCACGTTAAGGTAATTAGACCCGGCGATGATGGATATTGCACTAGACACAGAATCGTAACAGATCGTGAACCAGCAGACTTGGTTTATCCGGATGGATGGTACTACGCGAAAGGGAACTTTCGTAACAAGCATAATTCATCAACCGGATTCTATAGCGAAGTCCCTATGTACAATGAAAAAGGAGTTCGCTGGGACAATCTCGGCGCTAATTATTGTACGCAGGAATGATGCTCAAACCGTCACCACAAGGTGGCGGTTTTTCATGCGGAAGTGTTATAATTCTTCTATGCATGATTCTTGGAAAACTTTTCTAAACTCAGAATTCGAAAAACCCTATTTTAAAGAACTTTCCGAATTTCTCTCTAAGGAATATAACGAAAAGACCATTTTTCCGAAAAAAACCCAAGTTTTTTCCGCTTTTACTACCGATTTGAACAACGTAAAAGTCGTTATTCTTGGTCAAGATCCATATCATACGCCTGGAGCCGCGCACGGTCTGGCTTTTTCTGTTCCGCCGACTGAGAAAATTCCACCTTCTCTTCTAAACATTTATAAAGAAATCGACAGCGACATCGGCCATCATGCGAATAAAACCGGTAATTTGAAAAGTTGGCAAGAACAAGGCGTCTTGCTTCTTAATAATGTTCTTACTGTCGAAGCCCACAAAGCTGGTTCTCACCGCGGAAGAGGCTGGGAGATTTTTACTGAAGCGACAATTAAATATTTAAACGAAAAATGTGACCATCTCGTTTTTCTTCTCTGGGGACGAGACGCAAGAAATAAAAAAGCTTTGATTGACACGAAAAAACATCTCGTTCTTGAAGCGCCTCACCCATCTCCACTTTCGGCCTATAGCGGATTTTTCGGTTGTAAACATTTCAGTAAAACCAATGTTCAGCTCGAAAAATGGGGAAAAGAAAAAATTGTCTGGTAAAAATTGGTAAAAACTTTTAAAATAGATTTATGAAAAGTGGAGAAAATTTTAACTATAGCCCAAAAGACTATAAGTTCGACCCAGAAGGCTATAATGTCGATAACGAATTCGAGAGAATATTAAGAGAAGCCGGCGTAAAAATGACCGACAACGACAAAAAGATTGGAGATAAAAAATTTAATCCACCCACAATTTCTTCAGAGCCATTTTCTGCATCTAAAGATAATCTAAATATTCCTAACTTTAATAAAAAATCGCCAGCCTCAGAATTTAATTCTCCCGAAAACACATTCAAGATTCCAGATCTTTCTAGAAAAACAACATCAGAACATCCCGAAGTACCTAATTTTGCAAAAAAAGTATCATCTGAAGCTCAGGACGATTATCGTGAACGAAAAGATACTAATGAGCATGAAAAGAATATTAAAGACAGACAATTTGGACAGAGGATTGAGGAGGTTCACGATTTTACTCAGAAATTTAATCGTGCCATGAAGATTCATCTAAGAAACACAAAAAGAGAAATGTCAGATAGACTATCAGAGAAAGCAGAGGAGCTTTCTGAAAAGATAAAATCTGCTTTCTCGAGTATTAGAGAAAGACTAGGCGATAAAAAAGAAGATTTTAAAAAAGTTGGGAAAAATGCATTTGCCGTTACATTAGCCTTGACTACTGTAGTAGGAATTGGTATCGGAAGTAGACAACTCAAAAAAGGCGGAACAACTGTTGAGGAAACAACACTTGGATACGAAGGTGATGCAATTATCCACGACAAAGAGCTTCAAGACGAGGTTGGCGAAAAAACGGGTGAAAAAATTGAAGAAATCAGAGTTGATAATGAAGGAAACGTTGTTTTTGTCGCGAATGAAAAGAAGGAAGAAGAACTATCTTCTACGCACGATAATGAAGAAGGAGAAACTCATCTCAGCCCAAGTGAAGACGATATAGCAGGAGAACCAATAACTAGCAAGCCGGAAAATATACCAGAGAGCGATACTAGTATTCCTTCTGTTCAAGAAGAAGCAACTCAGGAATCAACAAATTCCGAGACAGAAACATCACCAACCGAAGAGGCTATTGAAAACGAAACTCAAGAATCTTTTTCTGAGTCTCGTGCAGAAAAACTCACCTTCGCAAAAGAAAACATTTCACCAAAAGAAGCGTATAGCAATATTCAAAGTTTTATCGACAACAAAGAATACTTGAACATAGAAGGTGAATGTACAGCAGATTATGTGGCATATGTTCTCAGTAAAACTGGCCATTCAGCCGTCCAAACGGCTGCCTATCTTGGAAATATGGCGAAGGAGTCAAAAATTTGTGCACTTTTGTATGAAGTTGGAGGGGATGGATATGGTTTATTCCAATATACAGCCGCAAATCGACATGGAATTAAAGGAAAAATATATCCAGGCAATATCTACCCATGCGAACACGACGGCTATGAAGTATGGATAGAAAAAAATGATGCCGATGTTTATAGGTATGAATTTGAAAAGAATCCATTTGCCAATGTGAAATATGATATAAATGCTGAAAAAACCGAAAAAATTCTTGAAGAAACAGGAACAAGGAATCTATATAAGAAAGCTATAGCGAGACAAATACAATATTTCTATTATGGACTAGCAAGTAGTAATTGGGAAAGACAACAATTTGACAAGGCTAATTCTGCAACAGATGCGTCGACTTATGCAAAACTTTTTGAAAAACATGTGGAACGCCCGGCGAGCACAAGCGATGCGGAAAAAAGAGCATCTGTAGCACGTGAAGCCTACCGACTACTGACAGGCGGCGAATCATTATATGATTTAAAAATTGGTTAAAACCTTAGAAAACATAAAAATCTTTAAAATCCCTCTTGAAATTATTCTTATTCTGTGCTACACTTGGCTAGTAATTTATGGCTAGTCAAAAGGAAGTGATTAAACTCACCGGCAAAGTCGTTGAGGCTCTGCCGAATACCCAGTTTCGGGTTGAACTCGAGAATGGTCATATTATCATTGCGCACATGAGCGGAAAAATGCGCAAAAACTTTATCCGTCTTGTGCCTGGTGATAAGGTAGAAGTTGAGTTAACCCCTTACGATCTTACAAAGGGCAGAATCAGCTTCCGCCTCAAAGATTAATCTCTGAATTGATTTTCTTTCAGAGGTTTCTGGGTTTTACCAGATTGGAGGAAAATGTTGTAATTTTTACAACATTTTATCCGCTCAACCTCCAAAATCTCCGATTTTTCTGAAAATTACAGGGAAAATCATCAATAACAACCATAATTAGGAAAGGATTTTGACACATGAAAGTACGTGCAAGTGTGAAAAAAATCTCCCCTGATGACATTATCGTACGCAGAAAAGGCGTTTTACGTGTCATCAACAAGAAAAAACCTAAAAATAAGCAAAGGCAGGGTTAAAAAATATGGCTAGAATTGCCAGCGTTGTTATCCCTTCCGAAAAACAAGTGTGGATTGCCCTCACTTATGTTTACGGAATCGGACGTACAACCAGTAAAAAAATCCTTGCGGAGGCTAAAATCGAGCCTACCACTCGGGTGAAAGATCTCACCGAGGCTGAAGAACAGAAAATCAACGATATTATTTCTAATAAATATTCCGTTGAAGGGGATCTGAAACGCCTCGTGACAAACAATATTAAACGCTTAAAGGATATTAATTCCTACAAGGGAATCCGCCACAAGGCTAAATTACCAGTCAACGGCCAACGTACCCGTACAAACGCACGTACACGTAAGGGTAAGGCGATCGCGGTCGGTGGTGCACAACCGAAGGCAGCAAGTAAAACATAGGAGTAAATTATGGCAGAAGAAGAAATCAGAACTGAAACAGAAGCTCCTGTGGTTGAAGCTAAAGCCACTAAAGCTAAAGGTAAAAAAGGTAAGAAAATCGTCCCAGCTGGCGAAGTTCATATCAAAGCAACCTTTAACAACACCATCATTAGCGTTTCCGATAAAACCGGTGGAATTCTTGCTCAATCTTCCGCTGGTGCTAACGGTTTCCGCGGTTCCAAAAAAGGAACTGCCTACGCCGCAGGTATCGCCGCTGAAAAAGCACTTGAAATCGCTAAAAAAGAACACGGTTTGAACCGCGTTGACGTTTTCGTCAAAGGGATTGGTCTTGGTCGCGATAGCGCCATTCGTGCCGTCTCCACTGTCGGTATCAAAATCGATTCAATTACTGACGTAACCCCAATCGCTCACGGTGGTGTGCGACCTAAGGGAGAAAGGAAACCATAATGGCACGCGATAAATCTCCAATTGTCAAACAAAGTCGTCGCGAAGGTTATGCTCTCGCGCCAAAAGCTCATAAAGTTATGGCAAAAAAGACCGGAATTCCTGGTCAACACGCTGATATGCGCGTTCGTGGTGGTAGTCTTTATTTGACTCAGCTCCGCGAAAAACAGAAAGTTCGCCGTCTTTATGGTCTTCTTGAAAAACAGTTCGCCAAAGTTATGCACGAAGCTCAAAAAGCCGACGGCCTAACTGGTGAAAAATTGCTTGAATATCTCGAACGCCGTGCAGATAACGCCGTTTATCGTGCTGGTTTTGCGACTACTCGTCGTCAAGCTCGCCAACTCGTTTCTCACGGACACTTCACCTTAAACGGACGCCGAATCGATGTTCCATCAATCCGTCTTAAACCAGGTGACGTTCTCGAGGTTCGTGCAAAATCTCAAAAATCTGAATATTTCAAAAATCTTCCAAACGTTATCGCTGCTTCCAACCAAAGTCCTTTGAGTTGGCAAAAAGCTGACGCCAAGAAGATGAAAATCGAAATCATCGGACTACCAAAGCGTGAAGAAGCTGAGGTGGGCATTAATGAACAATTAATCGTTGAGTATTACTCACGCTAAAAAGGAGAGAAAATAAATGACAACAAAAGCTATTCACGAAGCAAATCTCGCCGAAATTAACGAAATTAGCGAAACAAGCGCCGAATTCGTTATCAAGCCACTTTATTATGGCTACGGCAACACTCTCGGAAATTCTCTCCGTCGTGTTTTGCTTTCTAGCATCAAAGGCGCAGCAATTACTGCGTTTAGCATTGAAGGCACAACTCATGAATACTCTGCAATCCCAGGCATTCGCGAAGATGTCGTCGACATCATGTTGAATTTGAAAAATATTCGTTTCAAATGCCACACTGACGCTCCAGTCGAACTTACTCTTGAAATGAAAGGTTCTGACCAAAGCAAGAAAGATGGCGAAGGACGTGTTGTTGCTGGCGACATTAAATTGCCTGCAGACGTTGAGGTTTCAAACCCAAATCAAGTTATCTGCCACATTGACGATCCAAAATTCGTTCTCAAAATGCATTTTATCGTCGAAACTGGTCGCGGATATCTTACTATTGAAAAAGCTGGCGAAAACCGTGTTCACAGTGACATGATTGCTCTTGACGCAGTCTTTTCACCAGTTCTTCGTGTTCGCTACAAAGTAGAGAACACACGTGTCGGACAAGACACAAATCTTCAACAGCTAACTATTACTGTTGACACTGACGGAACCATTACTCCTCACGAAGCTTTCAATGAGGCCGCTGCAATTCTCGTCAATCAATACACCGCGCTAGCAGAAGGCGCTTCTCTTGAACGCGTTCCTGCTCCAGGTGTAAATGACGCTGGAGATGATACTGGTCTCAGCCTTCCAATTGAGGAACTTGGACTTTCCGCCCGCACCGCTAATGCTCTTATTAATAATGACATCCATAATCTCGATGAGCTCATTCACTTAACTGATTCTGAACTCAAAGAACTCAAAGGATTTGGTTCTAAGGCATTAGAGGAAGTTAAAGAAAAAATAACGGAGTTAACTAAATAATGCATCGCCACGGATATAAAGGCCGCAAATTCGGCCGAGAAACCGACCAGAGGAAAGCGCTCAAACGTGGGCTGATGTGCTCTCTAGTCAAATACCAATCAATAACTACCACTCTCGCTCGTGCTAAAGAAATTCGTCGCGAAGCAGAGAAATTAATTACCATTGCCAAAAAAGGCGGGCTAGCAAATCGCCGTATTCTTATTGCTCGTTTGGATGATATTGAGACTGCTGATTTCCTTATGGATGTCATCGCTCCTCAAATCAAACGCGATTCTGGCTACCTTCGCATTGAGCATGCTGGTTACCGTAAAGGTGATCACTCAGAAATGGGAACAATTTCCTTCGTTGACGACATTGATGTCGAGGCAGGAAAGGAGAAGAAATAATGAAAACTTATTCTCAAAAATCCTCCGAAATCAAACGCGAATGGTATCTAATCGACGCTTCAAGCCTACCTCTTGGTAAACTTGCCGTCGTTATCGCTGACAAATTAATGGGAAAAAGCAAAGTTACTTACACCCCACACATCGATAACGGTGATTATGTCGTCGTCATTAACGCTAAAAACCTTAAAGTTACTGGCAACAAAATGACCGACAAAAAATATTACCGTCACAGTGGATTTCCAGGTGGACTAACTGAGCTTAAACTCGAAGAAGTAATCGAAAAAGACCCTTCAGTCGCAATTAGAGAAGCCGTTAAAGGCATGCTCCCAAAGAACAAACTTGCTGCTGAACGTCTTGCTCGCCTTCGCGTCTTCGACGGTGCTGAGCACGCTCACACTGCCCAAACCCCAAAGGAGATTAAATAATGACAGCTACTAAAACAACATACGTTTATGGTCTTGGTCGCCGAAAAGCTGCCACAGCTCGTGCTCGCCTCTTCAAAGGCAAAGGTGAAATCACCATTAACGATAAACCTGCCCTAGAATATCTTTCTGGCAACAAAACCTATCTTGCCGAGATTACTGATCCTTTGGCACTCGCTCAAAAACAAAAGGATTTCAATATCACCATCAAAGTTTCTGGTGGCGGTCTCGCTGGCCAAGTTGATGCAATTAAACTTGCCATCTCAAAAGCCCTCGTTACCGAGTTCCCAGATCTTCGTCCAGTTCTCAAAAAAGCTGGTTTCGTGAAACGCGATCCTCGCGAAAAAGAGCGCAAAAAATACGGACTTCGTTCTGCTCGCAAGAAAGAACAGTTCTCAAAGCGTTAATTTGTTCGCTTACCAAAAAATCCCCATCACGGGGATTTTTTGTGTACATCAAAAAACCTCCCCGAAAGGAGGCTCTTTTGAAATATTCTTTACATGTTTTCCATATAGAGATCAACGATTGCATCCTCAAATTCGTCAGAACATTCCTCGACGGCTTCATCAACATCATCTTCATCTTCGAGAGCATAAACGTCATCCATTGAACTAATTTTTATGCCAGCCTTATCAAGACAAACTAGATAATCGCTAATTGCACCCTTCATATCATCTTCTGGAACTGCCTCAGCATCTTCATCTTCTGCTGTAAGCTCTTCATAAATATCGTCAACGAGTTTGCTGTTATTTGAGCTTGGAGTTGGCGTTGGCGTTGGAGCAGGTGTTGGATTATTGTTAACAGACTGACCATTAATAGTAACGTTACAGCTCGGATCGTCCTTACATGCGTCGATAGCTCCCCCAAAGAACGATACTAGCGCACCAGTAGCAAGCGAAATAATAACTGCTGGAATTAATCCAATAGCACCACAAACCAGACCGGCAATTGCCATACCTTTTTGATTTTTCTTAACAAGCGCCACAATACCTAGAATAACGCCAACCAGACAACAAATTAGTCCAAAGAATGGTGCCCAGCAAGAAATAATACCTAAAATACCAAACACTAACGCAACGATTGACAACGCTTTTTTCTCATTTGTTTTTCCAGCATCAGCTGAAGATGTTTTGTCCATAATAACTCCTTATTTTTTTATTATTATCTTTATAATACACAAAAAATAAGCAGATTGCAACAAAAAATGCCTGATTAAACGGCATCCTAGTTGGTGGGCGGGAAGGGAATCGAACCCTTACGACCTTGCGGTCACCAGATTTTGAGTCTAGCGCGTCTACCAGTTCCGCCACTCGCCCTCAGGATAATTATAGCACTTTTTACAGAAAATAAAACCCTAAGGACGCTTATGCTTGACATTTTTGACAAAGTGTGCTATAATGTAATAAAATAGAGAGACTTATATCTTTTCCATCAAAAAACCTCCCTTCAGGGAGGTTTTGGTTTTTAGAAGCTAGTTTTGACACATTCATCATAAGCGGCTTTTTCGGATTCGGCCAAATCATCATAATCTATATCGTAGTCAATACCTTTTTCTTCGATACAGGCTTTCAATTTTTCCCCAGTTTCTTCAATCAACGAGGCATCTTCTTGCGAATCTGCTTCAACTTCCTGACAATTCTTCATACCTATTTCGCTACTGCAATCATAGCTAAATTCAACTTCTTCTACACCCCAACCAAAGGTCGCTCTCATTGCTTCGACGGTGATTATTCCGCCAAATATCGCTCCAGCTAAACCAGCTAAGATTGCTAGAACTGCGAAAATTTTTCCGCTAAGTTTTTTTATCAGAACTACGACGCCCATAATAATCGCAATCAACGCGCAAATTAATCCAACATATTCAACGATCGCAAAAATCATGACAACGCTTGCAATTGCAAAACAGAGCGCAATCAGAGAAACTAAATTCTTAAAAAAGAACGATTTTTCAGAATCATTTGATTCAATTTTTTCTTGCATAAAAACTCCTTATAATCTTTATGCTTTTAATTATAGCAAAAGAAAAATAAAAATAAAGACTTTCAATCAAAAAACCTCCCGAAGGAGGTTTTTGTAAGCTATAGGTCAAGATCGATATCAGAATCAACATCTTCTGTCGCTTTAGATAACGCCATTGCACAGCCCATAAGTCCCAATGCCTGGTCCATCGTCATATCGTCTGTGTCGTCGCTAAGGCTTTCAAACTCTTTCCAAGAGCTTATTTTAAATCCTTCATCAGCTAAGCAAACTTCAAAATCTTTAAAAGCATCAATATATTCTTGCGGCACATCCGAAATCTTTCCGCCTTTTTCTTCGGCAAGCTCCTTCAGATAATCGTAGGTCCAACCCGTAGCTGAGCTAGTACTATTTTTGTTCGTGTTATCGGTGTCAGTTTTTTTTGTATTGTCCGTATCCGTCTTTTTTGTATTATCCGTATCTGTTTTCTTTGTGTCGTCAGTGTTGTCTTTTTTTGTATCAGATGAATCATCTTTTTTAGAATCTTTATTTAGATCATAATCAATAGATTTTCCGTTTATAGTCATACTACAGCTTGGATCATCTTTGCAGGCATCAATGCCTTGGCCAATAAGTGAAGCTAAGCCACCCCATAAGAAAGAAAATAGTAAAGCAGGAATAATGCCAACAGCACCACAAACCAGACCGGCAATTGCCATTCCTTTCTGCTGTTTCTTTACAAGTGCGACGATACCGCAAATAACACCAACAAGACAAAGTACGAGCGCAATAGGACCACCAGCGCAAGAGATGAGACCCAAAATACCGAATACGAGCGCAACGATAGATAATGCTTTTTTTGGATTAGATGTTGTTTTTTCCGCACCATTTTCGCTAGCGGGTGCTTCTTTTGATGGGTTTTCGTCCATAAATAACTCCTTATAAATTTGTATCTGGCCTAAATATAGCAAAAAATAAGCATGATAGCAAGAAAGGTTTAATAAAAAGAAAAAATGTTATATAATAAACAGTATGAATCCAGAAAATGGTGGGCTATCTAGTGAAGATCGTCAGAGGCAGACTGCGTCCGAAATTGCACGTAGGCGTGTTTTGGCTGCCTACGAAAATACTGGGAAACTGAAAGACAGTCCAGTTTCAAAAACTACTGGGCCAATGATTTCTAACGAAGAATGGAAAAAATATCATTCTGCCTGGCAAAACTATTACCAGAAATACTACAGCGAATATTATTCTAACGCTGCCAAACAATATGTTGCAAAGGAAAAATTAAAAGCCGAACGCGACCACGCAGAAAAGAAATCGGCGCTTGAAGAATTGTCGCAAAAGAGTCATGGAACTGAGTCTGAATCCGAATCAATTTTGAGAAAAAAGATTCGTAAAAAAGCCTCAGACTCTGCAGTGAAAATTCGCCACCGAAAAAAACTAATTCCTATATTCGCGGGCTTTTTCGTAGTTCTTTTAGTGCTATTTCTACAATATAACCGTCTGATTTTTGCACCGATTGCTGCCTATGTTTCTCCTGGCGAAGTTCCTGATAGCGAACTCGTTGCAGTTGATCCCACAATTTCGACTGGCGTTTCAGCTGACCCAAAACTTATTATCCCGAAACTTAATATTGATGTTCCGGTCCATTTTGGTATTTCTCTCGATGAAGTAGATAGTGCAATGACGAACGGTGTAGCTCATTATCGAATTAGAGGAGCAAGTGCTTTTCCAGGCGAGATTGGTAACACTGTGATTACTGGCCACTCCGCAGGCGACGTTTATAGCAACAACCAATATAAATTTATTTTTTCAGGTCTAGAAAGACTCGAAACTGGAGATTTGATTTATATTAATTATAATTCGACACGCTACACCTATCGCATGACTGGTAGTCAAGTTATCGAGCCGACTGATGTGGAGGCTTTGAGAGTTACTACAGATAAACCAATTCTTACCTTAATTACCTGCACTCCCCTTGGGACTTCAAGATATCGCCTCTTGATTTTTGCTGAACAAATTTCGCCAAATCCAGATGGGCAAACAGCGTCCGAGCCAGAACATACCGAAAATAATGATGATCTTCCAGCCAATGAGCCTTCAATGTTTGAAAAATTCTGGAACTGGCTAACAGGTAATAATTAAACTAATTAGCACTCTTGACCGGCGAGTGCTAATGGTATATTATAGATTCATATGCAAGATGAATTTACGGAAATTATGAATCATTTATCTGAAAACGCACGCTTTGCGCTTCAGAAAGCTGATTATTTTAGCAAAAGATATAACAAAGGCTATATGGGCACCGAGCATTTACTTATGGGGATTCTATCCCAAGACGTTTCGACTGGTGCGCGAATGTTGATTGAAGAAGGCGTAGATTTAGAAAAAATTGAAAAAGGATTGAACCGCCCAGCTGTAGACGTTCCAGGTTCTCAGATGGCAATGATGTCACTATCCGAAGCTTGTGTTTTGACTCTACGCATGGCCGCAAATTTTGTTAAAGAGCAAGGTCTAGATACGATAGGTACCGAGCACATTCTTTATGCTCTTATTTCTCAGCCCAACTCTCGCGCATCTACTATTTTAACTAACGAAAAAATTGATCTTGATGCACTTGCGGATAGAATTGAAGAGCTAGCGGAAAAACAGGCCGAAACAGCGAAACTTAAACGAGAAAAGCTAAAATATACAAGGAATAATCGTGCAAACCTAAAGTTTTTGAATCGCTTTGGCACTGATTTGACTGAAATGGCGCGTCAAGGAAAACTCGATACGGTCATTGGCCGTGATAACGAGATTGAAAGAACCGTGACAGTTCTTTGTCGTCGCACCAAATCTAACCCAGTTCTGATTGGCGAAGCTGGCGTTGGAAAAACTGCTATTGTCGAAGGTCTAGCAACGAAAATCGTAAAAAATGATGTACCGGGGTCACTAATCGGCAAACATATTTACCAAGTTGATCTTTCTAGCATGGTTGCTGGAACAAAGTTCCGCGGTGAATTTGAGGAAAGGATTAAGGGCGTAATTGACGAAGCCTGCTCTGACGACTCGATTATTCTCTTCATCGATGAGCTTCATCTCCTTTCTGGCGCAGGTTCATCTGAAGGTTCCATGGATGCCGCGAATATTTTAAAGCCTGCTCTTGCGCGTGGCAAAATTCATCTTATTGGTGCAACAACTTTAGACGAATATCGTAAAAACATTGAAAAAGATAAAGCCCTTTCTCGTCGTTTCCAGACAGTTATCGTTGAAGAGCCTTCGAAAACCGTGACGATTCGAATTCTGAAAGGTATTAAAGGGCATTACGAAAAACATCATGGCGTGACAATTCCGGATTCAATTCTGGAGACAGCTTACGTGATGTCGAATCGCTATATTAACGACCGCTTTATGCCAGATAAGGTTATTGATGTGCTTGACGAAGCATGTGCAATCGCCAAAGTCGCCACCGAGAAAAAAGACGGCGGAAAATATAAGAAACTCAAAATTGAAAAAGAAGAACTTGAAGGAAAAATTGAAGAATTCGCTGAAAAAGAAGACTATGAAAAAGCAGCGCTTTTAAAAACTCAACTCGTTCGTCTCGAAGATGAGTTAAAGAAGCTTGAAAAATCTGGCGCAGGCAAAGAAAAAACACCAAAACTTACGGAAGAAAACCTTGCTACAGCTATTTCGCTAAAGACGGGCATTCCAGTCTCGAAAGTTCACGGCAGTGAAATGGAGCTTTTAGTTAATCTTGATGCTCATCTTAAAAAATCGATTATCGGCCAAGATGAAGCTGTCGAAGCCGTTTCGAAAGCCATTCGTCGCGGTCGTAGTGGTATTTCGAATCCGAATCGCCCAATCGGTAGCTTTATCTTTATGGGCCCGACCGGTGTTGGAAAAACCGAGTTAGCTAGAGTGATCGCACGCGAAGTTTTTGGCGGTGATAATTCTCTAATCAAGATTGATATGTCCGAATTTGGCGAAAAACACAACGTCTCGCGTCTCGTCGGCGCCCCAGCTGGTTATGTTGGTTATGACGATGGTGGTAAACTAACCGAAGCTGTTCGTCGTCATCCTTATTCTGTTGTTCTCTTTGATGAGATAGAAAAAGCCCATCCAGACGTCTTTAATATGCTTCTCCAGATTCTTGAAGATGGAATTCTAACTGATGGTCAAGGGAATAAAATTAAATTTAATAACACGATTGTTATTTTGACCAGCAATCTCGGCTCCGAAGACATGCATCGCGAGTCGGAACTTGGTTTCACAGCAAAAACACCAAAAGATAAAAAGGAATTGAAAGCCGAATATGAAGAGAACAAAGCTTCTGCAAAGCGTGCTTTAGAGAAAACAATGCGCCCAGAATTGATAAATCGTCTTGATTCAATTCAAGTATTCCACGCTTTGACGCGTAAAAATGTTGAGAAAATCTTTGATAACATGATCGAAGACTTAAGGAAACGTCTTGGGAATCAAAACCTTGGCCTTAAAATTGACGAAAAAGTTAAGGAACATTTGATTTCTGTTGGCTTCGATCCAAAAAACGGCGCCCGTCCGCTTCGTCGCGCGATTGAGGATGAGCTCGAATCGATAATCTCCGATGCAATCATTAAGGGTGATTTGAAAAAAGGCCAAATTGCTACTGTAAAAATGGATAAAAATCATCTAAAATTAAAGGTGGAAAATGAATAAAAGAAACATTATTAAAACAATTATTTGGCTAATTTTTCTCGGGGCCGTTGCGTTTGCGATTATTAACTTTCAGGCTCTGAAAGACACTTATTTCGCAATGACTTTTTCTCCGTCAAACGAGATTTCAGAAATTGAAAAGAGCTTAGAGTTGACCGATAAAGGCCACAGAATATTCTTTGCTTCATCTCCAGTAATTAATACAGCCGACGATTTTAACCAAAACTGTAAATCCGCTGGAGAAGACGTATCAACACTTGGCTGTTATAACGGTCAGAGAATCTACATTTACAATATCGATTCTGAAGAGCTAAAAGGAATCAAAGAATCAACTGCAGCGCACGAATTGCTCCATGCAGTCTGGCAAAGACTCTCGACCGCTGATAGAGAAAATCTTATTCCAACTCTCGAGAGCGTCTATGAAAAAAGTAGTGAAGATTTTAAAAAGACATTAAAAACCTATGACGAATCCGCAAAAACTGAAGAAATTTATGTTCGTTCCGCAACCCAAATCAAATCTCTCCCTGAAAACCTAGAAAAACACTATGCTGAAATTTTCGAAGATCAAGACAGAATTGTTGATTTTTACGAATCCTACATCGCTCCCTTTAATGCCATTGAGCAAGAAACTGAAGCGCTCCATGCCGAACTAGATGAAATTATGGCAAGAATCGAACAGGGCCGTGCGGATTATGATGTCCGTTCGACTAACTTTTCTACTGCCGTTACGGAGTTTAATGATTGTGCCTCTGTTGCCGGCTGTTTTGCTTCAAATTACGCTTTTTCTACCCGCCGTTCAGAACTACTCGCCGAACAATCTTCTCTAAACGACCTCTTAAATTCTATAAATGCAGATATCGACCTCTATAACTCAAAAGCCGAGCTCTATAATTCCAAAGTCATCCATGGTCGCGAGTTAAATAGTATTATTAATTCAAAGCAACCCGAAATCGAGCAAATTGCAGAGTAAAGAAAGGAAAATTATGAAAAATACCAAAAATTATCTAGTTCCAACCGTCATCGAAGAGAATAATAGGGGTGAGCGTGCCTTTGATATCTATTCGCGCCTCCTTAAAGATCGCATTGTTTTTCTCGGTGAAGAAGTAAATTCTCATACCGCGAACCTTGTTGTTGCTCAGCTTCTCTATCTAGCTCATGAAGACCCGAAAAAACCCATTAAACTCTATATCAACTCCCCTGGTGGCAGTGTTTATGACGGTCTCGCCATCATCGACACAATGAACTATATTGAGCCAGATGTCGAAACTATCGGGATTGGTCTTCAAGCTTCGATGGGCGCGATGCTTCTCTCTTGTGGCGCAAAAGGGAAAAGGTTTGTTCTCCCTAATGCAAGAATTATGATTCATCAGCCTTCCTCTGGTACCGAAGGAAAGATTACTGACCAAGAAATCGCTCTAAAAGAAGGAATTTATCTAAAAAAGCGTCTTGCTGAGATTTTCGCCAAGAATACAGGGAAAAAGCTCGAACAAGTTGAAAAAGATATGGACAGAGATAACTGGATGTCTGCCGAAGAAGCCGTAAAATACGGAATAATTGACAAAATTATCAAATAACAGATATACACTTGACTTTTTAAAGCGGTTGTGCTATAATAGACATGTAGGCCATGAAATATTGACCTAAGATTTTGAGTGTTTGGCCCATTCTGGCTATATTCTCTGGAAAATGGTCAAAATGGGCCAAGCCCAAAATTTAAAAGTTGGAGTGATATTTTTGAAGAAGCAACTATCTCTGTATGTTGTAATCGGTATAGTCGTTATCCTTCTGATAGGAGCAATCATCGGCACTGTCGTGAAAAATCGAAAAGTAGCCGAAGAGACGACGGTGACAGAAACGGGAATCGCAATTCCCGTAGAAGTCACATTGAAAAACGACTTTGATGAACTTTTCGCCGACAGAAATGTCGACGAAACGCGGATTAGAATCTTAGTCAAAGACGGGAGTAATCCCGCGCTGAGATCTGAACCGCGTATTTCTGACGAAACTCGCCTCGGTTCTATTGAGGCCGGTCAGTCTTTTTACGTCAAAAAGGCTTACACGGCCCAAGACGAAGATGGGAAGGCCTGGATTGGTCTCAAGTTCTCGGACATGTCACTTTCTAGCAAGTATAAACTGGAAAAAACAATCCGCCAAGAAAAAATAATATGGGTAAGCGGTGACTATATGACCGCTAAACTCATAGACCACGACCCGGGTTCTTCTGGAGGCAATACGCCGGAAAAAGACTATTATGTCCGTTATACCGGCGGGCGATTTCGCGTAGACATTGAGGAGTGCAAACTCCGTTCCGCCCCAGATAGCACCGACGATAGTAATATCTATGGTGACTATTCCGGAACGTCTACAGGCGTTTTCACCAACATTGTTTACGAAAACAACGTAAATACCTTCTATGGTATACCTGCGGAATCCGTAAACAATTATTGGCTTAGAAACCGCGTTGGCGATGTCAGCTCTGACCCTGACGGCATAGTCTGGGTTTCGGCAAAGTATGCCAAAGTCGTCAAACTTTAAACTCCAAGCACATTTTAAGCCTCTTACAGCCAGTAAGGGGCTTAATTTTTTGAAAAAATTTAGATTCGTGTTATAATAAAAATGTAGGCAAAAGCCTAAGAATCTTGTAAGGAGTGGTTATATTGAAAACTTGGTGGAGCACTAGAGATCCAGAAGAAAAAGTAGTCTTTATCTTTTGTGTACTGACGCTTGTCCTTGTTGCAATTGTGGCAGGAGTACATTATTTGTAAAATCTTCTCTGTGTTTTTTTCATCTCCTTTCTTTTTTACCCCTCGCACCGACCTCCATGTCCCACATGGGGGTCATTTTTATGCTATAATTTCACTATGAAAAAGAAAAAACCATCCGATAATGTGACCGTAAACCGTCGCGCTAGATTCGACTACGAACTTGGCGACGAGCTTTCTGTTGGGATGGTGCTTTCTGGCCCAGACGTACGCAAAATCCGCGACCACCACGTTCAACTTAAAGGTAGTTTCGTCACAATCCGAAACGATGAACTTTGGCTCAACAATCTAACCCTTGGTGCTGAAACTGCCGAAAATATCAAACTTCTCGCAACCAGAAAACAGATTGAAAGTTTAAAAAAAGAAAAAGTTGCTGGTTCGACAATTGTCCCCGTCAAACTCCTTGGTGGCGCCAGACATATCAAGCTAGTTATCGCCATCGGTCGAGGTAAGAAAAAGTACGATAAACGTGAAACAATCAAGCGTCGCGATATTGATCGGGGGAGATTCTAATGAAGCTTTACTCCTGGAACGTAAACGGTCTTCGTGCGGTTTTAAGAAGAGGCGCGTTTGACACTTTTCTTGAGAAAGAAAAACCAGATATAATTTGTCTTCAAGAAGTAAAATCAAAAAAAGACCAAGTTGAAGTCGATTTTAAAGATTTTGAGGAGATTTGGAATCCAGCAGAGCGACCAGGTTATGCCGGAACGGCAATTTTTGTAAAAAAAGGTATAAAATTTGAGCGTCTGAACCTAGAGCCTTTTGATTGTAGAGATAGCTACGGTGACTTAAATACCGAAGGGCGAATCGTAGCGCTCGAATTTGAGAAATTTATTCTAGTTAATGTCTATACTCCAAATTCAAAACCAGACCTAAGTCGTCTAAAGCTTCGCGAGGAAAACTGGGATAAAAATTACTTGAAGCTTCTAAAAACACTTGAGAAAAAGAAACCAGTCGTAACTTGTGGCGATTTTAACTGTGCTCACGAAGAAATCGATATTGCTCGCCCAAAAACTAACCATCATTCTGCTGGTTTTACCGATGAAGAGCGTAAAGGTTTTTCAAATTACCTTTCCGCTGGATTTATTGATACTTTTCGGGATAAACACCCAGATTCCGTCAGATATACTTGGTGGTCGCACTGGGGTCACGCGCGCGAAAATAATGTCGGCTGGCGTATTGACTATTTCTTGATTTCATCGGAACTTTCACCCGCGCTCGAATCAGCCGAAATCCATGAAGATATTCTCGGCTCCGATCACTGCCCCGTTTCAATCAATTTGGAGCTAAACTAATGGAAATTCCAAGTTTCTGGCAAAAACAAGAAAAACCACTTTTTCCTGACCTTGAATGGAATTTTCCCGAAAAAAAGCAGGGTACCGTATCTGTTATTGGCGGAAATTCCCAAAACTTTTCTAGTGTTAATTTTGTTTCAGGAAAAATGGCGCAAAATTTTCCAATCGAAAACGTCGTTTCAATTCTTCCAGACGCCTTAAAAAAGAAGATTCCGCCAGTTCCTGGAGTTGAATTTATGCCATCAACCGACAGTGGCTCTTTCAAAAAATCATCGGAACTTTCATCCGCGCTTGCTTCAGCCGATTTTAATCTGTTAATTGGCGATTTTTCCAAAAATTCAGAAACCGCCGTAGCAGTATCTGAAGCCATAAAAAAATCGGAAAAACCAATTCTACTCACAAGGGATACGATTGACCTTGTTCTAAACGACGCGCAAGATTTTATCGAAAAAGAAAATCTTTTCTTCGTGGGCTCAATGGCTCAGATTCAGAAACTTTTCCGCGCTGTTTACTATCCAAAGGTTCTTTTGCTTTCAATGCCGATTATCCCAGTTGTCGAAGCGCTTCATAAATTCACAATCACTTATCCCTGTACGATTTTGACATTTCATGAGGGTCAAATTCTTGTCGCTAGCCACGGCGAAATTATCTCTACGCCTCTAGAAAAGACTCCATATTCGCCTTTGACGCTTTGGAGTGGGGAACTTGCAGCGAGAATCGTCGCCTTTAATCTTTTCAACCAGAAAAAACCTTTAGAAGCGACAGTTTCAGCAATTCCGTTCAGAAAGTCTTAAAAACAGTTATAAAATCATCTTTTCGAGCCAGACTAAAACCAAACTCTTTTGCGTATTCAATTATTTCTTCTTGTTGTGAAGTATCAGATTCGAGAACTAAGTATTTTGTACGCCCCTTAGCTTGGTGAATCAACTTTTTAATTAGAAAAAGCCCGCCATCTTCCGCATAAAGCGCTTCTTTTGGCTCGTACTTTAGCGTCTTTTTATCGAGCCAGTCCCAATCTTCATCCACATACGGAAGATTTGCCACAATCAAATCAAAATTTCCGTCAATACTATCTAGCAAATCTGACTGGATAAACTTTACATCTGTACCTAGATTTTTCGCATTTTCTTTTGCGAGTTCTAATACACCCTGCGAAAAATCACTCGCCAGCACTTCCACTTCCGGATTTTCTAATTTTAGAGTTATCGCGATACAGCCGCTCCCAGTACCAATGTCTAAAATTTTTCTCGGTGCAGGCTTTAAAGTTTTTGCCATTTCAATAATGCTTTCCGTCTCTGTTCTCGGAATTAGCGAGCGCGCTCCCTTCTCGACTAAAAAATCTCTCCCATAAAACTCTTTATAGCCCAAAATATAAGCCAGCGGTTCTCCCGAGGCCCGCCTCTCTAAAAATTCATTTGCCTTTTTTAGTTCTTCCTCGGCTAATTTTTTGTCCTCATGAAGTGTCAAAAATGAACGATCTTTTTCGCCAATAGTATTTAAAAGAATCAATTCCGCATCAAGCGCATTAATCTTTCTTTTGGCTATCGTCAGCCATGAGCTCACGTTCATTTTTTGCTAGCTCCTCAATCAAATCATCAATATCGCCATCCATTGCTTGGGCAATACTCGAGCGGGAATAGTGAATCCGGTGGTCGGTAATACGGTCTTGCGGAAAATTATAGGTGCGAATTTTTTCGCTTCGATCACCAGTGCCAATCAGAGATTTTCTAGCTTCACTGGCATTTTTCATTTCTTCTTCACGCTTCTTTTCGAGCAGTCTCGAACGCAAAATGTTCATCGCCTTTACGCGGTTTTGCTGTTGGCTACGCTCATCCTGCATCGCCACAACCAAACCTGTTGGGAGGTGGGTAATGCGAACAGCGGAGTCAGTCGTGTTTACACCTTGACCGCCATGCCCGCCCGAACGATAAATATCGATGCGCAAATCCTCTGGTTTAATTTCAAGATCAGTTTCGCTCGCTTCAGGAAGTGCCGCCACGGTTACAGTGGAAGTGTGAATTCTTCCTTGCGATTCCGTCACTGGCACACGTTGAACACGGTGCACTCCGCCTTCGAATTTCAGCTTTCCGTAAGGTCTATCGCCCGTGAATTTTACAATCACTTCTTTCATCCCGCCAGCCTCGTTCTCGTTCTTAGAAATTAGCTCAGCTTTAAGCCCGTGATTTTCGCCATATTTCAGATACATGCGATAAAGCTCACCAGCAAAAAGAGAAGCTTCATCACCGCCAGCTCCAGCACGAATTTCTAGAATTGCCGGTTTATCGTCATTAGGATCTCGTGGAATCAAAAGTTCATCTAGCTCCGCCTGAGTTTCTGCGATTTTCTTAGTCAAACTTTCAACATCTTCTCGTGCCATCTCGCCGAGTTCTGGATCATCAACTAGAGATTTTGCCTCTTTTAAACTCTCAGAAAACTGCTCGAGTTTCTTATTCAGCTCCAAAATATTTTCAATCTCAGAAAGCCTACGTGATTTATTGGCAAAATCAGGATCAGAATAAGCCTCTGGCTTCGCCAGAAAGTCGTTTATCTCTTTTTTCTCTTGCTCTAATTTCTCAAAATTCATGGTATAATTATACCACATCTGGATCTTTAGCTCAGTTGGCTAGAGCGTACGATTCACATTCGTAAGGTCACTGGTTCGAGCCCAGTAAGATCCACCAGTCTTATAAACGCGCTTGCGTTTCTTTTTTTTTGGTATTATACTAAATAATAGAAACGATAGAGGAAAGGAATTTTATGGAAAATATCCAGAATCACGAAAACGACCATGACGAGATTAGTCTAGAGGATCTCTCAAAACTCGAGCCAGAAGATTTCAGTAAACTAGATTTTGAAGTGGTACAAGAAAAAATTCGCGAAGAAACAAACGATATGATACAAAGTAGAAATAGCAGATTGGAAAGCCTACAACAAGATGCTTACTGGACTAAAGATATGCCACACGACGCCGACAAATCTGAGTATCTTCTCACAAATCCAGAATCAAGAAAAGAGATAAAAGAAATATTAAACATAGACAATAAACGACTAACTTTAAATCAGATTTTGCTTGAAACAAGGCGTCTATCCAAAATAACAGAGCCGTCAGGGAACTTAAGATCCGGAGCAGCATCAGTTTTATGTGATTTATATAAAAATGTATTACCAAGCTTATCGGAAGAAGAATTATCAAAGTGGTATAGCAGGCACAACGGCTAACGACTTTCTAATCAACACATGAAAGTGAAACGAGCTAAATGTTTTATCGTTTTTAGTATAGAAATCTTCAATATGAAAAATATCAACAATTTCAAAATCTTTGAATAGTTCCAAAATTAAATCATAGTCAGCATAAAAATGCGGAATGCCGTTTTCTGGTCCATCCTCAACACGGATTTTAGTATTTTCATCTACTACCGGCCAATTTTGCTGAAATCCCCAAGTTTGTTTTGAACCTAAAGTTAAATAGCACTCACCGTCTTTCTTCAATACTCTTTTAAGCTCAGAAACAATTCTTTTCATTCCGGCAGTGTCCGTATGGGAAATTACGTTGCGGCAATAAATACAATCAAATCTTTTATCAGGATAGGGAAGATCAAGCATATCACCCACTTTTAGATCAACCTGAACGCCAGATTCTTTGGCGTACTCTTCCGTTTTTTCAATTGAAGTTTCACTTAAATCAAACCCCGAAGTAGAAAAGCCAGCTTTCGCGAATTGAATCGTGTGTCTCCCGAGCCCACAACCTAAATCTAAAAAATCCTTCTTATCTTGTTTTTGCCATCGATTTATTAAATAATAAGACTCCACCGCTGGTTCTTGCCAATATTTCTCGTGTTCTCCTTTTACAATATCCCAATTCCAAGCTTTTGATTTAACCATTTTCCTCCTTTAAAAAATTATATCATGTATCAATGAAGCAGGCGCGCTCGAAACTTCCGAAACGATTATGTTATAATCATTAAAAGATATGTTTTTACTTGAAAGACAGCCAGTTATCGTAATTGTTCTTCAGATTCTTGAAATTTTATTCGGCTATCTTGGCTCCTATTCGATAAAAAAGAGAAACATTTTTATCTTTTATGCGATTTCAGTCATTTTTACAATCTTAATGTTCTGGAGCGTTGGAAAGACGGCAGCTATTTTGCCTGTAGCAACAACCGGTATCAGATATTTTATTTTCATTTTTAGGAAAAAGTATAAAACAAATCTCCCCTTATATTTTTGTCTACTGCTTCATGTAATTTCGTTAGTTTTATCTATCGGATCATCATTTGAGGATTTAATCCCGTCTGTTTTAGTTCTTGCCGGATGTCTAATTTACTGGTTTTTGGATGGCTCGAAACTGAAAGGAAGTATTTTCGCCCTCAATATTCCTTGGATTATCTATTATCTCATATGTGGTCTTTACGTTGTGGCGATAAACACCGTGATCCAAAACGCACTTGTAGGCATTGCATACTTTAGGCTAAAAAGAAAAGAAAATGCTAAGCATAAAAACATAAAAGAAAAGAGGCGATAGTTTTTTGTAGGCGCGCTCAAAACTTCCGAAAATTATTATATTTTTATCTTGAAATATGCTAAAATTAAACCATAAGCGAATTATTTTTATGTCAGAATTTTATAACGAATCAGTTAAAGATGTTTTAGAGAAATTCCATGTCAATCCAGACAAAGGATTATCTGCTGAAGAAGTAAAAAAACGCCAGAAAAAATATGGCAAAAATATTTTAAATATCAAAAAAGTACCACTTTGGCGAAAACTCATCGAGCCTTTTTGTGACCTTTTTATGGTCATTTTGATTATCGCTCTCATTCTCGCAATTATTCAGGGCTCAACCTCAGAAATCATTATTATCGCAATTGATATTATCTGCGATGCGGGGATTTTCTATTTTCAGCAGTTTTCCACTGAACGTGTCTTGAGAAATCTTAAGAAAAAGACTGTTCATCCTGTAAAAGTATTAAGGGGGGGCAAAGAAGTCGAGGTTGATTCTTCCGACCTTGTCCCAGGCGACATCGTTTTTCTTGTTGAAGGCGAGAAAATCCCAGCTGATGGTCGCGTGATTCTTGAAACAGGCGTCCTTACAAACGAATCGATGCTTACAGGCGAATCCGATTCAGTCATCAAAGACGCCCGCGCGATTGCCGGTCAAAAGAAAGTCTTTGAACAAAAGAATATGGTTTTCTCCGGATCATTCGTTATCACCGGGACTGGAAAAATGGTAGTCGTCAAAACCGGAAACGACACAGAATATGGCCATATCGCTTCCCTCGCTTCCGGCACAGAAGATATCAGCCCAATCCAAGAGAAAATCAACAAACTTGTTGTAAAAATCGCCATAGCAGTTTTAGTTTCAGCCGTGATAGTATTTATCATCCAACTAATCAACGGCTTTAGTTTCTTCCAATCTGCCGAATTCACCCTTGCGATCGTCGTGTCCGCCGTTCCTGAAGATCTACCGATTGCTACTGCTGTCATTCTCGCTATTGGCGCGTCGAAAATGGCGAAGAAAAAGGCCCTTGTTAAAGAACTCCGTGCGATTGAATCAATTGGCGTTGTCACGACCGTCGCATCAGATAAAACTGGCACTTTAACTGAAAATCGTCTATCGCTCCAAAAAATGTGGTTTAAAAAGTCGACTACCCACCCAGAGGATTTTATTGCAAAAACCGCCCTGCCAATTTCCGAATCTGGCGACCCGATGGACAATTGTCTCTGGAAATTTCTTTCATCGAAAAAAATCGAAGCCGATTGCGAACCAGCCCATTCTTACGCTTTTGACCAAGACATTCGTATGTCAGGGAATCTTTTCGAAGATAAAAATGGTAAACTGAAAATCTATCTCAAAGGTGCTCCAGAAACGATTATTCGTCGCTCTAAACTCTCTCAAAAAGAATTGGAAGAAGTCGAGATGCGCCTTTCCCAATTTACAGATTTCGGTTACAAAGTTCTTGCACTCGCCACAATTACACCTAAACATGCGATTAACGAACTCTCACGCTTAGAAAAAGATGAAAAATTAGAATTTGTTGGTTTTCTTGCCGTCTCAGATACAATTCGCAAAGAGGCTAAAAACTCAATTTTAGAAGCAGAAAACATTGGTGTAAAGATAAAAATGGTAACTGGCGATCATGCTGGTACGGCGTTTGCGATCGGTAAACAGCTAGGCCTAGCAAAAAAACCAGACGAAGTTCTTGACTGCTCTAAACTCGGCCAAATTGATGATGAAACTCTCGCCGAAAAGGTTAAACAATCAACAGTTTTTGCACGTGTTACTCCAGAAGATAAATTCCGTATCCTCGAGATCATCAAAAAGTCAGAAGTTGTTGCGATGACGGGCGACGGGGTGAACGACGTGCCGGCGCTTACGAACGCTCACATCGGTATTGCCATGGGTGACGGACCTTCGATTGTCGGCGATGCTGGTGATATAGTTCTTGTTGATAATAATTTCAAAAATATTGTTGACGCCATCAAAGAGGGCCGAATAATTCTGACAAACATTCGTCGTATGCTCGTATATCTTCTCGCGACAAACGCTGGCGAAGTGCTTACAATGATTTTTGCTTTGATTTTTGGACAAGGTCAGCTTCTTCTGCCAATCCAAATTCTCTGGGTTAATCTTGTAACAGATTCATTGATGGTTCTACCGATTGGTCTCGAGCCAGCTGAACGTCGCGTTCTGGCCGAGAAACCCGAAAGAAAAGATGCACCAATCCTTCAGCGCGTTTTGGTCGAAAGAATCGTTATCATCGCAATATCGATGGCAACAATCACGCTTTCTGTTTATTATCTCGCTAGCCTATTCTTTACCCACGAACAGTCCAATACGCTTGCCTTTATTTCCCTAGTTGTTATGCAGTGGTCAAACGCCTTCACTACGCGTGGCATTTTCGAATCCTGCTTAAAACGTCTGAAAGTTAAAAACATACTTTTTGTGCTCGCCTTAGTGCTTGCAATTTTTCTCCAAGTCTTAGCGACCTTCGGTCCGCTTAGAGATTTCGTATCTGTTGTTTCGGTTCCAATCGTCGCAATTATCTTTACGGTGGTTGTTGCATTTCTCTTTCCGATCTATACAGTTGAGCTTCATAAAATCCTATATCAACGTAAAAAACGCAAAAAACAGAGTGCAAAATAGATGTTGTAAAAATTACAACATAAAAATAAGCATTTTCTATTGACACGCCATATGTAGTGCTATATTATATCTGCAAGACACTAAATATAGCGTCAGAAATTTCCAAAAAATAAAAAAAATATGTAGAAATATTTTAAGGAGGTAATTTTTCTATGTTCAAAAAAATCGTTAAACGTGACGGTAAAATTGTTGATTTTAAGCCGGAAAAAATCGCAGAAGCAATCGAAAAAGCGGGTGTCGCGACAGGCGAATTTAAATCTGATCGCGCTAAAGCTCTCGCCGAAAAAGTAGTAAAACGCCTAGAAGAGACAACCACAAAACGCACTCCATCCGTTGAGCAAGTCCAAGACACTGTCGAACAGGTTTTGATGGAATCTGCTTTTAAAAAGACCGCTAAAGCCTATATCATGTATCGCCAAGAGCGCAACAAGGCTCGTGAAGCTGAAAGCGATCTCATGAAAGTCTATCGCACAATTTCAATTTCTGATGCCTCTGAAGATTCCGATGTTAAACGCGGAAATGCTAACGTTGATGGTAACTCCGCAATGGGCAAAATGCTCCAATTTGGTGCTGAAGGCTCAAAAGTTTTTGCTAAAGAAGTTCTCCTCCGTCCAGACATCGCTTTTGCACACGATAACGGCGATATTCATATTCACGACCTTGATTTTTACGCCACTGGAACTTTAACCTGCTGTCAATCAGATCCATTTGTCCTTTTCGAAAATGGAGGCTTTAACACCGGCCATGGTCATCTTCGCACCCCGAATTCAATTGGTTCTTATGCCGCTCTCGCAGCTATTATGCTCCAAGCCAACCAAAACGAGCAACACGGTGGCCAATCTATTCCGAACTTCGATTACGCAATGGCTCCAGGCGTTAACAAATCCTTCCGCAAAGCCCTAAAGACCAACCTAGAAAAATACAATGAGTTTACAGATAAGAAAATTACCGCCAAAATCGCCGACGATATTGAACTTGGCGATGATAAGAAACTAATCAAAGCAAAAGTGCCAAAAGCCGTTATTGAAGCTTCCGTAAAAGACGTTGAACGCCAAACCATGCAAGCTATGGAAGGCTTCGTCCATAATCTCAACACAATGCACTCCCGCGCTGGTGCTCAGGTTCCGTTTACTTCTATTAACTTCGGTACTGATACCACTCCAGCTGGTCGCTTAGTCAGTAAATATCTCCTTGAAGCTACAGATGCTGGTCTTGGTCACGGTGAGACCCCAATTTTTCCAATTTCTATCTTTAAGGTTAAAGAAGGTGTGAACTATAATCCAGGCGATCCAAACTACGATCTCTTCAAACGTTCCATGGAAGTTTCCGCCAAACGCCTCTTCCCAAATTTCTGTTTCATCGATGCTCCATATAATCTCAAATATTACAAGCCAGGTGACTATCGCACTGAAATTGCAACTATGGGCTGCCGCACCCGCGTCTTCGCCAGCGTCTTCCCGGAATCCGACGGTATCGTTACTGGCCGTGGCAACCTCAGCTTCACAACTCTAAACCTCGTTCGTCTCGGCATTAAACATGGTATCGCCACTGGCGAACGCAAAGAAGCTGACTGGCAAGCCTTCTACAAAGATCTTGATCGCGTCATGGATCTTATTCGCGATGAGCTTCTCGACCGCTTCGAATTCCAAGCCAACCAACACGTTCGCAACTTCCCATTCCTTATGGGGCAAGGCAACTGGTTCGGCAGTGAAAAACTTGGTCCAAACGATACTCTTCGCGACGTCATCAAGCACGGTACATTGTCCATTGGCTTCATCGGCCTTGCTGAAACTCTCGTCGCCATGACTGGCAAACACCACGGTGAAGACGAAACTGCTCGCGAACTCGGCCTCGATATCGTTTCTCATATGCGTGAAAAATGTGATGAATATTCAAAGAAATATCATTTGAACTTCTCACTTCTCGCAACCCCAGCCGAAGGTCTCGCCGGACGCTTCACTAGAATGGACAGAAAAGAATACGGCAAAATCAAAGGTGTTACCGACCGCGAATTCTACACAAATTCCTTCCACGTTCCTGTCTACTATCCAATTTCTGCCTTCGAGAAAATCGAAATTGAAGCTCCATACCACGAACTTTGTAACGCCGGGCACATCACCTACATTGAGCTTGATGGCGACCCAACCAACAACATCGAAGCTTTCGAAGCTGTTATTCGCAAAATGCACGATTGCGGTATCGGTTACGGCTCAGTCAACCATCCAGTCGACAGCGACCCTGTTTGTGGCTTTACTGGCATCATCGCTGGCGATCGTTGTCCATCCTGTGGCCGTCTTGAAGGAGACATCCCATTCGAACGTCTTCGCCGTATTACTGGCTATCTTGTCGGCACTTTGGATCGCTGGAACGACGCTAAAAAAGCTGAAGAAAAGGCTCGCGTAAAGCACAATGTCGCTGGCGTTTACAATAAAGAAGAAAAATCCGCTCGTGAAAAAGCAAAGAAAACTCAGAAAAAAGCACTAGGAAAAAGCTAAAATGCAAATTCGCCTTTCTGGTCCACTAGAACACGACAGCATTGTTAACGGGTACGGCCTTCGCGCCGTACTCTGGACTCAAGGTTGCCCAAACCATTGCAAAGGTTGCCAAAATCCAGAAACTTGGGATTTTAATGGTGGCGTGCTTGTCGATGTTGAGGAAATCAAAAAAGAACTAAAGACTTTTAAAGGCCAAACTGGCATCACTTTTTGCGGTGGAGAACCGTTCGTCCAGCCCGAAGCCTGCAAAGAAATCGCGGATTTTTGTCGCAATGAGCTTGGCTGGAACGTTTGGTCTTTTTCTGGTTTTACCTATGAAAAAATCAAAGAACATGGTGGATCTGCATGGGAATTTCTGAAATCCCTAGATGCCCTAATTGACGGACCGTTTATTCTTGAACAACGCGACCTTACTCTGAAATTCCGTGGCTCAAAAAATCAACGCCTTCTCCATCTCGAATACGGCACTGGCAAAATCCTCAAAATCGAATAAACCCCTGTTGTTTTCTATAATAAGCGCGCTCGCTGGTTCCGAAAAATTATGGGCGATTTTGTAATTTATCGACAACATCTTTCGTTAATTTGTTCTCTAATAATAAAGTTACAAAGTTATTGATTTCCAAAAAAAATTCAATTGTTTCATGTGCGAATTTTCTAGGATTTGAAACAGATACAAGAGATCGTCGTCGCTCAAATATAAAACACAACTCATCATTTAAGATATAATATTTTAAACCTTCTGGTAAGATTTTATTATACATAACATCCTCCGGTTTTTTATCTATGATTTTTATTTTAACTATATAACCAGTAAAATCTAAGATATATCCATTCCCTTCATCTATAGGTTCACGTTGGTAACTGTATAAATCTAAATCCGCTATCTCAATTATTTTATTTTCTACACTAATTGTGGCAACAGATTTCGAGAATGATTTTTTCAAATTAATTGATAGATTGCTAGCTACTTCCGTTACTTCTGCATCGCTTAGTCCACCATTTATATCATAGTTAAAAAAAATTAACTTATTCTTTAAAATAGGCTCAATTATTTCCTTCCGAATCAGATTCTCATCATTTTTTATATTTTTTTCAATTGGTAAGTTTCGACTCATAAAAATATAATTAGCAACAATAAGAAACACAATGAGAACAATAAGAATAAAATAGTAGATTGACCTGAAAATTGTATTTGCAGGAAAGAGAAATGAAAATTTGTCGGCAACAAAACTAAAGATTAAAGCGAAAACGAAAGCAAATAAAAATTTTTTTGTTCTTTGTGGGATTTTTTTACTATTATTTTTAAATAACTCATCAATCTCTCTATCTAAATCGTCCATAATTTAATTCTATAATAAAAATCGACACGGCACAATAAACATAATCATTTGTTGTTAAAAGGTTTATTTGGCGCGTAGCCAAACTCCGAAAATTATGGTATAATTTTTATATGCCAAAAGTCAAATTCACGATTATTACCCTATTTCAAGAAGCCCTTGAGCCATATCTCAACGTTTCTATGATGTGGAAAGCAAAAAAAGAGGGAATCGCTGAATTTGAATTTGTAAATCTCAGAGATTTTGGACTTGGACCCCATAAATCCGTTGATGACACCCCTTATGGTGGAGGCGACGGCATGCTTCTTCGCTGTGAACCAGTTTTCAATGCGATAGAAAGCGTTAAAAAGAAAGATAAAACCGCAGAGGTAATTTTGCCGACTCCAGTTGGGAAAATCTGGGATCAAAGAAGCGCGCTCGAATTTTCCGAAAAAATCAAAACTAAAAGAGGCAGAAAACCGAAACACTACATTATTCTTTGTCCTCATTATGAGGGCTACGACGAGCGTATTCTCTCTATCGTTGACCATAAGATTTGCCTTGGGAAATATGTTCTTACTGGTGGAGAACTCCCTGCTCTTATAATCATCGATTCGATTGTTCGCTTACTCCCAGGCGTGCTCGGCGGTGAAACCTCGGCGGAAATTGAGAGTTTTTCTGACGGAGATAATCTTGAATATCCTCAATACACTAAACCTTACGATTTTCGCGGGATGACCGTACCAGATATTCTTCTTTCCGGAAACCACGGCGAAATTAAAAAATGGCGCGATGAGCATTCTGGCAAAGCAGAATAATCTGTTATAATTCTAGAATGAACTTGAATGAATCTGTAGCAATAGTTAAGGGAATTGGCCCAAAAACTACAGAAATTTTTCATAAAATCGGCATCAAAACCGTCCGGGATTTATTCTATTACCTTCCTAGAACCTACGAGAATTATCAAGAAAACATCAAAATCAGAGATATTCGCCCAGGAAAAGTTGTAATTAGGGGAAAAATTAGTGATTTAAAAACAAAACGCGCCAAACGTAGGAATTTTACTATAACTGAAGGCGTGATTCGCGATGAAACTGACGCGATCGCGGTTGTTTGGTTTAATCAACCTTATCGTGCTAAACAATTCGAAGAAGATAAAGAATACTATTTTATCGGTAATTTTGAATTTAGTCGCGGAAAATATCAGCTTCAATCACCAAAGGCATATTTAGCTCACGACATAGATAAAACCGCAAAAAATGGTTTTCGACCAGTTTATCGCGCTAGTGGCCAGTTTAAAAGCGAAAATTTTGCTAGAATTTTCTCTGGGTTAAGAGGAGAATTTAGTAAAATTCCAAATCTTTTGCCGGACGAAACGATTCCAGATTTTCTGAAAATCACCTCAAGAAACGAGGCACTCTTTAAAGCGCATTTTGCCGAAAATGAAAAGGAGGTTGAAAATAGTCGTGAATATCTTGCCTACGAAGAACTTTTTGAGTTAATTCTTGCCTCAAATTTGAACAGAAATGAAAACTCGAAGCTAAAGGCTAGAACCATTAAATTCGACCAAAAAAACATCTCAGAGTTTGTTAAAAAGCTTCCTTTTAATCTTACGAACGCTCAACGCCGTGCAACGTGGGAAATTCTGCAGGATTTAGAAAAACCTACCCCAATGAATAGGCTACTCCAAGGTGATGTTGGTTCTGGAAAAACTATCGTCGCCGCTATCTCTGCCTATCAAACGGCTCTTTCCGGCGCTCAAACTGCAATCCTTGCCCCTACCGCAGTTTTGGCAAAACAGCACGCAGAGGGCCTTTCAGAGCTTCTAGAGCCTTTCGGTGTTAGAATTGCACTTCTAACTGGTGCGACAAAAAATAAATCACTTCTCAAAGAAAAGCTAAAATCGGGTGAAATTGATATTATTGTTGGTACTCATGCCATTATCACTGATGATACGGAGTTTAAGTCGCTTTCTCTATGCGTAATTGATGAACAGCATCGTTTCGGCGTCAACCAGCGCCAAAAACTCCTTACAAAAACCGCGGGGACAGGGTTTGCCCCGCATCTTTTATCCATGTCTGCTACCCCAATTCCGCGCTCGCTTCAGCTTACAATTTTTGGCGATATGAGCATTTCGATTTTAGACGAACTGCCAAAGGGGCGAAAGCCCATTAAAACCGAAATAATTCAAGAAATGGATTCTGTTGATATTCTCTATCCGAAAGTTCGAGAGACGATTAAAGTGGGCAGACAGGTTTATTGGATTTGCCGTTCAATCGAAAATGAATCAGAGAAAAAAGCCATTTCGGTAAAAAAAATGACTGAAAAACTAGAAAAAGTTTTTCCAAAAATGCGGATTTCTTATCTCCACGGCCGTATGAAAAATGACGAAAAAGATGAAATTATGACGAGATTTTCAGAAGGGAAAATCGATATTCTTGTTTCGACCACTGTTGTAGAAGTTGGAGTCAATGTTCCGAACGCGACCTTGATGGTAATTATGAATGCGGAAAATTATGGCCTTGCCCAAATTCATCAGCTTCGTGGTCGTGTTGGACGTGGCAATGCTGAAAGTGAATGTTTTTTAATGATTGAAAATGAAACTGAGCCATCACGCCGTCTCAAGGAACTCGAAAAATCGACTGATGGCTTTTACCTTGCAGAGGTTGACCTGAAAATGCGTGGCCCAGGTGAAATTTATGGTTCGCTCCAGCACGGCGTTTTGGATCTAAATATTGCTACACTAACAGATACAAAACTCATCTCGGTCGCTTCAAAATATGCAAAAATATTTGCAAAAAATAGTGAAAATATGGTAAAATATCCTGAGTTGATCTCATGCATAAAAAAATATCAACAGCTCACTACTTTGAACTAATATGTTATCTTTTACTTTTACTAGAACTCTTTTAACTGGCAAAATTGCTGGTACTCATCAGAGAATCGATCAGGCCGCACGAATGGCAATGAATCCGCTTTTAAAACGTGGCGATTTTTTTCCGAGCGCAAAAGAAATAATCAAATTCGAAGGTAGAAGAGGCCCCGATGGACTCAAAATGAAAAGCCCAATGGACGATAACCCGTCTCATTTTATCGACCCAAAACACCCTAGAAAATCGGAACTCTTGATGCTCGTCAAAGACCATTACCATGGTCTCGAAGAAGCATTAAAATCAAAAGATCGCGTGCGCGCCTCTTTTGAAGCCGCTTGGATGGCCCATTTTATTGCCGATGGTCTTACTCCGGCACATCATTTTCCGATTGAGAAAACCGTCAAATCAATGATGGGGGAAAAGGAATTTTTCACGATTTTTGACAAGCCATTTAAAGGGATTTTGCGTGGCGATACAACTCGTGGTTTCTTCCGCAATAACTGGCGCTATTGGGGCGTAAATGGGCTAATGAGTCGTCACGTCGCCTTCGAATATGGCGCCGCGATTGTTTGTGGCACGAACAGAATCAACAAATTTGTTCCCGAACTAACAGAGAAAGACCTTGAAAATTTCGATTTAGAAAAAGAATTTTTGGCTTTTCTTAGAGAGATTAATAAACTCGATTTTTATGGTCGTTTTGCAAAAAATGGTTGGTCTAGAGAGTTATCAAACGAGGTCGAGAAACTCCTTCTTCCGTCGATCGTTCGAGTTGTCGCTCTTGCTTGGGCTTCTGCACTTCCGAGAAGAGGCAAAAAATAATGCAAATCATCTCTGGTCGCTTTAAACACCAAACTATCAAATCTCCAAACGATACTTTAACTCACCCAATGGGTAGTCGTGAAAAAATGGCGCTTTTTAATATGCTGACTGGCGAAATTACCGGAAAAAATGTGCTCGATGTCTTCGCTGGTACTGGCGCGCTTGGTTTAGAAGCGCTATCTCTTGGCGCTAAATCTGTAGTCTTTATTGAAAAATCGCCTAAAATTGCCAAAATCCTGAAAGAAAATATTGAAAATATTTTAAAAAACGAGAGAAATCTCGCTAGGGTCGTCGTTTCTGACTTAAAAAACTATAAAACAGAAGAAAAGTTTGATTTAATCTTCGCAGACCCACCCTACGATTCTTATTCTGAAGAGATTTTAAAGCCCCTAGAGCCAATTTTAAGCGAAACCGCTATCTTAGTCATCTCGATACCAAAAACCGCAAAAACGCCCGAATTTGAAGGTCTAGAGCTAATTTCTCGTCGAGAATATGCCGGTTCGGCGATAATTTTGTATAGAAAATAAGTTAAGTGTGCTACAATAACTCTAATTAAAGGGAGTTATTTATGAATAAAAAGCGCACTATCATCGCAACGGTGGTCATGTTTTTAATAATTGCACTTCTAATTATCATCATTGTTGCAGTTGCGACACGCAAGCCGGCAGGTGAAATTACGAAGAAAACAGCTTCAGAATTTTCTGAAATTGCCAAAAACAGTGCTGAAAAAAACCAAAACAAAGCAGAGGACGAAAACCTTCCGCCAGTTTCCAACAGCAATGATTCCGCAATCGTGAAAAGTGAAGGTAATGAATCGAGCGAAAAAACGGAAATGTCAGAAAATAAGACTGAAATAAACACCGAGACGAACGGTTCAATGTTCAGCGATCAAACCACAATTATTAATACTGAAATTAGCGACGTCGAACAAACAAATAACTCAGATTTGCCAAAGACCGGTCCAGAATCTGCACTTCCTCTTGCACTCCTTCTTGGCGCTTTTGCCACATTTATTGCGTCGAGTCTTGTGGTTCGCGACAGACGACTTATCTAAAAAACAAAAATCTCCCGAAAGGGAGATTTTTTTATGTCATTTTTTTCATAAGCAATTTTTTCTTTTTTAGTCGTGTGTTACACTCGAGAAGAGAATGATACTCGTACATTAAAAGGAGATGGTTTATTTGGATAACTGTAATAAAAAAATTTGGATTGGCTACAAAAACTTCAAAGATCTTGCTTATGTCGTCCGCTCAGGTTTTGGCTATTACGGGATTTATCCAATTAATCCCGACGAACTGAAACCTAAAAAAGGCAGAAAACCTTTGCCCGAATCCGACCTAGAGCATGTTGCCGGCATGATACATCTTGCCCGGCTAATCTCATGGTATTATCCGGAGATAATCCCAAAAGAAAAACTTGACGACTATCTTTTCGGTGCCACAATTCATGAGATGGGCGAGCTTTTGACCGGCGATACGATGGACGACGGCGAAAGAAATGAACAACACAAAGATTTTCTTGAAACGCTTGAAATTCGCACATATCTCAGACAATGTGCTCCGACCGAAGAATATAGCCGTGGTCTAAAAATCTACGAAGAAATGCGAGACAAGAAAACCGATTTCGGCAAAACGCTCTATTTTATAGACAAACTTGAAGCATGCCTCCAAGCAATATATTACGAAGCTATGGGTGCTCCTGGTAGAATAAGCAAGAAAGAATACTTTTACGGTTCAATCTCAAATCGCGATAAACGCGAGCGCGAATATACTGGGTCCGACAAAATCGCTGATACTTGGTCGCATCTTTTTGCCAGAAAAGCTGAAAAACTAGAGTTTAAATTTATTAACGAATTTCTCGAAATTCTAGAAACAGCAATTCAAGATGTTCGTGGCGTATCATTCTCATGGATCGATTGATCCGCTTATCCACCTAGATTTCTAGGTGGATTTTCTTTGCTATTTTTAAATTTTTTGTATGCTATAATAAACAAAAATGGAGGTTAAATGAGCAAATTCGACGAACAATATTTAGATCTTTGCGATAAAATCTTGAAAGAGGGTAAGCGTGTCGTAAACTATACAGATAAAACGAATTCCAAGCGAAGCAAAAAAGCTTCTCTTACGATGCCAAATCATATTTCTCAAGCAAAACACGAATCTGCCACAATTCGCATACCCCATTATGTTCTTGAATTTGACTTACAGGAAGAATTCCCTATTTTAACTACAAAATTCGTCGCATTTAAATCGGCTGTGCTTGAGATGCTTTGGATTTGGCAAGTTCAGAGTAATAAGGTTGAGTGGCTGAGAAGTCGCGGAGTTAAAATTTGGAACGAATGGGAAGTCGGGGCTGACGGAACCTATATGGGACGCGATATTAATAAAATCTATGCAGAGTTGCACCCAGATGCGCCGAAAGAAGATTTTGCCCATACAATTGGTACTGCCTATGGCTGGATCGTAAACAAATATCAGCTAACGCAGAGTTTAATCGAAACTTTAAAAAACGACCCAAACAATCGTCGTATGGTGATGAGCCTTTGGCAGAACGAATGGTTGCCAACAGCCGCGCTTCCAAGTTGTGTTTGGAGTAATGAATGGATTGTTTCTGGCGACCGTCTGAATATCATGGTTCATTCTCGTTCTAATGATGCACCACTTGGCCTTCCATTTAATATTACTCAGTATGCTGTGCTTTGCCATTTGATTGCTCAAAGTGTTGGCCTGAAGCCGGGAAAAATGACTTTCACGATTAGCGATGCGCACATTTACGAAAACCAAATCGACGGCATTAAAGAACAGATTCGTCGTCGGGATGAAAAATTAAAGAAAGACGGCAAGCTCTTCGACGCTCCGAAACTTTGGATAAACCCGAAAATCAAAGATTTCTTTAAATTCGACAACTCAAAAGACCTAAAAGACATTCGTCTCGAAAACTACCAACACCAAGGCAAAATCGCCATGCCAGTCACGGAGTAAAAATGATTTCTATTATTGCGTGCGTTGGCAAAAATCTTGAACTTGGGAAAAAGGGCGGCCTTTGTTTTAAAATTCCTGCTGATATGAAATTCTTTAAAGAAACAACAATGGGAAATTCTATATTGATGGGTTTAACAACTTGGCAGAGTTTACCGGGAAAACTGCCAGGAAGAAAACATTTTGTTCTTTCTTTTAATGAAAAAGAAGTATTGCCAGATGGTGTAGAAGTAGTTACAAATTTACCCAAATTCTTAAAAAAATGGCAGGGAAATTCAACCAAACTTTTCATTATTGGTGGCGGATCCGTCTACAAACAATGTCTGGATTATGCCGATGAGATGTTTTTAACAGAAGTAGAAGCCGAGGATAAAGAAGCGGATGTTTTCTTCCCGAAATTTGACCAAAAATCCTGGAAAAGAACTGTGACTTTTACCCAAACTGACGAAAAACCGCCTTATAGTTTCGTCCATTATGAAAGAATTAAATAGGGAAAATAACTATGATTTAATCAAAATCCATCGCGAAAATTAACTAAAAAGAAAGGTAAACATGAAAGATATTGTTTTTAAGCTAATCGAAGAAGAAAAGAAGCGCCAGAAAGAAGGACTCGAATTAATTCCGAGTGAAAACTATGTCTCGGCTGACGTATTAAAAGCGATGGGCTCAATTTTGACTAACAAATACAGCGAAGGTTACCCAAACTTTAAAGGAATTCCAGGTGATTCCGAAAAAGAAATTGCTAAAGAGATTCTCGGGAACTATCGCTATTATGGCGGACAAACCAACATCGATCGCATTGAACGTCTTGCAATTGACCGTGCCTGCCGACTATTCCACGCTGATCATGCAAACGTCCAACCACATTCTGGCGCAAACGCGAACGAAGCCGTTTATTTTGCTTGGTGTGAACCAGGCGACAAAATTCTCGCTATGAATCTTGGCCATGGCGGGCATTTGACCCATGGCTCTCCTGTCACTCGCTCAGCAAAAATCTATAACTTTCTAGCATACGGAACGACAGAAGACGGTGATATCGACTATAAAGAAATGGAAAAAATCGCGAAAAAAGAGAAGCCAAAAATCATTCTCGTTGGGTATTCTGCTTTTATGAAAATCCCTGATTTTAAACGCGTCAAAAAAATCGCCGATAAAATCCCAGACTGTTTGTTAATGGCCGACATGGCTCATGTGGCTGGTCTTATCGCCGCTGGTGTCCACCCAAATCCGTTAGATTTTGGTTTTCACGTTATGACAACAACGACCCATAAAACACTTCGTGGTCCACGCGGTGGATTGATTCTTTCAAAAGGCAATGTTGCTTCGCCACTTAAAAAACCAGAAAAAACTCTCAAAAACATCCCTATCTTGATTGACCGCGCCGTCTTCCCAGGTACTCAAGGCGGTCCACTCGAACATGTGATTGCCGCTAAAGCCGTTGCATTTGGCGAAGCTTTAAGACCGGAGTTTAAAACTTATGCGAAAAATATTGTAAAAAACGCTAAAGTACTTGCAGAAGAACTGAAAAAGTATAAATTCATCTTACAAGGCAATGGCACTGAGAATCACCTAATTCTCGCAAACGTCGAGAAATCCTTTGGAATTAGCGGTAAGTTTTATGAAAAAGCACTTGATATGGTCGGATTGACCTTAAATGCAAATTCTTTGCCGGGCGACAAAGGTGGTGCTTTTCGTCCAGGAGGCGTTAGACTCGGTACACCTGCGATTACAACACGCGGTATGGGTCCGAAAGAAATGAAAAAAATCGCAAAATGGATGAATGATGTTAAAGATATTTGTCTTGAAGTTGTTGATGAAGAAAATCTGCATTTGAAACAGAAAGAACTCGACAAAATCAGAAAAGAAGTGAAAAATCTTTCGCTGAAGTTTCCAGTTCCCGCTATCTAATATGCTATAATATAGTGGTTGGGGTGCTAGCTCATCTGGTAGAGCGCGACATTCGCATTGTCGAGGTGAGGAGTTCGAGTCTCCTGCACTCCACCATTTTTTATTGCAAGAAAAAAGCAGTGGACGAACCACTGCTGATTTTAAATTTAAGGTGCTAGGGCGTTCGCAAGGAGAAGAACGGTGCTTCGAAAACTTTTTTGATTCTTTTTTGTAACAAGAACTGCTACGTCGAAATAATCATAATTTTCCCGAGCGAATTCAAGCTCTTCTTTTGCGACAGAAAGTCTTTTTTCGAGTTCGGCATTGGATTTACAACACAACTTCAATCGGTCCTTTAAAATGTCAAGTCCATCCGTTACCAGCGAAATCGCAACAACATCAGGATTAATTTCTTTTAAATCAGAAATTAGACTTGGACAGATTTCAGTGACAAATAAAACATCGTTTCGAACGATGTCGTGTGTAGCGAAACCGTATTTATAACCATCGTCTTTCTCAAAAGAAATCAGTAGTCCGGACAAGCAATTTCTTTCGAATTGTTCGTCTGACAGGTGACGGCCAACAGTTTCGTCAGGGCTCAGTGGTTTTGTTGTGTACCAGCGTAGCTCCTTAACGTCCTTTCTGTGTCTTAAGATTGCTTCTTTAGCGTAGGTTTTTCCGACTTGAGTCGGTCCGCATAACGCTAATACCATGTTTTGTCACGCTCCTTAAATGTATGAAATGTACGGTAGAAACAACTACCTATTTTATTCTATCACAATTAATTATCAAAATCAATTTTTAGGCACAAAAGTGTCTAGAGGGAAAGTACCAATTTCGGCGATCTCAAACTGCTCGTTCTCGCCTCGAGACAAAGGCCGTGTTCTTAAAACACCATCTTGATCAAGCATTAAAACGCTTTCAGTCGCCACAGAAAATAGATAGTATTTTCCTTCGTTATCACGGCAAATATACCATCTTTGCCAAACAGAGTCTTTGTATGAATGGAATGAAACCGTTCCATATTCATTATAGGATTCGTCGACAGTTAAAGCACGCCCGTCGCTAGTTCTAGTAATTTTGTACCCACCATCTTCAACCGACTCAATTTTGAACTCAGTATTTAAATTTTTAAAAAGATAATTTCCGTTAGGCAACCTTTCTTCATTGGCGTAAAAAATTGAATAATAGTCGAATCTTCTCTGAACTGCATTTCTAATTTTTAAAACTTCATCAAAATAATTATTTCTACCCCATTTTTCGTTATCACGCAGTGCTGAAGAGGCGATTTGTTCAGAAATAGAATCTATTCTTGAAAAGATTAAATCCCGTTTTGGTAAGAGCTCTCGATTTACAATCTCGGAAATAAGCTCTCTGAACTCCTTGATTTCCATAAGTTTGAAGAAAGTGTCGCTTTGTAATTCGGCATTAGCACCATTATATTGAAGGTCTCGTCGGTAGAACATTGTTTCTAACCAACGTCCAAAAGCGTTGTCGAGATCCCAAATCGGACCAGCATGAATTTTATCATCAAAACCGTCTTTATAAAAATAAGTACTTGTTGCAAATGAGTCCCAGTTTAAGGAAAAATCTTGAATGATATAAAATTTTGCAAACGATTCAATATCGACTATTTCCTGAATTTTTTTCCAATCTTTAGACTCTATTGCTTTTTCAAAAGCTGAATAGCTACCCATAAAATCTTCAACGGCAACTTTTTGAATATTTTCGTCATCAGAAACACTATCTTTTAAAACAAAAACATCGCCCTTTAAACTAACTGAAGGTTTTTCGCTCTCTGCATAGTAAATATTATCTAGTTCCATTAAAACTGCATTTTTGTCTTTGATATCTACGGAAGCCGAATTGATGCCTATTTTTTGCGTCAGGTAATAAAGACCAAGATAATCGTTGTTTATATAGAGTTCGACAAATTTTCCGTCATTCGTATAATCCATATTGAGAAGATTCGCGATATAAAAAGCTAAATCATTTCTGATATAGCCTTCATCAAAATAATTCGCTAGAAGCACCCACTTTTTTGCTTTACCAAAACCAAACAAGTTCTCTTTTGAATCAAATTTTATTTGATAGGGTTTTTTCTCGCTGTCTTTCCAGGTTGTATTTCCACGCCCTTTAATTTCTACGTTTGAAAAATCGTAATATTCCTTATCGACCAAAAATGTTAAAGAATTCCCTGGATAACGAGCTTCCTTGCTTCCGCTATTAATTTCGTCGAGGTTACTCTCATTTAGCGCGATATAAAGCTGTGGTAATTCTGGATATTCAATTTCTGGAACTTTTCGTTTTTGCTGAATCGGAAAGAAAATCAAAAAAACCAACGCCGAATTTATGAGAAAAAAAATCGAACAAATAGCAATTAAAAAATCACGTAAAGCAAATTTCTTCACAAAATAATTTTATCATAAATAGACACTACTTTGTCCTCTTTCTCTAAATAAGATATAATATAAAAAATGGTGTATTTAGATTATGCGGCGACAAGTCCGATGCTTCCAGAAGTTTTAGATGCGATGCACAAAGCAGAACGCAAATATTTTGCTAATGCCTCAGCTTTGCATACCCCAGGGCATCTTGCTTTCAACGAAATCGAACATACCAGGGAATTATTAGCTGAACTAATCGGCGCTAAACCAACCGAGATTATTTTTACCTCTGGAGCGAGTGAATCAAACAATACAGTCATCAGAACTTTTGCCGGCCATAAAATCGAAACTTCACAAATCGAGCACCATTCGATTATCGAGTTAGCAAAAAAAGTCTCTGGTAAAAAAATGCCAAAACTATATTCCTACATGCTTGCCAACAATGAAATCGGCGAAATTCTAGATTTAAAAAAGATTGTTGAAAAAGCCAAAAAAGAACCAATCCCAAAAAGCTCTGAGCTGTTTGAGCCTGTTTCAGAATGGGGTAAGCCACTCGTTACCGATAGGCGCGGAGGTTATGTCCATTCTGATTTAACTCAAGTGCTTGGTAAGATTCCAATCGACGTCTATAAACTGGGTCTAGATTACGCAACCTTTAGTGCGCACAAGATTGGCGGCCCGATTGGCGTCGGTGCGCTTTACATTAAAGAGGGTGTTCCGTTTTCTCCTCTTATCATTGGTGGCAATCAAGAAAACAAGCGCCGTGGTGGCACTTATAACACCGTTGGAATTATTGGATTTGGCGCTGCGCTCGAAAAAATCAAGCAAGAAAAAAGTTGGGGGAAATATGACACACGCGTTAGAGAACTCCGCGACGAACTCGCCAAGCGAATTTTAAAAGAAATCCCAGGAAGTAGTTTAAACACCGATTTAAAACCGGGCAAATCTCTACCAAATATCTTAAACGTTTCCTTTGAGGCCGCCGAGGGCGAGTCAATTCAACTATACCTCGACGCAGAAGGTATAATTGTTTCAACCGGTTCTGCTTGCGCATCGGGCGATATCAAGCCAAGCCATGTATTAATGGCCAAAACAGGCGACGCCGAAGTAGCGCATTCGTCGATTCGCTTTTCGTTTGGCCTAGAAAGCACTAAAGAAGACATCGATAAAACCATGGCGGTTTTGCCTGGCATTATCGATCGCCTGCAAAAAATTAGCACTGTAAAAATGAGGAAAAAATAATGGAAAACGAAGATTGGATTTATACCGAAATAGTCAAAGAACACTTTTTGCATCCTAAAAACTTTTTAATGGGCGATGAAAGTAAGTTTAAATACGACGCTGTAGGCCAAGTCGGCAACCCGATTTGTGGCGACCAAATGAGGATGTATATCAAAGTCAAAGACGATAAAATCACAGATATCCGTTGGAAAACCTACGGTTGCGCTTCGGCCATTGCTTCAACCTCTGCTTTATCGGAACTCGCAAAAGGAAAAACCCTAGACGAAGCTTTGAAGATTGGCGCTAAAGAAATCGACGATTATCTCGGAAAACTCCCAAAACACAAGTTTCACTGCTCTGTATTAGGACATGAAGCTCTGGCTGACGCCATCGCAAAATACAGAGAAAAGAAATAATTAAACTTGCGCGCCATTAGCGTCGTTTATGTGCTAGAATAAGCATATGGAGCATGAAAAAATTAAAATTGCAATGTTCGACTCAAAAACGAACGACAAAAGGTTTTTTGAACAAGTAAATTCTGATGGAAAATTTAAAATTGATTATTTTGAAGAAAGACTTAATTTTAAAACCGCAAGCCTAGCAACAGGATATGAAGTCGTTTGTATTTTTACAAACGATAATATCGATAAAAAAACGGCCGAAATTCTTGAGAAAAATGGAGTTAAATTTATTGCATTAAGATGTGCTGGCTACAACAATGTTGATTTAAAAAATCTTCCAAAAGGAATTAGAATTGCAAACGTTCCAGCCTATTCCCCATATGCAATTGCCGAACACGCAATAGCAATGCTTCTTACATCCGTCAGAAGGATTCACAAAGCCTACAACCGTACAAAGATGTTTAATTTTGATTTAGACGACCTTGTTGGTTTTGAACTTCACGGCAAGACAGTCGGGGTAATCGGTACGGGTAGAATTGGCAAAAAGTTTATTAATATCTGTCGTGGTTTTGGAATGAATGTGATTGCTTATGATAAGTACCCAGACGAAACCTCGAAGATTAAATATGTCGAAAAAGACGAACTATTTAGAGAAAGCGACATTATCTCAATTCATTGCCCACTTACGAATTTCTCTAAACACATTATTAATCGCAACTCAATTTCAAAAATGAAAAAAGGAGTCGTTATAATTAACACCTCTAGGGGAGGATTAATTGATTCTGATGCATTATTAGATGGGCTAAAATCAAAAAAGATCGGTGCAGCCTGTCTAGACGTGATTGAAGGCGAAGCAGATGTTTTCTTCCATGATTTTTCTAATCATATTGTCAAAGATGATACATTAATTCGTTTAATAGCTCTCCCGAATGTTATTGTTACATCTCACCAAGCTTTCTTAACTGAAGAAGCTCTATCTAATATTGCCGACACTACACTGAAGAATATTGAAGAATTTTTCCGCATGGGCAAGTGTAAAAACGAGCTACAAAGATAACAAAAAAACGCATAACTGCGTTTATTAAATTGGTGCGCGAGACTGGACTTGAACCAGCACGCCCGAAGGCATATGCTCCTAAGGCATACGTGTATACCAATTTCACCACTCGCGCAAATTATTAAAATGGTGGAGTATAGGAGATTCGAACTCCTCACCTCTTCCATGCCATGGAAGCGCTCTACCAAATGAGCTAATACCCCAACACTTTTATTTTATCACAAAATTGTTATAATTTAAATATGGAAAAGTATCGTTCAGCTTCAATTCCACATTGGCGTTAAACAATTACTTTTGATAACTTAAACTTGAAAGGAATTTTATGCAAACAATACTTACCGGAATTAGATCAAATAGCATCCTAACGTTAGGAAATTATCTTGGCGCACTCCTACCGATGGTTCGCCTCGCCAATAAACATTCAAAAGACAGTAACATTAATATTTTTGTTCCAGATCTTCACTCAATTATTTCCGAAGTTGACGGCGATTTAAAGGAAAATACAATTCGAACACTGAAATACTACATTGCTGCTGGCTTAGAAATAAATGATAATGTCCATATTTACCGCCAAAGCTACGTTCCTGCCCATTCTGAACTCTGCTGGATTTTAAACTGCGTTGCGACTATGGGCGAAACGTCTCGTATGATTCAATATAAGGAAAAGTCTAAAGGTAGCGATTCGTGCAATGTTGGTATTTTTGACTATCCAATCCTTATGGCCGCCGATATTTTACTTTACGATGCGACCTATATTCCGCTCGGCGAAGATCAATTCCAGCATATCGAGCTGACCCGTAACATCGCTACACGTTTCAATAACAAATTTGGCGGAATCTTTACGATTCCAGCTAAAACGCTAGACCAAGTTAAGTTTATGGGCCAAGAAGAAGGAGTGCGAATTCGCGATCTTCAGAATCCAGAAAAGAAAATGAGCAAATCCACCCTTGCCGAAAACAGCAAAATTATGCTTGACGATGAACCAGAAAAAGCAATGAAAAAAATTATGTCTGCTACTACTGATTCCGAAGGAAAAATCAAATTTGACATGTTTAACCAACCAGGTATTTCTAATCTTCTTCAAATCGAAGCCCTCGTAAACGATCGTCCGCTTCAGGATGTGATTGGCGAATGGGCTGGCGAAACACATTACGGCGATTTAAAGAAGAAAGTTGCCTCGTCCGTGTTTAATATGCTCACCGATTTTCAAAGAAAAATGGCAGAAATCAAAGACGAAGAAGTGCTCAGTCTTCTAGAAAAAGGTGAAAAATACGCTAACGAGACGGCTAACGCCAAGCTGCTAGAGGTGCAAAAAGCTTTCCACCTTCGTTAATTTAGATCCTGCTATTGCTTTTTAAGACAAAATGTGGTATAATAGATAGATATGATTAGAACTGGGAAAAAATTCAGTAAGCCAGAGATGTCTCGCGTAATTAACGGAGATATCATTCTGGATGCTGGCCCAGATAAACCAGAGCTCTTTCGCTTAGATCACCTCTTAGTCGAACAAAACAAAGAATATAATCGTTCTACCCTTCAAACATTTATCAAATCAGGTTTTGTCGAAGTAGATGGCAAAATTGTCAAAAAACCAAACACGAAAGTCGAAAAAAACGCCAAAATTGTTTTAAATGCTCCAAAAAATACCAAAAAACTCGAAAAACTAGAAGTCATTTTTGAAGACGAAAATGTGCTCGTGGTTGATAAACCTGCTGGGCTACTCTCTATGGCTAAAGGCGAATACTGCCCAGAGACAACTCTTGAGGATTATGGGCTTTTAGTCCACCGCCTAGACCGCGACACCTCCGGCGTAGTTATTTTAGCCAAAAATGAAGAAACTAGGAAGATGCTCAGAAAACAGTTTCAGGATCGTAAAACCCACAAAACCTATTATGCAATTGTTGAAGGCCGCCCGAAACTTGATGAAGCTATGATTGATCTCCCGATTGCAAGGAATCTCAAGCATCCTACTACTTTTCAGGTTGATCCAAAAGGTAAAGAAGCTAAAACCCACTATAAAGTTTTAAAAACCGACAATAACTTTTCGCTCATCGAATTAAAACCTGAATCTGGCCGAACGCACCAACTACGTGTTCATATGAAATACATCGGCACCCCTATCTATGGCGACCCAGTTTATGGCTCGGGGAAAAAGGCAAAAAGACTATTTCTCCACGCTAAAAAACTAGAAATCACAATCCCTGGCAAAAACGAAAACCAAAGAAAAACATTTGAATCCGAATTGCCGAAGGAATTCAAAAATGTTTTTTAATGCCGAAGATGATATCTTAGAAATTGTCAAAAATACTGGTTTTTCAATTTTTGTTCTTCAAAATTTTCCCGAATATTCAAAACCAAATATCCTTGCCCTGAAACCAGACGAAAAAACGAAAAAGATAAATATCGATTCAATTCGTGAGCTTTTAACCCATGCTTCTTCAAAGAAGACGTCTGATCAATTTTTCATTGTCTATTATCCAGAAAAAATGAGCGCAGAAGCATCAAACGCGTTCCTAAAAAATCTTGAAGAACCAAAAGATAACTACCACTTTATCTTTTTTACCAAAGACCTTAGTATGATTCTTCCGACAATTTTATCTCGTGCTCAAATATTCATTGAAGATATTCAGAACAAATTAGATTCGCCGATTGAGGCAAGCGACGAAATAAAAAACTTTGCGAAAAGGTTAATTGTATCGACAGAAAAAAATCTTCCCATGCTCGCGAAGGAAATAAGTGACAAAAAAGACAGAAGCTTCACCTTAGAAATTATTTCGACAGCAATTGAAATGTCATATAAAACATTTTTTCTCACTAATGACGTAAAATTCTTAAAAAAACTTCCAAATCTCATTGAACTTTATCAGAACATAAACGCAAATGGTAATATAAAATTACACATTATTGCGGATATGATATAATTAAGTTATGTATGGAGCTATTTTTCTAGTCTTAGTTACAGCTGTTCTAACTTTTGTTGTTCCAAAAATTCTAAAGAAAAAAGAAGAAAAGGAAAAACATTCTCCTAAATATTCGGCTCAGATGAAAAAACTCTGGTCTGTCGCTCAGACATCGATGAAAGAAAGAAAACCCTTGCGTGCCGAAAAAGCTCTTCTTACCATTCTAAAATTCGACGAAAAAAATGCCGCCGCCTATAACCGTCTCGGAATTCTTTACGCGAAAGAAGAAAAATACGATGATGCAATTGAATGTTTTGAGATCGCCCAATCCCTAGATAACAATGCCTCCTCTCTCCACAACGTTGGCCTTATTTATCTCGAAACTGGCGCCTACGAAAAGGCCGCTATGGCTTTCGAACAAGCAATAACTCTTGAAGGCGATGTTCCAGTTCGTTATATCGCTCTTGCAAAAGCCTACGAAAAACTCGGTAACAAAAAAGGTGCACTCGGTGCACTTGAGGCGGCCTATGAGATTGACCGTTCAACTGCCACTTTGCGCCAGATCCTCGCCCTTCACGAAACGAATGGCGATGTTGAGGCGATCGCCAACACGACCGCCCGCATCAACGAACAAATTCAGGCCAGTCGAGCCAAAAAAGAAGAGAAAAAGGCTCAGAAAAAACATATTTTAAGAAAACCAACACCAAAACAACCAGCCCCCAAAAAACCAGTCCAAAAAGTAAAAAAACCTAAAATTCACCGCCGTAAAATTATTTAATTTGTCATTTTAAAACTTTTTTGCTATAATTTACAAAGAAGTTGCTGGAGTCGTCTAGTGGCAATGACAAGAGACTGTAAATCTCTCGCTTTCGGGCTTCGTAGGTTCGAGTCCTACCTCCAGCACCAACTAAAATGCCCCCTTCAGGGGCTTTTTAGTTGGTAGTAGATTGACTCGAGCCAGGTTCGCCATTTTCAAGGAGGTGAGTGAAAATCTGCTTGCAGAATTTTCCGAGCCGACGCAGAAAATGTTAAGGTGGCGTCAGCCACCGGTCCTACCTCCAAAAAACGACGATCTACCTCTTATTTCCGAATCGAGGCAGAAAATGTTAAGGTGGCGTCAGCCACCGGTCCTACCCCAAAAAAACGACGATCTACCTCCAGCGCGTCGTCAACTACAGGTTCAAAAACTAAAATTTATAATCTAAACAAATATTCAGTTAAGATATCGTACACTTCACTTCTCTCGACAAACATATCAGTATTGCGCATTTCGTTGAGCTTGGAAATACTGACAAAATCGATAGCCTGAACTTCTTCCTCTTGGAATTTTAATGATTCTTTATTTAAACCATTCTGTCTTAGGATGAAAAAATCATAAAACTGATTTTCTATAAAATCATCCGCAAAAACTTGTTGTTTTCTGAATGAGTACATATATCTAAACTCTTTTACCTCAACGCTAAACCCTAGATTAACGCTAACTTCCTCGTTGATTTCACGAGCGGCCGCCATTAATGCATCTTGACCGGTCGAAATGTGCCCAGCAACCGAAATATCCCATTTGCCTGGGTTCTTTTCCTTATTAGCGCTTCGTTGTTGTATCAATATCTCATTTTTCTCGTTAATCACTGCGACAACTATAGCTCTGTGCCAAAGTCCTTTTTTGTGAACCTCGTCTCTTGTTACAATTTGGCCAGTTTTTACACCGTTTTCGTCCAAAACATCAATTAATTCTGCCATTTTTGATTACCTCTTTTAGTATATTTCGAGTATAGCATAATTTTTATCATATATCATTGTCAAAATTAAAAACACAGGCGTTTTAATCGACATATTCCTCATATTTCACATCTTCCCAGACTTCCGAAAAAACTTCTTTTTCGTCTTCGCCTATTAGCTCATGATATCCGTTTAAAGACTTAAACGGCATAAATTGAGCTGCGCGCTCAGAAAGAGGCATATAGGGTTTATTTTTGGCGTGAAAATGTGGGAGTTTTATAATATCGTCATATTTCATGATTTATGGCCTCCAACTTGTTGGTTTCTACTCTTCATTGTTGCTCCATCTTCCAGATTCATTGCTTTTAGAATCGCATTTTTCCCATATCGTTTTTTTATTTTTAGAGTAGCTTTTTGAAGATTTTGCTCCTTTTTTTCTAAAATTTCTTGTTTTTTATAATCCGTGAAAATATCTAATTGTTTCGGCCCAGACTTAACATAAAAAGGCATTATGTGATTCGTTGTGATATTGATTCTGCGCACCGTAAAGTCTGGGTTCATAATTTTGTCAAACAATTCTACGGATTTTTCTCTTATAGTTCTTGACGACGAAGTATTTCTTCCAATATTTATCGTTCCGTGTGCACTTTTGGGCGTTTTTCTTCCATATCTGTCAATTTCCGTCGTATTTTGGATGTTTGCCTTTAAGTTTGAAGCATCATAATTTAAATCCAAAACAATCTGATCTGTTGCTAGATTCTTCTCCGAAAGATCAAGCGCAATTTGGTCTGCCATCTCTTTAACAATCAAGCGCGCTTTCTCGAAGCCATACGGTTCGCTCAAAACTTGTCCAGAAGAAAGACAGTGGTTTTTTGAAGAGTAGATTTTAATGTCTTTCATCTCGACTGGCTCGTACCCCCAAGCATGATCAATCAAAAGCTCCGCATTAATCCCGAAAGCTTTATACAGTTTATCCGATCCGGATAGTGAATAACGTGCAAGTTCGCCCATCGTATGAATTCCGAGTTTCAAAAGTCTTTTTTCCGTCGCTCTTCCAATTCGCCAAAAATCAGTCAAAGGCAGGTGATCCCAAAGTAGTTCACGATATTTTTGCTCATTAAGCTCCGCAATTCTCGCACCATTTTCATTCGGTGACATATGTTTAGCAACAATATCCATCGCAATTTTCGCAAGGTATAGGTTCGTACCGATTCCAGCCGTTGCCGTGATGCCGGTTTTTTCAAAAACATCGTTGATTATCTTAGTTGTCAGCTCATTCGCCGTCATCTGATACATTTTGAGGTAATTCGTCACATCCATAAAAACCTCATCAATTGAATAAACGTGAATATCATCAGGTGAAACGTATTTTGAATAAATTTTAAAGATTTTGGAGGAAATTTCCATATATTTATTCATTCTAGGCGTCGCAACAATAAATTTTTCGCGTTTTATTTTTCTCAAAACTTCAAAAAGCCTAGCTCTTCCAGGGATACCGAGCTCTTTTAGCGCAGGTGTGACGGCCAAACAAATCGTTTTTTCCGTTCTTGATTCGTCAGCAACAACTAACTTCGCCGTCAAGGGGTCCAGCCCTCGCTCAACACATTCTACTGAGGCATAGAAAGATTTTAAATCAATTGCGATATAGGCCCGTTGCATAACATAATTATACCAGAGATGTTGACAAGAATATAAGGGTGTGATAGAATAAAACTCTAGCTCGTTAGATGGAGGTTAGAGAGTGACCTCATCACCACAGCCAGTGGTGATGAGAAGATGATTCCGCCTCAAACTAAAACTCCTACCGAGCCAGAACCTTTGCATACGAAATAGGATCTTGAAGGAAATATCAGCTCATCTTACTGTCCTTTACGCCTAAGAAGTGCCAACCATACTTCACTTGGAAGGGATCCTCACAGAGATGAGACGTCGTTGTCGTTCATCGTACCGCAGAAGAAGAGCGGTGTGAAAAATGCAAGAACGATAGTGAAGCAACTAAACGTCTGAGCATAATTGCTGGCAAGCAGGACTGGCCGACAGGCCTCGCGGAGTTTTGAAGACTCTATTATGCGATTTCGTATGCACACGAAAACAATGAGCCGTACAACGTACGGCTCTTTTCAACGCAATTTTGGAAATAAAGAAAATATGTTATAATATAAAAAGTGAAAACGGATGATTTTGATTACCATTTACCAGAAGAACTGATAGCCCAAACTCCTCTAAAAGATCGCTCTTCTTCGCGACTTTTAGTTGTTGATAGGAAAAAAGAATCATTTGAAGATAAACATTTTACCGATATATTAGATTATCTTAAGCCAGGCGATGCGCTGGTGTTAAACGAAACAAAGGTTATTCCAGCCAGAATTATAGGGGTAAAGCCTGAAACTGGCGGGGTAGTTGAGCTTTTGCTTCTCAAAGATTTAGGTAGCGACACCTGGGAATGCCTTGCAAGGCCTCAAAAACGCCTTAAAACTGGCACGAAAATTGCTTTTGGCGCAAAAACCGACAAAGACCAAGCTCCGCTAGTTGCGACCGTTCTAGATACCTTAGATGAAGGAATAACGCATGTTCAATTCAAATACCAGGGTATTTTCCTTGAAATTTTAGATCAACTCGGCACCATGCCACTTCCGCCATATATTCACGAAAAACTCAAAGATCAGGGAAGATATCAGACAGTTTATGCTAAAAACCCTGGTAGCGCCGCCGCCCCTACTGCTGGCCTACATTTTACCCCTGAACTTCTTAGAAGTGCTGAAAAACAGGGAATAAAAATCATCAAAATCACTTTACACGTCGGCTTAGGCACTTTTCGCCCCGTAAATGTCGAAGATGCTACCAAGCACAAAATGCACACTGAAGAGTACTTCGTATCTGATAAATCCGCAAAAGAAATCAATGAAATCAAGAAAAATGGTGGTAGAATCTTCGCTGTTGGCACCACTACTGTTCGAACTCTGGAAACTGTAGCCAAAAAACACGGTAAAATCATCGCCGATAGCGGTGAAACCGACATTTTTATCTACCCAGGCTTCAAATTTGAGGTCGTGGACGGGCTTATTACTAATTTCCATCTCCCTAAATCGACCTTAATAATGCTAGTTTCAGCCTTTCTAGAACAAAAAATGCCTTCTAAGGCCATCAGCAACCTTGCTGGGCGTGATTTAGTATTAAAAGCCTATAGGCATGCAGTTGAGGAAAAATATCGGTTTTTCAGCTTTGGTGACGCCATGCTGATCATTTAGGAGCAAAATGAAAGTTAAGTATAAGTTAATCCATAAAGACAAGAACACCGGCGCAAGATACGGCAAACTCATTTTTACAGATAAAAATGGCAAAAAACAAGAATATGATACACCGATGTTTATGCCGGTTGGCACCCAGGCTACGGTGAAAACTTTGAGCCCAGAACAAGTTAAAGCCACAAACCCAGGCATTATTCTTGCCAACACCTACCATCTCTGGCTCCGCCCGACCCCTGAAGTTGTCGAGAAAGCTGGCGGCTTACATAAATTTATGAACTGGGACGGCCCAATTCTGACCGATTCTGGTGGATATCAGGTGTTTTCACTCGCTCACAACAAAAAGAAAGATATTACCGAAGAAGGCGTTCATTTTAAATCCGAGTTAGACGGCAAAAAACTCTTCCTTACTCCAGAAGAATCAATCAAAATTCAAAATATGCTGGATAGTGATATTGCGATGAGTTTTGACGAATGTCCGCCGGCTACCGCTGATTATAACTACCTTAAAAACAGTGTAGAGCGTACTCTCCGCTGGGCTAAGCGTGGCAAAATAGTTCACAAAAATAAGAATCAGAACCTATTTGGGATTGTTCAGGGTGGCCCACATCAAGATTTAAGGGAATATTCCGCCAAGGAAACCGTTAAAATCGGTTTTGATGGCTATGCGATTGGCGGTGTTGCCAACGATGGTGAATGTAAGGATGACATGTATAAGGCTGTCGAATATTCAACACCGTTTCTTCCTGAAGATAAAGTTCGCTATCTGATGGGTGTTGGCGAGCCGGTTGATCTAATTGAGGGTTTAAAACGCGGAATAGATATTTTTGACTGCGTTAGCCCAACTCGCCTCGCTCGCCATGGCAACGCTCTTGTCCCAGGTCTTAGAACTGATAAGCGCGGAGATAAAAAAGAGAACCGTATCAATCTTAAAAACGCCAGATTTAAAGAAGACTTTTCGCCGTTAGACGATACTTGCGATTGTTATACCTGTAAAAACTACACCAAAGCCTATATTCATCATCTTATGCGCTGTGATGAAACTTTTGGCGCTACGCTTCTTTCTATCCACAATATCCGTTTCTTAATCCGTCTCACCGAAGAAATGCGTGAAGCCGTCAAAAACGATAGCTTTGAAAAATTTGTGGCAGATTTTTATAGCGATTGAATCTTATTTTCCGACGTTTTATCGTCCTTCATAATCTGAACGATATTTTTTCCGTCTTGAACCGTGTTTTTTAATGAGTCTTTTGTCAGAGCGGCCAATGCCTCGATTAGACCAGCAACCATCGTAATTACTCCCATGATAATATAGCCTGTTATATCTATCGAATTAGATGCGAAGATAAAGTATGGCCCAATTCCAAATTCAAGAATCATCAAAATAATTTCAAGTTTCCAATGTAGGTCTTTATTCTCACGATTTTTATAGATGAAAATTGCACTAAAAATTCCATTTAAGGTCATAAACCCACCAGTAATTAGGTCCAAAACCTTGTTTGTTAGTCCTTCGTTGATTAGGAGATAAACGCCAATGGCAGAAATTAAAGCATAAACTAAAGCTTCTAAAACTTGCAACACAAGTGCCTTTTTTGCGCCTTTTAAAGCTTCTGGATTTTCTTTTTTATTAAAATCATAATTAGATTTAATATATCCAAATCGATAAAAAGTCCAAAAGGAAAAAAACATTCCAGCGAAGATAATGATAAGTGGAAGACTCTTGGTATCATTTCCTCGGCCATTTAGCGCAGAAATAAACATCATAGTGCCAAAAAATAGCATCATTAGCGAAGTGGCAAGCTTATTTTTCATAAAAACTTTGTATGCATTAATTCCACGTTTAATAATCTTATTCATAATTTAATTTTAGCATAAAAAATGGAGCCGCGAACGAGATTTGAACTCGTGACCTCATCCTTACCATGAATGCGCTCTACCAACTGAGCTATCGCGGCAACAAAACTATTTTACCATATTTCCAAATAAACCGAAAGTTAAATTAAATCTGAATTCAAATAATAGTAATAATCGAGCAATTCTCTAGAGAAATTCTTGATAATTCCGTCTGGCAAAACCAACATTCTTGTAATTCCAATTTGCTCAACGAATTCTGGATTATGCGAAACGACAATCAAAGTTCCAGGATAATCCTTGAAGTTCTCACCAATAATTTTTTGCGTTTCTGGGTCAAAGTGGTTGGTCGGCTCGTCCAGAATAATCAAATTAGCCCGTTTCAAAAGTATTTTACAAAGTGCCACTCGCGCCTTTTCACCAGGGCTTAGTACTTTAACTGGTTTGAAAACTTCATCATCAAAAAACAAAAAATTAGACAAAATTCCCCGAAGTTCCGTATCGGTATAGTCAAAATTTTGAACATTTTCGAGAACGGTTTTTCGCTCGTCAATAATTTCAAGCTCCTGCGCATAATAGGCCATTGAGACGTGCGAACCGAAAAATATATTCCCAGATTTAGGCGAAAGGTCGCCGGTAATTAACTTCAAAAGAGTTGACTTTCCGACGCCATTTTCGCCAACAATCAAAAACTTTTCTCCGCGCGAGAGCTGAAGCGACAATTTTTCGTAAAGATTTTCAGAATTTGGATAGGAAAAAGTGAGATTTTGGATCTCAACCGGATAAGGTCCAGAACGCTCTTTTGGCTCAATTTCAATCTCAACTCTTTTATATTCTTTTTCTCGTTCACCGAGCTCAGCCAACTTCTTTTCGAGAACTTTTTCGCGCTGATGTCCCATCCCAATCAGTGCAGTATTACTCCTTTTGGCATTTCGTGCTCGCATTACGAACTCAGAGAGACGTTTAATTTCGCGCTCTTGTTCCGTTATTTTTGCATCCTCTGCCGCAAGATCTGAAGCATATTGACGTCTGAAGGCTGAATAATTTCCGTGATAAACCTTCATCTTTTTCGTCATTTTATTCAAAAAGAGGGTTGTGTTCGTGATTTCGTCCAGAAATTTTTGGTCATGAGAGATAACGAGCACCATCCCGTCATAATTTCTTAGATAGTTTGTAACAAATTTTCTCGTTTTAGAATCGAGATGGTTTGTAGGCTCATCTAAAAGAAGTAGCGACGCATTTTCAAACAAAACTCTCGCAAACGCTACTTTCGATTTTTGTCCACCAGATAAATCCTTCATTTTGTGGTCAACAAGTTCGGAAAGCTCCATTTTCTCGACAATTCTCAAGAGTTCACGATCGGCATTCGCAATATCAAAACTATCAATTCTTTCTTGGAGCCGGTTGATTCTCTCGAGAATTTTTGTACTATTCGGGTATTTTGCCAGTTTTTCATATTCTTTATTAATTTCATCTTGGAGCGTCTCAAACGGCCTAGCCATATTGATATAATCCCAGACAGTAATATCATCCGCCTCGCTAGAAATCATTATTTCCTGGGGAAGATAGCCGATTCTTAGAACGTCAGGATAAGAAATCGTACCAGTATCGAGCTTTTCAATACCTAAAATTATCTTAAAAAGCGTTGATTTTCCTGAACCATTCACTCCAACAACGCCAACCTTGTCGCCTTTAGTTAGCCGAAAACTCGCGTCCACATATAGTTTACGCGCGCCAAAGGCCAGATTAAGGTCTTTTCCTTCCATACTAAAGTTATACCATAAATAAGTTAAAAAGGTTAAAATTGACTAATCTAGAGTCTTGTGGTATAATTTTGCTACCGAAAAAAATCGGAATAAGAGGGGGTGAAAATCAATGACGATTAAGGTTTTCGTCAAAGATAGCAAATTATCAAAGGAAATAGACCAAGTTATCTACGAATCCTTGAACGGCCTTTTCCGCACATACGAATCCCACCACGGCGATATCCCGTCCGACCCATCCGTCGAAGTAATTATAAACTTAAGGGAAGAAGCAGAAATAAATAAATTTAAATATGCTCTGTTCCTTCACCAGCAAATCAAGAAAATTGCTAAAGACGAGCAGCCACAAATATATGTTGACGACGTTTTTGTCGAGAAAGGTGAGATTTAAAGAACTCCCCCTGTTAATCAGGGGGTTTTCATTTGTAAAATGTATGAAAAAGCACTATCACTATTGACTTTTCAAAGCGTTTGTGCTATAATAACAGAGTGATTTCTAGATTGGGAGGTCTAGAAATCAGGTATAAAGGGGGAATTTATATACTTAAAAATAAGGTATTATTTTCTTCGATTACATCTCTCGTTGTTTTTCTCTCTATTTTTTGTATCAACGGGCGAGCTTCAAAAGGCGTCGATGTTACTGAAGCAAGAGAATCAATGGTAGCTCCAGCACATCAAACCATAGCAGCCTCAGAAGATACAGCAGAGATAATAACAATAGCGGATGAATCAGTTACGGAGGGAGCAACGGATGGCACCCCTGAAGCTGAAACTGAAGCAGAGATCGAAGAAGAATCGGTTCCGGAGACGACGACAGTAGTCAAAGAAACCGAAACAGAACGACAAACGACGAAAACGCCAGAACCGGAAACGACAACCCAAACCGCGATCGCAACAGAGGCCAAGGCTGAAAACAATGAACAGATTATCAATGTTTACCACGCCAACAATGGTCTGTTCAAGGTCACTGGTTATTATCCGTCAGAGGGTTTTCCCAGGGGCCAAAAGACAGCATCAGGTGTTGGAGTCGGGCCAGGCCAATGCGCGATGGATCAAGGACAGCGGGAAGAACTTGGTCTCCACTACGGGGACAAGATATACGTTGAGGGTGTTGGCGTCCTGACAATCACGGATTGCGGATGCGATGAGGGCACCATCGACGTATGGTGCGAAACAAAGGCAGAAGCTAGTAGAATAACTGGCAATGCTGAGTATACTCACGCCGTTTACCGCGTCGTCTAACCCGTCTTTTAAATTATTTTTTCCTCCCAGAAGCCGCTCTTGAAAAAGGGTGGCTTTTTCATAGCTTTAAGATATAACCATTGACATTTTGGCAAATCTGTGCTATAATAGAAGAGTAATTTCTATGTTGGGAGGCTTAGAAATTAAGAAGGGAGATGATCCTATTTTTAAAAAAATCTTGGTATCTTTATTGATTTCAATATTGATACTAATAAGCACTATATTGTTGCCAGTTCAAGCTCCAATTTCTGTCGATGTTAACAGAAACAACGCGGCAGGAGGAAAAGCAGCAGATATGGCAATAATTGAGCCCGCAACTACGGTGGTAGTTGTTGAAACAGAACCACCTGTAACGACGGAGCCCGAGCCTGAGACCACGAAAATCGAAACGACGATCGAAAAAGTTGTTGAAACTACTACAAAAGTAGAAACTACAGAAGAACCAACGATGTTGGCAGAAAAATCAACGGTTTCGGTTAAGACCAAAGTCTCTAGCACTAACGTCTCTATCACGAATAGCGAATACAACACTATTTGTTGTGTCGTAATGCGCGAGGCAGGTGCAGGCTCGTTTGATGGTTGTGCCGCAGTCGCTCAATGTATCCTAGATGGGATGCTCTATGAGGGTAAAAGCGCTACATATGTGCTCAACCACAATGATTATTACCCCGAGAAGGCCATATCGAGAGCGCAAAAGATACCTCCAAACGACAAGGTGAAAGAAGCTGTTGCAGCAGTATTCTATGATGGATATCGCGTAACAAGCGAATTTATTATTTGCTACTATTCTCCAGCGAACATGAAGAATCATTGGTCTGAATGGCATGAAGACCAGGTATATGTTTGTGAATACGACGGTAATAAATTTTTCAAATATCCTGGAGCCTAACAGATATATACATACCTCCCACTATCCCCCAAATTGTTGGGGGATTTTTCATGCAAAAAATGTTAAAATAGATTCATAAAGAAAGGAAAAAATGGAATTAAAAGGTTCAAAAACAGAGAAAAACTTAATGACTGCCTTTGCTGGTGAGTCCCAAGCTCGCAATAAATACACATATTTTGCATCTAAAGCTAAAAAAGACGGCTATGAGCAAATTGCAGCCATCTTCGAAGAGACCGCCAATAACGAAAAAGAACACGCAAAAATGTGGTTCAAAGAGTTAAATGGCGGAGAAGTTCCTTCCACCCCAGAAAACCTTAAAGCGGCCGCTGAAGGTGAAAACTATGAATGGACCGATATGTATGCTGGATTTGCTGAAACTGCTCGCGAAGAAGGCTTTAAAGAAATTGCAAAGAAGTTCGAAATGGTCGCAGCAATCGAAAAAGCTCATGAAGAACGCTACTTAAAACTACTCAAAAATATCGAAGACAAGAAAGTTTTCTCATCTGATGGCGACGCAATTTGGATTTGTAGAAACTGTGGTCATATCGTTATTGGCTCAAAAGCACCTGAAGTTTGTCCAGTTTGTGCTCACCCCCAAAGCTATTTTGAGATAAGGGCAACAAATTATTAATTGCAAAAAGCATATTGCTATGCTAAAATAAAAAGGTCGCGAGTGTAGTACAGCGGTTAGTATACAAGTTTTCCAAACTTGGGATGAGGTTTCGACTACCTCCACTCGCACCATTTTTGTTGTATTAACAGATAAAATATGTGCCGTGATAGCTCAGTTGGTAGAGCAGCCGCCTTGTAAGCGGCAGGTCGTCGGTTCAAGTCCGACTCGCGGCTCCATTTTTAAGGTTTACAAAAAGATAATTTCGTGATAAAATAAGGATAATTATGGCAAAAAAGAGTAATACAAAGCGCAAACTTGTCGGTCTCGTCTCTGAAGAGTCTGGTATTCGTGCCTACTATACCAAGAAAAACACCATGAATACCCCTGATAAACTCAGTTTGAGAAAATATGACCCAATTCTCAGAAAACACGTTGTTTTTACTGAGACAAAGAAAAATCTCGGCCGAAACGAAGTTAAAGAGAAGAAACGCTAAAAAATTAAAAATTTCCCCGAAAGGGGATTTTTTATATCTTGAGAAAATATCAAAAACCTATTGCTTTTTTCGCAAAAGTATGATATAATAGTTGTAATAAACTAAGGAGTGTGTGTGAAAAAGGCATTTTTTTATATCATTTCTTTCATTTTAACCATCTTAGTTGCCGTTGGCGCCAAGGCGGATTCTTTTTCATCTGAAACACTCGAATCAACTCCTGAAGAAAAAACCATACTCCTTGCCAAAGAAAGTAATTTAGAAGAGTCTAAAAATCAAGAAATAAAAGCTGATTTTGTGTCGTCCAATACATCATCCGAACCGACAGCTGAAAAACCACAAACACCGCAAACTTCAAATCAGGCAACAATAACGTCATCCGAAATCAAATCTGCACCAGTAGAAAATATCCCGACATTTCGTGTTACAGATTATATTTCAAATTGTGATAATGTGAGTTGCTTTACTAGCAAAGATGCAGAACGTGGTGTTGTTCAGTACCAAAATACATTTTATTATGGCCATTCAACAATTGCCTTCGATAGTTTAAAAACTGTCAATGTTGGACAAAAAATTAAAGTTATTGATATTAACGGTAGAACTCATACTTATCTCATCAAACAAAGAATGGTTAGAGAAAAAAGTTATCTCAACGGTGCAGGTAAAGAAGATGGTTTTACCGCCGGCATTTATTCTGCATATTATTCAGGGAACCAATTTTCAGCAGCTTTTATGACTTGTGGAGATGGTTCAAATAACAATTCAGCCTATCGTCTAATTCTTTTCGCGACAGAAATCTAATCGAACTTAATTGTCACTTTTGTTCCAAATCCTACTCTAGAAGTTACTTTAATGTGCTCATTAAACTGGAGTAGGTTTTTTGCTGGGGTCGAAAGAACCGTCCCAGAATCCTTAATTTCAATTCTGTTTTTAAAAACGTTAATCGAGACTTCGCCTTTTATGGCGCGTTTTAAAGCAGAGTCAACATATTCGTCCAATTCTTTTTTTACTTTTTCAGGATTTTTAACTTTTGTGGTTGTGTCAGGGAAATCAAGGTTTAGTTGAATCCCAGCCTTTGTTGCTAGCGGAAGATATTTGTTATAGATTTCGTTAATGACAAGAGATAAACGGTACATAATCGAATAATATCATAAACCATGACCAGAATCAACTAAACGCCAGGATCAAAATGCTTTAGTCGTCGGCGGTGGTCTTTATAATTTGGATCGTGTTTCTGGACTTCAGCCCAAAATTCTGTCGAATGGTCCATGTGATTAAGATGTGCAAGTTCATGTAAGATTACGTAGTCTCGTAATTTTTCCGGCACATTCATCAGCCCGATGTTCAGCGAAATTGTTTTAGTCGAAGAACAGCTTCCCCAGCGTGTTCCAGCATGCGAAAGCCTGCATTTTTCATATTTATAGCCATAAAGTTTTGCATAGTATTCAAGACGATAAGGAAGATATTCTTTTGCTTTTTTCATTAATATTTTCTTTTTTGTATCACGTGCCCTTTGAGTTTTTGGATCTTTAAGTGGCAGTTTTTTTCGGATTAACTCACGATTTGAATTTAAAAATCTTTTAATCAAAAAATTCCCAGCATATTTCGGAACGGACATTTGTAATCTGCCGGAAGGAGAAACAGAAAACTTAATCCCACTCGATAAGGCATTTTTTCTGACGATGATCTCGCCAAACTCTTTATCTTCTAAAATCATTTTTATTTCATCTGCGAAAGAACGTGGCGAAGTTGCGTTTCAAAAGTGTGTTTGCCTGAAAGAACAATTGGCTCTTCAAAATCAGTTGGTGCTTCAAGAAGTTCAAGTTTTTCTTCATAAGCAGCTTTTGCAGCAGAAACTGATTTGAGCCTACTTTTTAGACGTGAACGAATCGTCCCAACGTCGGTCTGAATCCAAATAAGGGAAGATGTATATCCAGCGTTTCTAAGGATTCTTCTTAGCTCAATTCGGTCAGCTTCCGTGTCAAGCCCACCTTCAAGAACAAGCATCTGACCAGTCTTTGCGATTTGCTCAAGAAGAAGGACAATCATTTTTCGATCAAGATGATATTCATCTGCAAGAAGTCCCAAATCAAAATAAGGAGCCTTAAATTTTTTTGCAAATTTTTCACAAAAAGTTGTTTTCCCACTACACGGCGCCCCGAAAACTAAAATTGCACGGGAAACAGCGCCAGTTTTTTTATCGTTCTTTTCAGTATTACCTTCCATAATGGTTCAATTATAACATACGAAATAAAAACAACAACAATTTTCACCTAAGATTGAAAAATTCTTATATTTGTGCTAAAATAGAAACGGCTTCTGGGTGTAGCACAGTTGGTAGCGCGCGACTTTTGGGAAGTCGAGGTCGCAGGTTCAAGTCCTGTCACCCAGACCAGAGAAAAGAGCCTCCATCGGGGGCTTTTTTCTCTGTCTACTCTTTTCTAAATGTGACAATAACCAGTGGCTCTGCCCATTTAGTTTTGCCATTATCAGTATCTGGCCAAATACTACAAGATTCATCAAATTTGCAATAAAAATATGTTTCACCATTAAAAACTACCATATGATCAGATTCTTCTCTCACGTTCAAATTAAACTCCTTAGCGAACTTTTCTGGCGAATAAGATGTGTTATCAACATATGCATTAACCCTCTTATGATTATCTAAATTATGGAGTGCTGAAAAAATAGAAGAGATTATCATTCCAAAAATAACGAGTAAAACTAAAACAGTGGAATAACAAATAATTTTATTTCTCTTATTCTTATCCATGTAAAAATTATACCATAAAAAAATTGCCATAGGCAATATGGCAGGGGAGACAGGAATCGAACCCATATCAAAGGTTTTGGAGACCTCTATACTAACCGTTGTACTACTCCCCTAAATTTAAATGTAAAATCTGAAAAAGATTGTTACCATTTTATCATAAACTATGCTAAAATGGTAGATATGAAAATACTCATGCTTGGATGGGAGCTCCCCCCGCATAATTCAGGCGGGCTTGGTGTTGCATGTTTAAATCTTTCTCGTGCCCTTGCAAAACAGGGTGCTGACATCGATTTTATCGTTCCATACACCGCGAAGCATGAAAAAATTGACTTCATGAATGTCCTCTCGGCAATGCCGATTGACCCGCTCCTCCGTTTTGGTGGTGCCTATGATTCCGAACACGTCAGCGAACGCCTCATTCCGACCACGCTAACAAAATCAAACGCAATTTCTATCCGTGAGATTCAGGAAAAATATTGCGACTTCGTCGAAAAATATCTAATGGAGTTTAAACCAGATGTCGTCCACGCTCACGATTGGCTGACTTTCGAAGCAGGAATTCTAGCGAAAAAGAATTTTGGAATTCCTCTGATTGCCCACGTCCACGCTACTGAATACGATCGTTCTGGCATGAATGGCGGAAATTCTCTTGTACATGACATAGAAAAAGAAGCTTTAATGCTTGCCGATAAAATCTTTGCCGTTTCCGAAATCACAAAACGTATAATTCATGAAAAATATGGAATTCCGCTAGATAAAATTGAAGTAGCTTATAACTCGCTGGACGAAGATTTCATTAGGAGCGCCTATAAATTTGATGAATCAGAATACTCCTACGTCGAAAAACTTAAAAATCTAGGCTACACCGTCATCTCTACCGTTGGCCGTTTTACAATCCAGAAAGGTCTTTGGCATTTCATGCGCGCCGCAAAAAAGGCCTTAGAAAAGAATCCAAAACTGATTTTCATTTTTGCGGGTGACGGTGAAGAACGAAACGAATTAATCGAACAAGCCGCCAATCTCGGCATATCAAAAAACGTCCTCTTTACTGGTTTTATCCGTGGCAAACAACTCCGCGATATCTATTCAATTTCTGATATTTTCGTCATGAGTTCTGTCTCGGAGCCTTTTGGTCTTACCGCGCTTGAAGCCGCTCACCATGGCGACGTCCTAATCATCACAAAACAATCTGGCGTTTCAGAAGTTCTTCACTCTGCTCTTCGCTATGATTACTGGGACGAAGAACGTCTTGCCGACCAAATCGTCTCCGTCGCAAAATCAGTTGCCCTAAAAGAAACATTAAAAAATGAAATTAAGTCTGAGTATCTCAAAATCTCTTGGGATGATGTTGCTAAAAAATGCATGAAAGCCTATAATGGAGTCAAGAAACATAAACGGAAATCATAATGCACTCCATCTGTCTTTATCTCCATGTTCATCAACCGTTTCGTTATCGAAAGTACACCGTTTTTGATGCTGGTAACAACACAAATTATTGGAACGATCCAAATTACGACAGTAAACAAAACAACGAAAGAATTTTTAAAAAAGTCGCTAAAAAATCCTACTATCCGACATTTGAATTAATTGAAAAGAATCTAAAAGCCCACCCAGGTTTCAAAATCAGTCTCAGTATCACTGGTACATGGCTAGAACAAGCCGAACTTTGGGCGCCGGATTTAATCGAAAAGATAAAAGAACTAGTAAAAACAGGCCGTGTTGAAATTATCGGTGAGACTTATTATCATTCACTTGCCTTTTTCTATGACAAAGAAGAATTTGAGGCTCAAGTTAAACTCCATGCCGAAAAAATAAAATCCTTGTTCGGTGTTACGCCAAAAGTTTTCAGGAACACTGAGCTCGCGTATAATGACGATCTCGCCAAATGGGCTGACGAAGCTGGTTATAAAGGCATTTTAGCTGAAGGATGGGATAAAGTTCTTGGTTGGCGCAGTTCAAACCATGTCTATCGCCCATATAATTGCGAAAAAATCAGATTACTTTTGAAGAATTATCGTCTATCTGACGATATTGCCTTCCGTTTTTCCGACAAAAACTGGCCCGAATGGCCACTTACAGTCGAAAAATACAAATCTTGGCTCGAAACCGATATCTTTCGTGGAGACCTAATCAACCTTTTCATGGATTTTGAAACCTTTGGTGAACACCAATGGGCTGATACAGGAATTTTTAGTTTTATGGATCGTTTAATTTCATCTTGGCTCGAAAACAAAGAAAACCAATTCGTTACAGTTAGCGAGGCCTGCGACCTTGAAGATCCAGCCGACGAAATATCCATGCCAAAAACCGTTACTTGGGCCGATACCGAGCGCGACTTGTCTGCGTGGACAGGGAACCAAATGCAAAAAGAGGCCTTAACACTTCTCTATGAACTAAAAGAAAAAGTTTTAGAATCAGATAATAAATCCCTTATAGAAGATTTTCGTCGCTTAACTACTTCCGACCAAGCCTATTATATGTGTACAAAATACTGGAATGATGGCGACGTCCATGCCTATTTTTCAGCCTACGATACCCCGTACGACGCCTTTATGTACTACATGAATGTTTTGAGAGATATTGAAGTACGCTTGACAAATTAAACTGCTTGTGCTATAATGGAGTATAATAAGGGGGATTTATGCTTTTTTATAGATGCGAATTGCGAATCCACCACCTTCTGCAACAAAAATATCTAAGTTCGTGTTTCTAGTTACTCCCCATTTTTTTATTTGCATTGCAAGAGGATTATCACGATAATGTGCATTTTCGGCATCTAGATATGCTTCTGCTATATAGTCACCATCATCCAGAAAACTTAAACTAAATTTCAACTTCCGTTCTTTTTCATTTGTGACACCACCAATAAACCATTCTTCTGTTCCGCGACCTTTTCTTGCGACTACATAATATTCTCCAATTTCCCCCATGATTGGAAGAGTCGTTTCCCAGTTCACAGGCACATCACGGATAAATTTATAGGCGTCAGGTTTTTCGATTTCATAAAATCTTGGTCTGTCTGCAACCATCTGCATTCCTGAAGGAATTACTACAAAATATGCCAGTTGCCTTGCGAGAGTCGTATAAACACGCTTAACGCTGTTTGTTAAATCAAAAATACCGCTCGTATAATCCATTCCTCCAGACAGAAGTCGTGTAAAAGGCAAAATTGTGGCGTGTGAAGGTAGAAGCGATCCGCCTTCGTATTCTTGACCTCTCGCACCTTCTCTAGTCAAAAGATTAGGGAAAGTTCGTTCAATTCCTGTGCCTTTGATTGGCTCATGCATGTCGATGCAAATATGATATTTAGCCGCAATTTCGACACTTTTCTGATAATGTCGAACCCCGAGTTGAGAATGATGCCACTCGCGATTACCATGGATAGTCATCATACTTCCTGCGTAGCCGGTTTTTACATAATTTACATCATTTTCAGAATAGAATTTATAAGCCTCGTCTAATTGGTTCTCGTAATTATCAATAAACCCAACTGTTTCATTATGACCAACGAGATCTAATCCATTTACTTTAGCAAAATTAGCGATTCTTTTAATATCAAAATCTTTTGTTGGTGTAGAAAAATCAGTGAATGCGCCGTTCTGGAGCCAATCTCCTTCCCAACCATTATTCCAACCTTCCGCTAAAACACCATCAAGCCCCAAGCTTTTGCAAGACTTTAGATATTCAATCATATGCTCAGTTGTCGCGCCGTGCCTTTCTCCAGGCGCCCAAGTCCATTCGCCAACATACATTGCCCACCAAATCCCCATAAATTTCATTGGTTTAACCCAGGAAAAATCACTTCTAGGTGGATCGTTTAAGTTCAAAATCATATGGTTCTTGACTAGAGAAATTGCAGAATCTGCAATCATAATCACGCGCCATGGTGTAGAAAACGGCAATTCAACATATGCTTTTGCACCGTCGGAAAGTGGGGTTATGTCAGAATAAAGCACTTTCCATTCGTTTAGCTTAAGTGTCATTTCTCCGTAATCATAAAGCGCAGCCTCATGTATTGAAAGATAATAACCGTGTGGGCTATGAACAGTTAGTGGTGTATGAACGGAATTTTCGAGTTCAAAAACTTTTCTTCTCTCATAATTATACTCATATCTATCGGGTTGATACGCTGGTATTTCCCAAACGTCACCAGAATGATCAAGATTGAATTCTGTTAGCTCATCATCAATCACAATCCTTGAAAAACTAGGCTGAGGTGGAATTTCATAGCGAAATGCAACACCGTCGTCAAAGATGCGTATTTTTATTGTAATTAAACGTTTTTTTCCGCTATTTTCTTCAAGATAAAAGATTTTCTCGTTATATTTGTTTCGGATTACTCGTTCTTCGCCCCAAACAGTTTCCCAATTCTCATCAAAAGAACGGGCGCGTGTTCGAACTAAAGTCAGTCTCTCACCAAATGGAACGTCGTTCTTTATCGATATTCCTAATCTTGACTCTTTAACTAAAATTTTATTATCTTTGAGTACCGAATAAGAAACGTGTCCTTGCTTCAAAATAAATTTAAACTGAATTCTTCTATCTGGTGAAAAAACAACTTCCTCTGTATTTACGGCAGGATGGAAAAAATAACTCAATCTTTGCCAAAAAGAAAGCTTTCTCTGTTTCATTTCATATCAATTATATCATAAGGCTTATGCTAAATTAATAATTTGAGAAAAATTGCGACCAGTAAGTCTTATATTTTGTTGATTTATCAAACACAAATCCAACGGAAAGTTTTGTAAAATCAGGATTTAAGATATTCGCTTTGTGATCTTCTGAATTCATCCAAGCCGCCACGACGCTTTCTGGCGAAACTGCAGAGTTTCCAGCCATCAGATTTTCACCAGCATAATAACCGTCGCGATTATCCGGAAACGGACATGCTGTGCTCCAGGGAGAACCATCAGGTCTCGTATGTGCATAAGAAGAAATTATCTCTTTGGCTCGCGTGTCGGCCGCTTCTTGGCATGTTTCGCCCCAAGTCAACGCATTTAAGCCATTTTTTATTCTTTCTTGATTCACCAAAGTTAATACTTCATACTTCCACTGCTCCTCTGGTACAGGTACAACATTGACGAGTATAGTGTCGTTTCTTAAACCATCATACGTACCGGCAGTAATGAGTGTCGTTCCAGTTCCCATTATAATTGGATAACGACAATTGTTGGCTGGATAGCCTAGCCAATTCCTTGATGAGGAATAAAATCCAGTAATAACATCAGTGTTGCTCGTCTGCCAATACATATCACCAAGATCCGCTAAACCACCGCCAACACAAATATCATAGTTGGCAGTTTCATACATTGTAATTGCGTCTTCACTCCATAATTCGCCATCAGGAGCTGGAGCACTACTTACTCCAGTATCAGCGCGGAGAGAAGAAATATATTTTTTCATTTCCTCTGACATCTCACTCTTCGAGTTTGATGCGGGATCTATAAGCGCCAAGTTTTCTATGTCATCTTGGATTTCATCGGTCCTTTGTTCAACCACACGAAATTCAAAACCCCCATTCGAAAAAATTGCAGTAGCAACCAAAATACCAGCGATCAAAATAGCCGCTGCATTTACTGAAAGCAGAATTGTCGTTCTCGTTTGACGAAGAGCAGAAGCAGCCATTTTATGCCTTGTTATGTGCCTCACCGTTTATAATCGAAGCAGCAAGATTTACGACCATCTCAATTTCAATCAAGTCTTTTGTATCCAAATTCTTTTTACTTAATGAGTGTCCGAGAATAATCTGTCCAAAAATCTCCCCTTTTGTATTGTATAGTTCTGCAATATTTTTTATATCAGACCTTACACAGATTTCACTAATTGTTTTAGTTTCTTGCCAGATACCACGCTCAGGACTCTTAATTTTTGAGATAGCAACAAGTTCATCGCTGGAAATATCTATATTTCCTGAACCATATAACCGCCCGTTAATTAAGAAACCAACATATTCTATATGTAAATGATCAGCCAAAAATCCTGATAGTTCTTTCAGATCGAGAGTTCGTTTAGTAATCTTATTCATTTTTTTAGTTACATAGCCAATATCAATTTCTTTCGTTGCAATAAATGACTTAAGAAAAGTATATACTTCGCCAATAGCAGGTAAAAGCGAGAAAACAATGACGACCATGATTAAGTTGAGAAGAAGTATCTGAGGTGAAGGACTTGAAACTTTGAAAAGCGCCTTGAAAACAATGTAGAAAATCAAAACATAAATCGCGATACCAAAAGAGAAAAGAATGATAAAAGAAAGTGTTTTCATCCAACTTGAAGACATAACGACGGAGCGGCATCTCACAACAGAATAATAAAAAGTTAGAAGCGCTGCAGAAACAGCCATTGGTCCAATCCAAATAAGATTTGGCGCCTTTTCCAGCAAAATTAAATCGAAAACTAGAGCCGAAATACCGCTAATAAGTAACCCAATGTAAAACGCTTTCTGACCAAGTTTTGCTCGTTTGTTTTTTGTTTTTTTGATCGTTGCGGAAAGAAAAGAAGTATAGCCAAAAGCCATCAAAGTGAAATAAACAATCAGGGCGACAAAATACCATCCTTGAACTGTAATCATCTGATTCCATTCACCTCCGAGCACGAATGAAGTGTAAAAAACAGTATGATCTTTAATTAGAACACCAATAAGGCCAGCGCCAAAAATTGAGAATATAACAGTTAATATTTTTCCTAGTCTTTGGTTCCAGCCGAGATACCCAAGCAAGGCTATATCGTTTAAAGTAATTCCAAAAATAATACCGATCACTAAAAACGAGGCAAAATCATTTGCATTTTCGGGAAGTGCTAAAAATGTTGCAATCGAGGAAGCCCAAATCGCTGTTCCGATAGTTGCCACAAAAAACCAACTAGTGTTTAAACGGCTTTGCCTGTTCGTTCCGCACATGACAGAAAGACCAGTTAGGATCGTCAAAACCGAAACGACATATAACAAGATTACTATTAACTGCATAAAACCTCCGTTTGCATTAACGTTATAATAATTATAGCATAAATATTTTAAAAAAAATAAAACCCCGCCTTAAAAAAGACGGGGAGAAGTTGAGGTTACATTTTTTCAAGTTTCGAATAGTCAATTTTTCCAGACTTCATAAGTGGAATTTCGTTAACGAAAGTAATGTACCCAGGCATCTGATAGTCGAGAAGTGACTTTGAAATATAATTGCGAATATCAAGTTCTACTCCAGCTTTGTCAAAGAAGGAGTCTTCAAGAACAACAAACGCTTTACTGGTCGTCACCATCTTCTCATCAGGAACAACAATGACAGCGCAAGCTTTAACGATAGGACAGTCCAGAATAACTTTCTCGAGTGTTTCGCAATTCACTTTATCGGTAGCTCCAAGTGGCTGATAAAAGCGTTTCCTCCTTCCATAAAAAGTAACAATTCCGTTCTCATCTAAGGACATATAGTCTCCAGAACGATAGAACGTTTTTCCATGGAATTTAATAAACGTTTTTTCAGTCAGCTCAGGTTCATCGACATAGCCTTTACAAAGTGTCTTGGAATAAACGAGTGCTTCACCCGTTTCACCATATTTTACTTCGTTTAAGCCATCGTCAACTAGATACCATTCTGGTCCAAGCCAGAACTTTCCGACAGTGTTCTCAAAATGTGGTAAACCATCAGATACAGTCCCGATGCAGAGACCTTCGCCTATACCGTAGTTATTGCGCAGTTCTGCATTTACCGCTCCGTGTTTTGCGAAGAAGTCCATCGTTTCTTTATAAAGTCCTTCAGAAGTCGAAAAACCAGCAGCGAAAAACGCTCTTAAGAAACTCAGGTCAGCATCAGGAGGTGTGTTGTCGATGAAAGCTCTCAGAATTACAGGTGTACCATAGATATAACTCGGTTTATACTTATAATAATTACCGATATCTGTAGGCGTTGCTCCAGGAGCAAGTACCACGCAATGTCCACCCATTAAATTCATGAACATCAGCGCCCAGCCATAAGGCAAACGGTAGGGTAAAATACACATTACTTTGTTGACTCTTGCGTCGTTAGTTTTTGTACCGCTCGAATTCGATGCGTATATCATCGAGGCAAAAATAGCTTCGTTCGTAAAAGGTAAACCTTTCGGTTTTCCAGAACTTGAACCGCTTGTCTGTAAAAATAATGAGACTTTTTTGCTAAATAAATTTCTCAGAATTGCAGGCAGCACATGTTCATCGCTATGTTCACCAGTCAGACGGAAAGTATCATACGAAACAAAGTCGATGGGCAGGTCCGAAGTATTTATCGGGCCACTTGAAGACCTTGACTGCGAATACGAAATATCCTTTCTTCCGAACTCATAATTAATAACAAGCTCAATAGGAAAGAATGTGCTTTCATGAACCATATTCACAAAATTTTCATCACGGTCATAAACAAACAGAATATCAGGTGCGTACGTAGTGATATCATTGATAAGCTCGTCATCTGTTTCGAGCGGGTTAAAGTAAACGACTTGAATGCCCATTGCATTAGCAGCAATAGTCATAATTACACCTTCATAAATGTTTGGTGTAACAATAGCAAGTCTTTTTCCCCGTGAAATTGAATAAGTTTTAAAAGCTTTGATGAGCGTTATAACATCATCATGTACTTCTTGCTTTGAGTAAATGCGTTCTCCAGTTTGAATTGAAGGTTCGTCCATTCTTTTAGAATTAATAAGCATAAATGCGCCCAAAATTGAAATAGGAAGAATAGTCGGCTTCAAGAGTTTTTTGCTGAAACCCTGGAGATGAGTTCTGTCTTTCGATGGATAACCAGTTTTTAAGTTTTGAGACATTCATGTCTCCCCCCTTCATGATTGTCTTTTCTAACCTCAACTTTTTTAAAGAACTATTTCTGGAAAAATCCCCCTGATTGTATCATAAGAATAGATTATAATCAATTAAAATCCACGGGGTCCACCCTGAGGCGTCATCCCACCTCCTTGCGGTTGCATACCACCACCTTGTGGTCCAATGTTACTATTGCCGATAGAAGTAACAATACTTGAGATCGTAAACGATTCATATTCTTCATCATTAATATATATAGTATATGTTTTACCGAATTCAAACTTCTCCGAACCAATATTAATATGGCTGAATGATTTTGTAGATAAGTGCGAAACAATGACGTTATCGTTCTCATCTACAACAGAAATCTTAGTATCTTTAGCATATGAAGTATCTAGAAATATACTAGCGCCAAAACTAGACGAAGAATCATTAAAGTTTTCAGCCATCCCGCTCGCCCCAACGGCAACGACAGACCCGCCATTAAAATAGATACCTTTTTCAGAATCAAGGGCGCCATTTGCAGAATTGATCGGACCGTCAACAACGACATCGCCACCATTTATGTATATTGTCCCGTTAGAGTCCAAACCATCTCCAGTCGAATCAACATACACACTGCCACCATTTATCACAAGGGTGTATTCGACATTTTCAGAAAAACTTTCAGAACCAGGACGCATAAATGCCGACTCGTCATTTCCACCAGCAACATTCATACCATCATCATTTGCGATGATCGAAATATCACCGCCGTTAACAACAATTTTTGCTCCTTCTAAGCCCTCATAACTTTTTTGTACATCAATCTTTCCACCATCGATGACTAAGCTGGTTGTCGCATGAATACCATCATCAGCGACAGAAATCGTAATCTCTCCATCCTCAATATAGATAAATCCTTTTGTTTTATCCTCATCATTAGTAGATTTAATACCATCTTGTTTCGCTTTGATACCAATTTTTCCACCCGAGATATTCACAGAGTCTTTTCCTCGAATTCCATCATCAACAGACGAAACCGAAATTTCTCCAGAGCGAATTGTTAAGTCATCTTTTGAAACAATAGCATCTTGATAATTCGATTCAACATACAAATATCCATCTCCGGAAAAAGTTAAATCTCCCTTTGAGTAAATTGTGCCATCAACCGTTTCTTCACCAAAATCGCCAAAAGACGAACCAGATATCAAATAATTTCGCGTTCCTTCTTTTGTCTCGATTATGACATCATCAGCAGATTTAATATAAATCGCCGGTCCATTTTCAGAATTGACAGAAACACCTGACAAAACTAACTTGACAACACCATTAGTATCACCAACGTCGATTATTACCGAACCATCTTCAATTTCACCAGTTAAGTTATAAACCCCACTCTCAGTGATATTTATGCTTTCTTTTAAAGATATGTCAGTTGTCGAATATTTTGACCAATTAATTTTCGTATCACCATTATCAATATTAATACCATTTTTGCCATTCTGGTTATTGTTTTCAGAAGTCTGATTTAGAAATAAGGCAACTCCAAACACGATAAAAAGAAGAAAAACAGCAAAAAATATTACTTTTCGATTTTTAACAAAATCCATTACATCTCCTTTTCTTCATCACCGGTCGAAAGCAAAACCTGAAGATTACAGTTCTTCGTGCGAATCGCATCTAGAAATTCTTTTTCATTTACGTTACCCTTAAGCGTCACGTAATAGGAGATTTTATATAAACTACCCATATTAATAGTTTTTGATTTTAAAAGTCTGTGGCTTTTTGTAAACTTTTCAAATTCATCATTAAACGCATTTGTATAATCGAGATCCTCAGGAATAGTAATTTTAAGAATTTGTTCGGTTTTGCCACCGCTAAACATTGGGAGCTTGTTGAAAATCAAAATCATGCCAGAAACAATTACCGTGAATACAACGGCAAATAAGACATGCCCCATGCCAAGCGCTAAGCCAATTGCCATCGCGAAGAATACTGACAAAAGTTCCTTTGCGCTTCCAGGAATTGAACGAAAACGGACAAGCGAGAATGCGCCCAAAATAGCGATTGAAGTACCGAGACTTCCATTAATCATAATCATTACAACTGAAACAAGAACTGGTAATGTAGCTAGGGTAATCAAAAAATCTTTCGAGCACCTGGAAGTAAACTTATGTACTAGAGAAATAATAATACCGAGTACAATTCCCACACCAGCACAAATCAACATTGTGCCAATATCAAGTCCACTCGCGGTTGAATTAAAGATAGTATTGAACATTTATGTTTTCTCCTTTCATTTGTTGATATATTTTTCCATATTTTGAAAATGGTTGCGGAAATATTCTTAGCTCATTTAAAGCATGTACTAACCAAAATGGCATTCCGCGCGCAGTTTTGATTTCTAAAATCGTATTTTTCTCATCGTTAAAGAAATTTTTTCCTTCAGCGCCATGTTTTAAATCTAAATCTTCTGTACGATAACGAAGGTTCTGATCAATTGTAACACGAAGCGAGCTATCGTCTTTTCCTTCATAGCTCTGACGTTCACATGCAATAAAAATTTTCGGCGATAGATTTAGATAATTAATTATATATTCGATTTCTCTGGCGATTTGCACATCATTTGTTTTTTCGATTTTAGCTTCAGCTATCTTGATAAGGCTTCGTTTTTCATCTAGCCAATCATAATAATCTGACAGAAGTAACTGAAATCTTCTTTTGTCGCCAATTTTATCTTTTCCTTCGCGATGCTTTGTTTTTATCTCAAAGAAAATATAATCTTCATCCTCAGGGACATTATAGCTTCGAACACGCACTTTTTCTTTAAAATCAGGCTTATCTACAGGCTTATCGATTTGTTTAATAATTAAATCATTATCTTTCGTGTCAAAATAAATGCTACAGACGGTTGACTCGAAATATTTATTCTTTTTCAAGTTTTTCTTACATATTTTCAAAAATTTTTCTTTTTGCTCATCTGTAATCAGGTATTTTTTTTCAATACGACGAAAAACTTTTCCAGAATTTGCTTCGCAGAGATCCGCCTTTTTCTTTTTTGCCATACATAATATTATATCTGATTTCCTGAAATAAAACTTAAAAAACTAAATTAGAAAATCAACAAATTTATGATATAATAATCAAAAAGGAGATTCGTGTTAGAGATTAGAAAAATTTCTAAGGTCTATTTGACTGGTGGCCAAAAATCTAAGGCACTTGATGAAGTAAGTGTCAATTTTCGCGAATCCGAATTTGCCTCAATCCTCGGACCTTCCGGTTCTGGTAAAACAACTTTCCTTAACATAATCGGTGGTTTGGACGACTACACTTCTGGTGATTTAATTATCAACGAAATATCAACAAAAAGATTTAAAGATTCTGACTGGGATAGTTATCGCAATCATCGTATTGGTTTTGTATTCCAAAGTTACAATTTAATCTCCCATCAGTCCGTCTTGAAAAACGTTTCACTAGCTTTAACCCTATCAGGTATTTCAAAAAGAGAAGCAAATAGGCGCGCGAAAAAAGCGCTTGAAGAAGTTGGCCTGAAAGAACACGCTAACAAACGCCCGAATCAGCTTTCTGGCGGCCAAATGCAACGCGTCGCTATCGCTCGTGCTCTTGTTAACGACCCAGATATTTTACTTGCCGACGAGCCAACAGGCGCCCTCGATTCGGAAACGTCCATCCAAATCATGAAAATTTTAAAAAAGGTGTCCGAAAACAAACTTGTTATCATGGTCACCCACAACCCTGAACTAGCAAACGAATACTCGACTCGTATTATCAATCTCAAAGATGGCAAAATCATCAGCGACACAAACCCTTATGACGGTAAAGTCGACACGAAAGACGACTTAGAAAAGAAGAGCAAAAAATCCAAGAAAACTAAAATGTCGCTCCTCACTTCTTTTGGCCTCTCTTTCAATAACTTAATGACCAAAAAAGCTCGCACTCTTCTTGTTTCTATCGCCGGCTCAATCGGCATTATCGGTATCGCTTTAATTCTTGCTCTCTCCAACGGTTTTCAGAGATACGTTGATACAGTAGAAGAAGACACTTTGACCAGCTATCCATTAATGCTTATGCAGGAAACCACAGACATCACAAGCGTCTTGCTTTCTGCCGCCATGAACAAAACCGAATCTACGGGCGAAAATACTGTCAAGGAAAACCAGCTTATCACCGATATGCTATCGAATCTCAGTGTCAACGACCTTGAAAGCTTCAAAAAACATCTTGATGAAAATGATGAAAAAATCAAAGATGATGTGTCGAAAATTTCCTATAATTACAGCATCGACCCGTTAATTTATAGTGAAAAAGACGGAAAACTCTTAAAACTCAACCCCTCGAATCTTTTCACATCAATTGCTGGCGGTTCAAGTTCGCTTCTTCAATCCTACTCAACTTACACATCTATCTACGCCCAACTTCCAACTACCAATGAAGACGATTTAAACGAAAATTATAAGCTTTTAGCTGGCCACTATCCTCAGAATTATGACGAAGTTGTTATAAATCTAAAAGACCCGAGCGTAATTTCCGAACTTCTAGTTTATTCCCTAGGCTTCCGCGATATTAGCGAACTCAGAAATATGATTACAAAAATCATGGCTGGAGAGATGGTCGAAAAGAAAAATGAACCACTCACCCTGACCTATGATGAACTTATGGAGAAGGAGCTAAAGCTTCTCGAGCCGTCTGATCTTTATCGCTATAATGCCGAATATAATATATATGAAGATATGTCCGAAAATGAAGAATATATGGACAATCTCTACAAAAACGCCACAAAGCTCAAAATTGTCGGCATTATGACCCCAAATGATGATTCCGACCTGATGTCAACTCAAGTCTCTGGTATTTATTACACCAAAGATTTGATCAATCACATTATCGATTACTCTAGTGAAAAAGAAATAGTTAAGAAACAACAAAAATATCCAGAAGTAGATGTTTTCTCTGGTAAAAGATTTGACGAAGAAAACGATTCTCTCGACCTAGATTTCACAGATTTCATCACAGTTGATGAAGAGCAAATCAAAAACGCCTTCAATGTCTCGGTCGATGAAAACGAAATTCAGTCAAAAGTCTCGGCCTATATTTCCGAAATTGGGTCAAATCTTACAACTGACATCACCCCTGGAAAAAAGGCGTTTGGTGAAACTTTGAAGACCCTTCTCGCCGATTTTGGTCAAAACTTACCCGACACTTTTTACCAAAAGGATATAGACTCTCTCGTCGAAAACTACCTAAAAACCTATAAACCTTCAACCGAAATTTCTAATTTAACCGAAGAATTTGTTATTCCAGAAACAGTCTTTAAGGAAGTTTATAGTGGCATTTTAAAAACCTATTTAAACGCCTATCTGCTCGCTTTTGCCGGAAATTACGGTTCAATTCCCGATTTTGTTGCTGCTCATCCCGAACTTTTTTCCGACCCCGAAAATCTCGGTGCTTTAAAAGATATGGTGACTTTCGACGCCATTCAAACTACCGTCCTCGAAAATCCTGAAATGCAAGGGGTCATTGAACAAATCGGCGGCACAATGGTCGAAGCAAAAATGAAAAAATTTGTTCTTTCAAAAGTCGGGGAGCTAACATCTTATCTGACAAATTCCTTTGCCAGTTCTTTCAATGTTGACCCCGATGCAATTGCTTCCGCTTTTCAGCTTAACGTAACCGAAGAGGAAATTACTAGAATCGTTACAGCCATGATGTCAAAAAATGAAGCCACAGCAACATCAAATCTCATTATGCTTGGCTACCAAGATATAGAAAAACCGACCAGCATCTATGTTTATTTTACAACTTTCGAAGGCAAAGAACACTTTTTGCAGTTCATAGATGATTATAATAACTCCGTAGAAGAAGAAAAAGAAATCAAATATAGCGACACTACTGGAATTTTGATGTCGAGCGTAAAAACCATTGTTGACGCCGTCACCTACGTCCTGATTGGTTTTGTTTCCATTTCTCTCGTTGTCAGCTCAATCATGATTGGCGTAATTACCTATATTTCCGTCTATGAACGCACCAAAGAAATTGGCATTCTTCGCGCCATTGGCGCCTCAAAGCATAATATCTCGAGCATTTTCAACGCCGAAACCTTTATCATCGGCTTACTTTCCGGACTCATCGCCATTGGCGTTTCTTATCTGCTCATTCCGATCATTAACGCCGTGATCTTTCACTTTACTCAAATTTCCGCACTTTCAGCCTACCTCAGCTTCGAAAATGCCGTCGCGCTCGTCATTCTCAGTGTTATTTTAACCTTAATTGGTGGTCTCATTCCAGCCAAATCTGCCTCGAAAAAAGACCCCGTCGAAGCATTAAGAACCGAATAATCTAAGCTCGCTTTTTAAAACTCTAGCTTTTTCAAAAAAAACATAAAAAAATTGTTGACACAAAAAAAACGTAAGTGCTAAACTAAAAAGGTAGAGTTAAAAAAGGGAGTTATGAAAATACATAAAGCTGTTTTCAGAACGTTAGGTATCCTAACGCTTTCATCAATTTTAGTAATAATAATCGGCACCAACTCATTAAATTGGGAGGGGTATCTTAATAATCTTAGTGATATTTTCATAAACTCCAACGAACTTTCCTTGTTGAAAAATAGTCCCACGAGTTTTTCCGCCCAAGACCCAACCAACCCGTCTCTCGTTAATCAAATGGACCCACAAACCGCTGAAGATCTCGCGGGAGATTCTCTAAGTTTCAAACTTTACGACTCCAGCAATAACGAGATCGATTTTCTTTCGGTCGACGAAAATGGCGCAGCAACAAATTCCGGCGCATATCTAAAAATCATCAACAACTCCCAAAATAGAAGCGCAACAATCAAATCAGTAACTTTTAACAACCCACAAAACGTAAATTTAAACTTTGCCCATTGGGACGCCCAAATTGACCATCCGATTAGCGATTCGACAAAAAGCCTTTCTGCCACTTTAACCTATTCAACCTATGCCCACACAACGACAATTACTGAAGTTGGCGAAGTGGTTGTTACCTACACGATCAGCGACGTGTATGATGGTGACACTAACAACTTGAAAGTATTCACCCAAAAAACCTACATCCCAATTCAGGGGCGCGTTCTAGACAATCTAGTATCAACGCACACATTAAGTACTATAGGTGGAGACGGGGCAGAATCCAAATACGCATGGCTTAAACTTGACACAGTTGACTCTCTCCCAGATACGGTAAAAAAATCTAACGACTTTTCAATTAGCCCAACATATACTCAGCCACAAGATAGCAACATTGGCACATACGAGGCAGATATTTGGGTAAATACAGATACATATCCAACATTTGATAGTCTCAACGAACTAGCCTGGACACAAGTATACAACTACAACCATAAAGAAATGGACGGTACCCATCTCATCATGGAAGGCTCTCCGTTTTCTTGGTATATTTCCGTCAATAATCCAATCACAATTGATTTAGACGGAATATCGGCGACCGGTAATAATACGGAAGCCACGGTCGGGTCTGGCGACGACGCAATTACAGTACACAGTACAATGATGGATAATACTTTCAACGCATGCAATGGAGAAAACTGGCGAAATTCATGCAATTCAAACAGAGACTTTAACGGAATTAGAGACCAGAGCCAAGATAGCTCAACGATAAAGTTTTCAGGCAAAATTCCAGAATCTTCAGGAGATAACTCACGAACACTAACGGTCACAATTCCATTAATGGCGGATAATACCGGCGAAACATCTGGTGCGACAAGCTTGAACAAATCACTAATTGGTGAGACTTACGGAACATACACCATCATTTTACATGTTCGTACATATACTAACACCGACAAACAAACCCTTCGCAACGCGATTGATACTAAGACGTCGGTAATTGACTACTCAAATTACGACAACTTAAGATATTATGATTCTATTAAAACAGGAAAAATAGCCCTTGCGAACATTCAAAGAACCCAAAAGATTCTTTCAGATTCTGCAGACGATATTGATGATAAAATTACAGGCCTCGAAGCTGGTGTTTTTGGAGCAAAAAATATTATCGAACAAAACCATATTCAAAAAATCGGCGGCTTGAATACTTCTAACAACCAAACAGAAACCATCTATCGTGTCTACAACAAAAATGCAACTTACACTTTACCTTACAAAGATAGTTTCAAATATCCCACAAACGCTTCTCAACAGGGTAAATATACCAATACACTTACTGGCACCATCACCGACAATCTCGCTGCCGAATATGATTATTGGAAAATCGATCTATCAGCTTTGAACGCCGAGATTGCCCTCGATGAAGCAGCTATTCTGGATGACAACTACACCGACGAATCTCGAGCAGCCCTAGAAACACGTAAAAACGAAATTCAAACGGACATCGCTTCACTCGCTAATGTTTCGAATACTCCAACCCTCCAATCAGAAATCGACGCCTTGACTAGTGAACTCAGAACCCTCCGCGAAAATCTCGTCTTAAAACTTTCTGTCGTTTTCGAAAACTGGGACGGGACAGTTCTTGAAACAGTTCGTATCGCCCCAAACTCCGTTCTGAATTTTTCAACAATCCAAACCCCTTCTCGCCAAAAAACCGTCGAAGAAGAATTCACTTTCAAAGAATGGGAGCCTCAAGGTTCCAGTCCGGCTATCGTAAACAACGAAGCCTTGATCACTGCCGATTCCGAGTATAAAGCCACCTATACCGCCTCTCCTCGAAAATATACTATGAGTTTTTATAATTACAACTCAGAAACTGGCGAAAATGATCATAAACTTTGCGAAGTAGAAGTCAAATATGGCGAAAATTGGAGCGCTTGCACCGGGACCCCAACCAGACCTCAAACCGCCCAATACGATTATGTTTTCACCGGTTGGAGCCCAACCATCGTTTCACCACTAACGACTTCGGGGAGTGCAGTCCCTGAAACATATGTCGCATCCTATCGCGCCGACATTCGCTACTACAACGTCTATTTTCTAAACTATAACGGTGACGTCCTTCAGGCCTTTGATGGCACCGAAAATCCGAAACTGCCTTACGGATCGACTCCTGTATATTCTGGCTCAACTACACCATCTCGTCCTTCAAATGCTCAATATACCTACACTTTCAACGACACCTGGACGCCCGAAATTGACTCTGTTGAGGGCGATATTGAATACCGACCAAACTTCAACCAGACCACAAACAACTACACAATTACTTTTAAAAATTACGACGGAACTACGCTCGAATCCAAACAAGTCGCTTATGGCGAAACTCCAACATATACTGGACAAACTCCAGAAAAACCATCTGACTCCGAATTTGATTATGAGTTTAGCAGTTGGAATCCTGCAATCCATTCCGTAACTTGCGAAACAGCTTCCGAGTGTAACGCAACCTATACCGCGACATTCGAAGGCCATCACCGCGAATACGAAGTCAAATTCGAAGTCCGCGGCAGCATCGTTGATGAAATGACTCAAATAGTCGAATATGGCGCCACGCCTCAAAATGTCAGCGATCCAGACAATTATCAAGATCAACGCTATAATTACACTTTTGACGAATGGCGATGTAGCTTTACGGACGGATCCGGAACCGGATATAGACTCATTTCCGATTCAATTATCAAACCGACAACCTGCATTGCGAAATATACCAAAACCACCCGCCAATATCTCGTTCGATTCTACAACGTTTCCTTTAACGAGCGTGGCGAAGAAACTAGTCAATATTACGACATGATCCCCGCAACGTATGGCGAATATGTCACCCCACCACTTAACCCGACCACGCCGTCAACCCAAAATAAGTACTATATTTTCGACGACTGGATCGACGAACAAGGAAATCCTATAGAAATCTCCGAAGGAAAAATAGTTGTTCTCGGCAACAAAACCTACACTGCGACCTACGAAGAGCACACCTTCAAAACAATTACGTTTAAAAACGAAGATGGCACTATTCTTTCTGAGAAAAATGATTATCGTGATGGGGAAAACCCAGTTTATTCTGGCGAAACTCCAACAAAACCTGCTGATGCCCAATATACCTATACCTTCTCTGGTTGGACAGATGGAGAAAACAATTACGGAAAAGATGAAGAGCTTCCTGTGGTTTCTAGCGACAAAACCTATATAGCAACCTATACTTCAACAGTCAATGAATATACCATCAAATTCGTTAACGAAGATGGTGCCGAACTCCAAAGTAGTGATGTAGCTTACGGAGAAACCCCAGAATACACTGGCGAAACTCCAACAAAACCTGCCACACCACAATATACTTACACCTTCTCCGGTTGGACCCCGGAAATTACGGCAGTCACTGGCGAAGCAACCTACACTACAACCTTCTCAGAAACAGTTAATCAATATTCTGTTATCTTCTATGACGAAGATGGAGAAACTGTCCTCAAAGAAGCCACGAACTACAATTATGGCACTTCAGCAACTGATATTGTTGAGCCAGCTACTCCAACAAAACCAGCTACACCACAATATACCTACACCTTCTCCGGATGGACTCCAGAAATCACAGATATAACATGTGATGTTGCTGAAGATTGTAATAGGGTCTACACCGCAACTTACAGCTCCGTCGTCAACGAATATGCTATTAGATTCGTTAATGAAGACGGGACAGAACTCCAAAATAGCAATGTAGCCTACGGCGAAACCCCAACTTATAACGGAGCAACCCCTGAAAAAGAAACAGACGCACAATATACTTACACCTTCGACAAGTGGAGCCCAGAAATTACAGCTGTCACATGTTCCGTATCTGAAGATTGCACAAAAACCTACACTGCAACCTACACATCGACAGTCAATAAATACACAATTAAATTTGTCAACGAGGACGGCACTGAGCTCCAAAATAGCGAAATTGAATATGGTGAAACCCCAGTTTATAGCGGATCAACCCCAGAAAAAGAAGCTACGGCTCAATACACCTACACATTCTCAGGCTGGACCCCAGAAATCGTTTCCGTGACTGGCGAAGCAACCTACGGCGCTACTTATAGTTCAACAGTCAATAAATACACAATCACCTTTAATGATATAGATGGCAACGAATTACAAAGTTCAGAGGTTGATTATGGTGAAACCCCAGCTTATACTGGCGAAACACCAACCAAAGATGCCGACGATACATATACATATGAGTTTACTGGTTGGAGTCCAGAAATCACTTCTGTGACCGGCGAAGCGACTTACGCTCCAGTCTTTGAACCCCACTATATCGATTACACAATAATATTCAAAGACTACGACGGTACAGTTCTTAGCTCGAAGACCTATCATTATGGTGAAACTATCACTGAGCCAACCGCTCCAACGCGCGAATCAACTCCAAGCCTAGAATATACTTTCACTGGTTGGGATAAAGAAATCCACGCAGTCACAGGTCATGAAACTTACACCGCAACATATGAAGGCAAAGCGTATGACGTCGAATTTAAATGGATTGAAAACCAGACCTATACAATCGGCGAAGACAAAGAAGCTGTCTTTAAGATCGAAATTGCTAAGAAATTCTTTGCCCACCGCGTTGAAGTCGACGGAAAAGTAATTCAAGAAAACAAAGACTATATCATAACCGAAGGTAGTACAGTTGTTACACTTCAAAAATCCTTCCTTGACACTTTAGCAGTCGGAATCCATAGCCTTGATGTATATTATGATGATGAAGTAGTCATCTCAACGACCTTCAGAATCGAAAAGCCAGCACCAGACACTCCAGATACAGATGGCGATGAAGACGATAAAAAAGATGACGATAAAGAAGATAGTGACAAAAAAGACGATAAAGATAGTGATAAAAACAGTGGATCTTCCGAAGACGGAAAGAATGGTGGTCTAGATCCGGACACCGGCTTCTTCACCGGAACCACCGACTTCGCGAAGCTCAGTATTGTCTTCCCAATCCTAATTGTCACAGCTTCAACGCTAATCATAGTCAAGAAAAAACGCATAAACAAAAACTAAAAATCGAGCCCTTCGGGGCTCTTTTTACAAAAAACTCTAGCGTTTTATATTTATATATAATATAATAAGCTTATGGAAAATTTGGAGGTCTTTTTGTGAAAGAAAATCTTATTTTTAAAAAAAGCAAAAAACAGTCATCACACCTTACTTATAATCTAAAATCCAGAAAAGGAAAAAGGATTTTTTGTCTCTTTCTTTTAGCCGGCATGACATCTTTTCTAATTTTCCTTACCCAAAAGCCAGATAATTCATTCGCCTCAACTCTTGATGAGTGTAAAAGTGGTCAAGACGTCTACGTTCAACAAGCATGTGACGCTTGGTATAGTGGCCATGATGATTGGACCACAATGACATACGAATGGATTTCTAATGATTCAAGCTGTTCGCATGACACTGTAACCATATCATCATCCGATAGTGGTATGGTAGGAAAATATCTATGCTCTATGGCCTTCACAGGAAATAATGACGCCAGAGCAAATAATGTTACATACACGACCGATCATATAGATACAGGCTCTCCCTATTTCAACGTCGACTCTAGCACCACAATGACCAACCAAGCAACTGATAAAAATAGCTGGTCAACGGCCACCGCAGTACCAGTTAATGTCAATGCAGACGCACTTAAAGGAAGCGTTAATCCAAATGTAATAGGTAACGAGACAATTTGTGCAGAACAGACAATGACAAGTAACCTTACAATTAGCGACGGTGGAGGAGGCCATAAAACTCCTTCTATCTCACCTCTCTGCGTGGAGGTTGAAAACAAACCAAAGCCTACTACTCCTAAGATTAACTCCGACCAGCCAGAGCCTGTAAAAACAACTGATTCATACCACTATCAAGAAGTTTTTTATTCTACCACAACATTTGGCCCCATAAATTACAACTTTTCGATGGGTATTGAAAAATTATTCGATAGTAGTAACCCTGATCCAAAATACAGAAATCTTTCTCATCAATTAGGCTCAGGCATAACACAGAGTTTTGATTTTAAAAACAGTGAAAATCCTGCGGATTTTTATCCAGGCGAGGAAAATCCAATCACAACTAGTTCGCTAGCAGCGGTATCCGCAGCAGAAGGCGCTTTCGATACTCTAGTAAGTACTCTGAAAAATTCAGTAGTAGACGATTTAAAAATCTGCGGTAAATCTAATTTAGAAGATACTGCACAAATTATGAAAAGTTCGTGGAATGTTTTTAAAAAATTTGTCCATAATTATAGAATTCTAAAGCAAAACGCCGGCGAAGATACGTCTACAACTAATTATGATAGCGACGCTAGTGCCGATACCCAGGGAGATATCATGAGCACAATTTTGCAAAAACTTCTGCAAAACGCCGCACTTTTTGGCCAAGCAGCAATTTATACACTCCAAGACAAAGACGTCCAGTCAGAAATAGGCAAAGGCGGAAATGCGTTTCTTAATTTCACAAAATGCAATGGCAAAATTGCTTTTGATAACTTACTAAACAGCACAGGTGTTATGAGCGACGTTATGAATAATAAGCCAACACCAGTTATTTCCGAAGGTTATGTTGACATTAATCCAGGAGAAACACAACCAATCACTTCTTTTGCCACTATACCTTCAGAAAGTATTACATATACCTTTTATAAAAAATATACAAAATCGTATACAACGACAATAGAATATACCGACGGAGTCTTAACAGACGACTACAAAACCTTAGATGATATAACATCCGAATTAATTGGCTATGAAAAAACATACACAGATAATGGCCACAAAATCAAATCTGATACACGCTACGTTCGCCGCCCCGGCAACATCTATGGCACAGAATTTAGGACCAGACTATTGTCGGTTGATAAAAATACCTTCACTGGTACGGTAACGCCTCCAGGCAGTGGAGCCTATACTGAAGCAACCGTTACAAATCCCCCAGAAAACCTCGATAATAA
>JAFWNF010000003.1 GCA_017510445.1 Candidatus Saccharimonadota bacterium
CGGCAACATCTATGGCACAGAATTTAGGACCAGACTATTGTCGGTTGATAAAAATACCTTCACTGGTACGGTAACGCCTCCAGGCAGTGGAGCCTATACTGAAGCAACCGTTACAAATCCCCCAGAAAACCTCGATAATAATCAAACTAATGATAGACCAGTTGACGCAGTAGACAAAAAGTACGATGATACAATCTTTGCAGGATCTGACAATAACGATAGTATAAAAGCAACCTATAACCACGCTGCTACCGCTAAGGCTGACGAAAACACCACCAGCAAAGGTTGTGAGGCCATGGATGATTACGATATTCCATGGTATATAGATGGCGATCTCAGAAAATCAGGTGTCGACATAAGCACCATACCATTCCGTTTAGCCGTTAATAATCAAGAATGCATAAATCCAAAAGACCCGTTGCTCACTTCAGAGGGGGAAAGCTATACATACACCATCGACAACACTGCAGATGAACATAGTAGCGGTAATGCTATCGCTCTTGGTACCAAAGACAGAGAATTCCTTCAAGGCGGTCATATAGCTTCAAAATATGAACTTCAGGCTGATAAAAGCCTTAAAGAGACAGGTGAGCTTAAAGCCAACGTTAAGTTCAAAGTCTCTCGCCCTTGGAACTACAATCTATCAATCAAAAAATTTGCGATTAACCAACCTGGCGGTCTCTTCGTCACCGACGGCTCAGTTACACTTTCCGCAGAAGTCATTAACAGAGCAAACTCAGAAGAGAGCAACCCATCTTATTCACCAAAAGATACAAAAGCAGAAATATACAAAATCCTAGTTGAGGATACGAATCAGCGTAACTATTACAATGGGGTGTTAGGCTCCGGCAATGGTATTCCTGGTGCAGAATCTGCAGGCTTCATAGATCTCAACGATGACAAAGGCAATGGTATCAAGTACGCCCAAAAGAAAGCAACTGGAGAAGAACCGGGCTCTAGTGGAGTAAAAACTTCTGACTCAATAGATTATAGTTATGGAGACGACAAAGTTGGTCAACTCCTCTGTTTCTACCTCAGAGTTAACCATACTGATAGTAACAAGGATACAAATAATAACGGCGGCTATGTCAATGGCAGTAATGGCGGTACGCCAAATAATAACTATCTTTACTCTAAACTTGCCTGTGCTACTCTCATTGGTGTTCCACATGCAGAATTCTGGGGAGGTAGTGTCTTCTCTACAGGAAATATAGAAACTAAGATTTATCAGCACACACGTCTCGGCGGTGGTAGTACGTTCATTATCGGCTCATGGGCTGACTATGGTGTGATTGGTAAAAATAATATTAGAGGTCTCGCATCTGGTAAAACAATCGGGCAAGAAAAAGTAGATGATAGCTATGATTGTAAACATCATCCGCTTACAATTAACAATAAAACTTGTGAGGACAAAGGTACCCCCTCCGTTGACGAAACTTACCTAGATGCCACAGATCCAGCTGGTACTGCTATCTCCACAATCGGCCATAACCAAAGTATTGTATCAACCAACACTAAAACCAGGCTCTTAAGCAAATATAGAAAAGTTAACGGTATCGAAGACCATGGTCTTTCTTCTATCCAACCCACTACTGCCAATGCTCATGGCCAAGATTCCCAATACTACTGCTATACGAATGGCGATTTTACTACTCTAGTTAATTGCAACACAACCACATATGGAGATACTAACAATGCCTATCGTTACACATATCAAGATGGAGATCTAGATATAGGAAATCTCACGCTCCAACATAGCACCACTCATGTTATTTACGCGACGAGAGATATCAATATCAACGGCAATATTAAATACGATACATATGAAGGTAGCGGCTACACTAAACTCAGCCAAATTCCTCAATATATCATTATTGCTGATGGGAATATTAATATTGATGACTCCGTCACAGAAATTAACGCATGGCTAATTGCGGATGCAGATAACAACGGCTCAGGTACAATTGATACTTGTACGTTCAATCAACCGAGCGCCGAAGACTCTGGCAAGGAACTAATCAAAGGGCCAAATGATTACAACGCCAATGTCTGTAATGATCAACTTGTTGTTAAAGGTCCTGTCTTTGCTAATAAACTACAGTTAAGCCGTACACAATTTGGCGCAGCAGAGAAGTTCGATATCAATCCACTTTCTTACTATTGGGCCTATGCTCAAGCTAAGGAGAGTGGGAGGTCAACAACGGTATATCTACATCCGCTAGCGCCTAGATATTGATAAGAATCATGTTATAATAAAAACATGTACAATAATTTTGCAGAATTTCTCAAAAACAAAGAAAAGATCTCTATAATCCAAGCTGAAAATCCCGATGGCGACTCATTGGGCTCGGCACTTGCTCTTGATTATATTCTTGATGACAAAGAAATCTCTCATTATTGTCCAGTAGACATTCCAAAATACCTACATTATTACCAAGATTGGTCAAGAATTTCCAACGAATTTGATTTCGATACTGATGGTTATATTATTGTCGACACCGCCGCCGAAATTCTTCTCAGCAAACTTCTCGATAACTCAAAAATCAAAGAAGCCTTAGAAACCAAACCAGTTTTCGTTCTCGATCATCATGAAACCGAAGATGATCTTAGTTTTTCTCATGAAAAAATCATCGAACAACTTCCGGCATGTTGCGATCTCATCTATAAAATCGCAAAAACACTAAAATTCGAAACAAATAAGTTCGCCTCTGAAGCAATAGTTTCCGGTATTCTCGCCGACACTCTCGGTCTATCTTCCGCCACAGTCACCGCAGATACTTTCCGCACTGTCGCAGAATTAGTTGACCTAGGCGCCAATATTGCCGAATTAGAAGAAAAACGACGTGAATTTATGAAGAAATCACCTCGAATTCTTTCTTATAAAGCTGACCTTATCAAAAGAATCGAATATTCACTCGACGGAGAACTCGCTACCGTCCATATTCCATGGGATGACATCAAAGAATATTCAGACGAATATAATCCAAATGTCCTCATCCTAGAAGAAATGAGACTTGTGGAGGGCGTAAAAATCGCTATCGCCATTAAAACATATCCTGACGGCAAATTGACTGGCAAAATTCGCACGTCGCTCCCAATTGCAGACCAAATTGCTGGCTATTTTGGCGGTGGCGGTCATCCATATGCGTCCGGTTTCAGAACCTACAATTTAACATACGAAGACGCTTTAAAAGATATCGTAAAAATCTCTTACCAACTCTTAACTTCCAATGAGAAATAGGAACGGATATGATTAAACTTAAAAATACAGCCACAAAAAAATTAGAAGAATTTAAACCAATTAACCCAAACGAAGTAAAAATCTATTCTTGTGGCCCAACCGTCTATGGCTATCAACATATTGGTAATTACGCATCATATATTTATTGGGACTTATTAACAAGAACCATGAAATTAAACGGCTATAACGTAAAACGAATTATAAATCTCACCGACGTCGGACATCTTACATCAGATGAAGATGATGGCGAAGACAAAATGGAAAAAGGCGCCCGAAAAGAAGGAAAGACTGTATGGGAAATTGCAGAGTATTATATTGATGATTTTATTAAAAATTACAAGTTATTAAATCTCCTCCTACCCGATAAATTCTGCCGTGCAACCGATTACATAGAAGAAGACAAAAAATCAGTGCAAACAATGATTGACAAAAACTATACCTACGAGACCGAAGATGGTATTTATTTTGACACTTCAAAATTCCCCGAATATGCAAATTTTGCTCGTCTCGATCTTGAAGGATTGAAGGCGGGAGCTAGAGTCGATTTTAATTCTGAGAAAAAAAATGTCTCAGATTTCGCCGTTTGGAAATTCATCAAACCAGGCGAGAAACATGCAATGCGCTGGGACTTCCTTAATCGCCCAGGCTATCCAGGCTGGCATCTTGAATGTTCAACAATTATTCATAAAGAATTAGGCGAGCCAATTGATATCCATACAGGAGGAATTGACCATATTCCAATCCATCATACCAACGAAATCGCGCAAACATATGCTATGACAGAAAAACCACTCGCAAAATACTGGCTCCACTGTAATTTCATTACAATAGACAATGAAAAAATCTCTAAATCTTTAGGTAACATTTATACTCTTCAGGATCTTGCAGAAAAAGGTTTTTCACCAATGGACTATAAAATGTGGGTTCTTTCTGGAACATATTCAGGAACGAGAAACTTTTCTTTTAGTGACTTAGAAGCAGTCAAAAACCGTCGCAAAAACTGGCGCAATAAAATCGCCATGATATACCAATCAACCCTTAAAAACGCTGATGGAAGCGCACTCGAAACTTCCGAAAAAAACTTCAAAGAAAAAATTCTCAATGCGGTTAATAACGACTTAAATTCCGCTTCCGCATTTGCACTCATAGATCAACTCCCAGAAACCACATCAAAATCTATATGGGAATTTATTGATGAATTATTTGGCCTAAATCTAATAAATGATTCACCGAATATCACAGAAGAGCAGACAAAACTATTAGCAGAACGAAAAAAAGCTAGGGAAGAAAAGAATTTTGAAAAATCCGACGAACTTCGCTCAAAACTCGAAAACACAGGCATATCAGTAAAAGACACGCCAAACGGCCAAATTTGGCAATATATCTAACTCTTCTCTCTAAGCTCTCTAATTTCTTTCAAGCGAGGAATTTCGTCAATCAAAACCTTTATGCAGCCCGCAATCGGAATAGCCACAATCGCACCAAGAAGTCCAGCAACATAAACACCAATCGTCACAGAAGCCAAGACGATCAAAGGTGAAAGCATCAGGGCGTCACCTTGAATCTTCGGCGCAATTCCATTATTTTCGATTTGTGCATAAATAATATAAAATACCGCAAAGACGATGCCGGCTAGCGGACTACTAAACAAAAGAATTAGGGAGACAAGGACACAGCCAATTATCTGCCCAAACATCGGAATTAAATAAAAAGTCATCGTAATTAGTCCCATAGGAAGCGCAAGTGCCGGCTCAAAATTAAAAATCAAAGAGAGGATAAACACCACAAACGCAGTTACACCCCCATCAAGTAACGCAATTGTTACTTGTTTAGCAACATAAGTAGAAATTACATTCCCCATTTTACTCGTAATCTTTCTAGCTTCTTCTGTCGCTTCGTCTTTTTTTCTACCGGACAATCTTACCCAAAATTCATTATATAACTTTGGGCCTTCGAGCAAAAAGAGAAGCGTTAAAATCAAAGAGAGGCCACCAGCCGATATAGCCCCAACCACAGCACCGAAAGTTGCAAAAGCCGTATTCCCGAGATTTCCTAAAATATCTGAACTTACATTTGAGATTGCCGAAATCATATCATCTTTTAGATTTTCTAAACCAAAATTCCTACCAATGTTATTCACGCCTTCCCATCCACCCAGAGTTTTTTCGAACATATCAGGAAGATTCCCAACGAACCTGACAGTCTCAGAGACAACAACTGGTCCAATCACGGCGACAATTATTAAAATTGCAAAAATTACAATCAAAAAAGCGAGAACAGACGAAAGCTGTTTTTTATTTGTCTTTTTTCTTTTCAAAAAAAGATTATTAATTTTATCGGCAAGAGGCTTAATGGCAATTGCAAGAAAAAGACCAATCCCAACAATTAAAAGCCCTTTCCAAGCCAAAAATATAAAGCCAGCAACAAATGCAAAACCTAAAATAACAAGCCAAAATCTCACAAATGTTTTCGTTTCAAAACTAATAGTCTTACTCATTAACCTCCTTGTTTAAGATAATTATACCATAACCAAATTAAGTATGATAAAATTTCAATGATTAAAGGAGAATTATGCCATACAAAAAAATTGATTTTGAGAGTACGACAAAATTTAATAAAAATGGTGTAGACTTTATCGGTTACGGCGCGATTAATAACAATCTGTCCGTAGTCATGGAGACGGTAAAAGAAGGCCATTTTGAAGAATTTATTCACGACAAAAGCACCTTTACTTATATTTTTTTGGAGGGGTCGGGAACATTTTATCTAGATGATGAAAAAATAGATGTTCAAGCTGGTGATATTTTATCTATAGAACCAGGAACTAGAATTTACTATAAAGGTAATCTGAAGCAATTGCTAATCACAACGCCAGCTTACGACCCAAAATATGAAAGGCATATTAGAAATATCGATAAATAATAAATCGATTTGTGGTATAATTTTCTCATGGTTAATTCAGAGTCGGAGAGAAAGCCAAACCTGAAAAAAGGAATTTTAGTTGCTATTTTCGTAGTTTTTAACGCCGCAATTATCCTCTGGACAGCACTTTCCGAATTTGCCGATAAAGAAAATGCCGTTAAATTTAGTGATGTAAACTTGAACGGCTGGCTTCTTATTCCCGCATTAATGACATTTTTGGTGGCAATCAGTGCAGAAATTACAAAATATATCTTGATGATGAAAAGATGCTGTAACGTCTTCGACCCAAGAACAGCAATCAGAACATTCATCCTCGGTCGTTATTACGACAACATCACACCCGCAGCCGTTGGCGGGCAACCATTCCAATTCATGTATATGAAAAAACACGGAATAAAAAACGGCTACTCGACAATCATACCTATGATCGGCATGATAACGACCCAAGTCGGTTTTTTGCTCGTCGCAATTCCAACCTTTATCCTTCTCGGGAACAGAATATCGATTGGAGTTCTTGGCTCAGGATGTTTAGGGTTAATGTTTTATGCGGTATTTCCAATCGGAATATTACTTGCAACATTCTTCCGTAGTACGGTTTCAAAAATTGTCACCTCTTTTGTGAAACTGCTTGCAAAAATTCATATCGTAAAAGATAAAGAAAAATCTGTAGAAAAAGCAGAAAAGACAATCGACCAATACGTAAAGTGCATCAAAACAATCTTCAAAGACAAAAAGCTTGCTATCAGCCTTATTTTACTCAGTGTTGTTTTCCAAGTTTTTGTCAGTTTCATTCCATTCTTTGTTCTAAAAGCATTTGGCGGAAACATCGAATTCTTTACCTGTTTCGTAACAATCATCTCGATTTCAAGTGCAATCTACTTCATTCCTACTCCAGGAAACGCAGGCGCAGCAGAAGGTTCATTCTTCTTTGTCTTTTCTAGCCTTACGTCAGGTTACGTTTTCTGGGCAATGCTTTTCTGGAGATTCTTCAGCTATTATTCTTATATCCTTGCCGGCGTAACTATCTACTCGCTAATTGCGTATGAAAAAAGAACTAAACACTATCTACTCGACGACATAAAAGAAAAAATTAATAGCAAGCGAAAAGCGCCAAAGAAGACGAACTGAAATGTTAAAACTGGCAAAATACCTAAAGCCATATTTCTTGCAGTGCATTCTACTCGCATTCGCAACAGCCACACAGACATGGTTCACATTACTTTTGCCGTCCGAAATGGCGAAAATCGTTAACAATGGTATCGTCGAAAACAATATAGCTTTCATTTATGAATCAGGGTTAAGAATGTTGGTTTTCGTTCTAGTCTCCTCACTATGCGCAATCGCTTCGGGCTATTTGTCAGCATATATCGGCTCACGTTTTTCCCGCGATCTTCGCGCAGATATTTATGCTAAAGTTTTAAATTTTAGTATCGCAGACAATGACAAATTCAGCACCGCATCATTAATTACACGCACAACAAACGACGTAAACCAAGTCCAACAGACCTATTCAATGATCTTATCGATGTTTCTTAGAGCGCCAATGATGGCAATAGTTGCCCTGATTCAAGCCTTCGCAACGGCACAAGACATGACATGGATAATCGCGCTTGCAGTAGCCATAATTCTCATATCAGCTATTTCAATAATCTCATTTGCAATTCCAAAATTTAAAATATTCCAAAAACTATTCGACAAAATTACACTTATTACGCGTGAAAATTTAACTGGCATTCGCGTCATACGTGCATTCAACAATCAAAAAATTGAGAGAAAAAAATTTAGCCAAACCAACATAGAATTAACGGGCATTTTAACCTGGATGAGTAAAGTCACGGGGCTCGTCACACCTATCATTACTTTTGTATTCGACGGGATCTGTCTACTTTGTATTTGGATTGGTTTAAAAAACTACGAATTCGACGCAAACTATCTTGGTAACATGATGGCATTTATGCAGTATGCCATCCAGGTCGTCATGTCATTTATGATTCTAACTTTGTTCTTTGTAAGTATCCCGCGCGCAAACGTTTCCGCAGGGCGTATCAAAGAAGTATTGAATACTCATTCAAAAATTATCTGGCCAAAAAAGACGAAGACAGAGCCATCAAAAACACCATCTGTTATATTCAAAGATGTTGATTTTCGATATGGCGAAGCAGAAGATAATGTTTTAAATGATGTCAGCTTTGAAGCAAAAGTCGGAGAGACGACCGCTATTATTGGGAGCACTGGCTCTGGAAAATCAACAATCGCAAATCTTATTCTAAGATTTTATGACGCTACAAATGGAAAAGTTTTAATCAATGGCGTAAATGTAAAAGATTTTTCAAAAAAAGATTTGATGAAAAAGATTGGATACGTTCCTCAACGCGGAATTCTTTTTAGTGGAACAATAGAATCAAACATTAAATTTTCAAATCCAAATATAACTGACGAAAAAATGGAAAAAGCTTCGAAAATATCCCAGTCAAAAGAATTTGTTGAAAAAAATCCAGAAAAGTACAACTTAAAAATATCACAACGTGGCACAAACGTTTCTGGCGGACAAAAACAGCGTCTCTCTATTGCTCGTGCAATCGCAAAAAACCCAGAAATATACATCTTCGACGATTCATTCTCCGCACTTGATATGAAAACAGATAAAAAACTCAGAGAAGAATTAAAAGAAATTGTAAAAGAAAGCGTAACAATAATAATTGCCCAAAGAATCAATACAATTAAAGATGCCGATCAAATTATTGTCCTAGACAAAGGACGCATTGTTGGAAAGGGGAATCATCATAGCCTACTCAGGACATGTAAAATATACAACGAGATAGTTAAATCACAATTATCGGAGGCTGAATTCGAAAAAGAGCTGTTAAACGCCAGGGAGGAAAAATAATGCCGGGTCCTCAAAGAACAGCAAACCAAAAACCAAAAGATATAAAAAACGCAATTAAAGTTTTTGCGCGTTCTTTAAAACCCTGGAGATTTCGTATCTTTATAGGCATTATTTTAACAATCATTTCATCCCTTCTTTCTATTTTTGGCCCAAAATTACTCGGAGATATGACAAATTCAGCAACAAGTAGCTTTGCAAAAACAGGGCATATTGATTGGGGACCACTCGGAAAACTAGCAATCGAACTCATAATTCTTTACCTAACATCCGGCATTCTTAACTATATCCAGCAAGTTCTTTTTGGAGTTTTAACCGCAAAATACACACAAAAACTTCGAACCGAAATACTCGCGAAAATAAATCGTCTGCCAATCTCATATTTCGATAAACATCAACACGGAGATATCCTTTCTAGGATGTCTAACGACGTCGATATTCTTGCTAATTCTCTTACCGAAGAGCTAGCTCAAATTATAAATTCAACAATAACAATCATTGGTATTTTAATTATCATGCTTAGCATTTCGATCCCGCTTTCAGCTATCGCGCTTGTCGCCATACCAATTTCAATCCTGGTCACAGGTAAAGTCATGTCGAAAGCACAAAGATACTTTGCTTCGCGTCAAGCCACGCTCGGTAAACTCAATAGCATTATTGAAGAAGATTATTCTGGACAAATCATTATTAAATCAAATTCGCACGAAAATGAGTCTTTTGAAGCCTTTAACAAAGTTAATGAAAAACTATCCGAAGAAGTCAAAAAAAGTGAATTCCTTGCACGTCTTGCTTTCCCACTTACTCACATTTTCACGAACCTTAGCTATATATTAATATGTATTGTTGGCGGAATTTCAGTTCTATCAGGCAGGCTATCAATTGGTGGCCTTCAGGCCTTTATCCAATACGTCAATCGCTTCAATCGTCCAATCACAAGTCTCGCCGAGTTAACAGCCAACATCCAGCTCACGCTTGCAGCTTCTGAAAGAATCTTTGATTTCCTAAACAAACCAGAGGAGCTTGAAAACCAATCCGAACAAATCTTGAAGACATCAACCGGCACCGTCGAATTTAAAAATATTTCTTTCTCATACAATAAAGATAAAGAAATCATTCATAATTTTTCAGCCAAAATCGAACCAGGAAATAAAGTTGCTATTGTTGGGCCAACAGGCGCCGGCAAAACAACTTTAATAAATCTTCTCATGCGCTTTTACGATCCAGATGAAGGGCAAATTTTAATTGACAATATTCCTACAACCAATTTATCACGAGAAAATGTTCGCGACCTTTTTGGTATGGTACTCCAAGACACTTGGCTATTCTCAGGCACAATTGAAGACAACTTGCGTTACGGGAACCCAGACGCGAACATAGAAAAAATCAAACAAATTACCAAAATTACAAATGTAGATCATGTAATCGAATCGTTACCACACGGCTACAAAACTGTCATATCAGAAGACTCCGATAATATTTCGGCAGGCGAAAAACAACTTTTAACTATAGCTCGCGCCATGATTGCGAATCCGCCAATGATAATCCTTGACGAAGCAACCTCAAACGTAGACACTCGAACCGAAGAATTAATTCAAGAAGCATTCGATAAACTTACAAAAGGCAAAACAAGCTTTGTTATCGCTCATCGTCTTTCAACAATTCGCAACGCGGATTTGGTCATCGTTCTAAACAACGGAAAAATTGTTGAACAAGGTACCCACGACTCACTTTTGAAAAAAGGAGGCTTTTATTACGATTTATATAACTCACAATTTACCACGTAGAAATTTACGTGTTATAATTTTAAAAACGGAGGTTTATGTCAAAATTATATTTTCGCTACGGCGCAATGGGGTGCGGCAAAACCATGCAACTACTCCAAGTTGCTTTCAACTATGAAGAACGTGGTCATAAAGTTTGTGTGATAAAACCAAAAACTGACACAAAAAACGGTTCAAAACTTTTAACACGTATCGGCCCAGAACGCGAAACAGATTTTTGTTTCGATAAGAAAACAAATATCTTCGAAAAAATCGCCAAAAAATATCTAAAAGTTTCCTGTATCCTCATTGATGAGGCTCAATTCCTAACAAAAAAACAAGTTGACGAACTTCTAAAAATCACAACGGATCTAAATATCCCAGTTATGGCCTATGGCCTCCGATTAAATTTCCGCCAAGAAGATGGTGGATTCGAAGGTGCCACTCGTCTTCTTCAAATTGCACATGATATAGAAGAATTAAAAACAATCTGCGAATGCGGTCGTAAAGCAACAATGAATTGTCGTTTTCTAAATAATAAGCTGACAACTGAAGGCCCAGACATCTTAATCGATGACGGAAGCTCCAAAATCGAATATCGCGCGCTTTGCCCAAAATGTTTTTATAAATATCAAAAGGGAGAAGAATAATGTATATCGTCATAGAAGGTCAAGATGGAACTGGAAAATCTACTCAAGTCGAACTTTTTGCAGAATACCTCCGCAAACAAGGGAAAGAAGTCTTAACTCTGCACGAGCCAGACGGCGACCTACCTCAAGCCCATGACATTCATGACTTAATTGTTATCAAGGGTAAAGATTACCATCTTGAGCCACTTACAAACGTCGCACTTTTCACAGCATCTCGTTTAGAACTTTGGCATAAATTAGCAGAGCCAGTTTTAAAAAAAGGAGGCTATGTAATTTCAGCGCGAAACTGGTGGTCAACACTCGCATATCAAGGTTATGGAGAAGGAATATCAAGATCAAGAATCACCCGTTTGACAAACGATTTCTTGCCATCACACTATGTAAGGCCAGAAAAATCAGCTATTCTTACGCTTCCCGATAGAGTTCGCGAAGAACGTGAGAAAAAACGCGGAAAAGCCCTCGAGACCTTCGAAGTTAAAGGCAACGATTTTCAATCACGGGTTAATCACGCTTACGAAAAAATTGCTAAAGATCTTAGTATCCCAATTGTTGATGCTTCAGGCACGATCGAAGAAGTTTTCGAAAAACTAAAAACCCTCTTCCAAATTTAATAAATTATAATATAATAATATTTATGCTAATTGGTGGGTCAAATGAATAAAATCGCAGTTTATTTAAACCGTCAAATTTCCGGTAATGCTTTTGATAAAGAGTCGATTCTTGAGGCTTATTCTACAGATCGCTCAGTTCTAAAATTCATGCCAAAAATTGTCGCATTTCCTGAAAAAACCGAAGATGTCGAGAAAATCATTAAATTCATCGATCAGCTCGCAGAAAAAGATTACAAAATTCCGACTGGAATTTGGGGTAGCGGGCTAGACGCTACAGGCGCAGATTTAACTTCAGGCTTGTTGATTTCTACTGAAAAAATGAACCAAATCAAAGAAATCGACACCCACGACCGTCTAATCCATATTCAATCAGGCGTAACTCTCGAACAACTTAACTCCGCTCTTTCGACCCACGGTCTCTGCCTTCCGATTAACGCCAATCCAAAAGAAACAATCGGTGGGCTTATCGCAAACTGTCCAACCGACACACAAGCTGCATTTTTCGGCGGTATCATGAATTATATCGAAAGAATCGAAGTTGTTCTCTCTGACGGAAGTTGCATCCAAACTGTCCCACTAAAAAAAGCATCTCTCGTCAAAAAACAGTCCCAAGATAACCTCGAAGGAAAAATATATCGCGAAATTAGCAAATTAATCGAAGAAAATGAAGATTTAATGCAAAAACTCTTCATTACCCAAGATTTATCAGGCTATCCTTCCGTCTCTCGCTGTTCTCAAGACGACGGCAAAACCTTCGACCTTCTTCCAATTTTCTACGGCTCCCAAGGTACCCTTGGTCTTATCACCGAAATTATCCTTCGCGTTGAACCAATTCCTGCCGTTCCATATCATATCATCACTTCCTCAAACTCGCTCCAGTCAATTTTCGAAATCCTTTCCGTCGCAAAAACCCTAAGCCCAGTCGAATTATTACTTTTCGATTCGGAAATTTTTAAGTCAGCCTTTGAACTCGGCAAAGAACCGTCGCTAATTCCGAAGAAAATCTTATCAAACAAATATATCGTCCAGGCGACATTTATTCCGAACCATTTCAACAAAACAAAAGTTAAAGAATTCTACGATTCACTTCCAAAATCCACCCGTGTCGAACTCAATGATCCAGAAGAAGCCTCAAGCTTCCACGAATTATCCAACCCACTCTACATCTACCTAAACAAAAGCTCGAAAGGCGAACATTCCCCAATCATAACCGATGTTCATATTCCAAACGTCGAACTGCCGAGTCTAATCGAAAGCCTCACTGTTCTCGAGAAAAAATATAACGTAAAACTCAACCTCTTTGGCTCCTTCGCAACAAACATCTACTCAATCAGGCCAAACATAAAAATTGAAACCGAAGAAGGCAGGCTGTTTATCGTCGAATTTTTACGCGATTTCAACATGCTTCTAAAAATCCACCACGGCCATCTCGCCGGCGGAAGTCCAGAAGGAAGACTGAAAGCCCTTCTTACAAACCACGATCTAACGCCAGAAGAAAGAAAAATTTACACTTCAATCAAGAACATCTTCGACAAAAACAACGTCCTTTCCCCTGATATAAAGCTAAACGCAAATCCAAAAACCACTTCAACTCACTTCCGCACAAAAGTGAACAAAACCATCCAATTCTAACATCTTTATTATCTCTATAAAAAATGTTATAATTGGGTAATGAAAGTTACTACAAAAAATTTATCCGACACAAAAGTTGAACTAACAGTTTCACTTGACAAAAACGATTTAAAAGAGGCTAGAAAAAAAGCCGTCGAGCGTCTTGCCAAAGATGTCAAAGTTGAAGGTTTCAGAGCTGGAAAAGCTCCTCTCGACCTTGCCGAGAAAATTATGAACCCAAACGAAGTGTCTTCGCTCGCTATCGACATCGCCGTTCGCACTTCAATTCCAGAAGCGTTCAAAAAAGCCGAAAAATCACCATTAGTTATTCCTGAAGTAAACGTCACAAAATACGTCCCAGACGAAATGGCCGAATATACAGCCACCGCCGACATTCTTCCTGATGTAAAACTCGGCGATTACAAAAATCTTAAAGTTAAAAAAGAAAAAACTGAAGCATCCGAAAAAGACGTTAACGAAATTCTCGAAAATATCAGAAACGCCTACGCCGAAAAGAAAACCGCGAAAAAACCAGCCGAAAATGGCGACGAAGTAATTATTGATTTCGTTGGTAAAAAAGATGACAAAGCCTTCGATGGTGGTACAGCAAAAGACTATCATCTAACCCTCGGCTCCAACCAATTCATCCCAGGTTTCGAAGAGGGAATTATTGGTCATTCATCAGGCGACAAATTTGATTTGAATCTCACCTTCCCAAAAGACTACTTCAACAAAGACCTCGCTGGTAAGAAGACTGTTTTTGAAGTCCTTCTGAAACAAGTCAACGAAATCAAAAAACCAGAACTCGACGCAGAATTAGCTAAAAAATGTGGCCCATTCAAATCAATCGACGAGCTTAAAAAAGATATTAAGAAAAACGTCGAGGCCCAAAACGAAGCAAAAGCAACCGACAAATTTAAAGACGAACTCGTCGAAAAACTTGTCGAAAAGTCTAAAGTTAGCGCACCAGAAATTCTCATAAAAGATCAACTCCGCCTCATAAAAGACGATTTTGAACGCAACGCCAAAAACCGCGGTCAAAGTCTCGAAGATTATATTAAATCAGGTGGCGAAACCTTCGAAAAATGGGAAAAAGAAATCGAAAAAATCGCCGAAAAACGCGTAAAAGCTTCCCTCGTTCTCCAAGTCCTCGCGATGCAAGAAAAAATCTCTGCTAGTGACGAAGATGTAGACGCTAAAATTGCCGAATTGAAAGACGTATACCAAAAATCCCCAGAGGCTCTAAAGAATCTCAAAGACCCTCGCGTTAAAATCGATATAAAAAACCGTCTAACAATCGAAAAAACGCTCGACTATCTTGCAAAAATAAACAACAAGTAGTATAATATCTTTAAAGAGTTTCATCCTGGTTTTTTATTGCTGTAAGAAAACTAGGAAAAATATTAAATAATAAAGGAATTTTTAAAAGTGCCAACTATTAATCAGTTGATTAGAAAACCTAGAAAGGTCTCTGCGAAAAAGTCCAAAGCTCCAGCTCTTGGCTCAATCGTAAACACCTTAAAGACTCGTTACTACAACCAACCTGCGCCATTGAAACGCGGTGTTTGCATCAAAGTAACAACAAAAACTCCAAAGAAACCTAACTCCGCTCTCCGTAAGGTCGCTCGTGTCCGTCTAACCAACGGCCAAGAAGTTTGGGCCTACATCGGCGGCGAAGGCCACAACCTCCAAGAGCACGCTGTTGTGCTTGTCCGTGGTGGTCGTGTTCCTGATCTCCCAGGTGTTCGCTATCATATCGTCCGTGGAACCCTTGACCTTCAAGGTGTCCAAGGCCGAAAACAAGGCCGTTCAAAATACGGTGCAAAGAAGGAGGATAAGTAATTATGCCACGCAAAACTACTAAATCCCTAGAAAGAAAAGTTAATCCTGACCGAAGATACCAATCCATCCTCGTCCAAAGATTAATCAATAAATCCATGCTCGACGGGAAGAAACAGGTTGCCGAACGTGCAGTTTATTCCGCCATTGAAGGTGCTGCAAAGAAATTAAATTCTGAGGATCCAGTCGAAGTTCTTGAAAAAGCAATCGCAAACGTTTCCCCAGATTTCGAAGTCAAATCTCGCCGTGTCGGTGGCGCAAACTACCAAATCCCGTTCCCAATTTCCGGCCATCGTCAACTTCACTTCGCCTTTTCTTGGCTCGTTCAATCTGCCCGCGCTCGCGGTGGAATGCCTTATGCCAAACGCCTCGAAGCTGAAATTGTCGACGCCTACAACGAAACCGGTGCCGCCTTCAAGAAAAAAGAAGACTGTCACCGCATGGCCGAAGCAAACCGCGCTTTCGCACACTTCGCTCGCGCTTAGCCTGTTTCAGAAAAAAGACCCGAAGGGGTCTTTTTTTATTTTATGGAAGCGCGCTTTCTTTCTCCGATCACCTCTGTTATTTTCTGATGGAAGCGCATTTTGACTCTTCAGAAATTATGATATAATGGAACCATATCACGCCATTAAAACGGCGTCTTTTTTTTATGGTTGTTTGACCGAAAAGCCAAAAAAGGAGAAATCATGAAAATTGATCCAAAGAATAAAGCCGAAATTGAGGCCTATGAAGAAATGGGCATTAAAAAATTCAAATATCTAGCTGTTCTCGATAGTCGCACTTCAGAAATCTGCCGAGATATGGACGGAAAGATTTTTGATGTCAAAGATGCTGTTCAAGGCGAAAATACTCCACCACTCCATCCGAACTGTCGCTCGACAATCGTTCCATATATTAGCAAGGAATATGAACCAGAAATTCGAATCGCTCGAGACCCAGAAACTGGGAAAAATTACTATATCGAAAATATGAATTATCGGGAGTGGGAAAAGGAATATGTAAATAATAAACCAAATGTCCTTTTTGAAAAAAATGCAACATTAAATAGGAGAGAAGAAAAAGTAGTAAAATGGGCCAATAATTATTTTGGAGGAAAAATAACTGTATTAGCTGAATCAAATAAAAGAGGAGTGAAAACGCCAGATATTCGAATAAATAACATTAAATTTGAAATAAAAAGCACATCTGGGACATTAAAAACGCTAGATACTCAAATAAGATACGCTTCACATCAATCTAAAAATATAATTGTCGATATAACTGGAGCAAAATATAATGCCATTGAAGCGTATAAGGTTATACGAAGACGAATGGAAAGAAACGATATAGAACAAGTATATGTAATTCGTAACGGGAAACTACTAAAAAGATTATAAAAAAAGGGTTGCCTGTCCACGTTCCAAAAAGGGGAGCGTGAACGGCAACCTTTCCATTATTATAATATACTTTTATGAAAAAATAAATAGTTTTCTTGATTTTAATTTCTATGCTATAATTAAAACAACAACCACATCCAATCGGGTGTGGTTTTTGTATATCAAGCCGAGGGGCGTAAAACGAAAGGAATTGCAATGACGGAAGTCAACAACACCAATACCTCTGTAGAGAAAACTACTGATAGAGGCGCGCTCGAAACTTCCGAACAGTAAACTTAAAACAGGGAGATTTTTCTCACTCGATGTTTATGATATAATCAAAGTGTCCAAACTATAAATTTAACACAACAGAAAACACAGAACATATCTGTTGTCCATAGTGCTTATTAATCGGGCACTGTAGACAGTCGAGCGCTATGTTCTGTTGTTAAAATAGTTTGGACACTTGCTACAGTGTCCGATTTTTGTTTGCGTAGACAGTGTCTAAAACTCGTTCTGTTGTGAGAAAGCAACAGAACATATGGCTGATAATAAAAATCTCCATAATGCCAACCGCGCAAAACAAGATGAATTTTATACTCAACTTATTGACATTGAAAAAGAACTAAAGCATTACAAAGATTTTTTTAAAGATAAGGTTGTCCTTTGTAATTGTGATGATCCTTTTGAGAGTAATTTTTTCAAATACTTCGCTCTAAATTTTAACTATCTTGGATTGAAGAAATTAATTTGCACTAGCTATGCTGGCTCGCCAATCGCCCATACAGAGCTAAACGACCTTCCACTTTTTCATAAAGACGAAAAACTCCCCTACATGATTGAAATAACAGAAGTAAAAGACGAAAACGGCGATGGCGCAACCGACCTTTCTGACATTAGATTTCTGTTAGAAAATGACAAAAACACTCTCACGCTCCTCGATGGCGATGGTGACTTTCGTAGTGAAGAATGTATCGGCTTTCTCGAAGAGGCCGACGTAGTTGTCACAAATCCTCCTTTTTCTCTCTTCCGCGAATATGTCGCACAACTCATAAAATACAACAAAAAATTTCTTATTATCGGCAATCAAAATGCAATCACTTACAAAGAAATATTCCCATTAATTAAGGATAATAAGCTTTGGCTTGGACACAGTATTCATAGCGGAGATAGAGAATTTAGAATACCAGATTATTATGAAGTCCGTTCAAAATCGCTAAGAATAGACGAAAAAGGGAATAAGTATATTAGAGTAGTTGGAGTTAGATGGTATACAAATATTGATTACGAGGCGCGTCACGAAAAACTCATTCTATACAAACATTACACTCCAGAAGAATACCCCAAATACGATAACTACGATGCTATTAATGTTAATAAAACTAGCGACATTCCATGCGACTACTTCGAAGATGTTGGCGTTCCAATTACGTACTTAGACAAACATAATCCAGAGCAATTTGATATAGTAAAATTCCGCAAAGGTAACGATGGTAAAGATTTGACCTATACGAGAGAGAGAGAGAGTTACGCCATACTTCAGAATCATCATCAGAAGAAAGGCATAACGGCATTATGGGAGTCCCAATCACATTTATCGACAAGTGGAATCCAGCCCAATTCGAAATTGTCGGAGCAACAGAATCTGAAGGAAAAGGTTTTTCTGAAGGACTCTGGGACGAAAGAAGCAGAATTGCCCAACCACTTGTCAACGGAAAACGAATATACAAACGAATCTTTATCAAGAAAAAGGCGTAATGGAATTATGGGTGTGCCAATAACATTTTTAGATAAATATAACCCTGACCAATTCGAAATAATCAATGGCATTGGCAGATATGCTTGTATTGAAGCAGATTATACGAACCCGCCAGGAACATATGGGACAGATATTAACGGAAAACATACATATTTTAGAATACTAATCAAAAGGAGAACAAAATGAAAATCGAACTTCATAATATTAAAATTAAAGATGTTTTTAATGGATATAAAGACAGTGACGAAGAAGGTATTGTTGGCTTCGACGGCAAACTTAATATTCGTCCAAAATATCAACGCGAATTTGTTTATGGCGATAAAGAACGAACGGCAGTAATTAGTACGATTAACAAAGGGTTTCCTTTGAACGTAATGTATTGGATGAAAAATGACGATGGAACATTTGAGCTGCTTGATGGACAACAAAGGACGATTTCGTTTTGTCAATATCTCAACGGTGATTTCTCGGTAGATGGAAAATACGCGCACAATTTAACTTCTGATCAAAGAGAAAAAATCGAAAACTATGGCTTATTCATTTATATCTGCGAAGGAACTGATAGTGAAAGACTAGACTGGTTTAGGATTATTAATATTGCAGGTGTAAAATTGACCGAACAAGAACTTAGGAATGCAACTTATACTGGTCCGTGGCTTACTGATGCGAAACGACATTTCTCAAAAACTAACTGTCCTGCCTATGGTCTCGCCGAAAAATATATGAACGGCTCGCCAATTCGCCAAGATTATCTCGAATCGGCTCTAAAATGGATTTCTGACGGAAGTATTGAAGAATATATGTCTCGCCACCAACATGACGACAACGCTTCTGGGCTCTGGCAATACTTCCAAACCGTGATTTCTTGGGCGCAAACTATTTTCCCAACATACCGCAAAGAAATGAAAGGTCTAGAATGGGGTGAACTTTATAATAAATATCACGAAAACACCTATGACGCCCAAAAACTTGAAATTGAAATTTCTCGACTTATGCAAGATGAAGATGTTACGGCGAAAAAAGGCATCTATGAATATTTACTCTCTGGCGACGAAAGATTTCTCAGCATCCGCGCTTTTTCCGATAGTCAAAAACGCGAGGCTTATGAGCGCCAAGGTGGAATCTGCCCAATCTGTAAAGAACATTTTGAAATTTCTGAAATGGAAGCCGACCATATCACTCCTTGGAGCCAAGGCGGAAAAACTTCTTCCGAAAACTGCCAAACGCTCTGCCGTGATTGCAACCGCCGAAAAAGCGATAAATAATTTTTTCTAAGCGCGCTCCATTTCTCCGATCACCTCTGTTATTTTCTGATGGGAGCGCGGATGAATCTTCCGAAAAAATCTAGCTATTTTTATCCTGCTTGTGCTATAATAGAAAAAAATGTACCTAGGAGGAAAAATGGTAAAATTAGCAATTAACGGTTTTGGAAGAATTGGTCGAAGCGCATTCAAAATTGCTTTTGAAAGACCTGACGTTGAAATTGTCGCAATCAACGATCTTTCCGACCCAAAAGCCCTTGCCCATCTTTTGAAATATGACTCATCTTATGGAATTTATAACCACGACGTAAAAACCGACAAAGAAAACCTGATCGTCGACGGAAAGAGAATTCGCGTTCTCGCCGAAAAAGAACCCTCGGCTCTTCCATGGAAAGATCTTGAAATTGATGTCGTCATCGAAAGCACCGGTTTCTTCACCGACCCCGAAAAAGCCCACGCCCACATCGATGCTGGTGCGAAAAAAGTCGTTATTTCCGCTCCTGCCAAAGGCGAAGGTGCAAAAACTATCGTTCTCGGTGTCAACGAAGATATTCTCGAAGATTCTGACGAAATCATTTCAAACGCTTCCTGCACCACAAACTGCATCGCGCCCGTAATGAAAATCCTCGAAGAACAAATCGGCATCGAAAAGGCCATGATAACCACTGTTCACTCTTACACCGCATCCCAAAAACTCCAAGATGCCCCAGCAAAAGACCTTCGTGAAGCTCGTGCTGCTGCTGAAAACATCGTCCCAACCACCACTGGCGCCTCAAAAGCCGCCGCAAAAACCATTCCTTCGTTACAAGGAAAATTTAACGGTCTCTCCGTTCGCGTTCCAACTCCCGTCGTCTCACTCTCCGATATCACCGCCGTCGTCAAACGCGACGTCACAAAAGAAGAAATCAACGAAATTTTTAGAAAAGCTGCCAAAGAACCCTACTTCGAAGGTATTCTCGACGTAACTGAAGAGGAGCTTGTCTCTTGTGATCTCCGCGGAAACTCTCATTCTTGCATTGTAGATTTACCTCTTACAGATGTAGTTGGTGGGAACTTAATCAAAGTTGTTGCTTGGTACGACAATGAATGGGGCTACTCCAACCGCCTCGTCGAACTTGCAACCGACTTCGGAAAAAGATAATGGAAAAAAGACCACGAATTTTTATCGGTTCAGATTATCACGGTTTTGAAAAGAAATCCGCCCTAATTCAACATCTATCATCTTTTTTCAATATCGTCGATAAAGGTAATTTTGAGAAAGTCCAAGATGATTACAATAATCCAGCCATCGCCGTCTCTATGGCCGTCAAAGAAAACCCCGAAAGTTTCGGCATCTTAATTTGTGGTTCCGCTCATGGCATGTGTATTCAATCCAACCGATTTAAGGGCATTCGCGCAATTAACGCTCTCTCGGAAAAATCTGCCAAACTTGGTCGCGAACACGACGACGCAAACGTGCTCTGTCTTTCTGCCGAACTAACAGATTTAGGCACGATGGAAAAAATCATCCAGACATTTATCAATACCAAATTCGAACCAATCGAACGCAGAGTGCGCCGATTAAAAAAATTAGATGAGGAGAACCCATGATTAAAATCGTTCCGACAATTCTCACAGACACCGCCCAAAATTTCAATCAAATCGCCGAGGTTTATCAAAAATTCGCCAATCGCATCCAAATCGACATCAGCGATGGCCAATTTTCCCCCTACCCAACAGTCCAATTAAAAGATATTACTTTCTCTCAAAACTGGAACGGTGAGTGGGATCTTCATCTAATGGTTAAATCCCCCTCTCTTTACATCCAGGACATTCTTCGTCTCCATCCTTCTCTCTGTATTTTTCATGCCGAATCAGATGAAAATTTACTCCCCCTCTTCGAAACTCTGAATCAAGCCGGCATAAAAACCGGTGTCGCGATCCTTCGTTCCACGTTCCCAGGAAATATTAAACCCTATATCGACGCTTGCGACCATGTACTTATCTTTGGAGGAACACTTGGACGCCAGGGCGGCGAAGCCGACATGATCCAGCTTGAAAAAGCTGCTATTATCAAAGAAATTGACCCCAACGTCGAAATTGGCTGGGATGGCGGCGCTAATCTAGATAACATTCGCGCTATCGCCCACGCCGGCATCGACGTCATCAATGTTGGCGCCGCAATCAGTCGCGCTCAAAACACCTCCGAAGCCTACGTCGCCCTCCAAGCTGAAATTGAAAAAACAGGAGTAAATCTCTAATGGCACGCATAATTTCTCTTGGCTCAGCAGTTGAAGATATTTTCCTTATCGACCGCGACGATTTTGTCGCCAGTCAAATCGGCGACACTTCCATTTTTGGAAAAATCGAAATCGGCTCTAAAATTGACATTGATAAAATCTCCTACGAAATCGGTGGAGGAGGAACAAATTCCGCCGTTACTTTTTCTCGCTTTGGTCACGAATCAATCTTTTTAGGCAATCTCGCAAACGATCCCGCCGGCGAAGCAATCGTTGCTCTTCTGGACAAAGAAGGTATCGATTCAAGCTATATTAAAACCATAAAGGGAACAACCGGTTGTTCGGTCATTTTGCTTGACGCCAAATCCGGCGAAAGGACAATTCTTACTCATCGCGGTGTCAGCTCTAATTTCAAAAACCAAAACCCAGAAATCTTAAACGAAATTAAGCCAGATTGGCTCTACATTTCCTCCCTTCGCGGAGACATGGATACGCTGCTCTCATTTATCGAATCCGCAAAAAACAATAATTGCAGAATTATGCTAAACCCAGGAAAATTGGAACTCTCCCATCTCGAACAAATCCTCGGAATCCTTTCTGACATCGACGTGCTTCTTCTTAATAAATCCGAAGCCTCCCAAATTGTTCCAGGCAAAATTCTTTCTGAGCTCATTTCCCACCTCTCAAACTACACTGAGACCGTCATTCTCACCGACGGCCCAATGGGTGGTATCGCCACCAACCGCGAAGAAACCTATCGCTTCGGAATTTATGAAGACGTCAAAGTTAAAGACACGACAGGCGCAGGCGACGCTTTCGGTTCAGGTTTTCTCGCCTCTCTTGCTTCTGGTAAAAGCTTCCGCCAAGCCATCAAATACGGCAGTGCAAATTCCACTTCAGTCATTCGCTATATCGGTGCTAAAAAAGGCATTTTAACAGGGAACGAAAAACTCCACGAAATGCCAATCCAAAAGGTTGATTTATGAGTGGTATGGATCCAAAAGAAGCCAGAAAATTTTTCGAAAGCCTAGAAGAAGCCGATAAAGAACGCGCTCAAGCCTATGCAAAGGATCTCGGTCGTGGTCTAAAAATCGTCCGCACTTTTCCCCAAGGTGTCACAATTTTTGGTTCTGCTCGCCTTCCTCAAAACGATAAATATTGTAAAAAAGCTCGCGAACTCGGCCGACTTCTCGCCGAAAACGGCCATGCAGTTATTACCGGTGGCGGTCCAGGCATTATGGAAGCTGCCAACCGTGGATCATTCGAATACGGTGGTCGCTCAATCGGCCTTAACATCACATTAAAATACGAACAACAACCAAATCCATACTTAACCGACATGCTTCAATTCGAATACTTTTTCGCTAGAAAAGTCATGCTCGCCATGAGTGCAAAAGTTTATGTCTTCTTCCCAGGTGGTTTCGGTACCATGGACGAATTCACAGAACTTCTAATCCTTATGCAAGAAGAGAAAATGCCAAAAATGCCAATGTTCCTTTTCGGCAAATCTTTCTGGAAACCTCTCGATAAATTTTATTTGTCAAAAATGCTTCCGATGAGTCTTATCAAAAAAGAAGATCCAAAAATTTACAAAATCACTGACGATGTTCAAGAAATTGTCCGTGCCGCCAACAAAATCGGGCATCCAAAAATCAAAACAAATTATTACGATGGCTTCAGTAGCGCAACAATTCCTCACGACTCTTAAATATGCTATAATAATTCCATAGAAAGGAATTATTATGTTTGATTCATCAGAATATAAAACAAAAATGAACGCGGTAATCGAACGCTTTAAAGACGAAATGAAAAAAGTTCGCACCGGCCGTGCTCATCCAGATATGCTCACAAACGTGAAAGTTGAAGCCTATGGCCAATGGATGCCCCTAAACCAAGTTGCAAACGTCACTGCTCAAGGCGGAACGATGCTTCTTATCACCCCTTTTGACCCTTCAAACATCGCCAACATTACCGCTTCAATTCGTAACGACCAATCTCTCGGCTTAAATCCTTCTGATGATGGCCATGTTGTTCGCGTCCCAATCCCACCTCTAACTGAAGAAAGAAGAAAAGAAATTGTTAAAACCACTTCCCAAAAAGTAGAAGAATCAAAAGTCCAAATCCGTAATATTCGTGAAGACGCTAGAAAAGAACTAAAAACCGCCGACCTACCAGAAGACGTTAGAAAACGTGGTGAGAAAGAAGTCGACGATTTAACAAAATCCTTCACCGACCAAATAGACAAAGAATTCAAAGAAAAAGAAGCTGAGATCATGAAGATCTAAGCTTCCCTATAATACCATTATATCACACTTATGGAAAAAAGTCAAGTTATACCCACACATATAGGCTTCATCGTCGATGGGAATCGTCGTTGGGCCAGAGAAAGAAACCTTCCAACTCTCGAAGGTCACAAACGTGGTCTTGAGCATGTTGAAAAAATGATTGAAGCTGTCGCCAAAGAAAAAATTAAATTTGCCAGTTTCTATCTTTTCTCAACCGAAAACTGGAATCGTTCCGAAGAAGAAGTGAGCTACCTCATGAATCTCGCTAAAACCAAAATGAAAAACCTTGGCAAAACAGCCAAAAAAAATGACATGAAATGCGTCTTCATGAGCGCAGACAACGGAAAACTCGATCCGGCGCTTCAGAAAAAATTTGATGAAGTTGAAGAAATCACTAAGGATTGTAAGTCAGGAACAATTTGTTTCTGCTTCAACTACGGCGGTCAACAAGAAATTGCTGACGCATCAAAGAAAATCGCCGAAGAAGGTGGCGAGTTTACACCAGAGAATATCGAAAAACATCTCTATCATCCAGAAGTTCCGCCTTGCGATCTGATTGTTCGGACCTCAGGCGAAGAGAGAATCTCTGGCTTTATGCTCTGGCGTTCCGCATATTCCGAATTTCTATTTATGAAAAAATATTGGCCGGCAATTGAACCAGAAGATTTGAAAGATATCTTAAAAGAATTCGAATCTCGTTCACGACGCTTCGGAAAATAATTATAAATTTTAAACATATGCTATAATAATCTTATGGAAATATTTTTAGGTGTTCTAATTGGCATTTTTTGCTTGCTTTTTCTCGTCACAGCCCATGAATTCGGTCATTTTATCATGGCCAGAAAAAACGGCGTTCGCGTTCTTGAATTCGGAATTTGTTTCCCGCCTCGAGCAAAAGCCTGGGTTCATAAACTCCAAAAAGACAAGGACGGAAAAATTATCAAAAAGAAAAACGGCAAACCGCTTTATAAATGGATAAAAATTCCTAGAAAAGACTGGAAAAAGTCCCAAGATGGTTTAGTTTTTAGTTTGAATCTTCTGCCGATTGGCGGTTTTTGCCAGATGGACGGTGAATCCGATGCCGACACGCGACCGCAGACTTTTGGCGCAGGATCATTCTGGACAAAAACCAAAATTCTCTTTGGCGGAGTAATGATGAATTGGCTCGTTTCTTTTGTGATTTTCACAATTCTCGCTTGGGTTGGCATGCCAATTGTTTTAGAAAATCAATTTTCCATCGACTCAGACAAAACTGCCGAATACTCGAAAGTCACTGTCGTTAAAATCGAAGAAAACTCCCCCGCAGAACGTGCTGGCTTTAAAGAAGGTGACGAAATTCTTAAAATCGAAGACGTTGACATTCATACCAGTTCTGACGTCTCAACCGAAAATCTTAAATACGCCGGCAAAGAAACAAACTATATCATTAAGCGCACGGTGTCTTGTAGTGACGTAAGCCAATATAATTCTGAAGACAAAAAGAAATTTGAGCCATGTACTCTCATGGGCATCGGTATTGACGGAACTTCACCAGAATTAGACATCATCCTTACATTAAAAGCCAGTTTGAACGAGAAAGATAATGAGTACGGCTATTTGCTTGGTGTAAATATGGAATCCGATTTATATAATATAAATCGTTATACTTGGTCCGCACCAATCGTTGGCATTGGTACTTCGCTCCAGCTCACAGCCGAAACCTTCAAAGGCCTTGGCGGAATGCTTTGGAACTTAATCTCTGGTGCATTTAGTCAATTCAGTCCTGATGATTCAGCTCGCGAAGCGGGTCGACAAGCAATCGAAAGCGCCGGCGACAGCGTCTCGGGCCCAATCGGAATTATCAGTATGTTCATCTATCTCTATTCAGATATTCGCATCACTCTCCTTCTCTTTGGTTTGATTTCCGTTTCTCTCGCCTGTATGAACGTTCTTCCAATCCCCGCGCTCGACGGCGGAAGATGGCTCATGATTTTTATTGCTCGCCTACAACACAAACGCCTCACAAAAGAAACCGAAGAAAAGATTGTTTCTAAAGCTCTCTTAATTCTCTTTGGGCTGATGATTTTCATCACAATCTTAGATGTTATAAGGTTCTTCTAATGACAAAAACGAGCAAAGAATCAAAGAAACCAGAGAAAAAAATCCCGAAACAGACTGCAAAAAAAAATCCTAAGAATAAACCCGAAAAAAGAACTTTTCCATATATTTTCTTGAGAATACTCCTTTATTCGGGTTGGGCAACGTTCATTATCGTTGCTCTCCAGTTTTTGGTTTTTCTTATCTTTACTAAAATCTTTGGCAACTTTTCTGACAACCCACTTATCTTTGCGTTTTATTCCTTAATTTACTATAGTCTCTCTGTTTTAGTAATTATTTTTCTTCCTAAAAAAATCCTTAAAAAGCAGACAGCATCGCGCGAAGATTTAGGATTAAAAGATCTTCCAACTTTTTCCGACATCGGCCTCAGCCCAGTCGCATTCATTATCTATCTCATCTTCGCCACAATCCTAACCGCCTTGTTTAGTCTTTTTCCATGGTTTAATGCAAACGAAGCCCAAAATCTTGGCTTAAACACCTATATGAATAGTACCGAAATGATCTTTACATTCTTTTCCGTCGCTATCATCGCGCCAATTGCCGAAGAAATTATCTTTCGAGGTTGGCTTTATGACAAGCTTCGAAAACTCTTCCCAGGCAAACTATCAATCGTATTTTCAATTTTAATCGTTTCTGCCATATTCGGTCTCATTCATGACCAATTTAATGTCGCAGTCAACGTTTTCGCCATGAGCGTCGTCTGCTGTCTACTACGCGAAATCACTGGCACAATTTATTCTGGAATACTCCTCCATATTTTGAAAAACACTATCGCCTTCCTTCTCGTTTACGTGTATCACATCTTATGATACAATATAACCGTTATGCGTTTTTCAAAAACTTTCATTAAAACACTTCGAAATGCACCAAAAGACGAAACCGCTAAAAACGGTATTCTTTTAACTCGTGCAGGCTATATCTACAAAGAACTCGCCGGAATTTACGATTATCTTCCACTCGGTTTAAGAGTAATTGAAAATATCAAATCCATTATTCGCGATGAACTCGGGAAAATCGGCTGTGAAGAAGTTTCACTTAGCCTCCTCCAAAATCCAGAACTTTGGGAAAAGACAGGCCGTTGGGATGATAAAGAAGTAGATATTTGGTTCAAAACGAAACTCTCGGCTGGTGGAGAACTTGGTCTCGCGCCAACCCATGAAGAACCAATCACGAGCCTCCTAAAATCCTACGTAAAAAGCTACAAAGATCTTCCTCTCTATGTTTACCAAATTCAAAACAAATTCCGCAACGAACTTCGCGCTAAATCTGGTATCTTAAGAGGCAGAGAATTCTTAATGAAGGACCTCTATAGTTTTACTGCCACAGAAGAAGAGTTAAACGATTTTTATTCAAAAGTTGAAATCGCCTATAAAAACATTTTTGATCGTCTCGGAATAGGAAGCGACACTTTTGAAGCCTTCGCGTCGGGCGGAATCTTTAGCAAATATTCCCATGAATTTCAAACAGTTACTGAAGTTGGAGAAGATACTGTCTGGTTCAATAAAGACAACTCACTCGCTTTTAACGATGAAGTATTTAACGATGAAGTCCTAAGCGAATTTAACTGTAAAAAAGAAGATTTTACTGCTAAAAAAGCTTGCGAAGTTGGAAATATCTTCAAGTTAAAATTCAAATACTCCGAACCGTTAGATTTAAAATTTATGAACCAAGAAAACCAAAATCAAACTGTCTACATGGGTTGTTACGGTATTGGTGTGTCTCGTTTAATGGGCGTTATAGTTGAAAAGTTTGCCGACGAAAAAGGTTTAATTTGGCCAGAAAATGTTGCTCCATTTAAGTATCATTTGGTCGCAATTGGCGAAAATGGTGAAAAAGAAGCCGAAAAAATCTATGAAAAAAATGAAAATTTGTTCTTTTATGATGACCGCAAATCTGTTCGTTTCGGAGAAAAAATGTCCGATGCTGAGTTAATGGGCATACCTTATGTTGTTCTTGTTTCTGACAGGCTCCTAGCTGAAGGTAAAATCGAAATCACCAAACGCGAAACAAACGAAAAAACACTATTGACTACAGACGAATTTATTGCTAAACTTTAGCGGGATTTTATAAAAATCGCCAAGAAAGGCTATTATGAAAAAAGGAATTACCCTAACCAAAGAAGGTAAGGCTGCTCTCGAGGCAGAATTACAAGAGCTAATCGACGGACGAACCGCCATCACGGAAAAAATTGCCACTGCTCGCGCTTTTGGTGACTTATCCGAAAATGAAGAATACTCTTCCGCTCGCGCAGAACAAAAATTGGCTGAAAATCGTATCCTCGAAATCCAAGACATTCTCAAAAACGCAACTGTCCTTAAAAACGTTAAACACTCGAAAATTGTCCTAGGCTCAAAAGTTGAAGTTGAAGTAAAAAAGAAAAAATTCACCTACGAAATTGTTGGCCCAATCGAAGCAAATCCATTAGAGGGCAAAATTAGCGACGCTTCTCCAGTCGGAAAAGCCCTTCTCGGAAAAAAAGAAGGCGAAGAATATAGTCTACCGAACGGCACAAAAGGAAAAATCATTTCCGTAAACTAGTCAAAAATTTAGAGAGCCGAGTTTACCACTCGGCTTTTTTGTGTTATGATATACCCATGGTACAATTAAGCGATTACCGCAACGAGCGGCTCAAAAAACTTGAAGAAATAAAATCAGCTGGCATTGATCCTTATCCGGCAAAATCTTCGCGCAATATAAAAATTTCCGAAATACTTAATAACTTTGAAAAGCAAAAAGGGAAAGAAGTTACTGTTGCTGGGCGCATTGTCGCAATCCGCTCATTTGGAAAAATCGCTTTCTTAAAAATTCGTGATTATTTCGGCGAAATCCAAATCTTTATGAAAGACGAAGGAGAACCGGCCGAATTTTTTACCATCAAAAAGATTGGACTTCTCGATACCGGCGATTTTATCGAAGCTAAAGGTACCGTCGACAAAACCCAAACTGGTGAAATTTCCGTCTTTGCAAATTCCGTCCGATTATTAACAAAATCCCTTCGCCCACTACCAGAAAAATTCACCAACAAAGAAGAACGCTACCGCCGTCGTTACGTTGACATGAACGTCAACCCAGAAGTCCGCGAACGCATGGTTCGTCGATCTAAATTCTGGCAAGCTACCCGCAAGTTTATGATCGACCACGGTTTTATCGAAATCAACATTCCGGTATTAGAGCACACCACTGGTGGTGCTGACGCTAACCCATTTGTCACACACATGGACGCTCTAGACGAAGACCTCTATCTTCGCATTTCCCATGAGCTGCCACTAAAACGTCTCATCGGCGCAGGCTTTGAAAAAGTTTTTGATATTGGTCCACGTTTCCGCAACGAAGGCGTTGATGATGAACATCTTCCAGAGCACATCGCCTTTGAATCTTACGCCGCCTACGAAGATTACGAAGATGGCATGAACTTCTATGAAGAAATGATTAAATATGTCGCTAAAGAAACTTGGGGTACACTCGAGTTCCACGTTGGTGGTTTTGATATTAACCTCAATCAAAAATGGCCACGCATCAAATATGCCGACCTTCTAAAAGAAAAATTCAACGTCGATGTGTTTAACCCAGATCGCGTTGAAATGCTTAATATTCTTAAAGAAAATGGCGTTGATATTGATACTCTGAAAAATGCTTCCGACGCCCGTCTTATCGACCATATCTGGAAACTCATCCGCAAAACTTCCGCTGGTCCATACTGGCTAGTTGAAGAACCGACGGCACTCAGCCCTCTTGCTAAAGTCGACCCAGAAAACCCAACCGTCACCCAAAGATTCCATCCAATTATCGCCGGAACCGAAATGGGGAACGGCTTCTCCGAGCTAAACGATCCGCTCGATCAGCTCGAACGCTTCAAAGAACAACAAGCCGCTCGCGATGCCGGCGACGAAGAAGCGCAAATGCTAGACATGGATTTTGTAGAAATGCTCGAATATGGCATGCCTCCAACCTGTGGCTGGGGTAACAGCGAAAGAAACTTCTGGCTATTAGAAGGAGTTTCTGGCCGCGAAGGCGTCCCATTCCCAATCATCAAACGAAATAATCAAGAATAAAAAAAGCGGGCATCCGCCCGCGAAAAATGCGCTAATTGCTGTCAGTAAAATAGGCTAGTTCTTTACCTTTTTCGTCTTTAATTCGACCCGTGCTACAAAATTCCGACAGAATAAACGCGACATCTTTAAAGGTTTTATTGCAAAGAATCCCGTTGTGCCTTATAGTGATTAAATGCTCAACGTCATAAAGAACTTTACCGCTTACTACGCCAAGATCTTTTTCAATCAGAACATCTTCGCTACAAAACAAGGCTGAGATAAATTTCCTAAAACCTTCTTCGGGGTTTTCTTCCTCGCAATAATCGCCAGTTTTAAAAAGTCCCCAAATTTCTATCACCGTAGTCATTTATTTCACCTCCAACTCAGTGATCTTTTTTATCATAACATATTTCTAGAATAACAAAAGAGCGGACATAGTCCGCTCATCACTCAGATAATCTGATATAAATCTACTCTTTGACAAAAGGCAGAGCACATCAGATGACCAAGTTCCTCAACTGGTATTGAGGCAAAAGTTTTTTCGTAATCAACCATAAACGAATAGTTATCACAAATTATTTTTCTTTTCTTTTTATCGAACCTTCCATCCATACTCTTCAGTATTACTTTCTTCGGATTCATAAAGAATTGATTGAATACGCTTTTTATTTCGCTCCTAATACTAGCATCTTTTTCAAGGCAACCTATTAAATTGATTACCACTATCACAAAACCACCTCCCAATTGTGATCAAAATAATTATACCATATACTGTTATTTTCAGCAAACAGAGCCAGTATGCCAAATATATACGAAATAAGCATAAACGTGTTATAATTAACGCATGAGCAACAAAGTCATGATCGTGGGAACTGGCAATGTTGGTGCATCAATTGCATTCTCCCTTATCAATCAACGCACCTCAATTAACGAAATAATTTTAACTGATATCAATTCAAAAGACGCCGAAGGCGAAGCCATGGATCTTTCTGATGCTCTGCCTGTTGCTCCAACAACAATTAAACTAAGTGCCGGCACTTATGCTGATGCTAAATCCTGTGACGTTGTTATTATCACGGCTGGCGTCCCACAACGCCCAGGCGAAACGCGCATGGATCTTCTAAACAATAACGCAAAAATTATTAAATCCATGATCAAAGAAATTATGAAATCTGGTTTTGATGGAATTTTTCTTGTCGTCTCAAACCCAATGGACGTCCTCACGTATCTTGTCTGGAAATATTCTGGATTACCAGAAAATCGCATTATCGGCTCTGGCACTGTTCTAGACTCTGCTCGATTGCGACAAAAAATTGCTACATTCCTAAATGTCCATCCAAAATCCATCCAAGCCTACCAAGTTGGAGAACATGGCGATTCTGAATTCGCCCTTTGGTCTACGGCCAATGTTGGTGGTGAAAAAATCACTTCTCTCGTTTCCGAGCCAAATCGAAAACGCCTAGAAGAGGAAACCAGAAACGAAGCTTACGAAATTATTAATCGCAAAGGCGCAACGTATTACGGAATTGGCGTCTGCGTTGCACATATCTTGAACTCAATCTTCGATGACGAGCATCGAATTCTTTCCGTATCTTCCTACGACGACAATAATGACGTATTTTACGGATTCCCGTCCGTTGTTGGTCGTCGAGGAATCTACAGGCGTCTGAATCTAAAATTATCAGAAGAAGAAGGAATCAACCTCCAGAAATCGATAAATGTTCTAAAGGAGGCAATTAAGTCAGTATCGTGAGAATAAAGACCCTAAAACTCCATTATATCACACTATTGATTTTTTGTCAAGTTTTTTGTTTATGCTTTTCTTCTAGCACCTATGCCGCTTCTAACTCTCTCTCGATAGAATGCCCAGAAGAACTTGTCCCAGGTCAAACCATTACATGCTCAGTATCTTCAAATTCACAAATCAACATCAGCACAATAACAGGCACTTTCTCAACCGAAAATCTCACGGTCAAAGATTTTAGAGGCGCATCTCCTTGGACAGGTACTTTATCTGGAAACGATATATCAATCAACTCTTCAGAAGAAAAAAATGGTATTTCGAAAGTCGGAACAATTGACATAACTTCATCGAAACCCGAAACAACAGGTACACTTATTATTGATAACCTCATTTTCGGCGTTGAAAACCAATACTCTTTCAGCGTCGTAGGACCTTATGTTGAAATAAAAATTCTTACCGCACCCACATGTACCGAAGATGAGGAGCTAGTAGATGGCGTTTGCAAAAAAAGAGCTTGTACCGACGATGAAGAATTAGTAGATGGTAAATGTCAAAAAAAGGTTATCGAATGCAAAGACGACGAAGAGCTCGTCGACGGTGTTTGTAAAAGAATAACCCCGGTTTGCCAAGAAGACGAAATAATAGTTGATAACACCTGCCAGAAAAAACCACCCAAATGTAAGGAAGGTGAGATTCTAGTCAAAAATGTCTGTGTTGTCGATGTTGGACCGAAAGTCGACTACCTTTTAATCGGAATTATTGTTGGCTCCGTCATCATTATAATCGGCATTATTCTCATTGTGGTATTTCTTTACAAAAAGAAAAAAGAAAGTTCACAATCTGGAAGCTATCTTAGCCTTTCTCATTCAAGGGCAGGCACAACAACTTTAAGGTCGCAATCTGGAGTTAATAGTAATTTTTCTGGCTCAAGAACTGGCGCTCCAGCGAATTTACAACAGTCCCAACAATCAACACGACCGAATTCCCAGAATAGCTATGACAACGGAACATATTTGTCCAGATCAGGAGAAGTTTCGGAAGCCACAGCTATGCCTCCAAAAAATAACGATCCGAGATTACAAATGAAAATGGAGACTGCCTCAACAGCCCTTCAAGCAAAAGGACAATCTAACCAGCAAATGCTAGATGAAAACGGACAGCCAATCTTTGATCCAAACGACCCCCGTCTCCAAATTCAATTCAACAGCCAACAACAAGAAATGAGATTAAAAACAACTCAACCAACAACATCTGCTTATCAGATAGCGAACCAAGCCGCACCAGAAGAAACCGCAAAGCCAAACGAGGTTATTCAGAAAGCACAAATCGTAATCCAGCCTAACGGCCCAATAGCTAACCAATACCCAAATCAACCCAGTATGGAACAATATTACTCTCAGCCTTCACAAAAAGTTGAATTATCAAAACCTACTGATCCAGACGTTTTCGAAAGCTAAATCTATGATATAATTAGTCTATGTTAGACGTTAATTTTATTCGTAATAACCAAAAATTGGTTTCTGATTCTGCCCGCGAAAAAGGCTATGACGTCGATATCGATCTTATTATCAGTCTTGATGAGCAGAGAAAAACTCTCCTTCAAGATGTCGAAGAAAAACGCCGTCGTCGCAACGAAATCGCCAGCAAAATGAAGGGAGGAAAGCCTTCAGAAGAATTAATCAAGGAAGGAAAAGATTTAAAAACCGAACTCTCAAGCAGAGAAAGTGAACTCTCAGAACTTGAAAAAACTCTAAAATCAGCTATCGCCAAAGTCCCAAATATCATTTTTGATGACGTTCCACTAGGTGGCGAAGAATGTAGCAAAGAAATCAAAGTCTGGGGTGAAAAGAAAAAGGAGGGCATCGATCACCTCGATTTTGCCACTTCTAGAGATTGGCTAGATTTTGAGCGTGGTGCCAAAGTTGCTGGTGCGAAATTTTATTACTTAAAAAGCGACCTTGCATTATTGGAGAATGCACTCTATCAATACGGTTTATCAAAAGTCCTAGAACACGGCTTTACATTTATGACCGTTCCCGATATGGTGTCATCAAAAATTCTCGAGGGTTGTGGTTTTAACCCTCGCACTTCCGAACAATCCGACGAATATTATATCGAAGGCGAAGATCTCGCCATGATCGCCACCGCCGAGATGCCACTTACCGGCTACCATATGGACGAAATCATCGACGAAGACAAGCTTCCGCTTTTCTACGCTGGTTACTCCGCCTGTTTCAGAAAAGAAGCCGGCACTTATGGTAAATACACTCGCGGTCTTTTCCGCGTCCATCAATTCAACAAGCTCGAGATGTACGCTTTCTGTCTTCCAGAACAATCCAAAGAAATTCACGAAAAGATTCTCGCTATCGAGGAAGATATCTGGCAAGGCCTAGAAATTCCATACCACATTATTAACATCGCCGCCGGCGATCTCGGTAGCCCCGCCGCAAAAAAATACGATATGGAATATTGGTCTCCAGTCAATCAAAAATATCAAGAAATCACTAGTTGTTCTAACTGCACCGATTTCCAAGCGCGAGCCGTAAACTGTCGCGTCCGCAGAAAAGACGGCACCATTGAATTCGTTCACACCTTAAACGGCACCGCTATTCCATTAGCTCGCGCCCTTGTTGTGATTTTAGAGAACTATGCCACAAAAGACGGCAAATTAAAAGTTCCAAAAGTATTGCGTCCATATTTAAATAACAGAGAGGAGATCTAATGATCAATAAAATCGAAATCACGGGAAGCAACTATAAAGTCGACAACGGTTTTCAAAAGTATGCCGAAAAAAGAATCGGCAAACTTGACCGTTATTTACCTCATGGCAACAAAAAAGACGTCGTCGTTAAAATCGTCGTCACCGAAGTAAATCGTGACCACGGCAACAAATACGAAATCTCTGCTGCCATGGAAATCCCAGGTGGAAAAGTCATCGCCGCCAAAGACGAATGCTCCAACGTCTTCGCTGGTATCGATATCATCGAAGCCAAGTTAACCGGCCAAATCCGACGTTTTAAGATTGAATCAACACCTCATCTTCGTCGAAAAAAGATCAAGAATCTGTTCATCAAAAGAAAATAATGTGTTAAACTAAATAAGATAATAATTCAGAGTGAGGAGTGTCTGTTTATGACAGAAAAAGAAAAGAAGACGAAAGTCAAAAAGACAGAAAAACCCGTCAAAAAAGTTTCTGCAAAAAATATCAAAAAACCTAAAGTAAAGAAAGAGAAAAAACCCTCTGATAAGCTCGCCGATAAAACTGCTTTAACAAAGTTCCTGCAAGGAGTTTTTGGTGACGCTCAAAAGAAAGTTCTTCGCCGTCTTTATAAAAAAGTGCTCGAAATCAACAAGCTTGAGCCAAAATATCAAGCAATGTCAAAAGAAGAACTCGCTGATCAAACCCGTATCTTCAAAGAAAAACTCGAGAAAAAAGCCTCACTCGATTCAATCCTTCCTGATGCTTTCGCCGTCGTTCGCGAAGCAACTAACCGCATTCTAAAAATGCGTCCATTCGACGTCCAACTCATCGGTGGCATAGTTCTTCACGAAGGAAAAGTCGCCGAAATGAAAACTGGCGAAGGTAAAACTCTTGTTGCCCTACTCCCAGCCTACTTAAATGCTCTTACGGGCAAAGGCGTCCATGTCGTCACCGTCAACGATTACCTTGCTCAACGTGATGCCGGTTGGAATGGTCCAGTTTATGATTTTCTTGGACTTTCTGTCGCCGTCATTATTAACAACGCTTCTTTCATCTATGATAAAGAATACGAAAACGACGAACATGACGACGAACGCTTCCTTCATTTGAAACCATGCACAAGAAAAGAAGCTTACGCCGCTGATATTACCTATGGTACGAACAACGAATTCGGCTTCGATTACCTCCGCGACAACATGACTAGCGAAGTGAAATTCCTTCGTCAACGTGAACTCAACTTCGCAATCGTCGACGAGGTCGATTCGATCCTCATCGACGAAGCCCGCACTCCTCTCATCATCTCCGCTCCAGCCGGCGATAATCCAGACGCTTATTACCAATTCGCTAAAATTGCTTCACGTCTTACAGACGAAGATTATGTTCTTGATGAAAAACATCGTTCTGTTACTCTCTCCGAAAAAGGAGTTGAAAAAGTCCAGAATCTCCTCGGTGTCGAGACGCTCTACTCAACCAAAAACACCCCACTCGTCTATCATATGGAACAAGCTCTTCGCGCCGAAGTCCTTTTCAAACGCGACAAAGATTACGTCGTAACAAATTCAGGCGAGGTTATTATCGTTGACGAACATACTGGCCGTCTAATGCAAGGTCGCCGTTATAACGAAGGCCTTCACCAAGCTATCGAAGCTAAAGAAGGCGTCTCAGTAAAAGAAGAATCAATGACTTTAGCAACAATCTCATTCCAGAATTTCTTCCGCCTCTATAAAAAACTTTCCGGTATGACCGGAACCGCTTTCACAGAAGCTGAAGAGTTCCAACAAATCTACGCCCTTGATGTTGTCCAAATTCCGCCTAACAAACCAATCATTCGTGTTGATAAGGACGATTTAATTTTCAGCACCAAAGCTGGAAAACTTAAAGCCATCGCGGCAGAAATTAAAAAATACCACGAAAAAGGTCAACCAGTTCTTGTTGGTTCTGATTCAATTAGAAACAACGAAGAAATCGCTAAATATCTCGACGAGCAGGGAATCCCATACGAAATCTTGAACGCTAAAAACAACGAGCGTGAAGCCGCCATCATCGAAAAGGCTGGCGAAAAAGGCGCTATCACTCTCGCCACCAACATGGCAGGTCGTGGCACTGATATTAAACTTGGCAAAGGCGTTAAAGAACTCGGTGGGCTCGTTGTCATCGGCTCCGCTCGCCATGATTCACGCCGTGTTGATAACCAGCTCCGCGGTCGTGGTGGCCGTCAAGGAGATCCAGGCACCACACAATTCTTCGTTTCTTGCGAAGACGATTTGATGCGTATCTTCCAAGGTGACCGCGTCAAGATACTCATGTCTCGTCTCGGCGTCGCCGAAGATCAACCAATCCAAACTCGTTCAATTTCAAAAACCCTCGAAGCCGCTCAAAAACGTATTGAAGGCTTCAACTTTGACTCCCGTAAAAACGTCGTCCAATATGATAACGTTATTAACCGCCACCGCAAAGTTGTCTACATGATTCGTCGTAAGATTCTTGAAGGCGAAGATATCCATACAGAAATCGAACGCCTCATGAAAGACGAAGTCAACGATCTTTGTGAATTTAGTAGCCGTATCAACAAAGATTTCAACGATAATTTCAAAGCTATATTCAACTTAGATGACGATTTAATCGACGAAATCGGCAAAATTCGCAAAGAAAAAGACCGCAAAAAACTCGCTCTCACGTCCGTTAGAGAGGCCTACAAACTTAAAGAAACCGAATTTGGCGAAGAAACTGTCCGAAAAATTGAACGTGAAGTATACCTCAAAGTTCTCGATATTCTCTGGATGCAACACCTTGAAAATATGCAACATTTGCGCGAAGGTATTCATTGGCGCTCAGTTGGCCAACGCGATCCTTTAGTCGAATATCGTTCTGAGTCCCAAAAACTCTTTGACGGTTTGCAACGTAACTTACGCGAAGAAGTATTGAAGTTCATTCTTAACATGTCCCAAAGTGAAGCAACAAAGACTGATGTCGAAGATGATGATTACGATACGGAACTCACGAAAATGGCTTCTAGTTCTTCAGAAAAAGGTGTCAACGAAATTCAGTCTGGTGACAAAAACCTAGATAAAGAATTCAAAAAAGAACCACGCAAAGTCGCCAATATTCACACTTCAAAGAAGTCGAAAAAATCCCGCAAAAAGAACAAAAAAAATAAACGCCACTAGGCGCTACCCTCCTTATTATATCACACTTAATCAAAAAAGTCAAGCTTAATCTATCAAAACTAACTATTGACCCTGTAAAATCAGGCGTGTATGAAAAAATAACATGAAACATTCTGTCGAAGAAATCTCGCTCAAAAATGGCATGAAAGGGCTATTAGTTAATGTTCCGAGTGCTAGTGTTATGTCAATGCGTGTTCAATTTCGTGCTGGCATGCGCTACGCAAAAAATCCTGACTTAGCCGAAATTGCTCACGTTACAGAACATCTCAGCTTCGGGGCAAACAGTAAGTTTAAAAGCGAACAAGAATACGAGGCAGAATTTACCAAAAACGGTGCTTATCACAACGCCTGGACATCCGATTACTCAATTTGTTACGAAACCGAATGCGCCGATTTCGAGTGGGATAGGATTTTAGACTTAAAACGTTTGGCTATTTGCGAGCCTCGTTTTAATGAAGAAGAGTTAAAAAGCGAAAAAAGCAACGTTCGTTCCGAGCTGACAGCATACCAAAATGAGTATCCACGTTTAATTTGGCCAAAACTTCAGCAATCAATTGGCGAAAACGTCCCAAGCCTTCCAGAGCGAATAAAAACTCTGAACAACATTGAATTGAAAGATATTCGCGAACATCACCGTCGCACCCATACTTCTGATAATATGCGCTTTATTATCGCCGGTAATATCGATCGCCATCGTAAACACGAAATAATCAGAATGCTTGAAAACTGGGAGTTAAAGCGTGGGGAAAGGTTCGAAATCCCTTTCGACATTCTGCATACATCAGAAGCTCATCTCATCCGCCGAAAAGACGCCTCGAACATCACTTTCGGTTTTTCCTGGATTACGCCTCGCCATTTTGATCCGTTCGAAATTCAAACAATGGGATGTTTAAACCATATCTTGACCGGAACAATGTATAGCAAAATTTTCGGCCAAGCCCGTAAGAAAGGCCTTGTTTATAGTATCGATAGCGGAGTAAATAGTAGCCCAACTGCTACATCGTGGGATTTTGAGGGGGAAGTCAATCTCGAAAACTCCGAACTTCTTTTTGAACTTATTCAAAAAGAAATTAACAGAATTCTTACCGGCACCCTTAAAGAATCCGATCTTGAATCAGCCAAACAATACATGCTCGGTCGCTTTCAAATGTCCGCCCAAACTGTTTCTCAAATTGCCGACTTTTATGCTGAAACTTTCTTCAAAAATGATGAAAAAGAGGACTTCAATCTTATCCCGGAATTAGTTAAAAAGATTACCAAAGAAAAGATTATTGAACTGGCACGCGAATTCGCAGATAGTGGCTTAAGATCCTTTGTTGCAGTTAGCTCGTGCGAAAAATCTGCCATTACTTATCTAAATAACTATCTAACATTTTAATAATGTTTATGCTAAAATAGAAACGTTAATAGGAGATTTTTTGTGGAAAATGGAAATAGTACAGACTACGAGAAAATAATAGAAAACGAGCTAAACAAACAGAGTACCGTCGAACCACAACCAACTCCAGAACCAGTCGAAAATCAATCTGAAATCACCGAAGAAAAACCCAAAAAAACAAAAAAACTTTTGTTTGTCATTCTAATAATTATTTTTCTCGTTGTAGCTGGATCGGTGGTCGCCGTCTTAATCTTATTATCTAACAATTCTCAAAACAAAACTTCAGAAACCAGCGAAGGACAAACCGAAAATATAGAAGCAAAAACATATTCTTTCGAAATGCCTGAACTAGGCGTAAAAATACAATTACCAGATGAGTTTAATAAAACAATTTTTTCTGAAAATGATGGCGAAAACTACTATATCTGGGGATACACTAGTAGCGAAAAACCAGATTATATTACAATCGACAAAAACTCACCTGACTTTTTCCCACTTTTTGCACTAAACTATTCAAATGAAGAATTACAAAATGACAAATATTCGTTTTATACTGGAGATGGTGCATATGGTCGCGAAGATGGAAGCGTCCTTTATCTCCACGAAATAAACTTAGAAAAATTAGAAAGCACCGAAGCAATTGTGCGTAAACTCGAAAACGGAGAAGAGCTCTCTCAAGAAGAAAACGAATTACTAGAAAAATTTGAAAAAGTATATGAAGAGATCAATACTCTCGAGTTATACTTTAAAGACGGTTTTAAATATCAAGATCTTTAGTTTTTCTCTGTGCTATAATTAATCCATGACAATTGCAATTCTTGGTTACGGAAAAGAAGGAAAATCCGTAGAAAACTATTTCAAAAAACAAAATATCGACACAAAAGTTTTCGATAATTTCACTGAAGACGAACTTAAAAATTTTAATCTAGATTCGTATGAAATGGTTTTTCGTAGCCCAGGCGTTAAGCCGTTTAATAAAAACTGGAGCTCCTCTACTAAATATTTTTTTGATAATTGTATTTGTCCAATAATAGGCGTAACTGGCACAAAAGGTAAAGGAACAACTTGTTCAATGATTACAGCCATTTTGGAAGCGCTCGGGAAAAAAGTATATCTTGTCGGCAATATCGGCAATCCATCATTAGACATACTTGATAAAATACGACCCGAAGATGTGGTTGTCTACGAAATGAGTAGCTTCCAACTCTGGGATTTATACGCTTCGCCAAAAATCTCCGTCATACTTCGAATCGAGCCAGACCATTTAAACGTTCATAAAGATTTCGAGGACTATGTCGGCGCAAAGTCTCATATTGCTGAATTTCAATCGAATAATGATTCCTGCATTTATTTTAAAGACAACAAGGATTCCAAAAGAATTGCAGAAAAATCAAAAGGCAAAAAATATACTTACCCAATTGAAAAACCATCAAATAACCTAACTGCTATTCTCGATGCATTAAATGTTCCTGGGAACCACAATCGAGAAAACGCTGAAGCTGCTCTTCTCGCATCGGCAACTTTTTTCAATCTATCATTAGAGGAGTTTTTAGAAAAAAACAAAGACGTTCTAATTTCAGCATTTTCAAATTTCACTGGTCTTCCACATCGCTGTCAATTCCTGCGCGAGTTGAATGGCGTCAAATATTATGACGACAATTTTTCAACAACCGTACCATCTTTCGAGGTTGCGCTTAAGGCTTTTCCAAACGAAAATAAAATTCTTATCATCGGCGGAAGAGATAAGACTCACGGCGAAAACTATCCAAAAATTATAGATTTAATCAAAAACACATCAAATATTCAAGCAATCGTTCTAATTGGCGAATCGGGCCATGAAATTTTCGAAAAATATAAAAATGAAAATTTAAAATTTATTCTCGCCGAATCATTAGAAGAAGCCGTAAATACTGCGAAAGACGAAGCGGAGAAAATAAATAACTCAATTGTTTTAATGTCGCCCGCTGCTGCAAGTTTTGATATGTTTAAAAACGTTTACGATCGCGGAGAACAATATCAAAATCTAATCAAAAATCTAAAATAATATGTTTGATAATCGTATATCTGATTTAAAGAAAGATTTGGAAAAATCTTGGCAAAAACTCGATTTAGATAAAAAGATCGAGCAAAGAAAAGCGCTCGAACAGGAAGTTGCCGAACCAGAAATTTGGCTCAATCCTGAAAATGCAAGAACAAAAAACGAAGATTTAGCTCATTTGTCAGAAGAAATTGACCCTTGGATTGTTATAAAGTCTCAAATCTCCGATATTAACGAACTCTTAAATCTAAAAGACGACAGTCTAAATGACGAACTAGAAGAGCAAATTTCTGCCATAGAAAACGAGTTGGGGAAACTGAAAAAATCTTTGCGGTTCACCGGAAAATATGATAGCGCAAATGCAATTCTGCGCATCACAGCTGGCGTAGGCGGAACCGAAGCTATGGACTGGGCTGGAATGTTAGAAAGAATGTATCTCCGTTTTTGTGAAAAAAATAATTACAAAACAACTTGTCTAGAACGAGTAAGCGGAGAAGAAGCTGGCATCAAAACAGGTGTTTATGAAATTTCTGGCAATCATGCATACGGACGCTTAAAATCAGAACACGGCGTTCATCGGCTCGTCAGACTAAGCCCATTCAACGCTGATAACCTTCGCCAAACATCTTTTGCACTAGTAGAAATATTGCCGGTAATTAAAAACGATATCGATATTAAAATTGATGATAAAGATTTAAGAATTGACGTTTATCATTCTGGTGGCCATGGCGGTCAATCCGTCAACACTACAAATTCTGCAGTCAGAATTACGCATTTACCAACTAACACCGTCGTTGCTATTCAAAACGAACGTAGTCAACTTCAAAACAAAGAAAAAGCTATGGAAATTTTACGCGGGAAACTTGCTCAAATGCAACAAGAACAACATACCGCTTCAATCGCCGAACTTCGTGCCGGCGAGAGTGCAAAGTGGGGACAGCAAATCCGTAACTACATCCTTCAACCCTACAAACTCGTCAAAGATACCCGCACAAAATATGAAGAAACCGATCCAGATTCTGTGCTAGACGGAAAAATAGACGGCTTTATTGATGCTTTTCTCGATTTTTCATAAAGATTATGTTATGATTAATGTATGATTCTACTTGATGGCGTTTCTAAAACCTATCCAGGAGATAAAGTCCCTGCTCTCGACAATGTCTCGCTTCATATTTCGCCAAACGAATTTGTTTTTATAGTCGGTAAGTCAGGTGCTGGAAAATCCACCCTTACAAAAATGATTACAAAGGAAGAACGCCAAGATTCCGGCAAAATTATTGTCGGCGGTATTGATCTTGATTATGTTAAACGTCGTCATATTCCTCATTATCGCCGTCGCCTCGGAGTCGTTTTTCAAGATTTCAAACTCCTTCCAAAACGCACAGTTTATGAAAATGTCGCCTTCGTACTCGAAATAGCAGGAATGAGCGATAAAGAAATTAGAAATACCGTTCCAAAAGTCCTTGAGCTTGTTGGATTATCTGAACAGTCAAGTAAATTTCCAGATCAACTCTCAGGCGGTCAAGTCCAACGTGTTTCTATTGCACGTTCCGTAGCTCGCCAACCGAAAATCCTCATCGCCGATGAGCCGACCGCAAACCTTGACCAATTAACAACCAAAGAAATAATCGAATTACTTCAAAAAATTAACGATTTCGGGACCACACTCCTTGTCAATACTCATGACGAATCCATTGTTAATTATCTCCAAAAACGAGTCATTACTATGGAAAATGGTCGTATCATTTCCGATCAAAAAACCCACGGCCTCTACCGCTTAAATCCAGAAGGCGAAATCCAAAAACCTGGTGCAAGAATTGAGAAACTATCGACTCAGCCACTTCAAAAACCAAAGCCAACAGCACCAAAACCCATACAAAAACCAGCACAAAAAACCGTGCCAAAACCTACGCCTAAAAAGCCCGTAACAAAACCTCGTGCAATTAATGATTTTACAGAAACTACTTCAAAAACCCCAAAATACTTAGACACTAGCACGAAGATGCCTAAAATGAAGACTGCCACTCGAAAACCAACTCCCCAAAGAAGCAGAAAGGTAATTTAAATGGCAGAAAAAACAACTCCCACAAAAAAAGAATCAAAAAAATATCTGAGAACCCTTTCCAAGGATCGCGGTTCAAGAATCCGCTCAAAAAGAAGAGTCATAAAATATGGCACCATTGGTTTCGGCCGAAATATTTGGCTCTCTGCCGCCTCGGCACTAGTCATGACTATCACGCTTCTAATCCTTTTTGCTACGGTTTTTTCCAATGTTATTCTTACCGAAACCGCCAACTCTATTAAAGACAAAATCGATATCACTATTTTTCTTAAACCAGAAACATCAGAAACTACTTTAGATGAGCTTGCGAACCTACTCAAGGCAGACGAAAATGTTAAAAACGAAAGCCTTATTATAAATACAAGCGAAGACGAACTGAATTTATTTATTTCAGAACACACCGATAAAGACGAACTTATCGAAACACTCAATGAAGACGAAATGAAACAAATCATGCTAAAAAATATGCAGGCAACAATTCGATTCAAAGTATACGATCCTGAAAATCTTGATTCGGTCAAAAACATCATCGAAAATGACAAAGTTTTCGTAGAAAATCTCGACGAAGAAAAAGAGCCAACTTACAACCTAAACCAAGCCGAAATCGAAAAAATCAGTTCTTGGGCTAATATCGCCAAAAACGGCGGTTTAATTCTCGGCGCAGTTTTCCTCGCAATATCAGTCTTGCTTATTTTCAACACAGTTAGAATGGCAATTTTCTCAAGGCGCGAGGAAATTTATATGATGAAGCTCATAGGCGCAGATCGTAGTTTTATCCGAGGTCCATTCCTAGTTGAGGCAAGGCTTTCTGGCCTAATTTCAGGCATCATTTCCGCAACAATCAGCTATTTTGGTTTCAAAGCCGTTTACCCAATCCTTGAATCTTACGGTATTAGTGTTTCTAAATTTGCCAATTTATTCCACACTACGTGGCTCGTCGCTTTCTTCGGTATTATGATTTTTGTCGGAATTCTTATCGGCTCAATTTCAGCTCGCCTCGCTCTGAAAAAATACCTCAGAAAACTCTAATCTTGAAAAAAACCATAACCTGTTATATACTTAGCTTATGGTAATACTAAAACAAAAACGTTTCATCAGTATTCTCCTAGTTATTCTTGCTTTTGCCTTTAGTATTTTTCTTCCAGTTCGCTCCGCTTTAGCGTTATCTTCCGCTTGCCAAACCGAAGAATGCAAAGAAGCCGCAAGAAAAGAATCGGAAGCAAAGAAAAATCAAAAAGAAGCCACCGAGACAGCAAATCTCTACTCTACCCAAGTCTCTGCCAAAAAAGCCGAAATAAACAGCAAGGAACAAGAAATCGGCCAAATCCAATCCACTATCACACAGAAAAATATTGAAATTGAACAAAAAACCAAAGAAATCGACGAAGCCGTTAAAAAACTCGACAAACAACAAAATGCTCTCGCAAAGCTCATCGTCGAAATGCATTTCGAAACTGAAGTTGATCCAATTCTCATTCTGGCAGGAAGCGAATCTATTTCTGATCTTGCCGAAAAAGAAGCCAGAAATGAGGTCGTCGAAGAACAAGTCACTCTCTCTTCGAAGGAAATCAAAGCTCTAAAAACGAAGCTCGAGGAAGATAGACAAAAACTTGAAGATGACAAAAAAACCATCGAGATTGCTCTAGAAGAACAAGAAAAACAAAGACAAGAACTCATCTCCGCAAAAGCCGAACTTGATTCAATGGTCCAAAAATACTCTAGCGACGCCGCAGCATACGAAGAGGAAGCAAAAGCCCAAGCCGCTATTCGTATCGCCGAAGAAAAAGCTTATCAAGAAGCCCATCGAGAAATTTACACAACAAACGGTGGAGGAGTCTACTATGGCTATAATACCTATCCATGGCAAGAAAAATGTCCTCAGGATCAAGATTGGTATTATTCTACAATTAACGGCCGAGTCGTCGGCGGGTATGTTTGTGAATGTGTTAGCTATGCTGGTTGGAAAGCCTACGAGAACTATGGAATTTATGCTTCTTGGGGTAACGCCTACAGCTGGGACAATCGCGCTAGATCACTCGGATACACCGTAAATAACACTCCAGAAGCTGGAACAATTGGCCAAACTGATTCCGGTATTTACGGCCACGTTTTCTGGGTTGAAAGTGTCAACGGCGACGGCTCAATTAATATCAGCGAATACAATAACTACTACTCAACTGGCCAACTCACAGGCTCCTATCATATGGGCGATTTTGGTTCACGCGTAATCCCAGCTTACGACGTCCATAATTACAATTACATTCATTTTTAATTAGCTTTTATGTTAAAATAGAATAATGACAGAAGTGGAGTGGAAACCAAAAAAGATTAATTTAAGTAGTGGTATTATTCTCAGTGGCATTACATTAGCCATTGGTCTTTTTATCGGCCTGACCTGGAGCGCTTTTGCGCCATATCTCGGCTTCAGTTCAACTTCAACGCCCGAAACCGTCTCTAAAGTCAATTGGTCGTCATTGAATGAAATCTATTCGACCCTTGCTAAAAACTATGATGGCGAAATTGACGAAAAAGAACTTATTGAAGGCGCCAAAAAAGGTATGACCGAATCTCTTGGTGATGTTTATACTGTCTATATGGACTCAGAAGAAGCTGAAGAATTCAATAAATCCCTCCACGGTGATGTTGGTGGTGGAATTGGTATTGAATTTGCTCTCCGTAACAACTATCCTACCGTCATCCGCACTTTGCCAGATAACCCCGCCAGAAAAGCAGGAATCCTAGCTGGCGATGTAATTTACAAAGTTAATGATGAAGAAGTTTGGGAACTCTCAACTGAAGAAATCGCAACAAAGACCCGTGGCGAAGTAGGAACAGAAGTAAAACTCACCGTCGTGCGTAACGGCAAAGAAAAATCATTCACTATGACCCGCGAAAAAATCAATAATGTCTCAGCCTACATCGATTATGATGGCAAAACCGCTATTTTAACCGTCACTCGTTTCGACACCGATACAGGTGAACTTGTCACTAAGTTTGCCAAAGAAGCTCTAGAAAAAAACTGCAAAAAACTCATTCTAGATTTACGCAATAACGGCGGAGGTTATGTTAGCGCCGCAAAAGACATTCTTTCACTCTGGATTGATGGCAAAGAAATTTTAATTCAAAAATCCAAGCACAAAAATGACGAAACCACGTATGCTAACCGCGGTAAAGCTATCCTCTCCGACATGAAAACCATCGTCCTAGTTAATAATTCCACTGCAAGCGCATCAGAAATCGTCGCAGGCGCCCTTAAAGACTATAAAAAAGCTACGCTCGTTGGCGAACAAACCTACGGTAAAGGCGTCGTCCAAAGCCTATTTGATGTTTCCGATGATTCGCTCCTAAAAATCACTGTCGCTAGTTGGTATACTCCTCTCGGAAATTCCATCAACAAAACCGGCATCACCCCAGACATTGAAGTCGAATTGACCTACGACGACACTAATAACATGCGCGACCCTCAACTCGACAAAGCAAAATCTCTCTAATCTCATTTTCCAAGCGCGCTCGAAACTTCCGAAAAATATGTTATAATATAATAATGAAAATCAAAAAAGATATCTGGAATACCCTAGAAAAACCATTTTTTGTCCTAGCGCCTATGGAAGGCGTAACAGATATTGCTTTTCGCCAAGTCATTGCGAAAGCAGGTCGTCCAGACATTTTTTTTACAGAATTTACTAATGTATCGAGCTACGCATCAGAGAAAGGAAGAAAAAACGCACTTGAGAGATTAAAGATCACTCCTTCAGATTCTCCGATCATCGCTCAAATCTGGGGGAAAAACCCTGAACATTTTTCGGAACTTTCATCCGCGCTTGAATCACTTGGCTTCTCTGGAATCGATCTAAACATGGGATGTCCCGACCGTCACGTTAACCGTGCTGGCGGTGGAGCAGCTATGATCAAAACACCAGAACTCGCCGTTGATTGTTTTAGACGCGCCAAAAACTCCACAAATCTCCCCGTATCTATCAAAACTCGCCTTGGCTACACTTATTTAAACGAGTGGAAACCATGGCTCACGGTCCTTCTAAATGAGCATCCGGCCGCGCTGACCGTTCATCTACGCACTCGCAAAGAAATGTCTAAAGTTCCTGCCCATTTTGAGCTTATTCCAGAAATCCTAAAATTAAAAAAAGAGATCTCCCCAGAAACCAAACTTATCATCAACGGCGATATTAAAGATAAAACCAACGCGAAAGAACTTTACGAAAAATACCCAGAAATTGATGGTTTCATGATCGGTCGTGGCGTCTTTCAAAATCCATTCTGCTTCACCGACCATATCGCCACAAAAACTGAACTTTTAGATCTTTTGTATTTTCACCTCGATAAATTCGATGAAGAGGCGAAAGAAACATATCATTCTTTCGAACCATTAAAACATTATTTTAAAATCTATCTCAACAACTTCCCGGGCGCAAGTGAATTGAGAAATCAACTCATGCAAACTCATTCAACGGAAGAAGTAAGAAAAATCTTAGATAATCAATCTTTTTAGAACACTGATAGTCTATTGAATGGGAAGATTCGAAGATTAACCGGCCCTACAATTCGGCAGAAGGGAACCGTTCCAAGACCATTTCTTGAATCATACGAATTTGAGCCTTCACGGTTATCGCCCGAAACGAAAATTTCTCCCTCAGGCACGATCATATCAATTTCTCCAGAAGTATGGAGTTTTGGTCCAGTCGCAAGTTTTTCTTTTGCTTCATCAGCGAACGTTCGCCAAGTATCGTCATAAATTGTTCCTGATTCTTCATCGTCAGGGTCAGAGTAAACTGTCATTACTCCGTCTTTTACCACTACTCTCTCCCCCGAAAACGCGATTACGCGTTTAATGATATATTGATCCGCAATATCTTCCGGCGCATCACAAGTCATATAATTTCCCATTTCACTGAAGTCAGCACTTGAATTTTTTAATTCATCATTGAGATTTATTCCAAAACTCTCAGCCGTTATAATTAAATCAGATACATTGCTAAACTTTGATTTTCTAAGTTCCGACGTTTCAACTCCAAGTTCATCAGCTTTTGCAAGCCATCTATAAGCTTTTTCTAGATCTTCGTCTTTATTTGCAAAAACAATAATTTCGCCTCGACTAGGTACAAACTCCTCACCAGAAAAATGCTTCAGAGTAACAGCAAAACGATTTACAATTACACGATCACCATCGAGCAAAGTATCTTCCATACTCGACCCAACAACGTTATAAGAACGAAACACGAACGAATTAAGAAGCAAGGTCCCAACTACAACACATAAAACAAAACTACCAAAACTAAAAATATCTTTCAGGATTGGATGCTTCTGAAAGAACGTCGCTCTCACATTTATATCCATTCTTAAATTATACCACGTTAAAAAATTTAAACACAAAAATTAACACGAAAAAACTATGGTATAATAAACTATATGGCAGATTATGTTTTTATCCGAAAATCTCGCAACAAACTTAGTTCAATTCTTCATGTTTTTCTGAATATCCTTCTTGGCGCTGGCTCAATTCTCGTCACCGTAATCTCTGGTAGCTGGATTATCGGTATGATTCTCGTCTTTATTTCCAAATGGCGTATTTTCGCCGTCCGCCCTCGTTTTTGGTTCTTAAATATAAAGTCAAATCTCGTTGACATTATCGTTGGCGCTTCATTAGTTCTTATTGCTTATTGCTACGGCGGCGAACTTCTTCCAATCCACATCATCCTCGCCGTTTTCTACGTTTTTTGGTTAGTTCTATTCAAACCGCTCACTTCCGAAAACGGCACAATCATCCAATCTCTTTTTGCTATCTTCTTTGGCACTACTGCCACCATCCTTCTCACTTCCACAATTGATTCAATCGTTCTCGTAATAGTTGAATTTATAATCGGTTACAGCGCAAGCCGTCACCTCCTCGCTCAAAAGTCAGAAGGGAATTTCACAATGACCACTTTAGTTTCAGGTCTTCTGTTCGCCGAAATCGCCTTGCTTTCAAGTGCCTGGTCAATCCTTTATCCAGTTAAACTCGTTTCCGCTATGGGCATTCAAATTCCCCAACTTTCAATCATTCTGACTATTATCTCCTTCTCGTTCTTTAAAATCTACTACTCGATCGAAAAACACGATGGTAAAATCATCAAATCAGACATCGCCGCTCCTGCTATCTTCGCCATTCTTACGGTCGCAATCATAATTTTTGCTTTTTCAAATCCAATTTTCAATATTTAAGCTATTTTTAAGAAAAAGGATTATAATATACTTATGTTAAAAACAGAAAGGATTTTTTAATGCAAGAAAACAAATCTGAAGAAAAAACCGCCGAACCAAAATCATCCAACTTAAAAGTTTTGACTTTAATTCTCGCGATTTTTGCATTTATTTTCGCAGGCGCCAGCCTCACCATCTCAATCATCGATTATCAAAATGGTGACACCCCGCTAACAATCACCCAAGCCGGCGCAGACGGTAACTCCGCCAACTTCACTGAGGGCTCAATTGCTGACGTCGCCAATAAAGTTTCAAATTCCGTCGTATCCATCACAACCGAAATTCGCACCACTGGTTGGTTTGGCCAATCTTCAACTTCCACCGCCGCAGGCACAGGTGTCATTATTTCGAGCGATGGTTATATTTTAACTAACAAGCATGTTATCGAAGATGCCAACAAAATCAGCGTCGTCACTGCTGACGGCAAGTCCTACGAAAAAGTTAAGCTCGTCGCCACCGACCCTTTGAACGACATTGCCTTCTTGAAAATTTCTGACGTCGCAAATCTCCCCTCCGCGACACTAGGTAATTCAAAAACCCTAGCCATCGGCCAACCCGTCATCGCCATCGGTAATGCACTCGGCCAATTCGACAACACTGTCACATCCGGTATCATTTCCGGCACCGGTCGTTCGATTGTTGCCACCGACAGCTCTTACAGCTCCCAAGAAACCCTCGTCGACATGATCCAAACCGACGCCGCTATTAACGCCGGAAACTCTGGTGGACCACTCGTCAACGCCGCCGGTGAAGTCATTGGTATTAATACTGCTACTTCTTCCGACGCCGACGGTATCGGTTTCGCCATTCCAATTTCCTCCGTCAAAGGCATGTTGAATCAACTTCTCGAAACCGGAAAAGCAGAGCGCGCCTATCTCGGTGTTTACAGCATCACTATCACCCCAGAAGTTGTTTCAGAATACGACCTTCCAGTTAACTCCGGCGCATATCTCTATTATGAATCTGGCAAATATACCAACTCCGCTATCGCAAAAAATTCTCCTGCTGAAAAAGCCGGCCTGAAAAACAAAGATATTGTCCTCTCTGTTGATGGCACCAAAATCGGCGCCTCTGGCTCACTCACTACACTTATTGGCGAATATAAACCAGGCGACACCGTCCAACTCTCAATCCTAAGAGAAGGTAAGGAAATGGCAGTGAACGTCACTCTAGGCGCTTACGAAGAAGATTAAATCCATTTAAGAAGTTGTTTCTTTTCAGAACTCTCATTGTCATAACAATCTAAAATATCTTCGATGTAGCTTTTCCCGTTCGATAGGTTGAGCGTTTCAACATCTGGACAAGCCGAGAGTAAACGAATAATCGCTTCATCCGTCTCCATATTTGTCATTGATTTACTAGTTTTTCCATGCGAATGAACTCTAAGTTCTTTATAAACAAATTTCTTGATTCCAGCTTGCAAACAATATTTCAAACAGTTCTCACAAGTCGCAAATGGACAATAAAGCGTGCATCCCTCTAAATCTTTCCCGGAAAAAATCAGCGCATTCATTTCTGCATGCACGACAAAATAATACTTCATTGGTCGCTCAGTCAAAGTCATTTTTGATTCATCTGCCCCCTGAATCATTCCATTATATCCAAACGAAACTGGACGATGTCTCGGGTCAACAATTACACATCCAACTTTAGTTGATGGATCCTTGGATTTTTTTGCCACCTCTTCAGCAATCCCCATAAAATATTCATCCCAAGAAAGTTGCGACTTCATTTTCCTCCTTAATTTTTTCTAGTATAACAAAAAAACTATTTACTAGAAAGATGATAATGGTCCCCAAATTCACATTTATAAACCGAAAGTTCTGGCGCACCATGGTCAAACTCCGCACATTTAGCCGCCACTTCTGCTTCTTCGCGAGTTTTATAACAAATCTTCTGTGTCTCCCCAACCCAGCATCTCTCCGGTTCAACCATATTTATTTTGAAATTTTTATTTCTACTCATACTCTCCACCATTATACCACACCTTAACCATTTTGTCAATTTTGCTTCTATTTTCGGAATTTAACCGCACCCAATAAAATAGAATCTCTTTTCTGAGAATTTTAAAGGCTAAAAATAGGAAAAAATAGTGATGGAAAGCCAGTACTGGAATTACCGGAAGGACTTCCATCAAATTATTTTTTTCTATTTTTACCTCTTCGAAGAAAAGAGATTTTATATTTATATACTGTTAAAACATCAAAAATCCCCCTTTCGGGGGGATTTTTTTATTTCTCAGATTTTTCAGCTTTCTTTTTCGCTTCTTTTTCGGCTTTTTTCACCTTGTTACCGAGAGTTTTCTTTAGGGCTTCTGCCTTCTTAGCGCGAGCTTTGAAGCGATCCACACGACCCTCAGTATCGATGATTTTCTCTTCACCAGTGAAGAATGGATGTGATGCGGAAGAAATTTGCACCTTGACTAGAGGATATTCCTTTCCATCTGTCCATTTGATAGTTTCGTCGCTTTGAGCAGTAGAACGTGTCAAAAACGAGAATTTTGCCGCTTCATCAGAGAAAACGACATAACGATAATCTTTAGGATGTAATTCTTTTTTACTCATAATTCAGACCATTATATCAGATATTTTTAAAAAGTAAAGATAAAAAAATAGGGAAGCACATATGTACTTCCCGAGGAAAAGATTGTTTACTCCGCACGCCCTAAGGCATACTCAACCGCAAACTGGATAGGATCCCAGCCAGAATTAGGTTCCTCCTGAAGATGTTTATCGGCTGGTTTAGAGTGTGACGGATTTGTGCCATCAGCTTCGGCGTTAGCCTTACTGATGTCAACATTCTTCCTTTCAATACGAATATACGAGCCGTCACGTCCGGCCATCTCAAGCTTCAAATCATCAACAAAGGTTTTGCTGATCTCTTCGGGTGTCATAGATTTCGTCCCCCTCTCTAAAATTTAGTGTATTCTATAACATACCCTCCTTATTATAGCACACTTCGCGAAAAAAGTCAAGCATTTTAGCTCATTTTCGTCAAATTCGCGATAATTCATGTAAAAATACCAGAAAATCCCTCTTTTTTACCAGAAAAATAGGGGAGACATCAGTCTCCCCATGGGAAAGGAACAAAAGCTATTTAAAAACATCTTCAAGCTTGGATTTATGCGCCTCAGAAAACGAACAAACCTGATCGAAGCTCTCTACAATTTCATCAATAACCCCGAGTTCCAATGCCTCCGGCACCAACATATACCACTCGCGCCGCACATTCTTTTCATATTCCTTGTTCGTGATCTTGGTTTTTTTTACGATGTTTTCAATCTCCAGTTTCTCCAGATCATCACTAAATTTCAATCGATCGCGAAATTTGCTCGAAGAATCAAAACCACCTTCTGCGCCATCATGAAGCAGAAAACTTGAACTCTTAAACGCAAACCTCTTATGCCCGCTTATCATAATCTGAAATGCCATAGAATAAGCTTTTGAAACGTTCACAGTATAAACCGGTGTTTTTGAGACATAAATCGTATCGATGATTGCCAATCCCGCCACAACATCTCCACCTGGAGAATCGATGAACAACTTAATCGGAACGCGCTCGGAGAGTGGCACGAGATGATCTTGACGATTATATTCTCGAATATCCACCAATATATCAGCAACGGTAGTCTCATCTATCTCTCCGTCGAGCCACAACTCTCGATTCTTAAAATTCCGTAGATAAAGCAAGTCGTTTAGCGTTAAGGAAGCATCATCGCTTAGAGTTTTCAACTCGTCGTCAAACACAGGTTCAATATCTTTTCTTAAGAGCTTCTTTTTCATTTTTAGCTCTCCTTTCTCAATGTACTAAAAAAACGGGATAATGCCCGCCTTTTCACCACTTTTATATCATATCTTGTTTTTTCTCGCAATATATGATAAAATTAAACCATTAATAAATTTAATGAATCAACTATGGGAGGTTTCCTGACAAAACCCATAGTGAAGGAAAGGAAATCATATGACCGTTAAAGTCGATATGAAAGCATTGCTTGAAGCTGGTGCCCATTTTGGTCACAAAACTAGCCGATGGCATCCAAAAATGGCGCCATACATCCACTCAAAACGTGGTGACGCCCACATTATTAATCTCGAGAAAACTGTTGAAGCTCTCGAAAAATCTCTCCCAGAGATTACCAAAATCGTCAAAGATGGCAAAAAAGTTCTCTTTGTCGGTACCAAAAAACAACTCAAAGGTATCGTTAAAGAATCTGCTGAATCTATCGATATGCCATATGTTACAGTTCGCTGGGTTGGTGGCACTTTAACCAACGTCGAAACCGTCAATCGCCAAATCAAAAAATTAAAAGACCTAGAACGCCGTATGAAAAATGGCGAACTCGAAGCTCGTTATTCAAAACTCGAAGTTCAACGCTTCCAAGAGGAAATTGATTTACTTAACGAACGTTATGGTGGCATCAAAGAAATGACCAGCCAGCCATCTGCTCTCATTGTTACCGATGCTATCCAAGACAAAAACGCAATCAAAGAAGCAAAAACTTTGAATATTCCAGTCTATGCTTTGACTGACACCAACGTTGATCCAACCGACATCGAAAACGTTATTCCAATGAACGACGACGCAGTTAAAGCTGTTAAACTCGTTCTCGATTACTTCGTCGAAGCAATCAAAGAAGGTAAAAAATAATTAGGAGGCAAAATGGCAAACATTTCTATTGATCAAATCAAAAAACTAAAAGAACTTTCTGGCGTCGGACTCACCGATGCAAAAAAAGCTCTTGTCGAAGCCGACGGCGACTTTGATAAAGCTTTAGAAGCAATGCGCAAAAAAGGTCTCACCAAAGCTGAAAAGCGTGGTGATCGCGAAACTCGTGAAGGTCTTATTGATTCTTATGTTCATGACGGTCGCATCGGCGCCATCGTCGAAGTAAACTGCGAAACTTCTTTCGTCGCTAAAACCGATGAGTTCAAAGACCTCGCCCACAAAATGGCGATGCAAGTTGCTTCAATGAACCCACTCTATGTTTCTGAAGCTGACATCCCAGAGGAAGTTAAAAAAGCAAAAATGAAAGAGCTCGAAGAGAATTTCAAAGGCCCAGAAAAAATGAAAGCTCAAATTCTCGAAGGCCAAGCTAAAAAAGCTTTTGCCGACAAGGTTCTCTTGAATCAACCATACATCCTTGATGATTCAAAAACCGTTGAACAATTTATCAAAGACTGTATCGCAAAAACTGGCGAAAATATTACCATCCGCCAATTCAAACGCATTGAACTCGGCGTCACAGAATAAAAGCAAAAAGCAAGGTCCCCGCGAAGGGGACCTTTTTGTTGGGAAAAATTTTAGATTTCACGAACGAGACGAACACAACACCCTATTTCAGAATCAGGATGATCATAAAAACCGCCGTACTGTTCCGATGTTTCAGTCGGGTGCTCAAGCTCGAAACTTGCACCATTCGGTGTGATTTTCATCGCACCGCCAGCGACAGACAGATCTGACCAGTAATAAGTTGCATCTACAACTATAGGCGCTCGGACTGTCCCAGAAATCAACTCTTTGCCAGCATATCCATCGAGTCCTAGCAAATCGAGAAAATCGTCACCCGTAAGAGCATCAGTCACGCCTTCATCGTATTCAACGAAAGCTGCAATAAACTTTAGCTCGACTAACGTCGGTAATCGCCAGCCAGTATCCGATTCTTCGAGATTTTTTTTGAGCTCCAGCACCTCTTTTTTGGAAAAGAATATCGAACCATCTTCCTTGACCAAATCCCGGTCTGCGACGACTAAATATGTGTCGGGAAAATCAATCTCAATTCTGTCCATCAGATCGTTCAAATTTGTCTTTAACTTCATGTTAAAAGACCTCCCAAATTTAAAGTACTCCCTCCGGTTACCACCCCTTCAGAGAGTCGAGTTTTCATTCTAGCACAATTATATTAATCTGTCAACCAGATATTCTTTCAAAACTCTTCTTTTCTAAAATATTTCATATCTGCTTTTCAAAACTTTTCTTTTCTCGAGCTCGGCGAACAAAACGAAGTTTTGTGAGTGATTCGCCGGATTTTTACCAACATTTCCGGGGAAAAAACTCCAAAACAAAGTGGCTAAAAAGTTTTTCTTCCCAGCGAATATGTTGTAAAAATAAACCCGCGCGAATACTATCCATGCGAAAGAAAAAAGAGTTTTGAAGAAAAATATCTAGCGCTACAAAACTATTGCATTTTTCTCTATTTTGTGCTAAAATGACACCTATTATCAACTTTAAAAGAGAGATTCTTATATGAGTCGTATCGGAAAACAACCTGTGGTCGTTCCCGCAGGAGTGACAATCACGGTCGGCGATAGTGAAATTACTGTTGCAGGACCAAAGGGTTCACTCTCTGTCCCGGTTCAACCCAACACTAGTACCGTCCTCGAAGACGGCAAACTCGTCGTTACAAGAGTTGACGATGAACCAAAATCCCGTGCTTGGCACGGTCTCCAACGTGCGCTTCTAAACAACGCTGTTGAAGGCGTCACTAAAGGTTTTGAGAAAAAACTCGAAATCAACGGTGTCGGTTTCCGCCTTTCAGGTGGAGGCAAACAAATCGAGATGGCCCTCGGCTTTTCTCATCCAGTCAAATACACTGCTCCAGATGGAATCGACCTAAAAGTCGACAAAATGACCATCACCGTCAGCGGTATAGACAAACAACAAGTTGGTCAAGTTGCTGCAGAAATCCGCAGCCTCAAGAAACCTGAACCATACAAAGGCAAAGGCATTAAATATGTTGACGAACAAATCGTCCGCAAAGCCGGAAAGGCAGGTAAGAAATAATGGAAAGTATTTATCGCGCTAATCGTACCCGCGCTAAAATTCACGGCACAAAAGACCGTCCTCGTCTTAGCGTCCACATTAGCAATCAACATATCATCGCCCAAATCATTAATGATGACGAAAGCAAAACTCTTGCTTATGCCACTACTGTTGGTAGCAAGATTACCGGCACCATGACCGAAAAAGCCGCCAAAATTGGCGAAGAAATCGGTAAGGCCGCCAAAAAAGCTAAAATCGAAAAAGTTGTTTTCGATCGTGGTTCAAAACTTTATGCGAACCGTCTTTCAGCTCTCGCTGATGCCGCTCGCAAGGAAGGACTAAAGTTCTAATATGCCAGAGAATACAAATGCTCCAAAGGTAGTCAATAAGTCCGGCACCCTCAAAATGACCGATGAGGTCGCTGCAACTAAAGAAGTTCGCGACATGGGCGGTCGCCGTATGCCACGTCGTGACAATCGTCGCAATCGTGTCAAAGCCGACGTTGCTCCAAAGGAATATGATCAAGTTACAATTGCCGTTGACCGCGTTTCTCGCACCGTCGCCGGCGGTCGCCGTATGCGCTTCAAAGCACTTGTTGCCATCGGTAACCACAAAAACAAAGTTGGTATTGGCGTCGCTAAAGGCAACGATGTTACCACCGCCGTCGCTAAAGCCGAAGCCAAAGCTAAAAAGACCATGATCACCTTCAACATGAACGGCGAAACCATCTGCCACGAAGTTGAAACCAAAGTTACTGGCGCTGACGTTCTTATGAAACCAGCTGCTCCAGGTACAGGTATTATCGCTGGTGGTACCGTTCGTTCTATCATGGGTCTCACTGGAGTTAAAAACCTTATTTCCAAATCCCTTGGTTCAACCAACAAAGTCAATATTGCTTACGCAGTTATTGAAGGTTTGAAAGCTCAAGTTCCTCGTAAAGATTGGAACACAACTGAGAAAAAAGCCAAAGCGGAAAAAATCGAAGAAAAAGAAGCTCCAAAAAAAGCTGCAAAAGAGGCTAAAAAGGAGACCAAATAATGAAATACAATGATTTAACCGTCAACAAAAATACTCGCCCTTCTCGCAAAGGTCGTGGTATTTCCGCCGGACAGGGAAAAACTGCTGGTCGCGGTACTAAAGGTCAAAAATCTCGTACCGGTCATCGCAAAATGCCTGCAGGCTTCATGGGTGGACAACGCGCAATCATGCAAGCTGTTCCAAAGCTCAAAGGCTTCAAATCAATCCATGAAAAAGCCGAAGTTGTCTACACTGATCGTTTGAACGAACTTTCAGGCAACGTCGACAACTATCTTCTCGCTGAAAAAGATTTGATTTCTTCACCTTTCGTGAAAGTAAAGGTTGTCTCTCGTGGTGAATTAACCGCAAAGATCAACCTCGAAACTCAATTCGCATCAAAATCTGCAGTTGAAGCAATCAAAAAAGCTGGTGGCTCCTTCAAAAAAGTCGCCATCTTAAAACGCGAAAAGAAATCTGAGAAATAACTTTCTCACAAACCAAAAAATCCCCCAAAACGGGGATTTTTTGTTACTTTAAACACCTATACCCTCATTATACCACACTTTATCAAAAAAGTCAAGGTTACTTTTTCTAGTCAAATCCTTTTTTCTGTGATATGATAGATAAAGTTAATAAAGAGGTAAATATTACAGAGAGACCATTATGCATTTCAAAACTATTTTCAAATCCCTAAAAAACAAAGACATGCTAAAGCGCATCCTGATTATTTTCGGGATTCTCGTCGCTTATCGCATTATCGCCCACATCCCAGTTCCACTAGGTGAACCAGCAACTTTCAAGGAAGCTATTGGTAATTTAATCAGTAAATCCGACTTCGGTAGCTTTATCGACCTTATCTCTGGTGGTGGTCTTACTTCATTCTCGATTATCCTCGTTGGTATCTCCCCATATATTACCGCCTCAATCGTTATCCAACTCCTCACCAAAGCCATCCCGTCCCTCGAAGAGATCTCTCAAGACGGCGAAACCGGTCGTCGAAAAATCAACCAATGGACTCGTATCGCCTCAATCCCTCTTGCCATCATCCAATCCATCGCTTACATTTTTATCCTTTATCAATCCGTCCTCGGGGCAAACGCTTCTGTTGTTGCCGACCCAACCCCAATTCAATGGGTCATTTCCATCTCTGCCATGGTCGCCGGCTCTACTATTCTTATGTGGCTTGGCGAACTTATCACTGAACAAGGAATCGGTAACGGTATTTCCATGATTATCTTCGCTTCCATCGTCTCCCGTCTTCCAAATACCCTTGGCACACTTTGGAACAATCTTCTTGACACTTCAAACGGCTCACTTTCAGTTTTCGGTTGGTTCGATCTTCCAGTTAATCCAACCTATTTCTGGGTCACCATCGGTTTTGTTTTCGCCCTTATCGCTGTTATCTACTTCCTCGTTAAACTCAACGAAGCCCAAAGAATCGTTACAATTAACTACGCGAAACGTGTTCATGGCAACTCTGCCTATGGCGGGATTCGTTCCATTCTCCCAATGAAACTTATTGCTGCTGGCGTTATCCCAGTTATCTTCGCTACAGCCTTTCTTTCGCTTCCGGCTCTCGTTGGTCAATTCTTGATTACCATCAATCCTGACACCGCCTCTACTGGTTACGAAATTGGCACAAAACTTATTTCTCTCTTCACCGCCCCATCAGCTTCAAATTTCACAACTCTTTATCCAGACGGAATTACTGCTCAATGGTTCTTCTACCCAGGCGTTTATTTCGCGCTTGTCATCCTCTTTACCTACTTCTACACATCCGTTATGTTTAATACCAAAGAAATTGCCGATAATCTCCAAAAACAAGGTGCTTTCATCGAAGGTGTTCGCCCAGGCCTCAAAACAGCTGAGCATCTCTCCCATATTATTACTCGCCTTAATCTCTTTGGTTCAATTTCCCTTGGCCTAATCGCCATGCTTCCGTTCATTACGGATTACATCTTCATCTTAACGACTGGCTATCCAGCTGGTCTCTCACTCTCTGGTACAGGTCTCCTGATCGTGGTAACGGTTGGCCTCGAAAACCTCCGTTCGTTAGATTCCCGTGCGTTAATGGTAACCTACGACGACTACAAAAATGAAGTTGCAGAGAAGTAAAATCAAACGTATTCTTCCAAAATTCGGCTATTTAGCCATCATACTTATCTTAGGTGGGTTTTTCTTAAAAACCTTCCTTTGGGAACAAGATTATCTTCTAAATAAAAACGGCGAAGTTCGTGCTACGAACGTCGTTGGCACAGAAGTTGAAGCTCAAGAAGTTGACGAAACTGAACCAACACCCGAAGAAGTTGCCGACTTTACTGTTCCAGCTTCAAATCCTCGCTATATTACAATTCCAAGCCTCGGCAATGTCTGGGGTCGCCAAGTTATTTCCGTCGGCCTTACTCGTTCTGGTGCCCTCGACACACCCACTAATATCTTTCAAGCTGGCTGGTATGACCAATCGGCCAAACCAGGTTCAGGCGGAGCTATCGTTATCGATGGCCACAATGGTGGGCCAAATGTTATAGGTATCTTTAAGCACCTGCCAAACGCTAAAATCGGTGAAAAGGTTATTATCGAGCGTGGCGATGGCGCAATTTTCACCTATACTATCGTAAAAAACGACACTATCCCTTTAGATAAATCCGATGACTACATGCGTGAGATCTTTAAGAAAATTGATGGCAAAGAAACCGTCACGGTTATTACTTGCACTGGCGAATGGTCTCAGACTCGTCAAACCTATCTCGCACGTCAATATCTCCGTGCCACTCTTGATCAAATCGAAATCGACGAAAACACTCCAATCACTGAAGAACCTAAAATCGATAATTCAGAAAGTACCGAGATCGAAGCTACCCTTTCTCCAGAAGAATAGTCTTCTTTTCCTTGACGATATTCTAGTTTTTTTGTATAATTATTAGGCAAAAATATTAATTTATCCATCTTCGCTAAATCATCGACGAGACATCTAAGTTCCCATCTGAAGTTGCGAAGAAGAAAGGAATTTAATGGCTGAAGCCAAAAAAACTGCCAAAAAGGCACCAAAAGCCGCCGAGGGCTTAAAAATTCGTATCCGCTTAAAAGCCTATGACCACCGCGTCATCGACCAAAGCGCCAAACAAATCGTTGACACTGCGATTCGCACTGGAGCAACCGTCTCTGGTCCAGTACCTCTTCCAACCAAACGCTCAACTTTTACAGTTGTAAAATCTCCACACGTCTACAAAACTGGTGGTGAAGCTTTTGAGATGAAGATCCACAAACGTCTCATTGATATCGAAAACGCTACTCCAAAAACCATCGAGAGCCTCCAAAACCTAGCTCTCCCTGCTGGCGTTGATGCAGAAATCAAAATGTAAAAACGTTGTAATTTTTACAACATTTTTGATAATAATCTATAAATAAAGAAGGAAATTATGGCTAACGAAGTCAAAGATTTGTCCATGCTTCGTAATATCGGCATCATCGCCCATATCGACGCAGGAAAAACTACAACCTCTGAGGCGATTCTTTATCGCACGGGTCTTAAACACAAAATCGATCTAGTTAAAGGTGGCACCGGTGGTGCCGATACCGACTGGATGGAACAGGAAAAAGAGCGTGGTATTACTATTACCTCCGCAGCTGTTACTGTTTACTGGAAAAATCACCAAATTAATATCATCGATACCCCAGGCCACATCGACTTTACCGCCGAAGTCGAACGCTCTCTTCGCGTTCTCGACGGCGCTGTCGTTGTTTTCGATGGCAAAATGGGTGTTGAAGCTCAATCTGAAACAGTTTGGCGCCAAGCTACAAAATACGGCGTTCCACGTATCTGTTTCGTCAACAAAATCAACCAAATCGGTGGTGATTTCTATAAATCCCTCGATTCAATCCACAAACGTCTTTCGAAAAATGCTGTTGCGATTCATCTCCCAATCGGCTTCGAAAAAGATATCTGCGGTGTCGTTGACCTAGTTGACATGAAAGCCTACACCTACAAAGATTACGCTGACCATGAGCTTACTGTTGGCGAAATCCCAGCTGACATGCTCGAAAAAGCTAAGAATGCTCGTTCAATTCTCGTCGAGGAAGCCGTTCAAGCTGACGAAGCTTTAATGGAAAAATTCTTCGACCAAGGCGAAGAAGCGATCACTGTTGACGAACTAAAGAGCGCTCTTCGAAAACGCGTCCTTGATGGCGATTTCTATCTTGTTACTGGTGGTGATGGCCGTGGTGTTATCGTCGAAAAAGTTCTCGACCTTATGACCGACTATCTCCCAAGCCCACTTGACCGCGACCAAGGTCAAGTTGTCGGTAACAACATCAAAACCGGTGAAGAAATTGTTAGAAAAGCTGACAACAGCGAGCCTCTCACTGCTCTCGCTTTCAAAATTGCCACTGACCCATTCGTTGGAAAACTCATTTTCATCCGTGTTTATGCTGGTAAATTAAAATCTGGCGACACAGTCATGAACGCTACAACCGGCGACAAAGAACGCATCGGTCGTATCGTTCGTATGCACGCTAACGATCGCAAAGATATTACCGAAATCTGCGCTGGTGATATCGCCGCTGTCGTTGGTCTCAAAAACTGTACCACCGGTACAACTCTTTGTGATCCATCTCACCCAATTCTTCTCGAATCAATCGAATTCCCAGATCCACCTGTTTCTATTGCCGTCGAGCCAAAAACCAAAGCCGACCAAGAAAAAATGGGTATCGGTCTCTCGAAAATGGCAGAAGAAGATCCAACTTTCCGCGTTCACACCGACGAAGAAACTGGCCAAACCATCATTTCAGGTATGGGCGAGCTTCACCTTGAAATCATCATCGACCGCTTGAAACGTGAACATGGTGTTGAAGCTAACACTGGCGCTCCACAAGTTGCCTACCGCGAAACTATTCGTGGCACCGCTGAAGCCCAAGGTAAACACATCAAACAATCCGGTGGTCGTGGCCAATACGGTGACGTCTGGATCAAATTTGAACCAAACGAACCAGGGAAAGGTTTCGAATTCATCGATCAAATCAAAGGCGGTGTCGTTCCTCAGGAATACCGCAAACCGGTTCAAAAAGGTGTCGAAGATACTCTCGCTGGCGGCGTCATCGCTGGTTATCCAGTTGTTGACGTTAAGGCTACTCTCTATGATGGTTCTTACCACGATGTCGACTCATCAGAGCTCGCCTTCACCCTCGCTGGTAGCTTAGCCACTCGCGAAGGTATCAAGAAAGCTAACCCTGTTCTTCTTGAACCAGTCATGAAACTCGAAATTACCACCCCTGAAGAATTTATGGGTGACGTAATTGGCGATATCAACTCTCGCCGTGGCCGTATCGACGAAATGGAAGATTTGAACGGTGGCGCAAAGCTCATCAAGGCTTTCTGTCCACTCGCCAATCTCTTCGGCTATACGTCTGATCTACGTGGTATGTCTCAAGGCCGCGCAGCCTCCTCTATGGAGCTCTTCGCCTACGAAGAAGTACCACCTAACGTAGCTCAAGAAATCATCGAGAAACGCAACTCGAAATAAACAATCAAAAAAATCTCCCGAAAGGGAGATTTTTTTGCTTTTTGACCTAATATCCTCCTTACTATAATTCATTATACCACACTTTACGAAAAAAGTCAAGCATTTACACTATTTTATCCAAAAAATAAGTATTTTTCCTCTTTACAATCCCCGAAAAATCGTATAAAATAACAAGGTAGAGTCTTGAAGCTGGTTTTTTATTAGTGCTTCAAGTCATTAATAAAATTAAAAGGAGAATGAATGGCAAATTTTGACCGTTCCAAACCACATATCAACGTCGGTACTATGGGCCACGTTGACCACGGTAAAACTACCCTCACTGCTGCAATCACTGCAGTTCTAGCAAAGAAACTTCCTTCCGAAGTTAACAAACCAGTAGCTTACGATCAGATCGACAACGCTCCAGAAGAGAAAGCTCGCGGTATCACCATCGCAACTTCTCACCAAGAGTACGAATCTGAAAAACGTCACTACGCTCACGTCGACATGCCAGGTCACGCCGACTACATTAAAAACATGATCACCGGTGCTGCTCAGGTTGATGGTGCTATCCTCGTCGTTGTTGCTAACGATGGTCCACTTCCACAGACCCGTGAACACGTTCTCTTGGCTCACCAAGTTAACGTGCCAAAAATCATTGTTTTCTTGAACAAAATGGATCTCGCTGATCCTGAGCTCGTCGAGCTCGTTGAAATGGACGTTCGCGAACTTCTTAACAAATATGGTTTCGATGGCGACAACGCCCCAATCATCAAAGGTTCTGCAACCAAAGCTCTCGAAGGCGATCCAGAAGCTGAACAAGCTATTATGGATCTCGTTCACGCTATGGACGAATACTTCGATATCCCAGAACACGATCTCGACAAACCATTCCTCATGCCAATCGAAGACGTCTTCTCAATCAAAGGTCGTGGTACAGTTGCTACCGGCCGTATCGAGCAAGGTGTTGTTAAACTCAACGACGAAGTTGAAATCGTTGGTCTTAAAGAAACTCAAAAATCCGTCGTTACCGGTATCGAAGCCTTCCACAAAACTCTCGATCAAGGTCAAGCTGGCGATAACGCCGGTCTTCTCCTCCGCGGTATCGAACGCGATCAAATCGAACGTGGTCAAGTTATTGCAGCCCCAGGCTCAATCACCCCACACACCGAATTTGAAGCTCAAGTTTACATCTTGAAGAAAGAAGAAGGTGGCCGCCACACTCCATTCTCAAAGGGTTACAAGCCACAATTCTACTTCCGCACCACTGACGTTACCGGCGAAGTTGAACTTCCAGCCGACAAAGAGATCGTCATGCCTGGTGACCAAGTTACCTTCAATGTTAAACTCTTGGCTCCAGTTGCTATGAACAACAACGACCGCTTCGCTATCCGTGAAGGTGGTAAAACTGTTGGTTCTGGTGTTATTACCAAAGTTATCAAGTAATTTGATTCTTATAACTTCAAAAAGTCCCCGAAAGGGGATTTTTTGTTGATTTTCTAGCAAAATTATGTTAAAATAAACAAATCCGTGCAAAAATCTTACAATTTGTTCGGTAGGACCTTAAATTTTTTGTTCCAAAAAGGGGGTAATTATTTTGGAAGGTCAGGAAAAAGGCAATTTCATAGTCCGTATTTTACGCGCTTTGCTAAGCCACGTCTACGTCCTAATTATAGCTGGTGGACAGGGGACAAGGCTGTTTCCGCTTAGTCATGACGGTTGTCCTAAGCAGTTCTGTCATATTGATAAAAACAGAACCTTTATTCAGGCAACAATCAAACGTTTTATCGACCTTGGTATTAAACCGCAGCACGTGATTATCATCGTAACTAACGATAACCAGCTAAGGCTCGCAAAGAAACAATGTATCCCGCTTGGCATCATTTCAGAAAATATTCTGAAAATTGACCCAGGTTATGGATATGCCGGCGCAATGATTAAGGGAGCTGAATTCATCAAAGAGCTTGATGAGGAAGCAGTAATTATCAATACTCCCGCCGATCAGTATATTGTGCCCGATGAGAGCTTTAATGAAGCGATCAATAATGCACTTGAATCAGCGCAGGCTGGAAATCCGACTATTCTTGGCGTGAAGGTTAACGATCTTGTCACCTTCACTGGTTGCGGACACGCTCTGTATCACGCACCAGACAATGAGGACGACGAACAACCGACATATACCGTTCACAGCTTTGTCGAAAAACCTGATAAGGATTATGCAACTATGCTAATGCGTAAAGGTTGCTCAGCGTGCAATACTGGTATCAATGTCTGGAGCGTGTCAACTATTTTAGGCATAGATGTCGACCCTATGGGGCTCGGCACAGACACTCTGATGGACAAGCTAAAAGAAAACAGTCGTCTTCAAGTGGCAATCGGAACTTTCCCATGGTATGATTGCGGAACGCTGAAATCGTTATACGATATCAGCGCAAAAACCCCAAACCATGAGAATGCGAATCTCGGTAAGGGAATTATCGAGAGAACAGATTGCCGTGACAGTCTTTTCTATTCCATCGAAGGAGTCACATTACGCGCAACCAACATCAGGGATACAGCCATCATTATCAATAATATTGATGACCGAATCGTTATCGCCGTAGTCGAGCTTTCAGACAGCCAGAAGGTCAAAGAACTAGCCGAAAAATACAAGGAGCATAAAGAACTTCTTGTTAACGACTTTGCCGTCAGCGCACGTAATAATGAAATCATGCGCTCCGACTATTCAGGCGAAATTCGTGTCGGATTCGTAGGCGTAGATGGTTGCATTGTCTACTCTCACAAAAACCCGGATGGTACTATCGAAATTGCCATCTCAAAACAGTAATAATGGAACAAAAATCCTCCTCATCTCGAGGAGGATTTTTTATCCTTTAAATCGAACCAGATTCCTCATTTTTAGCTCTTCGCCTTTACGATTTGTCACCGAAAGGCAATAATTTCCAATCCAAAAACTCGTCACATTATAACGACGTTTGCGACGAAAAGCATTTTTTAGACTTTGCACGTTCAAAAGTCCGCTCCCAATCATTTTGAGAATCGACCTTTTTTCCGCCCACTTAATTGCCAAAAACCCAACTGGGTCATCTGACTTTAACAGCTCTTTTTGTTCTTTATCGCTCAACCACGTTCTATATTCTTTTTCATTAAATCCATTTTTCATCATATCGCGATGTTCCGTATCGATTCCTACCTCATTATCAGAAATCGCCACTGCGCAAAGATTTCCATAATGCGAAATGTTGAAATAAACTAAGTTGCCTTTCAAAAACGGTTTTCCATGTTCATTAAAAATGATATCGTCATCCGAGAAACTAATATTAAAATCTTCCTTCAAAACTTTTCGGAGCATATTCCACGAAAATTCATGATCGCTTCCTTCACCTGAATCTCCATAATAAACTTTTAACATTTTTTCTCCTTTAGAATTTCTACACAAAAATCCTTATTTAAATTATAGCACATTATTCTTATGTTAAAATATAATTATGAAAATAACGATTATTGGCGCTGGCGCGTTCGGCACCGCTCTCGCTTCAATTCTCGAAGAAAATGGCAATGAAATTTCTTTTTTTGACCCTTATAAATTTCCAGACATTTCTTTAATCAGCGCGCTCGAATCTTCCGAAACAATCATCTTCTCCGCTCCCTCAAATACCCTAAAAAATACGCTAAAATCCTTGCCCGAGGAAGCAAAAAATCTTCCTTTTATCAACGCCTCAAAAGGTTTTCTATCAAACGAACCTTTTTTAGGTCTTAAAAAATTCTCTATTATTTCCGGCCCTTCTTTCTCTAAAGACATCAAAGCTAAAAAAACAACTACCTTGACCGCAACAGATTTTTTCACAAAAAAGCTTTTCGAAACTCCTTGGCTCAAAATCGAGATTTCTCACGACAAAAAGGGAATTCTTCTCTGCGGGACTCTAAAAAACATCTTCGCAATCTATTCTGGCTCAAGAAATATCAAACCCGCAACAAAAGAATTCCGCGATTTTCTTATCGAGTCGATCCATGAAATGAAAGAAATTTTGAAAGCCAACGGTTGCGACGAAAATACCGCCGAGCTCGCCTGTGGTTTTAAAGACCTCGCTCTCACTACCTCCTCCGAAAACTCCAGAAATTATCGCCTCGGCAAACGTTTAACAGGGGATAACGCTGATTCAAGCGCGCTCGATTCTTCCGAAACAATCGAAGGCCTTTCCGCTCTAAAATCCCTCAAAACCTCCGGTCTCATAATCCCCAAAAACCTCCCCATCCTCGAAGAAACCCTCACCCTCTGCAAACCACTTCTCTAAACCACATGCTATAATATTCCCATGGGAATCGAACTAAATGAAGAACAAAAGCAAGCTGTAGAATATCTTGAAGGGCCGCTTTTGGTACTAGCTGGTCCAGGCACCGGCAAAACCCAGCTTTTATCAAAAAAAGTCGCTTATATCCTAGAAAATACTGATACCAATCCTGAAAACATTCTCTGTATTACCTTTACTGAATCTGGCGCCTCAAATATGCGCGAACGCTTAAATTCCATCATCGGTAAAGCTTCGGCCAAGATTAACATTAATACCTACCACGCCTTTGGTCGCGAAATCCTAGCTTCTTATAATAATTACTCCGACAAACCAGGCCGTCGTTTCGACGAGCCAATCGACGATGTCACAAAATTCAAAATTATCAAAAATCTTCAAGGCGCGCTCGCACCTTCCGACATTTTAAGAGGTGATAACCCTGCCGATATCGCCGACACCATCAATTCCGCCAAATCCGCCGGCCTCACCGCCAAAGATCTTGAAATTATCGCCGAAAAAAATCTCGAAGATAGCGAAGTTTTAAGCAGTGTAATCTCTAATTTCCTGGAGAATCTCACACCGCGCACGCTTCATCCAAACCTCGAAGAAGTATATGAGCCAATCTACGAAGTTCTAAAAAGTCACAAAAAGGACGACTTTATCTTAAAAAACGTTTCAAGAAACATCGAAGATATCGCTAAAGACCTCGAAAAAGCTTTAGATGCAGCAAAAACGGTCAACAAAATAAGTCCATTAACTGCCTGGAAAGATTCCTATTTTGAAAAAGACGGCAAAGGACGATATCGCCTAAAAGACCGCGTTGCCAACAAAAAACTTTTATCTCTCGCCCACATCATGGCTGATTATCAAGATTATCTCGAGAAAAACTCTCTCATCGATTTCGCTGACATGATTGAAGAAGCAATCAACGCTCTCAAAAATGACGATGGTTTTCGTCTCACTCTCTCAGAAAAATACCAGTTTATCCTCCTTGACGAGTTTCAGGACACAAACCCCCAAGAATTTGAAATTATTAAACTCCTAACAGATTACGAGAACCCGGTCGTGATGGCCGTAGGCGACGACGATCAGGCGATTTTCGAATTTCAAGGTGCCAGTGCCTCGAGCCTCAAGAATTTCAAAAATCACTACAATGCCAAAGTTATCAATCTTATTCATAACTACCGTTCGACTCAAGAAATCCTCGATTTTTCTCGCAAAATCATCGATGAAGTAGATGATAGCTTCGTCAAAACCGAACCAGAACTAAATCTCAATAAATCTCTAATTTCTCACCTCGATAAATCTGAAAAGTTTGGCATTTCTCGTCATGAATTTATCTCTAGCGATGCAGAATATTATTGGATTGCAGACGAAATCTCAAAGCTAATCAAATCTGGCGTTCCGCAAAAAGAAATTGCCATCATCGCGCCAAAACACAAATATATCACCCCAATTCTGCCATATCTAAAAGAACACCCGGAAATCAATATCGCCTACGAAAAACGCGAAAATCTTTTTGAAAACGAATATATCCACCAAATACTCACCATTGCACGTTTTCTTGCAAATACAGCCGCCGAAAAAAACACAGCAAGCTTACTTCTTGAAGTCTTAAGTTTTGACTTCTGGGAAATCGACCCGTACACAGCAATTAAAGCCGTCGAAAACGCCAAAAAAGATCATAAATCCGGCTTAGATTATCTAATGGAATCCGAGGATGAAAAACTCAAAAACATCGGCGCCTTCCTCTCTAGCCTAGCCCTAAAATCACTTAATCTACCCCTTGAATTTGTCCTCGATTGTTTGATCGGCACTGCAAAAATCAAAGACACCGAATTCCGTTCCAACTTCCTCGATTTCTATACCAAAAATGAATCCGAAGCCGTAGCCTTTGAAATTTACGAAGCACTCCATGTTTTGAAAGAAAAACTAAAATCTCATCTTAAAGTTGAATCACCAAAGCTTACCGACTTGATCGAATTTATCGATGATTATGAGCTCGCGAAAGCTCCTCTCACGAACACTAGCCCTTATAAAGACGCCGAAGATTCCGTCCAGGTTCTCTCTGCCCACAAAGCCAAAGGTCTCGAGTTTTCACACGTCTTTCTCATTGCTGCCGACGATATGGCCTGGGGTAAAGGCAAAGGGAATAACAACATGCTTTCTCTTCCTAAAAACCTCACCTTTATTCGCCACACCGGCGCTACTGACAGTGAGCGCATCCGCCTCCTTTTCGTTGCCACCACTCGTGCCAAAACAAATCTCATAATCACAAACTCTACCAAAGATTTCTCTGGTAAAAGTCCGAAGCGTCTCGAATATCTATCTGAATTCATAGATGAAAACGGCAAAATTATTTCCCCATATCTTCCGCACGACAGCCAAACCGTTATCAGCCACCAAGACGATATCTCTGGTCATCAAATTCGTACTAATCTTCACACCAGCTGGACCTCAAAATACCTCCATCTCACGCCAAACCTTTATGAAATCATTAAAAAACGTACCGACAGCCTCCGTCTTTCCGCTACCCATCTTAGCACTTTTGTCGATATCGTTTACGCCGGTCCACTCAGCTTTTATCAGACCTATCTCTTAAAAGCTCCAGGCGAACCAACTACGGTTAGTCTAGAGTATGGTAGCTTGATTCACGAGATCTTTGAAAAAATCACCAAAGAGGGGATTACGGACAGCGAAGCAATTGAACTATACACCGCCGAAGCCAAAAAAACCGCACTTCCACCTGAAGATATCGAGGAACTATTAGAACGCGGCAAGCACGCTCTCGAGATATCACTTAAAGCTTTCGGAAGAATCATCCGCGCTGGCAAAGCAGAGGTCGATTTCTATCCAGAGCATCTTGCTTATAACGATATCCCTATTACCGGCAAAATCGACCACATCACAATCGATAAAGAGAAAAAAACTATTGAAGTCTACGATTTCAAAACCGGCGTCTATCACTCCACCAAAAACTGGTGGGGAAACGCCTCTCTTCTCCGTTATATGCTCCAACTCAATTTCTATAAACTCCTTTTAAATGCGTCACCGACTTACCGCAATTACACCGTCACAAACGGCCATATCCTCTTCGTAAATCCAGACAAAGACGACGAAGTTTATGACAAAGTTTACGAATACAGTGACAAAGACTTCGAAACCTTCAAAAAGCTTTTATCTTCCGTATTCTTCCATATCAAAAACCTCGACTTCTTAAACGAAGATTCGCCACTCCACATCGAACCAGATGTTGATAAAAATCATAAAGACATCAAAGAATTCATCAATTTGCTTATTACACAATAAAAAGCTTAAGATTGCAAATTAGACCACTTTAGATTATAATTTTTTCGTCAGCATTTTGCTTGCACGTTAGAAAGGAGCGTGAGGAGCGACTAGTCTAGTCAAAATTCTCATGAAAGGTGGTGATAGAATGACATGGACTTGCCATAAATGTGGAAAGATTTTCACAAATGAGCTCGACTACCAGAGACATAATTGCAACTACTGGGAAAGAGACACCAGAAAATGCCCCCACTGCAACGGCACTGGCGTAATCACCGGCGGTATATTCGAACCCAATCGCACTTGCCCTTACTGCCACGGTTCTGGCAGAGGTTAATATAAACGCTCCTTTCTTCAAACTGGGGTCCTTCGGGACTCCTTTTTATTGAAAAAAATAGAGAAATATCGTTTTACCTATTGACTTTTTTAATCATTTATGCTATAATTAAAAGGATTTGGGTGGGAAAGCTTCTCGGAGCGCTCGGATGGCTATCCATTAGCTTTAAATACTTGTCCGGATCATTAAACCCCAGCTTGAGCTAGCTGAGGATATTTTTATTTTTTATACATCCCAAAGTGCTTTTTCCCGTCATAAATCAACGTCGGAATCCCCTTTACGTGCACTTCGTTTTCAACAACATTCTTTACTTTTTCAAGAATTTCATCAATTTCTTCCGAATGAGCCAGTTTTTTTACTTTTTCGTATTCTTCACCATTTAATCCAAATTCCTTTAGCCAATCTTTCAAAAGTCTTTCCGCCTCCTCATTATTCAACTTATTATTGAAGACTGACTGATAGTTTATTCCATTTTCATTATATCCATTAAAAACGCGCTCAAGAATCTTTGTCGAAATATCGGAATTTACGAGCGCGCTTGCATAAAAGTATCTCGCTATAATTCCAGAATTCTTAAATTTATATCCACTCTCGGTCTCAATCGGATAAACCAAAAGAATAGTCTTGTAGTCATCAAAGAATCCCGATTCTAATTGATTACGATAAGAATTCATACAAGCTGAACAACCAGGGTCAACGATATCAAGCGCAACAGGTTTTTCATCCTGAAGATTCTTCGCAAAAACTTTTGGCTCAACGACATATTCTTCTGCATTCCAATTTTTAATTCTATCTGGGATCGCACCAAAAATTTCGCCCCAGCCTTCGAACCAATTCAATTCTTTTTCTTCCGTCGAGCAAGCATCAGCTCCTAATGCGCAAGAAGACGGGCTTGTTACATTGCATGTTCCTAGCGCCCAAAGCGAAAGTCCCGCTTTCACCGCTTCAACAAGCGACCAAATTGTTACCACCACAATCAAAACCGAAAAAATCTCAATCAGAGCCGATAACGGTTTTACAAGTTTCGGTTTTTTTATTACGACCTTTTTCAAAATGCTGTTTTTTACATCTTCTTTAAAATTTGTTTCGCATTTTTGTAAACGTACTTTTTTCCAGACGCAGCCCCAAGCTTTCTTAAAAGTTTTCCAATATTTTCGCCCAACGTCACGCTTAAAAATACTTAAAACTGCCACAAATAAACTAATTAGACAGAGAATTATAAACGCAGCCACACAAACCATTAAAGCGCCTTTCTTATTACATTTATTATCTTATCAATATCAGCCTGATTGTTGTGTAGGCCGAGCGAAATTCGAATAAGTGGCGGATAATTTTTTTCATGCGAAAGATAATAATGCACGCAGAAATATCCAGTCCTAACCATAATTCCTTCATCTGCAAGCGCAGCTCCGAAAAGATGCGAGTCAATTCCATCAATATAAAACGAAATCACCGCGCTAGGCTTTTTGTTTAGAAGTTTAATCTTTGGCTGATTGTCCAAAAACTCAAATAATTGCTCGCATAATCCGTCGAATTCTTTTCGTGCTTTTTTAGGAACATTTTCTAGCCAATCAATCGCTTCGCTAAATGCAATAATTTCCCCGAATGCTTGCAGGCCAGGCTCAAATTTTGTATAGAACTTTTCTGGATTATCATAAGATGGCTTAAATTCATCACGAAAAACATCATCTACCATTCCGCCGCCAATAAAAGATGTATTTAATTTTGGCAAAAAATCTTTTCTGACAACCATCACTCCAAGCGACGGTGCATACATTTTATGAGCCGAAAAACAAATCGCATCAGCTTGAACTTTTTCTAAAATATCAGAGTTGTGTGCCATTGCTTGTGCCCCATCAACGACAATCACTCCACCTTCTTTGTGAACTTTTTTCACAATCTCGCTCAAATTCTCCAACCTTCGCCCGTCCACATTCGAAACGCAGTTTAAAACCACAATTGCATTCTTAAAATCGACATCAGCCGGAATAGTCCCGTCCTCATTTCTCTTAATCACTTCTCTTGGAATTTTGTTTTTCTTTGAAAAGGCTAAAGTCGAAAGAAACGGGGAATTATGTTCGATATCACTCGTTACAATTTTTTCAAAATCCTTAACGTCAATCTGATTTAAAATCAAATTAATTCCATACGTCGTATTTAAAGTAAACGAGACGAAATAGTCTTTTGGTTTTAATTTTAGAAACTTCAGAACTTTCTTTCGCGCTTCTTCAACTTTTTGTTCCGTTTTTTCTCCCCATGGATATTTCACGCGCTCCCCACAAGAATTAAAGTTCGTGTAATATTCATTCAAGGCATCAATCACAGGTTTCGGTCGAAGAGATTGGCAGGCCGTATCGACATAAATGTCTCCATCTTTCAGATAATCAAAATCCTCTCTCATATCAACTAATTATAGCACTTAAGTAGCTATTCTTCTATTTTCTTCTCAATCGCCTGAAGATAAATTTCTTCGAATCTTGCAATCGTATTTTTCAAATCATGTTTTTTAGCTAATTCTAAACTTTTTTCGCCATATTTTAATTTTAATTTATCGTCCGACAAGATCTCAATCATACCCTTTGAAAGCCCATCAATATCCCCGCCAGGTTTACAAAGTTTTCCGTTTTCTTTATCTTTACAAATATCTCTTACGGCACCTTTATCGACCGCCACAATCGGCAGACCAGTTGCTGCCGCCTCAATCAAAACAATCCCTTGCGTCTCAATTTCGCTCGCGGTGACAAACAAATCCCCAACTTTATATATTTCATATAAATCTGGTGGCAAAACTTTGCCCAGAAACTTCACAGAATTTTCAAGCTCGAGATATTTTACTTGCTCTTCAAGGTGCGATTTATCAATCCCATCGCCAACAATAAGAAGCAAAGCGTCTGAAATTTTCTCCAAAACTTTCGAAAATGCTTCAATGACCCGTGAAATAGTCTTTTCTGGATCTACTCTCCCAACATAAAGAGCAATTTTTCTATCTGTTGGAATTTTGTACTTATTGTAAATTTTGATATTCGCTCGTCCAGGTTTAAAGGCAGATAAATCCACTCCGTTTGAAAGCGCTTCAAACGGCACCTTGAATTTCCTGCGTCTCTTCAAAATTAAATCCTCAATCGCCATCTCTGTTGGCATCGTGGCAAAATCAGAATGTCTTTGATAATCAACTAAATAGTTTGTTAAAGCTAAATCGAGTGGTTTTTTAATCAGTTTTAGAGCTTTAAGCTGTCCAGTAATTGTATCTGGATAAGTATGCCCAGTCGTCACAAACGGGATTTCTTTTTCTTTCGCCACCATAGAAATCGCAATTCCAATCGGATCGCACGTCTGAGAATGAATTACATCAGGACGATATTTTTTAATAATCTTCCTAATCTCATTATATGGCGCTGGAGACACCCAAAGTCCCCGCTTGTAAAAAAGCCTCGGCATTTCCTTGCCAAACATTTTTTTATTCTCTGGGACTTCATTTATCTGATCCGGATAAACAGGCAAACGAATTGATTTTATATGAAAAATCGTCAAATTATCTTTCTCTTCGACATATTTTTTGCCCGTAAAACTTGGGCAAATCACCGCCACTTCATTACCTTTTTGAGCCAAACCCTCCGCTAAATTATGTGCGAAAGTCGCCACCCCATTAATCATCGGATAATAAGCAGCTGAAGAAATTACAATTCTCATGATTAGATTATATCATAATTCTGTGTTATACTTATGACATGACACGTATAGCGCGCTTCAAAAAGCGCTTTTATTTCAACGCAGCGAAATATTTTCGTTTTTTTGCAAATATTTCTCTCAAACGCTGGAAACCAAGAATTATAGCTATTACCGGTTCCGCCGGAAAAACCACCATGCTCCATCTTGTCGAATTTGAACTCGGCAAAAAGGCTCATTATTCCCATAACGCCAATTCTGCCTTTGGAGTTTCCTTTGATATATTAGGCCTAAAAGGCGTTCGCGGTTCAAAACTCCACTGGATTATTCTTTTTCTTGCTACTCCGATTAAAGCCCTTTTCTATACCCACAAAGAAAAGTTTTATGTTGTCGAAATCGACGGCGAACGTCCCCATGAAACCGAATTTTTAGCCACTTGGCTCAAACCAGAAGTAACCGTCTGGGTGTCTATCGGCCGTTCACATGCAATCCAGTTTGAAAGCATCGTTAGTGATGGTAAATTCGATACTCTTGACGATGCAATCACTGCTGAATTTGCTAATCTTCCTAAAAACACCAAAAAGCTTGTTCTCATTGATGCCGATGAAAAATTGATGGTAAATTCAACCAAAAACATCGAAGCATCAGTCGAATCCTTTAATAAATCAGACATCAAAAAATATATCGTTTATCCTGATTCGACCGATTTTTCTGCAGGTAGAACCACCTTCCACTTTTCCCAACCCCAACCTCGAGATATTTCTATCCAACTCCTAATGCTTAGGCGCCTATGTGAATATTTAAAGATAAATTTAAAAACTGATTTCACCGGCATGCCAGTCCCGCCAGGGCGCAGTTCGTTCTTCCAAGGGAAAAATGGCCTCAAAATCATTGACAGTAGCTATAACGCTCATATTATCTCCATGGAATCTATTTTGGAAATGGCCAAATCCCTTCACGCTCCCCATAAATGGCTAATTATCGGTGATATTGTTGAACAAGGCTCAATCGAAAAAGAAGAACACGAAAAACTCGCCGACCTAATCGCTGGCGTTGATGCTGAAGAGATTATTCTAGTCGGCAGAAGAACCAAACAATATACCGCACCAAAGCTCAAAGAACTCGGCCTTTCTCCAAAAACTACCCTCGATCCGAAAAAAGCTCTTGAATATATCGAGAAAAAAACCCACGGTCGTGAAACCCTCATCTTTAAAGGTAGTCAATATCTCGAATGGATTATTGAACAGCTCCTAGAAAACCCTGAGGACGCAAAACTTCTTCCTCGTCGTGAACGCGCCGCCATAAAACGTCGTAAAAAACGAGGTCTAAAGTGAAAACTCTCTACATCATTCACGGCTGGACCTACTCTGTTGAACCCTGGACAAAAACTTTAGAGATTCTCAAAAATAACGGCATCAAAGTCAAAATTCTCAACGTCCCAGGCCTAACCACTAACTCAAAAAAGGTTTTTACTATTTCTGACTATGTAAACTGGGCAGACGAGAATATTCCAAATGGTGCCATCGCCCTCGGCCATAGCAACGGAGGACGAATTCTTCTGAACCTACTCTCGAAAAAACCAAAAAAGCTTTCCCATCTTATCCTACTCGATTCCGCAGGGATTTATGAGCCTTCAAAGAAACGCGATTTTACGAGAAAAGTTGCAAAACTCGGCGCTCCTCTAAAAAAAATTCCTCTTGCTTCTAAAGTTTTTCATAAACTCATCGGCGCCGGAGATTACGAACGCGCTCCCGAAAATATGAAAAAAACTCTTTCGAATATGCTCGAATCTGACAAATCCCTCGATTTGTCAAACATCTTAACCAAAACTACTATTCTCTGGGGAGAAAACGACACCATAACCCCTCCTCGTCAAGCTAAAATCCTTCATGAGAAACTTAAAAACTCATCCCTCAAATTTTACAAAAACTGGACTCATGCTCCTTACATCTCCGATCCAAAAGGTCTAGCTATTGCAATCGAAAAAGTTCTAAAGGAGCAAGACCAATGATTTTTCTAGGTGAAGCTTCAAACCTAAAAGGGAAAACCCTCCATCATTTCTTCACTCATGGCCGAAAAAACGACTCTCTTGCCCTAAAAGACTACCTTTTAAAGTCTTTCGGCGCTAAAAAAGCAATTCTCACTGCAAACGGCCGCTCCGCCCTCTGTCTCGCTCTAAAAACTCTCATTCCAAAGGGAAGCGAAGTCGTTTTGAACGGCTTCACCTGCCAAGCCGTAGTTATCGCCATCAAAAAAGCTGGCTGTATTCCAATTTACGCCGATATCGAAAAAGAAACTCTAAATTATTCTCCAGAAACTCTCGAAAATCTTCTAAAGACCCATAAAGACATTAAGGCCTTTATTATCCAAAACTCTCTTGGTAATCCCGTAGATATTGAAAAATTCGAAAAAATCGCCAAAAAATACGACCTAAAACTCATTGAAGATCTTGCTCATTGTGCTGGAAGAAAATATAAAGACGGCCGTCTCGTCGGCTCAGTTGGCGACGCTTCCGCATTCTCCTTCGGCAAAGGCAAATCTATCGACACCACTACCGGCGGCGCTCTAATTTTCCGTGAAACCCCAGAAAATTTGCCAAAAACTCCAGAAAAAAAACCAAAATTCTCCCAAAATTTCCGCGCCCGTTTCTACCCAGTTTTCGGAAGTTTCATCCGCGCTTCCTTCAGGCTCCACCTCAATAAAATTATCACTGGCGGACTTCTGAAACTCCATTTCATAGAGCGCTCCGCTGATGCTCCACTAGATTTAACAAGATGCCCAGCTCATTGGCAATCAAAACTCGCTTTGGAACAACTCAAAAACTCTCAAAAAGGACCAATCCGCAATTTTCTTTTTGTAGAAAATCGCCAAGAACTTCTCAAAAAACTCCGAAAAAAAGGCTATATCTTCGATGAGATTTGGTACGATGTACCAGTTTCACCTGTCCGCTACTATAAAAAATCTGGCTTCGACGAAAATGCTTGCCCAATCGCTACCGAAGTTTCGAAAAAAATTATCAATCTCCCCACTTGGATAGAAAAAACAAAATTAAAAACTGCAGAAAACATCATCAAGGAGTATAAAATATGAAAAAAACAGATTGGCAAAAACTGCTAGACAAACACCCTGAAGGAAACTTTCTCCAATCTGAAACTTGGGCTGAAGCCAACAGCCTTATGGGGCGTAGATTTACTATGGCCGTAATCGACGGAACTGGATTAGTCTCAATGATCGTCAGAGACGCTAAACGTGGCAGATTTCTTCAAGTTGCTGGCGGTCCACTAATCGACTGGACTAACAAAAAACAAATCGAAAAAGCTCTCGAGAAAATTAAAGACTACGCAAAAGAAGAAAAGTGCATTTTTGCCCGAATTCGACCCCAACTCCGAAAAACTCCAGAAAATCTCACTCTTCTAAAATCACTCGGTCTAAAGGTCGCTCCAATGCACCTTGCCGCCGAAAACACAGTCATTCTAGATCTCGAAAAAACCGAAGATGAGCTTCTTGCCGGAATGCGTCGCCAAACTCGCTATGAAGTCCGCCGTAGCCAAAAGCTCGACCTTGTTGTTGAAAAATCAAATTCCGAAGAAATCTTCAGGGAATTTCACAAAGTCCAAGCCGAAACTGCCAAACGTCAAAACTTTATCCCGCCTAGCCTTGATGATTTGCTTGCTGAAAGATCAGCTTTTCTGAAAATGGGCGACTATATCCAAATCTACGTCGTTAAAACAGGGAAAAATACCGAATTCAAAGGCGAGAAATATGAGGCTGGCCTACCGATTGCCTATGGTCTCGTTTTTGCCCACGGCAACGAAGCAGAGTATTTCGAAGCAGCATCTACTGACTTAAACCATGTTCTTCCAGGCGCTTATGCTCTCCAATGGCAAATTATTAAAGATTTGAAGGCGTTAGGAATTAAACGTTACAACCTCTGGGGAATCGCTCCACCAAACTCGCCACACCATCGTTATGCTGGCGTCACGACTTTCAAAACTGGTTTCGGCGGCGAAGTAGTCGAATACGTTCCCGCTCACGATTTAATCATTAATAAACCAAAATATCTTCCTAATCTTATCATCGAAAACGTTCGCAAAAAGAAAAGGCATCTATGATCGAAGTAAGAACCGCTGAAAAAAAATCCGAATGGGATAAATTTATCAAAAGCTTTAAAGAATCAAATTTTCTCCAATCTTGGGATTTTTATGAATTTCATGCTTCCCGTGGTAACAAAGTCGTTCGTCGCCTTTTTGAAAAAGATGGCAAAATCGTCGGCGCCTACGCTGGAGTTGTTGAAGATGCCAAACGTGGTCGTTTCTTGGCTATCGCTGGTGGCCCAATTCTCGATTGGAAAGACAAAACACTCATCAAAAAAATTTTCGCCGACATTAAAGAACAAGGCGAAAAAACTAATTGTGTTTTTGTTCGCGTCCGCCCTCAGCTCGAACTTTCTGAAAATTCTTTAAAACTCTTTAAAGAACTCGGCCTTAAAAAAGCACCAATGTATCTTTCTGTCGAATATGCCGGTATCCTTAACTTAGGAAAATCAGAGGAAGAAATCCTTAAAAACGCTTCTCAAGGCTTTCGTCGAAAGCTTCGCAAAGCTGAGAAAAATGATATTAAAATCGAAACCTCAACCGACTATAAAATCGCCAAAGAATTCTATGAACTCGAAGTTGCTCACGCCAAACGCCAAGGTTATGTTGCTTTTTCGAAAACTTTTCTCGAAAAACAGTTTAAGGCTTTCATGGAAAACGACGAAGCAATCGTCTACATCGCCAAAAAAGACGGCGAAATTCTCGCCGAAAACTTTATGATTTTTTACGGTGACGAGGCCAGCTACCACTACGGCGTTTCCACCGATCTCGGTACCAAATATTCCGCCGCTCCTCTCCTTCATATGGAAGCTATGGAAGAAGCTAGAAAACGCGGAATTTCTCGCTACAACCTATGGGGAATCGTCGGTCTAGACGAAAAAAAACATCGCTTCTACGGCGTTTCCGAATTTAAGCGTAGTTTTGGTTGCGAGGAATTTAAATACACCCCCGCCCACGACATGATTCTAAAAAAATCTAAATACCTCCTTAATAAAACCGTCGAAACTGCCCGCAAAAAGATTCGTCACGTCTAGACTTTTTGAGAAAAAACCGCTAAAATAGCCATAAGAATTTAAAGGAGTATTTTTATGGTCCACATTAACAGAAGATATATTGATAGCCACTGGCTAACATTCGTAATTCGCGGAGTCGTCGCCGTACTTTTTGGCTGGGTAACGCTTTTTCACTCAAACAACAGCTTCCCAACTATCGTTTCAATTATCGGTCTCTTTCTTATTAGTCTCTGTATTATCGAATTCGTTAACGCTCTTCATCGCACCAAAACTAAAACCGGCTGGGTAATTTCCATCTTAGTCGCTCTTTTCGATGCTACCGCCGCCCTCTTCCTAATTCTCGCCCCAGGAGACCTAACTTGGCACCTCGTTACAATCGCCCTTTACACCATAATTCGCGGTGTTGCCGAAATCGTCATCGGCTTTCGTACCACAGTCGATCCAACCGATCGCTTTATCTGGATTTTAACCGGTGTCTGTGGTACTATTATGGGTATCGTCATCTTAAACTCCGGTTCAATCGACATAAACTCCTTCGTCCGTTTCTTCGGAGCCTATCTCCTAATTTTCGGCGTTTCGAGTTTAATATACGGTGTTGACAACCGCCATCAAAAACTCGAAGATAAAAAGGCACGCTCAGAATCCGCAAAAGCTCGCAAAACCAAGAAAACCGCAAAGAAAAAATAGTGTGTTATAATAGAGGCTCAAGGAGATCTTATGAACTACAAAAAACCAAGAAAAGCTATTATTACCGACGCTGGCTTTGCTAGTCGTTATCTTCCGATCACAAAAACCATCCCGAAAGGTATGCTTCCAATCGGCAATCGCCCAGTTATCCAACTCGTTGTTGAAGAATGCGCAAAATCCGGCATTGAAGAAATTGTCCTTGTCGCAACTCCTGAGGGAAAACCGATTTACGAAGATTATTTCGAAAACCACGTCCCCCATATCGAAAAACAACTTGCCTCCCAAGGTAAAGAAGACCGTTTTGAGCCAGTGAAAAAGATTTTTGATTTACCAAAAATCACCGTTATCACTCAAGACCCGTCGCTTCCTTACGGCAACGGTTCGCCGATCGCTTCCGCTAAAGATTTCATCGATAACGACGAAGCTTTCCTCGCTATCTACTCTGACGATGTCGTTTTTGGCGCTCCAGCCGTTAAAGATCTTATCGACGCCTTTGAAGAACATCCTGACGCTGTCGCTGTTATCGCCGGCCAACTCGTTCCGCATGAAGAAATAAAGAAATATGCCTCTATCGATTATGATGAGGAGACTGGAAAACTCAACGGTCTTGTTGAGAAACCGAAACCAGAAGAAGCTGCTTCCGATCTCGCTTCTTATGGCCGCTATCTTCTCACTCCAGAAATTTTCCAGTATCTCGATCCTAGCCTTACCGGCCTCGATGGCGAACTTTGGACCGCTGACGCTATCGCCCGCTTAATCCCAACCGGAAAAGTCTATGCAAAAAAGACTAACGGCACCTGGATGACTACTGGTGATCCAAAAAACTATTTCCTTGCGCTTCTTAGCTACACTTTAGATAACGAAGACTATACTGAAGATATTAAAAAAATAATTAAAGAAAGGGAATAAAAAATGAATATAGCAGAATGGATTTTAGTTGCGTTTCTCTCCGTAGCGCTTCTTGTTTTTCTCATCGTTGGCATCGTTGCTCTCGTAAAATGGAATCACCTCGTTGATGAGGCGAAAAAAGTCGTGAAGAAAGGTCAGGACATCGCCGAAACTACTAACGATATCGCCGAAAATGTAAAGGGCATGACTTCCTTCGGAAACATTATCAAAACCGTCTCCGACACCGTCGCCGACAATATCGACAAAAAACCCAAGAAAAACCCAAAAAAATAACTTTTTAACAATTTTTTGAAAACGTCGGCTTGCGAGCCGACCTTTCTTTAGCAAAACCACAAATAATTCGACGGGTGGCAGAACTGTCGCTTTTTTCTAGCTTCACCTAAAAAGTACGGGACTTTTTTTGAGAATTTTAAAGGCTAAAAATAGAAAAAAATAGTGATGGAAAGCCGGTACTGGAATACCGGAAGGACTTCCATCAGATTATTTTTTTCTATTTTTACCTTTCGAAGAAAAAGGTTCCGTACATTCTTGAAATAACTTTATTGATTTTTTTCAAAACAAGATAAATTGCTCTTGCTTTTTTTTGATTTTTCTGTATTATAAAAAGCATAAAGCTTAAGTAAAGTTAAGGAGTAAAAAATATGAACAAAAATATTAACAAAAAAGGCTTCACGATTATCGAGGTCGTCTTAGTCCTCGCGATCGCCGGTCTCATCTTCCTCATGGTCTTCGTCGCCTTGCCGAGATTACAAATGTCCCAACGTGACACCCAACGCCGTGACGATGTCGCAGCAGTTGCCACTGCTATCACTCAATACCAATCTAACAACAGTGGCGCGATGCCTGCCGATGCATCACCTGACACAACTCTCGTAAACAGTTATCTCGCTATCGGAGGCGCCACCTTCAATCAACCAAATAGTGAAACTCCGTACACGCTTAATATTATTACAGCAACTACTGATGGCGGTACAACCACTCCTGCTACTTTAGCCGAAGCGTTAACTACTGGTGAAGGTGAAGCACAGGCCCAAGCACAAGCCGGAACAACGATAGTTGTCGTAAAAGGAGTAACTTGTGGTGTCGAAGGAGAACTTGTACCAGGACAAGCTCGTAATTATGCTGTAGGTATCCAACTTGAAGGGTCCGGTTACTACTGCACCGACAACTAATTTATCCTAGAAACAAACCTCTCTTCCGGGAGGTTTGTTTTTTTGTTATAATATTTCTATGACAGAAAAAGTGGAGCTAAAACCTAGTGATTTTGTGCATTTACATAATCACACCCATTACTCTCTTCTTGATGGTTTAACTAAAATTCCCGAGCTAATTTCCTTCGTGAAAGAACAGGGAATGGAAGCTGTCGCCGTCACTGACCACGGCACCATGTCCGGCCTCGTCGAACTCTATAAAACCGCCAAAGACGCTGGTTTGAAGCCTATTCTCGGCCTCGAAGCCTACGTCGCTTCGAGAAAACGCACCGACCGCGACCCCGCCCATGACAAACAGCGTTTTCATATAACCTTGCTTGCGATGAATAATAAAGGCTTCGAAAACCTCTGTCGCATTATGTCCGATGCCGAAATCAACGGCAAATACTACCGCCCCCGCACTGACCATGAAATGCTCGAAAAATATAACGAAGGAATTATCTGCCTCTCTGGCTGTGCCGGCTCTGAAATCTCCGAAGCTATCCGCGCTAGCGACTTTGATCGCGCCGAAAAACTCATCAAATGGTATTCTGGAGTATTTAAAGACCGTTTCTATCTAGAGATGCAAGATCACGGCCACCCCGACTCTCCAACTCACTGGGATGAGCAAAATAAGATTAATGAGTGGCTAATGGATTATTCCAAAAAATCCGGCCTACCTCTAGTAGTTACCTGCGATGCCCATTATCTAAAGCATGAAGACCAAGACGCCCATGAAGTCCTTCTTTGTATCGGCACCGCCGCAAATCTCAGTGACAAAAACCGCATGACCTTAAAGGATTTTGAACTTCACGTTATTCCACCCAAAGAAATCATTTCTCGCTGGGGTAAAACTTGCCCTGAAGCCGTTTTAAACACCAAAAAAATTGCCGATAGATGTAACGTCGAACTAGACCTCGGCCGTATCCTTATTCCAAAATTCCCCGTACCAAAAGGCGAAGATGAAAAATCTTTCCTAGACAAACTCGTTTTTCAAGGTCTCATCTTCCGTTATTGTGATAAAACTGAAGATGAAAGCAAAAAACTTTCTATCGCGGAGTGTCGAAAACTTCTCGAAAAAAGAGACGAAAAAATCGAAGACGAAACAAAAAAAGTTCTCCCGCGTATCGATTACGAGCTCTCGGTAGTCGACAAAATGGGATACAACGGTTATTTCCTTATCGTCCAAGACTTCATTAACTGGGGAAAAAGTAATCGTATTGTTTATGGCCCAGGTCGTGGTTCCGCAGCCGGCTCTATTCTCGCTTACGCTCTCCGCATTACCGAGCTCGACCCCTTAAAATACGACCTTCTTTTCGAAAGATTTTTGAATCCTGATCGTATTTCTATGCCAGATATCGACACCGATATCCAAGATACCCGTCGCGACGAAGTTATTGAATATTGTACCGAAAAATATGGCGAAGCGCGCGTATCCAATATCGCCACCTTCGGTAAAATGATGGCCAAAAACGCCGTCCGCGACGTCGCTCGTGTCCTCGAAGTCCCATACGCCGAAGCTGATCGTCTCGCCAAAATGGTCCCAGACCCCGTCATGGGTCACCACGTTCATCTCCCTGATGCCATCAAAAACGTCCCCGATTTAAAGCACGAATACGAGACCAACCCCGTTTCAAAAGAGGTACTAGATTTTGCCAGTCGTCTCGAAGGCACCATCAGAAACCACGGCGTCCACGCCTGTGGCGTTATTATCGCCCCTGACGACCTCGTCAAATTCCTTCCACTCGAAGTTTCTGCCAAAGGCCCGATCGCCGCTCAGTTCCCAATGGGCACAGTCGAAGAGCTCGGCCTCTTAAAAATGGACTTTCTCGGGCTTTCCAACCTCAGCGTTATCAACAACGCCCTCCGCATGATCCGTAAAGTTTATCACGACGATATCGATTTATATTCCGTTCCGCTCGATGACAAAAAGACTTTCGAGCTCTTCCAGCGCGCTGAAACCACCGGAGTTTTCCAGCTTGAATCTGCCGGCATGAAACGCTATCTTAAAGACCTTAAAGCCAGTTCTTTCGAAGACATTATCGCTATGGTCGCGCTTTATCGCCCAGGCCCAATGCAGTTTATCGATTCCTTTATTCGCCGAAAACACGGCAAAGAAAAAATTACTTATCTCCACCCAGGCCTCGAAAACTCTCTGAAAAGCACCTATGGCATTTTGATTTATCAAGAGCAATTCATGCAGATTTCCAAGGAATGGTGTGGATTTACTGGTGGCCAAGCCGATACACTCCGCAAAGCCGTTGGTAAAAAGAAAATCGACCTTATGAAAAAGGTCAAGCCAGAATTTATCGAAGGCGCTATTAAGGTTGGTGGTGCTACCGAAGAAATAGCCGAAACTTTCTGGTCTCAGCTTCTAGAATTCGCTAACTACTGTTTCAACAAGTCTCACGCCGCTTGTTACGCCCTAATTGCTTATTGGACCGCCTATCTTAAAGCCCACTACCCAGACGCCTTCATGGCCGCACTCATGACCGCCGATATGCGCTGGACCGATCGCCTTGCGATTGAAATTAATGAATGTAAACATATCGGTCTTAAAGTCCTTGGCCCTGACATTAACCAATCCTACGGCGATTTTGCTATCGTCGGCGGAAAAAAGACTATCCGCTTCGGCCTTTCCGGTATTAAAAACATGGGGAAGGCTCTTATTGAAGATATTGTCATCCCGGAACGTGATAAAAACGGACCATTTAAATCCGTTTGCGATTTTGCCAAACGCGTCGATAGTACCAAATTCAACAAAAAATCTTGGGAAGCCGCTATTAAGACTGGTGCTTTCGATAGTTTCGGCTATTCTCGCTCCGATTTATTATTTAATCTCGAGAATATCCAAGCCTACGGCGCCAAATGTCAAAAAGACGCCTCCTCTGGCCAGACCGATCTCTTTGGTGCTTTTGGCGATGCCGGCGCTATTCCTGAACCCGAAATTAAACCCGCACCTACTGAATTTACCGAAAAAGAACAGCTCCTCTGGGAACGCGATCTTATGGGCCTCTATCTCTCTGCCCATCCACTTGATAAATACGACACTTTCTTCGAAGAACAAACTCACCCATTTTCCTTCATTACTCCAGAGAATGATGGCAAAAACATCGTTGTCGGTGGCATAATCACGTCTGTCCGCACTATCCTTACTAAGAAAAACGAAAAAATGGCCTTTATAAAAATCGAAAACAAAACTTCCGAAACCGAAGTAATCGCTTTCCCGTCCATTTATAACCAAAATATCGATAAACTCGCTCAAGACAATGTCGTCAAAATCACTGGCCGCGTCAACGCTAAAGATAAAAACGGTAATGTCTCGCCCGAACCAAAGGTTCTCATTGATTCTGTTGAAGTTATTTCCGACGACGTATTAAAAAACTACCAATCAACAGGCCAAACCTTACCCGCACCAAAATCTTCTGAGAAAAGCTCTCGCCGTTTCTTTAAATCTTCCGCTGAACACGTTTCAGAAGCAAAAATTCCCGAATCAACTGACCAGCCAGTCGTAAAACCCAAAGATTTAAGAAGCGAAAAACTTTATCTCTTAATCAAAAATCCTGACGACGCCGAAACTTTAACTAAAATTCGCAAAATCTGCGATCTAAATCTCGGTGTCCAAGAAGTAATTCTCGTTTTCAAAGATAATGACGAAAAAAGAATTCTAAAAATGCCTTTTAGAGTCGAAATAAACGATAATCTAAAAAAAGAATTAACAGATATCCTAGGCGAAGAAAACATTAAAGTAAAATAAAACTCTTGATTTTTCATTTTGTTTATGCTAAAATAAACCCATATTTAGGCTAAAAACAAAAAATAAACAAGGAAAAATAATATGTCAGCATCACCGGAAACAAAAATCATTTTCGAGCTCTCTGGCTCGGGAGCATCACCAGCCGATATGGAACCGGCAACTCCATCGCAACAAGCACCAACGTCATCAGACACGGGTCTTTTTACCGCCTCTGATTCGTTATCAGCAGGATCAGTTATCGTTGGTCTTTCAATCTGTCTTCTCATCGCCGTTGGAATAATCGCCCTAAAATCCATCAAACAGCCAAAAATGAGAACGTCTGGCGTATCAAAAAACTTTAATCTCGGAAAAGGCATCTTTAAAAAATTCGGTATTTTCGTCCTCTTTATTCTTGCATCCGGTGCAATTCTACCAAACCTCCTTCCAGAATCCGAATCCGCTTCCGCCTTAATTCCAGAAGGCGCTACAACAATCGAACTCACCACTGGTTCTGGAGGTAAACTAACCGCCGGCACCACCATCGCTGGAAAAACCGGCAAACTTGCCCACGAAAAAGAAGCCCTCACTTGTAAATCAGAGTGTGATATTTATATCTCAACCGCCACTTCAGGCAACAGTCTCTACTACAATAACGACACCACAAAAGGCTGGATTGGTGCAAAATCTGGCGCAAAATCCGCTCTCGCAATAAACACCTGGGGTTATGCAACGAGCGTTTCTGGTGTTCCATCTGCAACCGCCTCAATCTGGTCAGTAATCCCAGCTAAAGGAAACGAAGTCAAAGTTGTCAGTAATCTTGAAGCTAACAAAGAGTTTGAAATTACCTATGGCGCCTACGTCAACGGCGACATCCCAACCGGTTCCTACTCAAACACCATCGTTTATACCGCTGTTAAACCAGTCTAATCTTTAGACAGCTCGTAGAGCGCAATTCCAGTCGCAACCGAAACATTAAACGATTCTTTCCGACCAGACATCGGGATTTCCGCAAAATAATCTATTAAACCATAAAGAGTTTGGTCAATCCCGTTCACTTCTTCACCAAGAATTAAAACTACGTTTTTGCCTAATTTATCTTTTAACTTTTTATCAGAAAGCTTGAAAATCTCTTTTTCGATGTTATTTTCAAGTCCAAGAACCATAAACCCATCCTTTTTGAGTCCAGAAATAGTTTTTAAAATATCTTGCGAAACAGAAATTTCTACCATATCTTCCGCTCCAAGCGCGGTTTTATGGATTTGCTTATCTAATTTTTCTCGAAGATGTGGAAGTAGGGAATTATCATGCACCCTTGGCGTAATCCCTGAAAAAATTACGGACTTAACTCCAAAACCTTCGCAGGTCCTCAGAATCGCCCCGACATTATAAGTCGAACGAATATTATTGAGCACTACCACAATTTCCATTAAAAGTTATTTTATCACAGCTTTAAAGGCATAGATCTTTTTCTTCAAATCCTAAAGGCTAAAAATAGAAAAATAGCGACGGAAAGCCGGTACTGGAAGACCGGAAGAATTTCAACCTGATTATTTTCTCTATTTTTACCTATTTGCAGAAAAAAATCTATGCTTTTCTACATAAAACAAAGTGTTGTATTTTTTACAACATTTTCTTTTCTCTGTTTTGATGGTATAATTTACTCATGGAAAGATATGACCCTCTAAAAATCGAAGCAAAATGGCAATCTAAATGGGAAAAGGAAAAACCGTTTAAAGCCCTAGAAGGCAAAGAAGGCGACGGTCGACAAAAAGTTTATCTCGCCGAAATGTTCCCCTATCCTTCTGGTGCCGGCCTTCACGTTGGTCATGTCCGCAACTTCACAATTGTTGACGTTCTAACCCGTTTTTATACTCAACAAAAATGCAACGTTCTTCGTCCGTTCGGCTACGACACCTTCGGACTTCCAGCCGAAAACTATGCCATAAAAACAGGCGTATCTCCTCAATCCGCCACCGAAACCAACATCAACAACTTCAGAAAACAAGCTAAACGCCTCGGCTACGCCATTGACTGGGACCGCGAAATCAACACTTCCGACCCCGATTATTATCATTGGACCCAATGGTGCTTCCTCCAGCTTTTCAAAAAAGGTCTAGCCTACCAAAAAGAATCTTACCAATGGTGGTGTCCAGTCGACAAAACTGTTCTTGCCAACGAACAAGTCGAGGGTGGCTGCTGCTGGCGCTGTGGCCACGAAGTCGAAAAGAAAAAAATGAAGCAGTGGTTCTTCAAAATTACCGCCTACGCTGACGAACTTCTTGACGAAATTGATTCTCTTGATTGGCCAGAAAAAATTAAAACCATGCAGAAAAACTGGATTGGCCGTTCCGAAGGCGCTGAAATTGATTTTGAGGTAAAAGACAAAAAAGAAAATATTAAAGTCTTTACCACTCGTCCTGACACTCTTTTTGGCGCTACTTTTCTCGTCCTCGCTCCCGAACACCCAAAAGTTAAAAAACTCGTCACCGAAAAAACAAAATCAGAAGTCGAAGACTACATTAAAACCGCTGTTAAAAAATCCGAAATCGAACGCCAAGAAAACAAAGAAAAAACTGGCGTCTTTACTGGTAGTTACGCTATCAACCCCGCCACTGGTGAAGAAATTCCAATCTGGATTTCTGATTATGTCCTCATGGGCTATGGCGAAGGCGCTATCATGGCCGTTCCTGCCCACGATGAACGCGATTTTGAATTTGCTAAAAAATTCGATCTCGAAGTCAGAAAAGTCATCGAAAAATCTGAAAATATCGAAGATGATAGCCTCTGTTATTGTGGCGAAGGCGAATTAATCAATTCTGGAAAATTCAACGGAGTAAACACCGCCGACGCAAGGGAAGGAATCGTTTTTTGGCTCGAGTCTCAAAAAATCGGCAAAAAACGCGTCACCTATAAAATGCGTGACTGGCTCATTTCTCGTCAACGCTACTGGGGTTGTCCAATCCCAATCGCCTACGACAAGAACGGTAAACCCCACGCTATTCCTGAAGATCAGCTCCCAGTCGTTATTCCTGAAGTCGAAGACTATAAACCTGACGACTCTGGCCGTTCCGCCCTTGCGAAAGCCAAAGATTGGCTCAAAGTCACTATTGACGGTGAGGAAATGACTCGCGAAACCGACACGCTCGACGGATATGCCTGTTCGAGCTGGTATCTCTGGCGCTATGTCTCCCCACACGACAAAAAACACGCCTGGGATGAAAAAGCTATAAAATATTGGGCGCCAACCGACATTTACGTCGGTGCCGACCACGCCGTCGCCCACCTGCTTTATGTCCGCTTCTGGTGCAAATTCTTTGCTGATGAAGGTTTCTTACCATTCCGCGAACCAATCAAAAAACTAATTTACCACGGTTATATCAACGCTCCAGACGGCAAAAAGATGTCAAAATCAAAAGGCAATGTTATCGACCCACTTGATGTCATCAACGACGGTTATGGCGCCGACACACTCCGTACTTACGAAATGTTTATCGGCCCAATCGAACTCGATGCCGCTTGGAACCCTCGTTCCGTCGGCGGTGTCTATCGCTTCTTAAATCGCTGTTGGACTCTCTGTTTTGACACGGAAATATCTAAGAAGGCCAACAATATCGTTCTCCGCAACAAAACCATCAAAAAAGTCACCGACGATCTCCATCGTTGCTCGTTTAACACCGCTGTTGCGACTTTGATGGAATACGTTAATGAGCTTTATAAACTTGGCGCCGAAAAAGACGATCTGGTCGCCCTCGCAAAGCTTTTAAAGCCTTTCGCCCCACACCTCGCCTCCGAAATGCTCGAAAAACTTGATTCCGACGACGAATGGCCAATATGGGACGAAAAATATTTGAAAGACGAAACTATCGAAATCATCGTCCAAGTTAACGGCAAACTCCGTGCAAAAATTTCAATAAATACCGATGAAATCGATAACGAAGAAAAAATCACTGCTCTCGCCCTTGAGAACGAAAATGTTAAAAAGTTTGCAGGAAATCCAAAAAAGACAATCTATGTGAAAAAAGCCCACCTCTTGAACATCGTCGCCTAAACTCGAAAAAGAAAAACCCGCTGAAAATTTCAGCGGGTTTTTGCGTTAGGGTTCGGTTATTCACCAGGTCCACGCATTTGCGTGTAATCAACAGGGAAAAACAGTGTTTTCTCGGCCCCCGTTCTATACACAAAGTGCGCAACGATCTGCGTCCCGTCTTCAGAAACATAAAGCTCTCTTTCAGTACATCCCTTAAGATAATCTGAGAGATTTGCTTCATATTTTGTTTCGCCCAGATAGTCGCACGAAATCACAAGTATGCCATCCGAAGGGTTATACTCGTACCACGTGCCCTTATCTGTTTTTACGATTACAGGCCGATAATAGGTTTTCGACGTGTCCGTGTCGCCACCGACAAAGCCATTTCCGGGATCAACGGGATCAACAGGCTCACCGCCTCCGAAGAACCCAAAAATCCCTCCGAAAATTGAAAAAATGGACATAAAGAATGCCAGAATACCACTTAAGAATGCCATTATTAGACACCCCTTTCTTTAGAATTTACCGACTTTTAAGCCAGCGTTTAACTCTAATTTTAGAACTAAACGCTAGCTTAAAATAACCTAACACGTTAAAAAGCGAGGGGAATACCCCTATACCTCCATTATACCACACTTTACCAAAAAAGTCAAGCATAAATACTAAAAACCCGGTTTTTGCCCCTTAGACTATTGACTTTTTATTGCTTTTATATTAAAATAGAAGCATAGAGTTACCTCTGTCCGCTCATCTGACGGTTTCAGATAGATCTTTTTATGGAGGTTTGATTATGGAAAAGTCAAACAAGAAAAAATTTAGCATTTTCATTCCGTCATTCGGGGAACCAATTCCTGAAGAAGTAGTGAAAATGGCAGAAAAAATCAGCACCTTGCTAAATAAATTCATCCCCGATGAAGATAAAGACTTGCCAGATTTACCAGAAAAAATGACATGTTTCAGAGACTCCTTGTCATTTGTCAAGGAGTTATCAAGCACCACTATCATTAAAATACAGAAATTCATTGATGCCATCACAGAATTTCTCGCAAACCCTCCCGACAAAAAAGTTAATGATGAAGATTTCATAAAACTGATAGTCGCCACCAACTCTGCCCTCTTTTCGATTGATGGCTTTGACACCATTCTCAGACATTTATCGGAAGGCTTTATGCCATTGGCTTTCGATGTTGTCGGCGGCGCAGAAATAACTTTCGAAGAATTACTCGATACGAATCGCACCGACACTTAACCTCCAAAACCAGCCTCGGCTGGTTTTTTCATTAAACTCCGCTTGCAAAACCTGAATTTTAGTGCTAAAATAAATCCAAATATATCATCAAAAAAGGAGCATTAAATGCCTGAACCTAAAAAACAGAGCAGCCCAAGAAAAACCGGTTTGAGACGAAGCCATCTTCGCCTAAAACTTGCACGCGCTGTAAATAAAAAATCACCAGTCAAGGCTTTCGAAACCAAAAAGAAAACCCCAAATCTGAAAGTCAAAACCTGCACCTGCAAAAAGTGCAACTGTAAAAACTGTAAATGTAAAAAAGCGTAAATCACCGTGGCAAGTAATCGACATTTAGGAAGAATAATCGTTTTACAGAGCTTATACGAATATGAGTTCCGTGAAAGGGCGGGTGACCCTAATCTTGACCTCGATTTAATTGTCGCAAAAAACATCGAGCCTTATTCTGACACGCTCGGAGATACCGAGTTTGTCTATTCTCTAACCAAAGGCGTCAAAGAAAACATCGAAGACCTTGACAAGGTCCTTCGTCCTATCGCCCCAGAATGGCCTCTAGAAACAATTGCCGCCATCGACCGCAATATTCTTCGCATTGGTCTCTATGAGCTCGCTGAATGTCGCGACAAAGTTCCACCAAAAGTAGCAATCAACGAAGCCGTTGAGCTTGCAAAAGCCTTCGGCTCAGAGAATTCTTCAAAGTTCGTTAATGGCGTTCTAGGCACCGCCTATCGCCAACTTGGAATCGAAGAAGAATCCTCGGAAAGTTCACATGAAACCAAGCAAAAAACCAAATCCGAAACAAAGGAGCCTGAAAGTTCCGGAAGCGCTTCCGAAGAAGTATAAAGAATCTCCGATTCGCAAAATTTTCAACCGTGCTCCCCAAATTCAGGAAATTGTCCGCGAACCGACATCGGGTGGTATCGTTTTTCGCATGTCCAAAGACCAAAAAGACATCGAAATTCTTTTGATCCAAGATTCAAAAAACCGCTGGACAATCCCTAAAGGCCACATTGAGCCAGGCGAAAATGCCAAACAAACCGCAATCCGCGAAATTGAAGAAGAGACTGGCCTAAAAAACGTCTCCGTTCTCGCATGGCTCGGAAAAATTCATTTTAAATACCGCCGAGTTGACAAACTCGTCTTAATGACAACCCAAATCTATCTCGTCCGTTCTCTTGATGAATCTGAAACTCCAATCAAAGAAAAGTGGATGAATGGAATTAAATGGTTTAGTTTCTCTGATGCGCTCGACGCCATCGAATATGAAGATATCGAAAAATTAATGCTAATCGCGAAAAACAAAATTCGCTCTGGAGAATTTTAATGGATTTAGAACCCTATAAAGCCTTTGCGAAAGAAAAGCTCGGCTTTGAATTTAATGACATCAATCTCCTCGTTACCGCTCTAACGCATAGAAGTTATATCAACGAACACAAAAAATCCGCCACCGAGCACAACGAACGCCTCGAATTTCTCGGTGACGCCGTTCTCGAACTAGTTTCTTCAGATTTTTTGTTCAGAAACTATGACGAACCAGAAGGCATCATGACCTCTTGGCGCGCCGCCCTCGTTCGCACCGAATCAATTGGCGACGCCGGCAAAGAGCTCGGCTATGAACCCCTTGTCCGTCTTTCAAAAGGCGAACACCAACATGGTTCCGATCGTGCCCTTGATATTATCCTTGCTGACTGTTTTGAGGCTGTGATTGGCGCGATTTACCTCGACCAAGGTTACGACGAAGCCAAAAAGTTCATCGAAAAACATATTTTAGTGAAAATCGACCAAATCCTCGAGGAAGGCTCTTGGCGCGACCCAAAATCTTATTTCCAAGAACTTGCCCAAAAATACGATAGTCTAACCCCGACTTATCATTTATTAAAAGAAGAAGGCCCAGACCACGACAAAACCTTCACGGTCGGTGTCTATGTCGGAAATTCTTTAAAAGGACAGGGAACTGGTCATTCGAAACAAGAAGCCGAAACTAGTGCCGCTAAAGAAGGCATCAAATTCTACAAAAAACGCGAAAAATAAAGAACTCCTTCAGGGGGTTCTTTTTTTGATTAAATAAAGAATTTATGATATAATAGTATTGCAGACTTCGGTCTAGTATTTTAAGAAGGGAGTGCTATTTATGCACTTTAATTGTTTAATCAGCTATCGTTACGAAAAATCTATCCCAGGACCCGCCGTTTCAGGGTTCAAAAATGGAAAAGCTCCTAAAAATGCCGTTGCTGGCATGAATGGAACTTATAGATTAGCCTCTACCCCGCCCAGAGTCATCGCAACCGTAAAAGACAACACAGGGTGTAAGATCAGCGTGGATTTGTATCACGCGATAAAAACTGAGCTCTCAAAAATAGGTATGCGAATCTCGAAAAATCGTGTAGAAATAATTTGTGACTACTTGATCAAGGACCATACACCTTTCGAGATGGTCCTCAACGAACATAATAAATGGTTTTTTATAGATTTCGATATCAAAAAAATCATAGATAAGAGAGGAGCGTAACCCCAATGGCGAAAAAACAACCCAAAAATCTTTTTGTCTTTACCCCTGAAGCAACAGGGGAAAAACCCAAGAAAAAACCGAAGAAAAAGAAGGACAAAAAGAAGAAGTAACCAGGGGCGCATCTGCGCCCCTCTTGCATTTTTTGACATTTTGTGCTATAATAGATATAACTGGACAAATTATACCTTGAGGAGGTGATTATGAATGTCCGGCGCACCTGAAACCTATACCCCAAAGGTGTCTCCAGTTAATTACTGGAAACAGTACGAACGCGTTCTCCACTGCTGTGGAAAGGTCGCTTACTACGACCGTTCCCACGATGGCATTGAACGTGGTAGCCCGACCTTGACCCGAGTGGCCAAAGAATATGATCACGACTCGCACTATTATAGTGCAAAAGTAAAAAAATGGGTCAAACGCCGCGACGAAGCTCTGCATATTTTTAACAAGAGCATCATCGCGCTCGGCCAACCTTATTTGACCGTCCGCACAGGCAGGGAATTGTTATATTTCTTAACATTCAACCCTGACTACCGAGCGTGTTGCTACGACACGCTTCGCTACGGCCAGAAAAAAGGGAAAATTCTTTCCCTCGAAGAAATTGACGCCCGTTACGACAAGCGTCTGAAAAAAAGAAGTGAAAGAGACTAAAAGGGCTCGCCTCGGCGAGTCTTTTTTCCTACCAAAAAATCTCCCTCTCGGGAGATTTTTTAATTAAGCTTCTGTGTTTTCAGCAGGTGCTTCTTCGGCTGGAGCTTCTGCTGGTGTTTCAGGCGCCTCAGCTGGAGCTTCTTCCTTTGGCTGATTTTTGCGAAGCTTGTCAGCGTGCTTTGCAGCCGCGTGTTTTTCAGCTGGTTTTTTGTACCATTTTGGCAATTTAACGCCATTTTTCTCGAGAACAAACGCAACTCTCGAAGAAGGTTGCGCACCATTCTTAAGGTAGAATTCCACCTTTTCTTTGTCGAGAACAACTTTTTTAGTTTCTGGGTTGTAGTTGCCGACCTCAGCCACAACACGACCCGAAAGTGGGTGGCGCTGGGATTCTTGGACGACTATTCGGTACACTGGGCTGTGCACACGACCATTACGTTGCATACGAATCGCAAGCATGTTTTCTCCTTAAATTATTTTAATTTCTATATTTTATCACATTTCCCTAGAAATTACCACCCCTAATTTCTCTAGAATCTGAAATAAATAAACGGATTATAGGAACTATTCACAAGCGCACAAATAGCTACACAGAACAAAGCAAGCAATATTATATCGAGAATAAAACGACCAAATTTCCATTTCAAAAGTTTTCCAGTCATTTTTTTCCAAACAGGGAACATAAATATCAAACCCAAAATCATGAATAGGAAATACGAAACAATTGAGAAATTATGTGCGAGAAAATCAGCGGTCGATGCTTCTGGGTGGAAGAAAGATTTAACGATAAGTCCAAGATCATCCATGGTATTTACCCGAAAAAGTAGCCAACCAATATTCACAATAATAAACGTAGAAATCCAAGTAAAGATTTTTGGAATTTTCGCCAAAATCTTACCAAGAAATTGTTTCTCAATGAGCAAAATCACCATATTAAACACGCCCCAGAGAACAAAGTTCCAGCTCGCTCCATGCCAAAAACCAGTGAGTAGCCAAACAATAGAAAAATTACGTAGCCACCTGAGCTTCGAACAACGGTTTCCACCCAATGGAATATAAACATAGTCACGGAACCAGCTAGTCAAAGAGATATGCCAGCGTCGCCAGAAATCCGTTAGGCTTGTTGCGGAATATGGATAGTTAAAGTTCTCATCAAAATCGAATCCGAAGATTTTTCCGAGTCCAATCGCCATATCGCTATAACCAGAAAAGTCATAATAAATTTGTAAGGCATAGGCTAGAAGGGAAATAACAATCGCCACCGGCCCCAGCTCGACCGCAGATGGATCATTGAAAACAGTGTCTGCAATAATCGCAACATTATTCGCAATCAAAACTTTTTTCACAAAACCAAGGATAAACCGACGGAATCCATCGCAGAATTTCTCGAGAGAATGAGTACGAGATTTTAATTGCTTCTCAACATCCGAATATCGGACAATCGGACCGGCGATCAGTTGTGGGAATAGCGCAATATAAGTTCCAAGTGTAAAAATGTTCTTCTGGACTTTAACTTTTTTACGATATACATCAATCACATAAGACAAAATTTGGAAAGTGTAAAACGAAATTCCGATTGGCAAAGAAAGATGCGCAGGCTGAATATTAAAGTTAAAAACAACATTCAAATTCTCAATCGCAAAATCGAGATATTTAAAGATAAATAGCGCACCAATATTCACAAATACTGTGATGAACAACAGAAACTTTTTAAGTTTCTTCGTTTTCGATTTTTTGTCAATCAATCGCGCGATGAAATAGTTGAAAATAATGGAGAGAATCATTAAAATCACATATTTTGGCTCTCCCCAAGCATAGAAAATCAAGGACGCGACCAAAAGCACATAGTTTTTATATTTATCTTTAACCAAAAAATACAGAATCAATGTAATCGGCAAAAACGCAAATAGGAACGTCAAACTACTAAATAGCATTAATTCTCCAATCCTTGAATTGCTTTTTGATCATAAAGGAATCTCGGACTAATAATGAATAAAACTTTATCAATTTTATTGTCTTTAATATACTCGCTTAAGCAAAAGGCTTTTCCTAGTTCATTTTTATAGTTACGCGGATCGACAATATAAGTTTTATTAAAATGCTGTGCCACCAAAACATTAATCGGATTACTAAATGAATTCGACACTATTAATAGATTCTCTTTGTTCGGTTGCGAAAAATCAAACAAAAGTTCTCCAGGATCTCCACCATATACCCAGCCATAATAATTAGTATCTCTCTTATACTGATAATTATGTTTTGCAAAATCTTGATAATGCCCATATTGCCCAAGTTTACCATTAATAAATGTATCGTGTTCAGGAATGCTAAACTCATAAACAGCAAACTCCTCTCTGAAATCATATTTTTGCGAATCCCTCGCTTTTGAACCAAAAAAATGTTCATGGTTAGTAACAACACCAATTGGTTCAATCGGCTCTACACCAAACATATTAGCTATATCCCGGTATCCTTGATATGAACCTATGTAATTCCAATGATGATCCGTTTTATAAAAATACTTCTTTTGATCTTCGTAGTCATTATATTGAAGACTAGATAGTACATATTTACCGTGGAGTTTTTCTTTTAAAACTTCTTTCAAATCAATGACCTTCTTACTAGTTTCAAAATTAAAAGTTTGTGCTTCATCAATAAAATAATAATACGTATCTGCAGCTTCGTTAGCATAACTAAAATAATCAATAAAATCATCTAAAATTCCCGATTCAAGTTGATCTTTCTGCTTCGGATCAATATTCATGGGTGGAGAAATAATATAATCATCACAATTAAACATTGTATTTGTAGAATTCCAGCCACTTAAGTATATATAACGATTACGACAAATAAGCCGATTAAAACCAAATGTAGATAAATTATTAACTATTTCTCCATATTTAACTCTAATATATTCACTTTTAGGAAATTGATCGGCAAGAGCATCCTCGAAGCTATCTTGAAATTTACCACCCAAAAAACCGCCAACTGTGAAGTGTTTGAATTGTGTGAGTGAACGATTTTCAGCAATGGAAGTTAAAGAAGGTTCCTTAACTAATGAATACATACCAAAAGCGAAAATTAGACAAACAAAAACAGAAAATATATATTCCTCTTTAATCCCAATCTTTTTTTTCATTACATAAATAATAACATGTTAATCATTTTTTTTATATAATTGAATTATGAAAATTGTTTTACCAGAATATGAGAACCCAATTATCAAAGAAGCAATGTCGGTCTGTCCGGACATCGACTTTATCAAAGCCGATAGTCTAGCTTCAGCCTGCGACATTTTGAACAGAAACGAAGCTGATGCTCTAGTTGCCGGCATCGATATTACGACAAGAGATGTAGTTTTAGCTTGTAAAGAAAACTTAAAAATGACCGAAAAATATTTTTCCTCTTGTTTCGTCATGAAAAGGGAAGAAGAAACGATTATTCTCGCCGACGCAGGAATCTGCAAAAACCCAGACGCAGAAATCCTAAAATCAATTGTCATAGAAACCTACAAAACCGCCAAAGTTGTTCTAAACGAAAGCCCAAAAATCGCCATGCTCTCCTTCTCAACTTTCGGTAGTGGCGGAAACGACCCTTCCATTGAGAAAATTCAAGAAGTTATAAAAAAAATAAAAAACGAACATCCAGAAATAGAAATTGATGGCGAAATGCAACTTGATGTCGCGATTGATAAAACTGTCGCAAAAAAGAAAGCACCAAATTCAGAAGTTGCTGGAAATGCGAATGCCCTCATTTGTCCAGACTTAAACGTCGGAAACATTCTTTATAAAAGCATGGAACGATTCGGAGGCTTCACTGCCGCCGGTCCAATTATCCAAGGTTTCAGACCACTCATCTCCGACCTCTCCCGCGGAAGCACAAAAGAAGACGTAGTTTTAGTTTTTAGAACACTCCAAAAATTGCATAACAATAAAAATATGCTAAAATAGAATAGATGAGTAGAGTGAAATTTGAGATTTTATTAGCAACAAAATTCATTTTTAATCCCATCAAAAAATAATTATGGAAGAATCAGCTCAAGATATTAATAAAAAGAAAAAGGTTTTGTTTTTGATACATACTCTTCAAATCGGCGGAGCAGAGCGTGTTCTTGTCGACCTAGTGAACAATCTGCCAGCTAATAAATACGACATAACCCTTATGACCGTCGTAGATGTCGGTATCCTAAAACGACAGTTAAAACCGCATATAAAATACGAAAGTATTTTCAGTTTTAAAGCGCTTAAAAAACTTTCTGGTGGCACAAAAAAATATGAAGCATCGACAAATGCAACTTCCAAGAAAAACATTCCTAAAGAATTATTTATTAAGGCTTATACCTCGTTTTGGAAGCATGCAAATCTGAAAAAACTTTACGAAAAACATATTAAAGAAAAATACGACATTGAAGTTTCATTCCTTGAAGGAATACCAGCAAAAATCATTGCTAATTCAACAAATCCAAATTCAAAAAAAATGTGTTGGATTCACATTGATCTAATTAACGAACCAAAATCGGATAAGTTCTTCAAAAATGTCAAAGAACAAAAGAAAATTTATAATAAATTCGATAAAATCATTTGTGTCTCTGAAGAAGTCAAAAATCAGCTGATCAAAAAACTGCATATTAAAGAAGATAAACTCAAAATTGTCTATAATCCCATTGACGCTGAAAACATCTTAAAGAAATCAAAAGAAAAAACCATCAAAAAAGACAACAAAAAACTTACATTTTGTTCGGTCGGCAGATTGGCAAAACAAAAGGGTTATGACCGGCTCATAGATGTTTGCTCGCAACTAGAAAAAGAAAAATATAATTTCGAAGTATGGATTGTAGGCACCGGCCCAGAATTAAAAAATCTTGAAGACAAAATAAGAGAAAAAGGCGTAACCAGTATTAAACTTCTTGGATACCATCCAAACCCATACCCTTACATCAAATCGGCGGATTGGTTCTTATGTTCTTCGCGTGCCGAAGGCTTTAGCACGGTCGTTGCGGAAGCTATTATACTTGAAAAGGCCATTATTTCAACTAATTGTTCAGGAGCAGAAGAAATGCTTGGCAAAAACTCAGAATACGGAATTGTGTGCGAAAATAGCGAAGACGGGATTTATGAATCGATGAAGAAAATCCTAAACTGTAAAGAGCTATCCAAACACTATGAAACCGTTATAAAGCATCAACAAAAATTGTTTATTTTAGAAAAATCTATTAATGATATAGAAAAGGCGTTGTAGGATAAAGTGGTCAAACTATCTAAAATCAATAGAAATAATTTCGTTGAAACAATAGTATTTCCATTTTTCTTATTTTTATTTGTTTTTTCTACAGTAAATCGTGAGTTCATGCTATTCGGAATAGATTTGCGATATATAATCGTCGCACTAGAGGCAATACTCTTAATTTACGACATTTTTTTTAGAAAGAATAGAAGACAAGCTATACTAGAAAAAGACACTATTTTTCCACTTATCATTCTGCTTTTTATTTGGTGTTTTATTTCTAATATTTCTTGGTTATGGAATAATCTAGAAATAGATATCATCAAATGGTTAAACCAAAATATACTTTTAGCCAACAATGCCATCGCCTTAATAATATTCTACAAATACAAAAACAGCATTAACAAAAACCAAATATATACAAGCATGATTATAGCGTGTCTTATTCTGATAGCTAGCTTTATTTTGACGGGTATCGGGATTCCTCTGAGCGATATTTCAGGATCCGATGTCAAGGCCATGGTCGCACAAAAAAACCTCCTCGGCATTGATGTAAGACTTGCAGGGTATGCCGAAGACGCGAATTATGCAAGCGCACTATTGGTTTTAGGTATAATAACAGTCCTTCAGTTCCCAAAAATAAAAACAATCTTAAAAATAATCCTTACGCTAATTTTCTGTATAGCGCTCGGATTTGCTAGTTCTAAAACAATATTAGTATCGATCATCATAGGTATCATCTATATCCCAACCAGAAGCCTATTTAAAAAAGACTCCTCAAAAAAAATATTAAACATAATCTTCGTAACCACAATTATCTTCTCTGCAATAATTTTACCTAAAACCGGCCTATTTTCTTCAACAAGTACCATGGAGAATAGATACTTGTTTTGGGGCGTAACGGAAGAAATGTTCAAAAACAGCCCTATCGTTGGTAATGGTATTAGCTCCGCACGTAGTGCAATAAACACCCGTTTTGGCAACTGGTATGTTCAGCCACATAGCAACTATTGGCAGTTATTGGCCGAGACGGGAATCATAGGTCTGATAATATTCTTTATTCTCGCAATAAGAAGCCTGAGCAATAAAAATAACTCAAAAGCAGACTTATTCGCGATTATAATGCTATTAATCTTCGGCATCACGTTCGAAATAATACAACTTCAAATGTTTATTTTTGTATTTTATCTTTTAGCAATAAAATCTCCTAAGCATAACGACGAGGCAACAAAAGTAGAAAAAAACAAAAAGATTCTTTTCATCGTCAATGGTTTAGGTAATGGCGGAGCAGAAAGAGTCTGTATAAATATGGCGGAAGAGTTCCTGGGACAAGGTTATGGAGTTGATATCATAGCAATGTCTAAACCCCAACAAAATAATTATGATATTAACGACAAAATCAATTGTATATATCTAGAATATAACCTTGATAATCCATTAGAAAAAATTAAATGCATATTTTTCGGTCACAAAAAGATAAATGAAATAGTAGACAACATAAATACATATGAATTAATTACGAGTCATCTTCCAGTAGCAAATATTGTCACTAGAATATCAAACGCCGGAAAAAGAAGTATTTACGTCTTCCACAATACAGTCAAATCTACTCAAAAAGGCCCAACCGCTATTTACAAGTTTATTCTAAAGGCTTTCTTTTATAATCGTAAAATTGTCACCGTATCTAAAGGCATAGAAGAAGAAGCAACAAAAAAATATGGTCTTCAAAAAAAATTTATAAAAACTATCTATAACCCACTCAGCCCAATAGTTTTAAATATCAAAAATTGTTCAAATCCACATAAAATTAGACCGTATATATTAGTAGTCGGAAGACTAAGCGACCAAAAACGCCAAGACAGAGCCATCAAAATATTTTATGAAGGATACTTTTATAAAAAATATGACCTAGTTCTCTGCGGCGACGGCCCAAACAAACAAAAACTGCTAAATATGGCAAAAGACTTAAAAATATCCAAAGAAGTAAAAATAATAGGTTGGCAAAAAAATATCTACGACTGGATAAAAAACACGAATTTACTCTTGTGCACATCCGACTATGAAGGTTTTCCAATGAGTCTAATAGAGGCATCATCATTAAAAATAAAGATCGTGTCTTCTGACTGTAATTTCGGCCCATCAGAAATCCTAACTGGAGAATATTCGAAATTTCTAATCGATGACAAAGACAATATTGAAGAATATATAAAAAAGATTAATTTAGCAATCGAAAATTATCCAAAAAGTATAAATCCTATCATAGAAAAATGTATGCCTAAACATGTGACAAAAAAATATCTAGATTTTTATGAGAAAGAAATATGATTAGCGTTATTATCCCTTTTTATAATTCAGAAAAACACATTTCACGATGCATAGAAAGCATTTTGAAACAGACCTATAAAAATTTTGAACTAATTCTAGTAAATGACGGATCTACCGACTCTTCTGAGAGAATCTGCAATACATACAAAACTAAAGACAAAAGAATTCAAATTATCAGAAAACAAAATGGCGGAGTCTCTTCCGCTAGGAATATAGGCATAAAAGCCGCAAAAGGCGAGTATATCACTTTTGTTGATTCAGACGATTACTTGAAGAGGGATTTTCTGAGTAACGCTATAGGTATTTTTTCTAAAAGAAATGTGGATATAGTAAAATTCCCATATATTAGAAAAATTGGACCAAAATACTTCACCCAAAAATTAAATATCCCATATCATTCAATCATTAAAAATAGAGATTATATAGAAAAGATCTATAGAAACATCGGACTAGGCAATACCATTGATACTGCCTGCGCCAACGTATTTAAAACAACCCTTATCAGGAACATAAGGTTCGATGAGAGAATAGAATACGGTGAAGACACTCTTTTTATGATAAAAGCCCTCGAATTATCCAACAATGGAATATATGTAGCAAATACACCGTCGTACGTATATGTATATGATAAAAATGAAGCTACAAACATTTTTAACAGTACAAAATGGATAAAAAGATTGCGAGACTTCAGAAATATTTTTATGTCAGAAGCTATCCATTACATTTCAAAAAATAGGGAAAAAGATATTCGTTTAGAGAAATACTTCATCGAAAAATATAAGCTTAGCATCAATGGCATAGTCCATATGTCAATCGCAAACAATAGCCTAGCGAAACATAGAAATTTTGTCAAAAACCTTATTATAATGCTAGACGAAAAAAAGGCATTATCGCCAGGAAATGAATATTATAGCAAAATTAACAGAACCTGCTCAAAATCTAAATTTATATTTTTGAAAATAATTTATAAAAGCAAAAGAACAATATATAACATATTAACCACAGTAAAACCGTAGAAATAGATTTTTCTATTAAAATCTGTTATTCTAAATACATCGTATGCGAATCAAAAATCTTATTTATAACTTAAATTACAAACCTTTTTTAAGGAACTATATTTTATTAGAAAGCAATCCCGATTTTTCCGATAATACTAAAGCAGTATTTGACGAGCTTATAAGATTAAAGGTCAACGAAAAATATAAGCTCATTTGGCTCGTTGACAATAAAAAAGATTTTAAAGATATTAAAATTAAAAATGTAAAATTCATCACTAGAAAAAAAAGAAACACCATAAGATATAGACTATTTGCCAAATATATCATCGATTGCAACAAATACATCAAGAAACTCAATAAAAACCAGTTCAGAATACATCTTCGTCACGGCACAGATTTTAAAGACGCTTCTTTTTATAACTCTAACATTGGCAGTGTAGATGTTCTTATCCAGCTATCAGATTTCTTCATAAATATTCCGTCTAGCTCATCTTTTGGCATCGATAAATCAAAAATGATTGCCACCGGATATCCAAGAAACGATTGGCTTTTTAGAGAAGATCCTATATTCAAAAAACAATTTAAAAGCAGGGGGCAGAAAGTCATTGTCTGGATGCCGACATACCGCAATCATAAAACCAACACGACGAGCGAAAAAGCAAGAACGAGCATTAAATTCAAATGCGGAATGCCAACAATAGAAAGCGAAACACAACTTCAAAAGCTCAACACATTTTTAGCTAAAAAAAATATAATCTTAATTTTTAAACCTCACCCAGCAGAAGATATCAGCACCCTTAAGAGCCTAAATCTTTCAAATATCAAGATCATTTCAAATGAGGATTTAATAAAGAATAAATATTCTACGATTTATCATCTTCTATCTATTTCTGACGCACTAATCACCGATTATTCGTCAATTTATTATGATTATCTACTCTTAGACAAGCCAATTGGGCTAGCGACTCCAGACTACGACGAATTCATGAAAAAAGTAGGCTTCATTTTTGATGACCTCAAACCGAATCTACCAGGAGAATATTTTGAAACCTTCAACGGCCTCATAAAATTCCTAAAAAACGTCGCGGACGGAAAAGATAATTTCAAAAAAGAAAGAACGGCAAAGAAAAAACTCTATCATGCCCATTTTGACGATAAATCTACAGAACGTGTTATCAAAATTCTTCTTAATCAAATGGCGAAAGACAAATGAAAAAAGAGTTAAAAATCAGTGCGATTATAGGTTATTTTAATATCGCAGCTAACACTCTTGTCTCACTACTATTTATCCCATTCATGCTCAAAACAATGGGCCAATCTGAATACGGACTCTATTCGTTAGTTGCAAGCATAATTGCCTATTTATCAGTTCTTGATATGGGCTTTGGCAACGCAATGATCAGATTTGTCGCCAGATCTAAGGCGAAGAAAGACGACAGGGAGCCAAAAATTAATGGACTATTTCTTTTCCTTTATTCTATAATTGGCGCGCTAACAGTGGTCGTCGGCATCATCCTCGTCAACAACACAAATACAATCTTCGGCAATTCTTTGACTGTTGATGAGATTGAAAAAGCTAAAATTCTTATCATCATTCTAACCGCAAGCGTAGCAGCATCTTTTCCGCTCAGTATTTTCGATTCATACATTATTTCCAATGAAAAATTTATCTTTAGCAAAACCTTAGCTATCATCAAAACAATCGCCAAACCGCTTTTTATGATCCCACTTCTTCTCATTGGCTATAAATCAATTGCTATGACGACAGTTGTGGCAAGTGTAAATATTCTATTACATATTGTTTCTCTAGTTTATTGCTTCAAAAAACTAAAAATGAAGATTGCTTTTTCTATTAAAAATATAGATAAAACACTCTTAAAAGAAATTGGAGGTTATTCATTCTTCGTATTCCTAAGTCTTATTGTCGACAATGTCTTCAATAATACCGACCAGGTAATTCTAGGAATTGTCTCAGGCACCATAGCCGTTTCTGTCTACGCCGTAGCACACCAAGTTAATCAAATGAACGTCCAATGCTCAACGGCAATCAGCAGTTTATTCTTACCAAAAATTACCAAAACGCTCGAAGAAAAAAATGCCGATAAAAAAATCTCCGATATTTTCATTAAAGTTTCAAGAATCCAAATCTATATCATGTCGCTTTTATTATTTGGATTTATAGTTTTTGGAAAATACTTTGTTTCAATTTGGGCTGGTCCAGAATATGAAATGTCTTACTACATTATTCTAATTCTCATTGTCCCGTCAATTATACCTTTAACACAAAACATAGGTATTTCGGTTATCCAGGCAAAAAATCAACACCAGTTTAGATCTATAGTCTATATCATCATTGCAGTGTTTAATATCGCCATTACAATCCCACTCGCAAAAATGTATCAAGGAATTGGTGCCGCTATCGGCACGGCCCTAGCTAATCTTTGTGGACAGATTATTGCAATGAATATTTTCTATTACAAAAAAGCTAAGCTTGATATCCCAAAATACTGGAAATTTTTGCTAAGAATGCTTTTTCAATATTCTCTTCTTTCGGCGCTAACAATAGTAGCCATGCACTACATTGGATTTTCAATCGCTACATTCATCATTGGCATAATAATTTTCTTTATTCTTTTTGCTGTGATAAACTATATAAACATGAACCAAGACGAAAAAGCAGATTTGTCATATAGTTTAAATAAAATAATTCCAAAGAAATTAAGGAGAACAAAATAATGAACATAGCAATTATATTATCAGGAGGAGTAGGGAATAGATTTGGATCAAAAATTCCAAAGCAATATCTAGATTTGTGCGGAAAACCAGTAATAAACTACGTCTTAGATGTAGCATACAATTCACAACTAATTGATGAAATTGTACTAGTAATGGACAAACAGTATCTACCAATTACTGATATTTCCGGAAAAAAGAAAACCCATATTGTGGAAAACGGAAAAGAGAGAATAAATTCAGTTAGAAACGCCCTAGATTATATAAAAGAAAACATCCCGAGATGTAAAAATGTCATAATACTACAAGCCGTTTCTCCATTTGTGAGCGTCTACTTAGTCGATAAGTATTTAAACCTACTGGATGACTATGACGTAGTTACAACAGCAGAAAAAATTGTTGGTGAATTATTCAACAAAAATAGATTTAAAAAGATTAAAAGAGACGACTATTATTTTTGCCAATCACCAGAAGCGTTTAAATTTAACGATTTGTATAGATGTGCAAACGTTAACAGTGAATACACTGAATTAATCTACCATTATGACTTTGAACCTAAAATATATTACAATCTAGACTTCGATAAAAACATCAAGCTGACATATAGACAAGATCTAGAATATGCGAAGTTCTTAATGAAAGAAAAAATACAAACCAAGCAACAAAAAAAGGCATAATATGGAACTTGCCAATTTTGATATTGAAAAAACAAGATTTATTTTCGATAAATTAGAAACGTTTTGCGACTCTAGCGAAGTCAAAAAATGGGAAAATAGCGTTAAAGAAACTATAGATTTTTTCTTTAAAAAATATCGAATCTGTAGCTATAATTTAAATAAGAGAAGCTATATGGGCATCGTCATAGACTGCACATCAAAATCCGGCAAGCATTTTTTCCTCAAAATGGTTCCTCCGATGATTAATAGATTTTCAAACGAAATAGAAACCCTTAAAAGACTCCCTAAAAAACTAACTTGCAAAATCTACGAAATTGACTACGAGAAGAATACCTTCATCATGGAGAAGATAATCCCAGGAAAAAGAGCACATTTTGACAACAATAAAAATGCCTATTCAGACCTTTTTAAAGTTCTCAACGAAAACAAAATTAAAATTGATAAATTTATAGAAAAAAAATTTAAAAGTTTTGATGAAGTAGTTACTCGAGACTACAAAATCTTACTCTCCATAAATCAAGATCATCATAATGCAAAAATTCTATACAGCTACTTCATCAAAAAATATTCAAAACTGACTAAAAACGAAGAATGCTTCTTGCTTCATGGGGACGTATACAAAAACAATGTTCTCACATCGAACAAAGGACTAAAGATTATAGATCCTCTTGGTTTTAAAGCACCGTTCGTAATGGAACTAGTTTCAATTTGCGCCTATGCATTATATGAAAACCAAGAACAAAACGAAAATAAAAAAATACTAAATGAATTTATAGAATTTTTCTCGCCATTCGTTGATCCCAACACATATTCCGACGCACTGTTTTGCCAACTAATAAAAGTATTTATTCCATCACTGTTTGAAGCGAATGATGGCGGAATACGAGCCAACAAATGGCTGACAATAATAAAAGATTTATATCCAGAAATTAAGCCAAAATTAAATACCTAAAACAATTCGTGTTATAATATCCTTAAGCATTAATTTTTAGTGGAGTGAAAATGCCAAAAGTCGATATCGTATCACCAAAAGAAAGTTCTGGTATGCCAGAATTCAAAAAACCCTCGCCGAAAGGGAAGCCAAAATCGAAAATGCCAAACCTAAACGCCTCGTCAGTTCATCATAGCGGGGATGTAAAAGTTACCGAAATCGTTTCGTCAGAAACAATCGAAACTGAAAACGGAGCAGAAACTAGAACCGAATCGTTAATCATAGAAGAACCAGTTAACCAGCCTGAAGAGTCAGAAAAGAAGGAACTCGAACTCGAGGAGAAAAAAGACGAACCAGAGCTTGTCGAAAACCTTGATAATTTCGAAGAAGAAAAAGACGATTTCGACATGGAGATTAAGGAGGAAAAAATGCCAAAAAAGTCAAAGAAGAATAAAAAAGAACTCGGCAAAGGCCTAAGTATTTTTAGTAAAGCAATCTTCTTTATTTATCTTGTCGCCGGAATACTTTTCTTTATTAACGTCCTGAAGTATCTACCAGAATCGCTTACCCTAGTTTTTGTAATATCCTTTGCGCTTTTATCTATACTTTTCGCAGTTTTCACTTTCTTAAAGAAATTTAAAAAAGTCGCAAAAATTCTCTCGATCTTTTTCGAGATACTTCTCACGACTATTTTTATTTTTGCGACCATCAATATCGACAAATTCACTGATTTTATCTTGGCAATCTCCGCTAAAGATTATCAAATTGAAGAATATTATGTCGTCGTTAAAAAAGACTCAGAATTCGAAAAGTCCGAAGACTTAAACGACCATTCCATCGCAACATATACCGATAATATTTCAGAAAACTATAAAAAAGCTCTGGAAGAATTCGCCAAAAAATCTTCAGCCGAACAAAAAAACCACACCGATTTCTCTGATGCTAGCTTCGCATTCTTAAATGACGAAACCGATGCTCTTTTCCTTAAAGGCTCTCTGAAAGGCACTGTGGAAGAAATAGTCAACGATTTCAATAAAAACAACCCGAACGATAAAGTCCCCGCTTTTAATGAAAACAATATCAAAATCATCGACACCATTGAAATCAGAATCGAAGTCAAACAAAACGACAACGAAAATATCGATCTCACGACTGAGCCGTTCAATATCTTTATTAGTGGCATCGATACCTACGGCGACATCTCTCTCGTCTCTCGTAGTGATGTTAATATGATTGCGACCGTCAATCCAAAAGAACACAAGATTCTCTTAACCTCCATCCCTCGCGATTATTACGTCCAACTCCACGGCACTACTGGCCTAAAAGACAAGCTCACCCACGCTGGTATCTATGGCGTCGATATGTCTCGTCAAACTCTCGAAGACCTTTTTGAAACCGACATCAAATTCTTCGCCCGAGTCAACTTTAGCTCTGTCATAAAAATTGTCGATGCAATTGGCGGCATCACAATCAATTCGGACCTCGCTCTAAATCTTGCCCCAGCTGGCGGACCTGGCAAATATTGTACATACATCCAAGGCGACAACAACGTCGACGGTGAATGCGCCCTTCGTTTTGCTCGCGAACGTCATTCTTATGCCGAAGGCGACAATCATCGTATAAAGAACCAGCAAGAAGTTCTCGACGCCATCATCAAAAAAGTTTCCTCTTCAAAAACTCTAATTTCTAGCTATTCCGAACTCCTCTCCGCGCTCAGTGGCAATCTCGAAACCAACATCCCGACCAACCAAATCTACAAACTCGTCCAAAATCAACTTAAAGACATGCCTTCATGGAACGTCGAACGCATCACGGTCGCTGGCACCGGAGCCCACGATCTTACCTATTCAATCCCGTCTCAGTCCCTCTATGTCATGATCCCAGACGAAGGAACCGTTAACACCGCTAAAAAGAAAATCAACGAAACTCTCGGTCTTATCGAACCGGAACCAGAAACCACAGAAGAACCAACAGAAGAAACGGAAGAAGTTACGGAATAATCATAACCTTTTTCACAAAATCGCACTTTGTGCTATAATAAACCTATTAACTTTAACTTGGAGAAAACCAGAAATGGCAACAATCGACCAACAATTCGTAGAATACATCGTAAAAACCTTAGTCAACAACCCTGACAAAGTTGAAGTCGAAAGAAAAATTGACGAAAAAGGCGTCCTTCTCAGCCTCACCGTTGACCCAGAAGACGTCGGCCGTGTCATCGGTCGCCGTGGCGCCACCGCCCAATCAATCCGCACTCTTCTTCGCGCCCTCGGCACAAAAAATGATGCCCGCTACAACCTCAAAATCGTTAACGACGAAGAGCCAGCTTCAAGCGAAAAGGCCCCAGAGGAAAAAGCAGAAGACGTCGAAGAGCCTACTGAAGAAGCTGAAGAGTCCAGCGAGCTTGCTGAAAAAACTCGCGCCGAACTCGCCGATCTCGACGATCTCGACATCTAAACACATCTCAACCTCACACACACGAAAAACCTCCCCCGCTTTGGGGGAGATTTTTTATTGGAGTTCTTTAATTAATTTACTTATCATCCATTCCATATCAGAAAAATGTTCTTCCATGCTTTCGAGCAGTCTCAACTGATTAACTGCACGAATGAGATTATGATCATCAAATTCACAACGAAAATAAGTATCGCCATTGATGTAATCATCAAGAAATCTCATCGCAAGTTCCAAAGTAATTGTTCGACAGGAAAAGGCAAGATTTTGAATTTCCATCGGCTTTAAAATCCCATATGTCTCCTTCAGATAATTTTCGGCAAAAGCCCAATAATAATCCAAATTAATTTCAGGATTCGAACCGTCTTCCGGCTCAGTTGAAGCACCCGAGCGGATGGCATCACCAAAATCAAACAAGATTGACCCGGGCATCACCGTATCGAGATCAATGACACAAAGCGCATCCTTCGTATCCTTATCGAATAACACATTAGAAATTTTCGTGTCATTATGTGTCACCCTGACCGGAATTTCGCCGACTTCCATATAATCAACAATCCGTGTTAAATCGAAAAATCTCGACTTTATTTTCTCAATCTGTTCTTGACATTCAGCTACTCTTCCGCAAGGATCCCGACGAATATCTTTGAGAAAATCACGATAGCGAACCTTCGAGTTATGGAAATTCGGAATCGTTTCGTCTAATTCCTCAATCGGATACCCATCAAGCAACTTAGCAAACCGACCAAAAGCCGTTCCGGCCGACGCAAACATCCCAACATTATCAAGTTGATCAAACACAACACAATCAGTGACGAATTTATACACACGATAGTATTCGCCCCGAATTCTAAACAAGTTTTTGCCATCTTTCGTTTTAACAATAGTCAAAGTCTCGCGTTCAGGATCGCCTCCACTTTTTACAATTGATTCTCGGCAATAATTCGTTACGCTCTCAATATTCCGCATCAGAACAAAAGGTTTCGAAAAAACATTTGTATTTATCCTTTGTAGGATATATTTTTTTCCTTCGTCGGTAGAAAACGTAAAAGTCGAATTGATATTCCCAGAACCATACTTTCTAAAAGTAGTGAGTTCACCATCAATCGCAAACTGGCCAGCTACAGCCCTTATGATCATTTCGTCCATTTTAAAACTCCTTATCAAAGTACTAGGGAATTATCCCCGTGCGCATCATTATACCATTTTTTAAAAGCCAACAAAAACTCTTGACAATCCTATTCCGCTCATGTAAAATAGAGAAAGCTAACACTGCGAGATTAGCTTATAGAGTTTTAAATTTTTCGTTGAGAGTTTATTGTGTCTAAAAAACGCCCTTTGGGTGTTTTTTGGTATGAAAAAAAACGGAGAATTACTTCTCCGTTGAAAAAAGGTTAGAATGGATATTTTCGAGAGCTTTCTGCCTTAGAAAAGAAATATCTTCTTTTCAGGTCTTCAATCTCTTCAATTTGCCACTTTTCATCGCCAGAATCAGACGTCATCCTCAGAAGGTCTTTCCCATATTTCCAGTGCGAAATAACAACCCCGCGAATAAACATTGCCTCAGTTATGTGTGGGCGATAGCGGCAAATCTTTTTCGCTCTGTCGTACGCGAAATGCGGGTCGAGAACACCTCGATTCATCTGCTCCTGCATGATTTTTATCCAATTTTCGGCAAAAATCAAACGATCCTTCAAAAAATGTTTCTGCCTCGATTCGGCTTTATAGCGCTCAAACGATTCGCTCCATTCATTACCATCGAATAAAATCCTTTCGGATTTTATCAGTTTTTTCAAGGTACGTGTGCTTGGCGTGGCAGTTGGTAATCTATCTGCCATCTTTACACCCCCTTTCAAAATTAGCACATTACCATTTTTATAACACTAGAGAAATAAAAAGTCAAGGAGAAACTTTTTTTTCGCCTCTGTTATATCCCTGTTATTTTCCTCTTGACATTTTAAACCGCTTGTGCTATAATGGGATATAATAAGGGAATTTTATATCAATAAAAGAAAAATCCCCAGAGGCAGACCTCTGGGGGATTTTTTTATCCTGATTTTTTCGGCTCACGCCCGAGAAACTCGTCAAAATCATGTAGATTTAAATTATCACTGACGATTCTCCAGCAGGATAAATTCGGGAAAAATGGCGTCAAAAAGCCAAGTTCCATGTCAAAAATTGACGGTTCAATTACCTTTGTCTCGACGACAAAATCTGAGCTAGAATAACAGGGAACACCGAGTTCTGGAACGCCTTTTAGGTCTGGCTTCTTTAAAACCGCAGGCGCATCTTCATAACTTGCATTTAGCTGATGAAGATAGCTTTTTGTCACATAAACCTCGGTTCCGACTGGCAGATAATTACTTCCCGCAAATCCAAACAGCATCACCTGTGAATCCGGAGAAATACCCATTTCTGTTACGGCTCTTAAGGCATTCCTTGGTCCAACCCCCAACCAGATTATGTCGTGAGAAAAACCGAACCTATCTTTCGCGATAGTATATTCGGCTGGCATTGGTGCCAAAATGACCATTAAAGTTCACCCCCTATTTTTAGATTCGAACAAACGTTCTTCTTTAGCCTATCATCTCTGTTAAAAAAGTCAAGAAATTTTCTCTGTTTTTTCTCTTGCATTTTTTAAAACTTTCTGTAAAATAGAACTTAAGAAGTAGTTTGTTGATTTTTTTGTAGCCTTGAAGTCTGGCGAGCTGATGGGCAAAAATCAACAGTAATCTTCGGCGCTAAACCTCTGTTAAGGCGTAAACCGAGGTTTAAAGATTACAACAAACTTAAAACAAGAAGGATATTTGTGAAATCACAACCGAAAAGCGGTCGTATTTTCTTCACCGAAGGCGACCAAGCTCTTCCTATCCCTGACCTTATTGCTCACCAAAAGGACAGCTGGGAAGATTTTGTCAAATCCGGACTTCGTGAAATCTTCACTGAGTTCAATCCTATCGACGATTACACTGGCCAAAAATTGTCGCTTAGGTTCAAAGATTATTACTTTAAAGAGCCAAAAGAAACCGAAAGGGAAGCCAAAGACAATCTTGCAACCTACGAAGCTCCGCTTCATGTCGTTGTCGAATTGACCAACAAAATCTCTGGCGAAACCAAAGAACAAGACATTTACTTTGGTGACTACCCTTGGATGACCGATCGTGCCACTTTTATTATCAACGGCACCGAACGCGTTATCGTTTCTCAATTGATCCGTTCAGCCGGCGTTTTCTTCACTGCGGATACCATCAGTGGACGCAACTACTACGGCGCCAAGGTTATCCCAGGCCGTGGTGCATGGCTCGAATTTGAAACAGCCACAAATGGCGCAATCTACGTTAAAATTGATCGCCGTCGTAAAATCCCTGTAACAACTCTTCTTCGCGCACTTGGCGTTGCCAAAAACAGCGAAATCAAAGCCAAATTCAAAGGTCTTGATGAAGGAGAAATTAGCTACATTGATGCAACTCTCGATAAAGACCCAACTCGCGGTCAATCTGAGGCGCTCATTGAAGTTTATCGACGTCTTCGCCCAGGCGATCTCGCTACAGTCGACAACGCTCGTTCGATGATCGAACGCACTTTCTTCGACTATAAACGCTACGATTATTCTCGTGTTGGTCGCTACAAAATCAACCAAAGACTTGGTTTTGACACGCCAAACGACAGCATCCATCGTACTCTTCAAATGGAAGATCTTATCGCGATTATTGCTGAAATCATTCGTTTGAACAACACTCAAGAGCCAGCCGATGATATCGACTCCCTCTCAAATCGTCGCGTCAAACTCGTTGGCGAACTTGTCCAACGCCAATTCCGTCTTGGTATGCTCCGTTTGCAACGTAACATCTTAGACCGTATGTCGATGGCAAATCCAGAAGAAGTTACCCCTTCTCAGCTCCTCAACTCTCGCCCAGTTGTAGCGGCTGTCAAAGAATTCTTTGCTTCTTCTCAATTGTCTCAGCTCATGGACGAAACCAACCCATTCTCAGAACTTGCTCACAAACGCCGTCTGAGTTCTATGGGCCCTGGTGGTTTAACCCGTGAACGCGCCGGATTCGATGTCCGTGACGCTCACCCAACCCACTACGGTCGCATCTGTACCGTTGAAACTCCAGAAGGTGCCAACGTCGGTCTCGTTTTGAACCTTGCTACCTACGCTCGTATCAACGAATACGGCTTCATTGAAGCTCCTTATCGTGTTGTCAAAAACGGTAAAGTTACCGATGAAATCGTCTATGTTGACGCTGCCGCTGAACAAGACATGATTATCGCTGACGCCTCCGTCAAACTCGATAAAGATGGTAAATTTGTTGAAGAATGGGTTTCCGCTCGTAAAAACGGCTCACCAGTTCAGGTCGCCGCATCTGAAGTTACTCACGTCGATGCCGCCCACAAGGAAATTCTAGGTGTCTCCGCCTCCCTTATTCCATTCGTAGAGAAAAACCGTGTTGACCGTTCTCTTATGGCCTGCGCCATGCAGAAACAAGCCGTCCCTCTACTTAAGAATGATAATCCAACCGTCGGAACTGGTATTGAGGGTGAAGTCGCCAAAAATACTTCCCAAATCGTCCTTGCCGAAGGAGCTGGTGAAGTTAAAAAAGCCGATGGCGATTCAATTATCGTTGCCTACAAAGACGGTGATAAAGAATACAAACTCACCCATTTCGAAAAAACCAACGATGACCGTTGTTACAACCAGCGTTGTAATGTCGTCCGTGGTCAAAAAGTCAAAAAAGGCGATGTTCTTATCGAAGGCGCTTCAATCAAAAACGGCGAACTTGCCCTTGGTAAAGACCTTCTCGTTGCCTTCATGCCATGGCGTGGTTACAACATGGATGATGCCATCGTCATTTCTTCGCGCCTAGTTGAAGACGATGACCTCACTTCAATCAACATCAAAGACTTCAACGTCGAAGTCCGTGATACGAAACTCGGTCCAGAACAAGTTACCCGCGATATTCCAAACGTCAGCGAACACGCTCTTCGCCACCTTGGAGAAGACGGTATCGTCACTGTTGGTAGCGAAGTCTCCGCCGGTGATATCCTCGTCGGAAAAATTACACCAAAAGGCGAACAAGAACTCTCTTCCGAGGAACGCTTACTCCGCGCCATCTTTGGTGAAAAAGCTAAAGACGTTCGCGATACTTCAGTTCGCATGAACGGTTCAACCGGAAAAGTTGTCGGCGTTAAAATCTTTACCCGTGACCAAGGTCACGACCTCAAAGCTGATGTTCTTATGCAAATCCGCATCTACGTCGCTGAAATGCGCAAAATCAGCGTCGGCGACAAGCTTGCTGGTCGCCACGGTAACAAAGGTGTGGTCTCCCGCATTCTTCCAGTCGAAGATATGCCATTCATGGCTGATGGTACTCCAGTAGATATTCTTCTTTCGCCAATGGGCGTGCCAAGCCGTATGAACCTCGGTCAGCTCTTTGAAACTCACCTTGGTTTTGCCGCCAAAGCCCTCGGCTACAAAGTCGTCACCCCTTCCTTTAACGGTATTCCAGGCGAAGTTATCTCCGAAGAGCTCAAAAAAGCTGGCTACGACGAAGATGGTCGTGTCCAACTTTATGATGGTCTAACCGGCGAACCATTTAACGAAAGAACATCTGTTGGCGTCATGCATATCATCAAACTTCACCACATGGTCGAAGATAAGATTCATGCCCGTTCAACTGGTCCTTACACCATGGTTACTCAACAGCCACTCGGTGGTAAAGCCCAAAACGGTGGTCAGCGTTTCGGGGAAATGGAGGTCTGGGCTCTCGAAGCTTACGGTGCCGCCACTACCCTTCAGGAAATGCTTACTATCAAATCCGATGACGTTTATGGCCGTGCTAAAGCTTATGAGTCAATCATCAAACAAGAGCCAATCGAAGGTCCAAAGCTTCCAGAAGGCTTCAACGTTCTTGTTAAAGAGCTTCAAGGTCTTGGCCTTAAAGTCGACCTTCTTGACCATGGAAAGATGAACGACGCTTCAGATGTCATCGAAAAAACATCAAGAGAAATTGAAAAAGAAAAAGATGATCAAACAATCTATGCTCAACACGAATCACAAACTACTCCAGAAATCACCGATCTCGATGATGAAGATGTCGCTGAATTGATGGACGATGAAGGCATGGAAATAATTGAGGACGACGAAGATGGAACCGTCGACCTCGGAGAGGAGTTCTAATATGGCTTGGATGGATAACTTCATTAGCGCTAGCGATTTTGATTCTATTCGTCTTAGCGTTGCCTCCGCTGATGACATCCTAAACTGGAGTTATGGCGAAGTCACCAAACCAGAAACAATCAACTATCGCACACAAAAACCTGAACGCGACGGTCTTTTCTGCGAAAGAATTTTCGGTCCAGTAAAAGACATCAATCCACATGATGCAAAACTCAAAGGCGTCCGTTCTCGCGAAGCCGCTGTCGATAAAGAAGGTAACCTTGTCACCAAATCAATCGCCCGCCGTGAACGCATGGGTCACATCTCCCTAGCCGCTCCAGTCGCCCACATTTGGTTTATGCATGGCACACCTTCAGCTCTCAGCCTTCTTCTCGATATGACTGTCAAAAACATTGAGAAAGTTGTTTATTTTGCCACTTATCTCATTACCGACGTCAAAACTGAAGAAGTTGAAAAAACTCTTGCTGACATTGAGGCAACCTATGAAGCCGCTAAAACAGCAATCAAACTTCGTTATGAAGCCGAATCAAAAGCAGAAAACGCCGACATCAAAGCTCTTTCCGAGGCCCAAACCAAAGAGCTCGAAGAACTTGAATCTGATTTTCTAGCTAAAAAAGGCGCGCTCGAAGGATTTAACAAAGGTGCAGTTATTACAGAAATCGAATATCGCAATCTTCCAGAAGGTTACGAAGACCTCATCGAAGTTGGCATGGGCGCAACCGCCATCAAAAAACTTCTTGAAGAAATCGACCTCGATAAACTCATCGAGAAACTTCACGAAGATGCCGAAACCGCCAAAGGTCAAAGAGCCAAAAAGATTGCTAAACGTCTTAAAACTCTTGAAGGAATGCAATCTGCCAAAATTAAACCAACCGATTTGATTTTGTCCGTTATTCCAGTTATTCCTCCAGATCTACGCCCAATGATTGCTCTTCCAGGCGGTCGTTTCGCAACTTCCGACCTTAACGATCTTTATCGTCGCGTCATCAACCGTAACAATCGTCTCAAAAAACTTCTCGACCTTAACGCTCCAGAAGTCATTTGCCGAAACGAAATGCGCATGCTCCAAGAAGCCGTTGATGCTCTTATCGACAACTCTTCTTCCCATGGCGCAAACACTCAGAGCGGTCGCCGAAAGCTCAAAAGCCTATCTGACCTCCTCAAAGGTAAACAAGGTCGCTTCCGCCAAAACCTTCTTGGTAAACGCGTTGACTACTCTGGTCGTTCCGTTATCGTCGTCGGTCCAGAACTAAAACTCAACGAATGTGGTCTTCCAAAACAAATGGCACTCGAACTCTTTAAGCCGTTCGTTATCAGCTGGCTCATCAGAAACGAATATGCCAACAACATTCGTGTTGCAACTCGTATGATCGAAGCTGGCGAAGCTATCGTTTGGGATGCTCTTGACGAAGTAATCGCCGGAAAATACGTTCTTTTGAACCGTGCTCCGTCGCTTCACCGTCTCTCAGTCCAAGCTTTCCAACCAAAGCTTATCGACGGTAAAGCCATCAAACTTCACCCACTCGTCGCTTCTGGTTTCAACGCCGACTACGATGGTGACCAAATGGCCGTCCATTTGCCACTTTCCGCCGACGCTCAGCTTGAAGCTCGCGAGCTCATGTCCGCACCAAAGAACCTTTTGAAACCTTCTGATGGTGCTCCAGTTCTCGCCATTTACCAAGACGTTGTCCTCGGTATTTACTACTTAACCTACAACAAGCCAGGTACCGACACAAAAGACGTCAAAGCCTTCTCTTCAATCTACGAAGCAGAAATGGCCTACGACCAGGGAATTATTGAGCTCCAAACCCCAATTCGCGTCTTCGCCAAACGTGAAATCCGCGATACAACCCTTGGTCGTGTTATCTTCAACGAGATCTTGCCAAAAGACTTCCCGTTCGATAACAATGTCCAAACAAAGAAGCAACTTTCCAAAGTTATGGCTAAGATCTTCGACACTTACGGCTCTGAAGTAACCGTTAAAACAGCCGACGCTTTGAAGGATCTTGCCTTTGAATACGAGACAATCGCCTCTGTTTCAACCGCAAAAGATGATTACCCAACCTATCCAGAAATCGACGACTTTATCGCCGAAGGTGATGCAAAAACCGCTTTGATTCAGGAACAATTCGATCAAGGTCTTGTTACTGAAGAAGAACGCTACAATCTCACCGTTGCCAACTGGCGTGATATCGATAAAAAGATTTCGAATTTCTTGAAAGAGAAACTCGACGAAATGGACACCGATATCGCCGTCATGGTCAACTCTGGTGCCCGTGGTAGCATTTCAAACATTAAACTTGCTTCCGCTGAAATCGGTATCATGGTCGACATTAACAACAACGAAATCGAGCTTCCAGTGAAATCTTCATTCAAGAAAGGTCTCACCACCCTCGAATCCTTCATTGCCACCCGAGGCGCTCGCCAAGGTCAGGTTTCAACCGCTCTTCGTACCGCTGACTCTGGTTATCTCACCCGTCGTCTCGTCGACGTCGCCCAAGACGTCTTCACGACCAACGAAGAAGCCTACGACCCAGGATTTGGCGTCTACAAATGGGAAACTGAACTCACAGGTATCGACTTCTCAAAACGTATTTCCGGCCGCTACACCGCTGAAGCAGTTCCAGGCTACATTGAAGCCGATCAGTTAATTACTCCAGAAATCGCCGCCCAAATCGAAGCTGACGACAATATTGAAGGCATCAAGATTCAATCCGTCCTTTCGACTACAGCCGTCTCTGGCGTTCCTCGTAAAGCCTACGGCGTCGACATGTCCACTCGTGAACTCGTCGAATCCGACCAACCTGTCGGTGTTATCGCCGCCCAATCTCTTGGTGAACCAGGCACCCAGCTTACCCTCGATACTAAGCACGGTTCAGGTGTTGCTGGTTCTGGTGCTATCGCCCGTGGTCTTCCTCGTGTTGAGGAGCTTCTCGAAGCCCGTAGTCCAAAAGGTCAAGCCTATGTCTCCCCAATCGACGGTGTCGTCGAAACTTGGGAAGATGGCAACCACTACATCGTCCAAATTACTCCAGAAGCTGGCGAAACTCTCCATCTCAAGCTCGACGGTAAAAAACCAAAAGTTAAAGATGGTGCCTCTGTTAAATGCGGCGACGTTCTTGCCTCAAAACCAAAAGGCGCAGAACCAATCATCGCCCCATTTGACGGCAACGCTCAAATTCTCGAAGACGAAATCATCCTTGTCGCTGATGCCGGTAACAAGGTTCGCATCGAAATCCCAGGTTCAGCTGAACTCCTCGTTAAAAGCAACGACAGCGTCAAAGCTGGCGATCGTTTGACAACTGGTTCCTTGAATCTCCAAGATCTCATGCGCTACAAGGGAATTGAAGAAACCGAACGCTATATTATGGACGACGTTATGTCCGTCTATGCCGCCCAAGGTCACGAAATCTCTGCTAAACATTTCGAAATCATCATCCGCCAAATGTTTAGCCGTGTGATTATCAACGAACCAGGCGATACATCATTCGTTTCTGGCGACATCACTTCTCGCTCTGCCGTTACAGCTGAAAACGAAGCTTTGAAAGCCGAAGGAAAAACCGAAGCCACCTTCGATAGTCTCCTTCTCGGAATTACCAAGGTCTCTATCTGGTCCGATTCCTTCCTTTCAGCCGCTTCCTTCCAGGATACTACCCGTGTCCTTATCAACGCCGCCATCAATGGTCGCGTCGATCATCTCCACGGTCTCAAGGAAAACGTTATCATCGGTCGCAAAATTCCTGTTGGTACCGGTGTCAAACCATTCCTCGAAGAAACCATCTCCGAAGAAGCCGAGCTCGAAGAGAACTAAAAAGGCAAAATTTCACCCCTGTCTACCAGGGGTGATTTTTTGTTGTTTTTTGAAAGAATTTATGCTAAACCTATTGACTTTTCATTCCGTTTGTGCTATAATTAAACAGATTGAGGGGGGCAATTGTTCATTAAAAGTTGTTATAGGGGTGCTTGGATGGCTACCCATAGTGATTTTTTGATGAGCTTTCGCTAGCCAAAATCAAATAAGAAACGAAACACGGAACAAAAAGAAAAGGAGAAACCTTATGAAGAAGCTCGTTTCACTCGCACTCGCAATACTCACGCTCATCGCCGTTGTCGCCTTCACCGGCTGCGGCAAAACACCGGCAAATGACACCACTACGACAGCAACAGATAACGGCAACACCACTAAAGTTATCGACACAGAGAAAACCATTTCGCCTGCGCAAGTCTCTGAAGAGTACCTCAACGGTACCTGGGACGGAGAAACCCGCCATGAAGGTAAATTTTTTTACTACCTGGATGGCAATGGATATCTCATCCAGGAAAAAGACGACTATACAGAAAAAGAATTCTGCGGTCGCCCAGATGCTCCAGAATTCTTTAAAGTCGGATTCGCCATCAAGGTTGTCCGAGGTGGAATCGTAGCAGTGAATACTGACTTCACCGATATCGTTTATGCCTTGAAGGGCAAAATAATCCGCAGATTGGCAGACGTACAGAGCTGGGATGCTCTTGACGGCAAGCTTAAGTTATTCACCATAGGCGACATTGTAGTCATCAGAGAGGGTGAAACCGCCCTAATCATGAACTATATGACTGGTGAAAAACAAAAGATGACGGGCGTCAGCAGCGTGGAGTATTCCACCGATGATACCGGCATCGCAATCGCAACTTTCGCCGGCAAAAACCAAATAGTTCTCCACGATGGAACAATAACGGAGTTGAAAACCAAATACATCCAACTCCCCGATGATGTGGACTTCAACTGTCATGATCTTCCCGACGACCTCGAGGTCTACCCAAAAGGTAGAACCACCGAATGTGATGCGGAAGCGCAGATGTATTTCTACGCATACGCTAACAAGGACAACCGAAGCTACACAATTGTCCTTAGAAAAAATGGTGCTTATGTCGGGATGATCGCCCGCAACGTCATCGCAGTTGAAGAAGGTCAGAATCGAATTTATTATCTGACCGACTCGGGTGAAGTATATGTGTACGACTGCGTCGAAGGTGAAGCTCAGATGTTTGTCGGTATTCCGGTCTACGGACTGGTCACCATCGAAGACAAAGTTTACGCCATCTCCGACGCGAATCACACCGACACTCCGCCTATGCATGGCTACACAAACCTGTATAAAGGCGATATAGTCGGATAAACCAAACCTTCTATAACAGCGAATACCCCCTGGACTCAACATCCAGGGGTATTTTTTTATTTTACTTTTTTTGAGAATTCTATTGATTTTTCATATAATATATTAAAATGCTATTGACTTTTTAAGACGTTTGTGCTATAATAAAAAGAGGTAGGTTACTACCTAATTTTTTTATCCATTGGAGGTGCAATATAATGGATGTCATAAATTCGCAAGAACTTTTTCTTTTAAGCCAGATTAAGGAGCAAAATGAAAAGCTCCTCAAACAAAACGAGGAACTTTTGAAAATTAATCGGCAGTTTTTGCCAATCTCCGAACTTCCATTTTCACAGGAAGAGAAGGAGTATTTATTCTCGCGTGGCGCAAAGGTTCTTGGAGATCTGCTTGCCCCAAATTTCTTCAACGCCGCCGAAGCAAAACAGTGGCAATCCATCATCAAACGACTTCGTGAATGGGGATATTCTCCAATAATCTCCGGCGATATGAAGATTGAAGAGATGGACTTCGAAGTCCGAACAAAAAATGCTCTCATTAGGAGCAAAGTTATTTATCTCTTAGATCTCGTGTCTATGAAGGAACAAGAAGTCAAGAAAATCCACAATCTTGGTGCCAAATCCTTCGCGGAAATCCACACAAAATTGCAACTTTTAGGCTACGATTGGTAGCCAAAAGCCTCGGGAAAAAACCGAGGCCTTTTTTATTAAAAATACCCCTTGCACTTCTCTTTAAAGTGTGATAGAATGAACTCGTATATTCTAACGGGAACATACATCTAGACAAGGGAGCAAGCCTACGGGAACTGCTCGAAAGTCTAGTTTTATTAATGTCAAATTTAAGGGAAAGGAACAGAATGCAAGTCATTCTCGGCACCAAAATTGGTATGACCCAGATCATCGGCAAAGATGGCGTTGTGACCCCTGTTACAATCCTCCAAGCCGGCCCAGTCACAGTGACTCAGATTAAAACCGTCGAAACTGATGGTTATAACGCTGTGCAACTCGGTTACGGTCAGGGTAAGAATCTGAGCAAGTCGGTTTCCGGTCACGTCAAAAAGGCTGGAGAAAATATCAACCCTAAGGTTCTCAAAGAATTCCGCGTCGAAGAAATCCCAGAAGGATTGAAAGTCGGTGATCAGCTCACCGTTGAAAACTTCAATCTTGGCGACAAAGTCGCTGCTACTGGCACTTCCAAAGGTAAAGGCTTCGCCGGCACCGTTAAACGCTGGAACTTCCAAGAATCGCGCAACACCCACGGTTTCAAAGGTGACATCAGAAAAGTCGGTTCTATCGGCTCTATGTATCCTCAGAAAGTCTGGAAAGGCAAGAAAATGCCAGGACGTATGGGACACGACCAGGTCACTGTCAAAAACCTTGTCGTTGCTTACATCGATAAAGAAAATAACCTTCTCGGTCTTAAGGGCGCAGTCCCTGGTCCAAAGAAGGGAATTGTAAGCTTGGAGGGAAAGGAGTAATATGACTGAACCTACCGTTAAACTAAACAAAGAAATCTATAGCCTCGAAGTTAAGAATCATGAACTCTTAAAGCAAGCTTACGACACTTACTTAGCAAATTCTCGTTCTTCTCACGCAAAAACCATGACCCGCGCAGAAGTTTCCGGTGGTGGTAAAAAACCATGGAGACAAAAAGGAACCGGTCGTGCTCGTTTCGGCAGCACCCGCAACCCAATCTGGCGCCATGGTGGCATCGCCTTTGGTCGTACCGGCAACGAAAACTTTGAGAAAAGTCTCAGCAAAACTTCTAAAAAAGTCGCTGTTCGTCAAGCTCTTTCTATGAAAAATGCTGATAAAGCTGTTGTCACAATCGCCGATTTTAAAGTTAAAGACGGCAAAGCCAAAGAAACTATCGCCATCTTTGCAAAGAACAAAATCGACATCACAAAAAACACTTTACTCGTTGTTGAAGAAAAAGACGAACTAACTATCCGCGCTACTAGAAATATTGCAACCCTCAAAGTTGTTCGTCCAACTTATCTTAACGTTTTCGATATCATGAACGCTGATAAAATCGTTATTACCGAAAAATCACTTCCTGTCATCGAAAATTGGCTCTTAGGAAAGGAGGCTAAATAATGGCTGACACAAAGAAAACTAAAGCAGTCGTTAAACTCCACGCTTTGGAGCCACGCGCAACTGAAAAAACTTATTTTGAACAAACCAAACGCACCTACGTCTTCCCAGTTAAAAGATCAATGACCAAGCAAGAAATTGCAGAACTCGTTGAAAAAGAATTTTCCGTAACTGTCACTGACGTCCGTGTTCTCACCCGCAAAGGCAAGAAGACTCGCTTCTCAAAAGGCAAACATGCCTACCCTGGAACAGCTTATCGCCAAGATAAGAAATTCGCTTATGTCACTTTGAAAGACGGCGACAAAATCAAAGTCTTCGAAGAAGCGGAAGAAAATGATAAAAAAGCCGACAAAAAGGCTGATAAAAGCAGCGCAAAGGAAGCCAAAAAGGCCGACAAGAAAGCAGCTAAGGAGAATAAATAATGAGTATTAAAGCCTATCGCCCAACTACTCCGGCTCAACGTCAAAAGACGACTCAGGATTTCGATGGCATCACCACCAGAAAACCTCTCAAATCTTTAACTAAAGCCAAAAAACAGAATGCTGGTAAAAACAACCAAGGCCGCATTACTGTTCGCCACCGCGGTGGTGGAGTCAAACGCCATTATCGTATTTTGACTCACAATCTTCCAAAAGGTCTTAACCTTACTATTGAAGAAATCGAATATGATCCAAACCGTAGCGCTCGTATTGCTCGCGTTAAAGATCAAAACGGAACCTATTATTATGTTCTCGCCGATACCAACATGCGAAAAGGTGGCAAATTCTCAACCGGCGATGAAGCTCCAGTTGAAGCTTCAAACCGCATGTCGCTCGAAGTTATCCCAGTTGGTACCGTCGTTTACGCCGTCGAATTAACTCCAGGACGTGGCGCTCAGTTAGTGCGCTCTGCAGGAACTGGTGCTCAACTTATGGCTAAAGAGAACGGCTACGCCACTCTCAAAATGCCATCCGGTGAAGTTCGCAAAGTTCTAATTTCTTGCGAAGCTTCAATTGGTACAGTTGGCAACGTTCAACACCAAAATATTAAAATTGGTGCCGCTGGTCGTCGTCGTCGCAAAGGTATTCGCCCAACAGTCCGTGGTGTCGTCATGAACGCAACCGATCACCCTCATGGTGGTGGTGATGGTGGCCGTCACGGTTCTGGTAAAGCTCCCCGCACACCATGGGGTCAACTTACTCTCGGTTACCGTACCCGTCATAATAAGAAAACTAATAAAATGATCGTGCGCAGTCGCCACGAAGGAAAGAGGTAATTATGTCTCGAAGTTTGAAAAAAGGTCCTTTCGTGGACTACAAACTCGCCAAGAAAGTTTCTGCACTCTCTTCCGAAGATCGCACCATTATTAAAACTTGGGCTCGCCAAAGCACCATTTCTCCAGAAATGGTTGGTCGCACCATCGCCGTTCATAACGGTAAAGTCCACGTCCCAGTTTTCATCTCCGAAAACATGGTCGGTCACAAACTCGGAGAATTTGCACCAACTCGTAAATTTAAACGTCACGGTGGTAAAAAAGCTGCTGAAGCTGCAGCCGCGAAAGGAAAGGCCTAATCATGACTGAAAAAACTCATTTCGCCCACGCCTATATTAAAGGAGTCGATTCAATGCCACGCAAAGCCGGCATCGTTGCCAGCCTAGTCCGTGACCGCTACGTCGCTGACGCAGTTGTTATTCTTGAAAACACTCCTCGCCGTGCCGCTCGTGCAGTCCTTAAAGCTGTCGAATCCGCCAACGCAAATCTTTTGAATGGTAAAGTTTCAATCGATCCAAAAACAATTCGTATTGCTCGCATCTCCGTCACCGCCGGAACTCGCATTCGTCGCTATGTTCCAGCTTCTCGCGGACGTGCACTTCCATTTGAAAGAGTTTCAAGCAACATCTTCGTTGAAGTTGCTGGCGAAGAAAAAGTTAAGAAAACAGCAGAAAAAAGCGAAGTCAAAAAACCTGCTGGAAAGGAGAATAAATAATGGGACAGAAAGTTAATCCTATCTCATATCGTCTCCAGGTCAGCAAAGATTGGTCTTCAAAATGGTTCACCAAAAAGACCGACTTCCGCCACTGGCTTGTTGAAGATATTAAAATCCGAGAATTGATCGAGAATCGTTTCAAAGCTCGTCCAACCATTGCCAAAGTCAACATTGAACGCAGTGCCAATCTCACCACCATTACAATCTTGACTGCAAAGGCTGGTGCCGTTATCGGCAAACAAGGTGCAGGTATCAACGAAATCAAAAAAGAACTCGAAAAAATCGTTTCTGGTCCAATTCGCATCAATGTCGAAGAAGTGAAAAAACCAGAACTCGTTGCAAAACTTGTCGCCGAAAATATTGGTTTCCAACTCGGCAAACGTATGAACTTCCGCCGTGCTGTTAAAATGGCTCTCCAGTCATCAATGACTGCAGGCGCTAAAGGCGTTCGTATCGAAGTTTCCGGTCGTCTTAATGGCGCAGAAATGTCACGTCGCGAAAAATTCATCGAGGGCTCAGTTCCTCTACATACTCTTCGCGCCGATATTGACTTCTACTGCCATCACGCCCCAACTATTGCCGGTATCGTTGGCGTAAAAGTTTGGATTTACAAGGGGGAGAAATAATATGGCAATTTTACTTCCAAAGAAAACTGCGCACCGCAAGGTTCGTAAAGGTAAAAACACTGGCGTAGCCACTCGTTGCAACACTGTTGCCTTCGGAGATTTCGGTCTCATGTCTCTCGACAACGAACGCGTCAACAGTCGTCAAATCGAGGCCGCTCGTCAAGCTATCACCCGCTACATCAAGCGTGGTGGTAAAATCTGGATTCGCATCTTTCCACATACCCCAGTCACTAAGAAACCTCTTGATGTCAAAATGGGTAGCGGTAAAGGTGAACCACAATTTTTCGTAGCAAAAGTTAAAGCCGGCACCGTTATGTTTGAGATCGCCGACGTGACCGAAGAACAAGCTAAAGAAGCTCTTCGTCTCGCCAGCCACAAACTTCCGGTTCGTTGTAAAATCATAAAGAAAGAGGAGTTCTAATTATGGCACACACACTCATCGGGATCGTTTCCTCGGACAAGCGTGACAAGACCATTACCGTCTCCATCACGAACCGTGAAACTCACCCACTTTATCGCAAACAATATACTAAAACCCGCAAATATACTGCCCACGATGAAAAAAATGAAGCTCATGTTGGTGACAAGGTCGAAATCACCTCTTGCCGTCCACTTTCCAAGACCAAATCTTACAAATTAGTAAAGGTTCTTGAAAAGTCTCATGGCACCATCGAGCTAAAAAGCGAAGTCACTGGCGAAACAGAAGCTTCCGCTGAAGGAGAAAAATAATGATTCAACAAGAAACCCGTCTAAAGGTTGCTGACAACAGTGGCGCCAAAGAGCTCGGTGTTATCCGCGTTCTCGGTGGCACTCGCGCTAGATACGCCCATGTTGGAGATATCGTTACCTGTAGCGTAAAAGAAGCTTCCCCAACTGGCAACGTCAAAAAGAAGGCCGTTGTCCGCGCCGTTATTGTCCGCACTCGCGAACAAATCCGTCGTCCAGATGGTTCAACCATCCGTTTTGACGACAACGCCGCCGTGCTTGTGAACGATGATAAAACTCCAAAAGGCACTCGTGTCTTTGGACCTGTTCCTCGTGAACTTCGCGATCTCGGCTTCAACAAAATTATCAGCTTAGCACCGGAGGTACTCTAAAATGGCACAGAATCTCAAATCTGGCGACATTGTCAAAGTCATCTCAGGTGACGAAAAGGGCAAATCCGCCAAAATCGTATCAATCGACAAAAAAGCTCAAAAAGCCTGCCTCGAAGGCATCGGCCTTGTCGAGCGCCATGTCAAAGCCACCTACTATAATCCAAAAGGTGGAAAGAAAACCATTCATGTCGGTATCGACCTTTCTAACTTAAAATTAGAAAAATCTGCCCCTGCTCCTAAAAAAGCTGACAAAAAGGCAAAGAAAGGAGATAAATAATGGCTGAACAATATATCCCAAGGCTTAAAGAACTCTACAACAAAGAGATCAAGAAAAGTCTCAAAGAAACTTTGAAACTTGAAAACATCAACCAAGTCCCAGAACTTGAAAAAGTTATCGTTTCTTGCGGTGTTGGCAAAAAACGTGAAGACAAACGCTTTACCGAAACTGTCGAGCTTACCCTCGCCAAAATCACCGGCCAAGCCACCACTTCCCGCCTTGCCAAAAAATCCATCGCTTCCTTTAAAATTCGTAAAGGCATGGGCGCCCCTGTTGGTTATCTAACCACTCTTCGTGGCGTCAAAATGTATGAGTTTGTTGATCGTTTCATCAGCATCGCTCTTCCACATGTTCGCGATTTTCACGGCGTCTCAAAGAATTCCTTTGACGCTCAAGGAAACTATTCAATCGGTCTTAAAGAACAAACTGTCTTCCCAGAAATTACCTTCGAAGATGCTTCTGTTCTCCATGGCCTTGAAGTTACGTTTATCATTAAAAATGGTTCAAAAGAAGGGAGCCTCGAATTGTTAAAATCATTCGGAATGCCGTTTGAGAAAGGAGATAAGTAAGATGGCTAAAAAATCTGCTGTTCTCCGTGACGAAAAACGCCGCAAAATGAACGAAAAATATAAAGCAAAACGCGCTGAACTTAAAGCCGCTGGTGATCTTGAAGGTCTCCAAAAGCTTCCAAGGAACGCTTCTCCAACTCGCCTTAAAAACCGCGACATGTTGGATGGTCGTCCTCGAGGTTATATGCGCCGCTTCGGTATGAGCCGTATTACCTTCCGTGAAAAAGCAAGCAAGGGAGAAATCCCTGGTGTAACAAAGAGTAGCTGGTAGGAGAAAGGAAAAATTATGTCATTACAATCTACAGATCAAATTGCCGACCTAATCACCCGCATCCGCAACGCTATCATGGTAGGGAAGAACGAAATCGTCGTCCCAACTTCAAAACTCAAAGTTGCCGTGCTTGAAGGTCTCAAATCCACAGGTTTCATTGATTCTTACAAAGTTGAATCCGCCAAACCACGTGATTTTCTCAAAGTAACCATCATGAAAGCTGGCGAAATTGCCAAAATCAACGAAATTGAGAAAGTATCAAAACCAGGCCGTCGTGTCTATGTTTCTGCCGACGAAATCCCAACCATCAAATCTGGTCGCGGAGTCGTCCTTCTCTCGACTAACAAAGGTGTTATGTCTGGCAAAGATGCCAAGAAAAACCGCCTTGGTGGCGAAATCCTAGTAAAGGTTTGGTAAAAATAGCTTGCTAGTTTTATCAAACCGCACGACGGATAGAAAATTCATTTTCTCAATCCTCGTCAAAGTTTGGTAATCTCATAGCCAACACAAAAAATACTCCGAACAGGGGTATTTTTTGATTTTTTTGTTTCAAAATGCTTAACTTTGACTTCTATCTCGAGCAAAACTATACTGAACTTAACAACTAAACGCGTCAGATGCTGGTGGGCCATCAAGCGCATTTTAAACTAAAAAGGAGGAAAATGGCCCACAAACTAAATATCAACTTTAAAAAGCTCGTCGTTGCAGTTTTTGCATTCGCGTTTGCTCTCCCTCTCATTGCCTCTGGCAATGCTTTTGCGGATGAGCCAAAATGTTTCGAATATGATGGCACGGCCTACGAAACATTCGGTGAAGCAAGAAACGCCATGGGTGCTGATGGCGGAACAATCAACATGACCTGCGACGTCACGACCGATTCATATTTTGGTGTTTCCAAAAATATCACATTGAATCTCAACAATCATTCCTACACCACCAGTGGATTTGCTGCATTTCAAGTAACTAACAGTACTTTCACTATTAACGGCAAGGGAAGCATAACTGGAGCTTCTTCCGCCGTAGTTACAATAGATGGCGGAAAAACTATTCTAAACGGCGCCAACTTAACCGCTGGCGATTGGGCGACTACTGTATTCGACACTGGCGAATTTGTCATGAACAGCGGCAATGTAGAATGTACAAACCCTGAATGTATTGGCGTATCCGGAAACGGTTCAACCACAGGTGGTAAAATCACCCTTAACTCTGGTACAATCACTTCTACAGATTTAGGCGTTTATGCTCCACAAATCAACGGCGTAACGACAATCGGCAATGGCGTTACTATCAATGCCACTAAAGCAGGTGTAGAAATCCGTGCTGGTAGCTTGACTATCAATGGAGCAACTATCAATGTTCCTGCTACTGCAAGTTATGTGTTTAATCCAAACGGCAACGGCTCTACCGCCAGTGGCGTTGCAGTCGCCGTAGCTCAACACACTACCACCCAAAGCATCAATGTCGCAATCAACAGCGGAACATTCACAGCTCCAGTAGCCTTTGCTGAAGCTAACCCCCAAATGAATAGCGCTGATGCAATTTCAAAAGTATCACTCGCTATTAAAGGTGGAACTTTTAACGCCACAAACGGCGAACCAGTTGTAGCAAGTGAAGACGTAGAAAAGTTTATCACTGGCGGAACATTCAACAAAGATGTTAATGAAGACTATATTGCTAACGGATATGATTCTTATGGTTTAAACGGAAGGTTCGTTATTCGAGAAGAAGATCTCGCTGTCTATGGTGAACCAGGAAGCCAAGTACTTGAACCAAAAATCACCTCTGAGAACTTTAAAGTCAGTTCTGAGCACTTCTACAAATATCGTGAAGATAGCACAAATAGCATTGATGTTCGTATCGGCAATCCAATCGAGAATGCTTTCTCTGTTGTCCTTCCAACAGGTTCAACTTCTGGGATTACGATCTCTCTAGACAACGAATACTACGGAGATGGCGCAGAAGCCGAAATCGATGGAAACTATACAATTACCGGGGTCACACCAGGTTATCTTCGTGCTACGATTTCCCCTTCATATGACAATACTATTAGCTTTTCATTCTGGATCAACGTCTACAGCGTCGCTCCTTCTGACGAAAACGAAGAAGCTGAAGTTATCGCAGCCGACACCATTAAAGATCTTATCGATAATGAATGGCCAGAAGAACCAGCCGATGTTTCTGACAAATTGAAAGAGGCTTTCGGCGAAGAAGAAATCGAATCTGTAATTTCCGATTTTGATTATTCAAAGTATTGGGGTGAAGTAATCACAACAAATCTTGAAAGAAATGAAGAAGTAGAATTGACCGATGAAGAGAAAGCCAAAATCGAGGCCGTTCTAGAAGCCGAAGGAATTGGTAGCGATAATATCGTCTACACAGACATCTCTATCCTTGTTAATGTCGAAAGAGACGAAGATCTTTATACAATCGGCTCTCTTCACAAACTGAACGGAAAAGCTAAATTCTTCTTAGCTGATACTACCGACCCAGACGAAGGTTATGAACGCACTTACTATGTTGTTAAATATCACAACGGCGTTGCTACCCTTCTTAAAGAAGGTGAAGATTTTGTCATTGAAAACGGCGAAATTTATGTCTTCTCAGACGAATTCTCAATCTTCGCTTTTGCTTTCCTTGACAATCTTATTCCAGTCGAAGAACCAGAAGATGAACCAGAAGAAGACAATTCATATACAATTCGACCAGCAGAGAACGAAAAAACGGAAGAAGTTGTTGCCCCAACCACTGGTACCGCTAAACGCGAATCCGTGTCTGCAACTTCAACTTTCTCAATCGCAATTATTGCTATCTTTGCTTCATTCGTCGGACTCATCGGTCTCACGAAAAAATATCTCGCAAGAAAGTAATTTGCGCTAAAAATACCCCGAAAGGGGTATTTTTGATGAATTATTGCGAAATTAAAGATTTTATTAAAAAGCTATTGACTATTTTAACCATATGTGCTATAATAGATAGTATCTCACCACTACTACCGGTGTGAGAAATCTTTTACCTAGGGAGGTAAAAAAATATGGTAGAGAACATCACAAATCTTATATCGAGTGGCAACAATATAGTAGAACGAATCAATCTTCCCGAAATAAACGAATACTGGGAAGTGATAGTAAGCGTCGCCGAAGAAGACTGCAAATTCTGCCCCTACAGAAAAGAATGCAGGATTGCAAATAGTGAGCCCGAAAAAAAGGTTAATGGGCTCCAAGAGGCAACGAAGGTTCTTAAAAATCTCCAATATAAAAGAACAAGCGCAGAAGAAGCAGCCAGACTTCTCAACAAAGTCTACGTATCCCTTTTAGGGTGCCCAGAAGAGCAGTTGCGCATAGACGGATTTGACGAAGACTGAGTCTTCTAATTACACCCCTCCCCATATCTATGGGGAGGATATTTTTATGCTAGAATAATACTATGATAAAACGCAAAACCAGAAAAGAAAATATGTTTATTATCAGCTTAGGGATTGTAGTGCTAATCCTTTGCGGTGCTCTTGTATGGATTAAAATCTCATCGAACACAACCAGTTATTTCGAAAAGAAAGATATTCCAAAAATCGAAATACCAAAACCAGTCTCTGCTTCGTCTTGCCTTCTTTTCACTGGTACAACTTTCTGGGGACGTCGAACAAATACCGCCTCAAGAAACTCTGAGCTCGGAGTAGAATATCCTTTTGCAAAATTAAATACTCTGAAACGAGAAAAATATCAAGCATGGATAGGAAATCTTGAATGCCCAATTACCGAAAATGACCACACAGAGTATGAAGAAGAAACTCTCCTCATTTTTAATTGTCATACAGACTATCTCAATGAAGTTGCAAAATACTTCACCGCATTTTCTCTCGGTACCAATCATGCCGACAACTGGGAAGAAGAGGGAATTAAGAAGACGAAAGAAAACCTCGATTCGGTCGGAATCCAATACTTTGGTCATTATCGCTATGATAACGACACTGAAAACTGTAGTATCGTTGTTATTCCAGTTAAAGTCGAGCTAGAAAACGGTCAAACAGTCGAGCACTCCATCCCGCTCGGTCTTTGTAGTGCCCATGGCGTCTTTGGCGTCCCAACTGCTTCTGCGCTAGACAATATTGCTCATTACGCCAAAATTTTACCGACCATCGTTATGCCTCATATGGGCGTCGAATACGAATCTCAAGCTGATGAACTTCGCACTAATCTCTTCCGCAAAATGATTGACCTCGGCGCCGATATGGTTCTTGCCGATCACCCACATTGGATTCAAAATTCCGAAAGCTATAACGGTCATCTCATAGTCTATTCAATGGGTAATTTCATGTTTGATCAACAAGCCGTCGAAACAAACCGTAGCGCAGCTATCGACGTCACCGCGAACATCGACAAAAATACCGACTTTGATGCCTGGGAAGACCTTTCGAATATTTGCCTTGAGAAAAAGGGAGATTGTTTGGAAGATATTATCGCAAAAGATTTACCGAGATTAGATATCAAATGGGAAAACTATGATTTTGTTGCTACGATCGACACGGATTATCAAACTCGTCTTGCTGATGAAGCCGAACGCACCCGCATCAATGAGCGCCTAAATTGGCCAACCACCCTATCCGGCTTAAACTCAAATTAGTATTGATTTTATTACAATTTAGTGTTATAATAAGCAAACCTCATCTTTCCCCCGTCAAATGAGGAAATAAACTGAAGGGTGGTTAATATCTATGACGGAGAAAATTAAAAGCATAGCAGAAAAATGTCACAACATCATCAACGACGAACGTAAATATCATCATTGCGGTTCCTACATAAGCGAAGAATACGAAGAACTCGAAGGCATCTTCAGCGTAATTGAAGAAACTGCACTCAGCTGCGAAAACTGTCATTTTTATAAGTGTAAGAGATACTCTGAAGAAGCGCCGAAAAAACTTAAAGCAATGCAAAACGCCTTAAATATTCTCGAAGAATTTAAAAAAGGGAACAATTCTCTCGTTATAACAAAAATGCTTCTTGACGCTGAGTACAAACCTATGAAAAGTTGTACAAAAGAAAGAGACAGCGATATTGTACTGGGAATTAAACCGAACGATGATGACGACGATGATGATGAGGATGACCTCAAATAATAGCTAAGTACATTAAAAAATCTCCGGTTCAGGAGATTTTTTAATGTAAACTAATTCGAGATCACAATTCGCGAAAGTTTATTTTCCTTCGAGACGAAATACATCCATTTGTCATTTTTAGAAATTTTTACCTCTGCCCCAGGCAAAGCATTTTCAGTCATTTTTCTCTGGTTTCCCCGATCAAAATCAGCTACAGTTAAGACTCCTTCAGAAGAAATATCATAAATCACATGTTCATCAAGCCATTTAGCATTCAGAAATGTTGTAATTTTTACAACGTTTTCTATTTCAACATCAAATATCTGTTTATTATCGCTAAAATCCAACACGAATATCTCCCCGTCACCCCTGACAGCTAAATCTCTTGGTTCCTCATCATATTTTTCATAAAACACAAAGTCGAATCTATTATCCTCGTCAAACATCTTCTCGGTCCTAAACACCGCCCATTCGTTTTCGTCCGAAACTAAGTTTAAATAATACTCACCATAATATTCACTAATTCGCATCATTTTGATATGCTTGGGTGCTAAGAATTCTTTGTTCTTTATTTTTTCACTATCAATTTCTAAACTATCCGGCTTATTCCATTTAATTTTTGCCTCTATCTTTTCTTCATCTCTAAGCAGTCCAAACTCCATCTCGCCATCACCGTCATCATCTCCGATATAGGCAAGATCAAGTTTCAGATTATCAAACATCTTCACGTTTTGAACCAACACGCTAGAAATTTTTTCATCGTTCACATCTATCTTTCTCAGCCCGCCGTCAGAAATCGCATAAAGCACATTTGCTGAATCATTCGCGATTTCAACCGTAGAAAACTTCATTCCATATTTCTTCGAAAGATTCACACTTTTTTCTGGTCTTTTTACATCAAGCAATATCCACTCATTATTTCGAGAAACTAACACTTTTTCACTATTACCGCTCCACGCTTCGATTTTTACACCCGAGTCAACCTCCCCCTCAAGTACAGGAGTAAACAGGTCTTTCACGCTAAACTCTTTAGCTTTTGGCTTATCATTATTGATTTCATAAATTTCCCAAGTTGTCTTCTCGTTCGAATAGAGCAAAGCGATATTTCCATCTTTTGCAAAACTAAAAACATACCCCTCTGGAATTTCCTCAAAAGTCTCAATTTTTTTCTCAGTTAAAAATAGTCTCGGATAATCCAAACGGTGATAAAGTCCAGCCATTACCGAAATTTTTTTCTTCCAAGTATCATAGCCATCCCGCGAAAGAATAATTTCGTGCTCGCCCTCCGTCATTGAACGGCTCATATTTGTCCAACCAAAAATCGTTTCGCCATCAACCGTAATATTTGCCCCAGTTGGTTTTGTTTGGATTTGGACCAATCCGGTTCTTTCAATCGTCCAATCTTCACCGGGTTTTACATTGTACCCAATTGCAACTAGCGTCGTAAAAACAACTAACAAAATCACAGCAAGAACCATCAGCCCCTCTGTAACAAAAACCTTTAAAGCTCTTTTTTTGCGTCGTTCTTTTATCGCTTCAACAGCTTCATCATATTCTTCCATATTATCTATAATTATAACATAAATTTTATAAAAAATAGCTCTTGCGTTTTCATCTCGCTTAATGTTAAACTAGAAAAAACAAGCGAGGTAAAATGAACAATTCCAGTGCGAATTCCCATAGACGTATTGAACATTCAACGACTTTAAATAGAAAGTACGTTAAGCGTCCAACCCCAAAAGTTCGCACCACCGCCGAAATCCACGCCGAAAATCTTCGCCGTCGTCAAGCCCTCGCCGAAAGAATGAATCGCGAACGTCTCTTGAAATTAAACGCTAGTAAAAAAACCACCGACAAGCCTTTAAGAAAAGACCAAGAACCAATCGAAAAAGCAAAAAAACACCCTATCGAAATCACTGCCAGAAAACGACTTTCGATGAAAAAAACGCCAGCCGAAACAAAAAAACCACTTTCTATGAAAGAGAAAAAAGATCAAGCGATAAAATCCGCTTTAGCCTCTATGGCAAGCAAAAACCCAGCCAAAAAAGCTGAAAAGAAAAAACTTCACACATCATTTTTAAGCTTCAAACGCGTTTCGCTCGCCCTCTGTAGTGCAGTCTTTGTTGTCGGCGTAGCCATTTACTTTATTAATCTCAGTATGCCAAGCATATCTGTTGGAGTTGCCGCTATGCAAAGCGGTATTGACGCCACTTACCCTTCCTACACTCCAAAAGGTTTTTCTCTTTCTAGCGTCAAATCCGAAGAAAACGTCCTAAAAATGTTTTTTAAATCAAATACAGGTGATTCCTTTATTTTAACAGAGGAAAAATCGTCTTGGAACAGTTCAGCTCTAGAATCGAATTATGTTAAACCTCTCTTTAAAAATAAATACTCAACTATTCGCGAACAAGGACTTACTATCTTTATTTCGGGTTCAAACGCTACTTGGGTCAACGGCGGTAAACTATTTACAATCACCTCTGATAACGATATCCTATCAAAAAACCAGCTTGTCTCTATCGCCACATCACTCTAAAGTGTGAGCCTTAATAGAAAATGTTGTAATTTTTACAACATTATTTTCTCTCTTGAATTATGCTATAATTATCCCTATGAAAGTTATCACTCGTTTTGCACCTAGCCCCACCGGCTACATTCATATCGGCAACGTCCGTTCCGCCATCTACCCCTATCTTGTTGCCAGAAAAGCCAAAAAAGACGGCAAATTCATCTTAAGAATCGAAGATACCGACCAAGCTCGCTATGTCGAAAGTGCCACAGATTTGATTTTGGATACTCTGAAATGGCTAGGCCTTTCTTGGGACGAAGGCCCAGATATCGGTGGAAAAAACGGCCCCTACTATCAAACCGAACGAAAAGAACTCTATCTAGAATACGCGAAAAAACTCCTAGAACAGGGAAGGGCTTACGCCGACCCAACCGACTCCGAAACTATCGAAAACTACCGTAAGGAAGATAACGAGAAAAAAATCCCTTATCTTTACCGCAACCACCGTCCAGAAACCACTCCAGAGTGGAAAGAGGGAATTCCAATTCGTTTCAAAGCCGATCCAAAACCCCGCAAATGGCACGATGAAGTCATGGGCGATCTCCACGCTGGTCCCGAAGTCCAAGATGACATTATCTTAATCAAAAAAGACGGACTCCCAACTTACAATTTCGCTCACATCATCGACGATTACTTGATGGGCTGTACTCACATCATGCGCGGTGTCGAATATTTGCCGTCTACCCCGAATTATCTTGCCCTTTACGAAGCTCTCGGAATAGATATGCCAAAAATCGTCTCCCTCCCCCACGTCCTTCGCCCCGATGGCCGAAAAAAGCTCGGCAAACGCGACGGCGCCAAATCTGTCACCGAATATCGTGAAGACGGTATTCTCCCTGAGGCCATGCTAAATTATCTCGCTTGCCTCGGTTGGAACGACGGCTCCGAACAGGAAATCTACACTAAAGAAGAATTAATCGAAAAATTCAGCATTGACCGCATTCAAAACTCTGGCGCTCGCTACGACGAAACGAAACTCCTCTGGATGAACGGCCAATGGATTAGAAGAATTAAAGACGAAAAGGGAATTGATGCACTTTTCGAAAAAACCACTGGTTTTTGGCCGGAAAATGCCAAAAATGCCACAGATGAATACAGAAAACGCGTTCTAGATATCATTTATGACCGCCTAAAAACCCTCTCTGACCTCCGTGAAATGACCACCTATTTCTTCTCTGATCCAAAAATCAACATTGACATGCTTCTAAACAACAAATTCCTGAAAAAACTCTCTGAAAGCGAACTAGGAAGCCTTCTAGACATTTCAATCACAAAACTCGGCTCCCTAGGCTCTTGGGATAGAAACTCGCTCCAAGACGCCTTAAACGCCCTTCTAGAAGAAACAGGGAAAAAGCCAGCCGAACTCTTTTCTCTCATCCGCCTTGCCGTTTCTTTCGCACCTTTTAGCCCCGCTCTCAACTTAACATTAAACGTAATAGGGAAAGAGGCTACACTTGCTCGCCTTCGCGCCGTAAAAGTCGCCCTTCTCTCCGATGGAGAATAATATGAACGATCCTTTAGAAACCGCTAAAACCGTAGCTGAGAAAAAAGCCTCCGCAAAAGTCACAAAACTTCTTCTAATGGGCTTTCTAGCTGGACTTCTAATCGCCTTCGCTGCCCTCGCTTCGACGATCGCCTCGATAAACCTCTTAAAATCTTCTGAAACCTATGGTCTCGGAAAACTAATTCAAGGCCTCGTTTTCTCCGGTGGTCTCATTATGGTCGTCCTTACTGGTGCCGAACTCTTCACGGGGAACAATTTGATGTTAATTGCCCTCTTTGACCGCCGTATTAGCGTTTTAAAACTCCTCAGAAACTGGGGGTTGGTCTATCTCGGAAATCTACTCGGAAGCCTCTTTCTCGCGTTCCTAGTAGCTTTTAGCGGTATTTTTAAAGCGAACTCTAGTCTTCTTGGTGAATCTTTTGCCAGCATCGCTCTCGCAAAAATCTCTCTCGATTTTATCCCCGCCCTTATTCTTGGTCTCCTCTGTAATGTTCTCGTCTGTCTCGCGGTCTATATGGCCTTTGGCGCTAAAACCACTCTCGGAAAACTCTTCGCCTGTATTTTTCCAGTTACATTCTTCGTTATGTGTGGTTTCGAACACAGTATCGCCAACATGTTCTATATCCCGGCAGGTTTTCTTTTTGGCAACATGTTTGACATTTCAGCTTTCCTCCACAACCTCCTTCCAGTCACTCTCGGCAACATTCTCGGCGGACTAATTCTTTCTTTTATTCTCTATTTTTCATCAAAAGAAAAGAAGCCTCTAGAAAAGACAAAGCCTTCGGCCAAAAAAATTACCTCAAAAAAATCCTCAAAACCCCGCAAAAAATAATCTTTCACAAAACAAAACCACAATCAAACATTCTTTTAGACAGGCCCAGCTTTCTATCATCCCAAATTATAGTTCAGCAGAGTATAATTAAAATATGTACGATTTTACATCTCACTTAAAAGAAAATGAAAAAATTCTCTGGCAAGGCCAAGCTCATCCCAAAAAGGGTGGGAAGCCAATCGGCGGATTAGTTTTTGCCCTAGTTTTTGTTATTTGCTGCATTGCTAGTCTAATTCTTAGCCTTGTTTTTGGCATAGGCGACGGAGCCAAAGGACTATCCTTGGATTTTATTGTCATTTTCCTAGGATTTTTCTTCTTGCTCGGCATTATTGTTTATTCGTTGGTTTATTTTATATTTTTGAAGCATAAATTAGTCGCTGACGATTTTTATTGTCTCACCAATCTTCGCGCCATGAAATATGAGTCAAAAAAAGATAAACTTTGTTTCGGCTATCTAAAAACCTTAGAGGATATTCATACCGAAAATAAAAAAGACGGTTTTGGCGACCTCTATTTTTCCGCCAACTTAAATAAAGGCGGAGAGCCCTCTGATGAAGATTTAAAAGCTCTAAAAGACGCCTTCCTTCACCCTGATCCAGAAAATATGCTTACTATGTCTTTCGAATCAATAGAAAATCCCACCGCAGTCAAAAAACTCGCCCTCGAAGCAAGAAGCTCCAAAAACTAGACCTTTATTGCTTTTTTATCTCTTTTATGATATAAATAAATGGTTATTTTACCTGAATAAAGTACTTTAGGAGGTTTTCCCATGTTTGAGAACATTAAAGTTGAACTCAAAAAGCTCTTTGACGGAGAAACAAATCGTCTCGACCCCGACATTATCGAAGAGGACTTGAATAAATTCTTTGAGAGCACGGAGTTGAACATCTACGCCGGAGACAAAAAAGCCATTAAAAAGGCCATCATGAGCTCTGGGCTCATAATCAAGCAAATCAAACACGACCGCCATGGTGTCGGTGGGGCTTGGATCCCTATCACCACCAGCATCACTTACACACTAAACCTTGATCCCAACGCACCAGAAGATGCCGTCTTCGAATATACATGGCGATAACCCCACTCACTAGGAGGCCACTCGGCCTCCATTTTTTTTCAAAAAACTTACTTCTTATGGTATAATTTATATATGTCAAACGAAAGTCTAAATTCCCCAAAAAGCACAACAAACTTTGACAAAGTAAAAAGTGTCGAATTCTTGGGAGATAAAGAAAGGGAAATTCTTGAATCTCTCAACTCAAATGGACCAAATTACGTCAAAATCATAAAAGATTTAAGAAAAATAGACTCGCCAAAACTGACTGACAAAGCCTTTGACACCAAAAACGGCGCGCGTCTCTTTTTTCTTTATTATGCAGACGAATATATGCCCCTCTACGGTTTGAAAAAGGGCGAAAAAACCCAAAAAATTCCAGACTTTTTTTGCGACACACTCGCTCATGTACATTGTAAACACAACCCTCCAACTGATTCTAGGCTTGGAATCGAAAACTTTAAACAAGCAATCGCAAACACTCAAAAACAATGGGAAGCAAGCAAAGATTTAGTCTCTTTAGATGACCGAAAGGCCTGGCGACAAACTTTAATCGTCAACGCGCTCAGCGAATCTACCGGAGCCGATACATCAGAAGCTATAAAAGCAATGCGAGCAATGCACCGTGGCATAGATATTACAAAACCAGAATCTTTCCGGATCGACAAAGATGCCAATGGGAACAATGAAGCTATTACTATATTCGGTGAAAAAGGTCATATGAATTATATGGTCGGTGACAATAATGTTCGTATGCTTATTCTCCGCTACGATAAAAATGGACTCGAGTTCTATAAAAAAATCATTGGCAACACACCATCAGAAAGCGAGCAAAATCGTCTAGCTCTAGAGGTTGCCCGTAGAAGAACAAAATCAAAATCGTATGACGAAATCCCGAAGGACCAACTCGAAGAAATCAAATCCATAGTCAAAAAACACTACGGGGAACAAGAAAAACCCGCCGCATAAAAAATGACCCTTCGGGGTCTTTTTTTTGGTGATTCCGGCGGGAGTCGAACCCGCGATTTTCTGGATGAGAACCAGACGTCCTAGACCACTAGACGACGGAACCAACTCCTTTATCTTATCATAAACTGCTTTTCTTCTCAAGTATAAGATTTTTAATAAAAAACCGCCTCTAGAAGGCGAATTTCTCTCTTTTTGTCCCAACCCTCCCCATTATACCACACTTGACGAAAAAAGTCAAGTCTGTTATACTTATCCTATGAAATCTCTCCCTGTTGTAGCACTAATTGGTCAAACAAATGCTGGAAAATCCAGTCTTTTGAATCGTTTTGCGCGCCAAAATATTGCTATAGTCGCCAGGGAAGAAGGTACTACTCGCGATAACGTCATCACCAAAATCGACAACAAATTCCTATTGATTGACACCGCCGGTCTCAAAAACCCAGAGGACGATTTTGAAGCTTCTATTCAAGATCAAATCGAAGACGCTATCGATTCCGCTGACTTAATCCTCGTTACCCTTGACTCTTCGAAATATCCAGACCAAAAAGATAAGGACATCGCCAAAAACGCCCTAAAATCCAAAAAACCAGTTTTTCTTGTGCTTAACAAATCCGACCTCGGCGAATCTTTACCAGATAACGAATTCTTGAAACTCGGCATCAAACCAGCCGAAACCTTCCGCGTCTCCGCCACCACCGGCCAAGGAATCAAAGATTTAAAAAATACAGTCATTAAAGCACTTTTCAAATCTTCTTTCGAAGCGACTAAAGAAAATTCACAAATTTTTCGAGGAGACCACGAAGGAGCGCAATCGATGGCCGGTGTGTCCCGAAGCGCATTGCGCTCCGCACGACTGGCCGACGAGAAAAATATGACTGAATTTTCCAAAGCGAGAAAGAATGATTTGAAAAACGCAGACGAAAAAGTCGTGAGCGCAAGCGAAGCAAATTTAGATTCCTCACATCTAACTCTCGCTCTCATTGGCCGCCCAAACGTCGGCAAATCCAGCCTCTTCAACTCCCTCGGCAAAAAGCAACAAGCCATCGTCAGCTCCCGCCAGGGCACCACTCGCGACATCAACCGCGTTGAAGTTAAATTCAAAGGTAAGACTATCGAAATCCTCGACACCGCCGGCCTTAGAAAACCAGGCAAACGCGAAGTTGGCATCGAAAAATTCTCCGCCATCCGCACTCTCGCCGCCATCGAAGAATCCGACATCTGCGCTCTTCTTGTTGACGCCACCGAACCTCATTCCAAACTCGACCAATCTCTCGCCGGCCAAATCGTCGAAGCCGGAAAGGGAATTATTGTCATTTTAACCAAAGCCGACCTCGTCGAAAACACCGACGAAATCCTCGATAAACTCGAATATGATTTCAACTTCCTGCCTTTCGCCCCCGTCCTCATCACTAGCTCAAAAACCGGCAAGAACGTCACCAAACTTTTTGAACTCGCCGAAGAAATCGCCAAAAATCGTAAAACCGAAATCAAAACTTCCGAACTCAACAAAATCCTAAACGACGCCATCGTTTCTCACCCACCTGCCGGCCTCAAAAACACCCGTCCAAAGCCAAAATACATCGTCCAAACCGATTCCAACCCGCCTTGGTTTGTTGTTCATGGCCGTGATCTCGGGCTTTTGCACTGGTCTTGGAAACGCTTTTTAGAGCGTAAAATCCGCGAAAAATACCCTCTCGTCGGCACCCCAATCTTCTTCAGCTACCGCAGCGACGACAAAACCAACCAATAATCCCTACTTTCCGAATCACCTCTTTTTCTGAGCATGTTTCCAACCCCTTAATTCTATCAACATTTTCCTCATCCGAGCAAAAACGTGGCCGGTGTATCCCGAACGGCTTTTGCGAGGATTGAGCGAAAGATGTTGTGGAATTTACAGGGCGTGCAGAAACTCGTGAAGAAAAAGATGGTGTAAGGGGAGATCGAAGAAACGCTCATCTTTGTATTTCTTTCACCTCTATATTATAATAATTCCCATATCCAAAAGATCGAACTTTAAAAAGGTGGTGAAAAAATGTCAGAGAAACTAACGCGAAAAGAATTTAAAAAACTCCTTCAAACTCACTGGATGTGTGCAAATTGCACAAACGCTAGTAGAGAATATTGTGCCCAATGCGCATTCTATCAAGATCTTCTCAAGCAAGACACTCGAAAACCCAAAACCAGACGCAAAAAACGCGCAAGAGCTAGACTTGCAGAAGATCTTACTTCTCTAGATTTCGATTCTGTATGCATACTTAATGGCCGAATAATAAAGTAACAAACAAGAGAGGTGAAAAAAATGGACAAACTAGCGAAGGATCTCGTAAAACTAGCAAAGATTGCCGCATGTTCTTGGGCTTTTTTCTTTATAGCAGTTGTACTCACGCTTATGTCGAAGGGTCATTCTTTTCAATCCATAGCTATGATTCTCGTCATAATTAGTAGCATTGTCGGCATATCCCTAACTTCCGCTACACTTTTTGCTATGTGCATATCAAAGGGAAAACAACAAAAAGCAAACGCGGACGATAGAAGAAACGTGGCCGAAGAATGTCCAATGATACAAGAAAACGGTATTTGTATACCAATTGGTGATTCTTGTTCTTTGGTAAATAATCCGATGTGTGATGCGTTGCATTATGCATATACTATTGGTCAATGTTCTATCCTAGAAAAGACGGAAGAAGAAAAAAGAGGTGAAGAAAAATGAAAAACAAAGACTTGATTAACGCGTGCACAAACCACAATTGTGATCACTGCGGCTGCGGAAAAGAGTGCGACTACTTCGAACGCATTTATAATTATTTGCCAGTGGTAGTAGGAGATCTTATGCGCAACGGCATTGACGTAATCTACGGTCTCAAAAAGATGGAAGGGGAACCACATAAAGTTCCCGTTCCCGTAAAACTTGACGAGGCTTGGCTTGAGAGTGAGGTGTAAAAATGAAACTTGACTATCGCCGGCCAATACTGGTGGGGGTTCTTATCGGACTGTTTGGAGCTTTAGTAATGCTCGGCATTTACATATGGCTTCATGTGCCCCCGAAAACTATGCTTCTCGCTTCGGTGTTGATGCTCACCCTAAGTTGGATAGCATTTGCTATTCACCTTATTAGTTTCGTCCATCACACAAAAAAGCTGGAAAAAGAGTTGAAAGACTTCGAGAGACGCAAAGAAGAAATGAAAAGCTCTGTCGACCAAGAAACACGCAACATGCTAGAAGCCATCGAATATGTTTACAATTGTACGCATGGAGGCGAAGAAAATGACAGTTAACCAACTTATCGGTGAATGTTGGGCAAGACAATGTGTAGAAAACGGAAATACTTGTCCTTTCGACAAAGAATGTGACCTTTTCGAGAGCATTTATGGCCGTTTGCCATTCGAAATCAGGAATCTCTCAGAGCGCGAAAGACAAGCAATTATTTTGCGTATCAAGGAAAACTTAGAGAAGGCAGGTGAGAAAAATGAAGATTAAGGAATTAGTTGAAACCTGCGAAAGCAGGAGCAATTGCTTTGGTTGTCCTTGCAGTAAAGAGTGCGATGCCTATTCAGACATCTACGACGTCTGTCCCAAATATGCAAGAGAATTGGTAGAGGCCAAAGAACAAAAAACGGTCCTTAAGCCAGTCACGGTAACTTTCGATGAGGCTTGGCTCGAAAGCGACATCTAATCACCACCAAAAAGGTCAACTCCAAAAGTTGGCCTTTTTTATTTACCAATTTCTACTAAAGAATATGCTAAAATAAATTTAAGTGGGCATCTTTGATGCTCATTTTGCACTTTAAAAGAATAGGAGGCATTTTTATGTCAGTCGATTACCATGATTTTATTGTTCCAGGTCTAGATGTTCTAATTGGCGATCCAAGCATCTTATCGCCCGAAAAAGAGGACAAAAAACGCGCGGAAATTTTCTATATTCCTGAAAATTACATCTATCGCGTCATCGATTTTTACCACGAACAGTCCGGCCGTGGCGACTCTTGTCGCGAACTCACTCGTAGATTTGGCGTTATTCTCGAAGCCATGCAAGAAGACAGCGACGAGCCTTTCGCGCTTGATAACGGTACCATTGTCGAATTTGTCCAAACCGACAACTTCAGGTTCACAATGGGGCTCGACTATAAGAGTTCCAAATCTCACGCCATCGCCGCCGCTAAACTCGTTTCCGAAAAAGTTGATAAAAACTATCTTGCCATCATGACTGGTAGCGATCAGCTTTCCACACTTGCCGCCCTCTACCGCATCGATGTCGCTCACATCAACCCCGAAGTTTATACCGGCCGCCGCAAAGTCAAACTCCCCATGGAATGTGCCAGCCTTTGGTTCAACGGTAAAAAAATCACCCCTGAAGAATGGGAAGATTTTTTCCCAAAGCAAACCGCACTTCATCCTAACGAATTCGTTGAATTTATTTTCGACGATTTCTCTGGTCGAGATTATGGTTGGTCTTGTATCGGCAGGTTCGACGCCGAGGAAAATGCTTTAATCCATCTTAAAAACACTAGTTTTAAGAACCCAAGTTTTAGAGCCATTCGCCCCCGCACCGCCAGTCAAGCCATGCTCCTTGAGGCTTTACTTACCCCCCCCCAGGAGATTCCTATAGTCATCGTTTCGGGCGTTTTTGGCACTGGCAAAACTTTCCTTTCTACAGCCGCCGGCTATTATGGTGTCGTAGAGAGCGGAGAATATGAGCGCATTTTCGTTTGCCCTAGAGATGGTTCTCTCGGCAAAGAAATCGGTTTCGTTCCAGGCGACTCCGTCGAAAAAACCATGGTTAAAGCCAAGCCCATCGCCGACAACATGCGCGAAATCTTGCGCCTTACCATTCCGCCCGAAAAACTCAAAGACAAGGGAAGCATAAAAAACGCCGCGTCTTGTCGCGACTGTTTAGACCGCCACGTCGGAGACATCCTGAATGATTATTTCGAATACGAGTCCATCATCTACATGGGCGGTCGTTCAATCTCGAACAGTTTCATCATTCTCGACGAATTCCAAGACACCGAACGTTATCAAGCGCGCGCTCTTTTATCGAGAATCGGCGACGGTTCGAAAATCATCGTTTCTGGCGACCCCACACAGATTACCAATCCGCATCTGAATCGCACTTCAAACGGTTTGAGCTACAGCGCATCAAGGCTGGCCGGCAAACCCGAAGCTATGATAATAACTTTGGAAGAGAGCGAAATCGTCCGTTCTCCCGCCGCCCTCGCCATCGCCAACTACCTCAAATAACTCCTATTCTACCCCAAATCCCCCTCGCAAGAGGGGGATTGCTTATTACAACTCTACTATGAATAATATTCTATTCGTTATTTTCTTCTCCAGACTTTCTTGCTTGTAGCCTTTTCGTTAATTCTTCTATTTTTTCGTAATCGGGATCAGATTTATTCAGTTCTTGCACATAATGAATTTCATCCCATGAAGAATCCTCTGGCAATCCTAGCTCTCCTGCAACCTTTTTTCGCCCCTCTTCAAATTCAGCATGCCGTTCTTCATCTGTTATTTCTAATCTCTGCTTAATAAATTCATCCATATTCCACTTATCACCATTATTATTACCAGTATCACTACTTATTGAATTTGGATTTGGCATTCTTATCCTTTCTTTACAGTTTACCTCTTAAGTTTATCCCCTCCCCCACCTTCGTGTCAACATAAAATTATGTTATAATATAAAAATGAACTTAATCGTCGGGTTTGGAAACCCAGAAAAGCAATACAACTTTACTCGCCACAACTTCGGGTTTCTGGCCATTGATTTTTATTTCAAAAAAGAAGGTTTAACCTGGCAAAAAACCGAAAAATTCGGCGCAATTTGGCAAAAATCCGGCGAAAATATCTTTATTAAACCTCAAACTTTCTATAACGATATCGGAACTTCCGTCCGCGCCTTCAAAGACTTCTATAAAATCCCACTGGAGAACATTTTAATCATCTGCGATGATTTCAACCTACCTTTTGGCGAACTCCGTTTCCGCGAAAAAGGCTCCGCCGGCGGCAACAACGGCCTAAAATCTACAATTTTACATCTCGGCACCGACAACTTTGCTCGCCTCCGCCTTGGAACAGGGAATGACGAGCTTCGCAAAAAGCTCGGCGACACCGACTTTGTCCTCAGCAAATTTACCCCATCAGAAAAAGAAAGGCTCCCCGAAATCCTCCAGGAAGCCTCAGCGAGGATCAAAGAAGCCTAAACCTCTTCTTCCACACCTGTTGCTTCATTAATGCAAGTCATAGCCTTACCAATAGAGCTATGTCCAGTCCACCCACTAAGCGCTTCTCGCATTTCTTCATCAAACAATAAACAGCTCGGAATATCTTGCGCACCAAACGCATATGTCCACTTCGTGTCTGTTTTCTTCTTGTAAAAGATTTCCGCAGCGCCATAACCCTGAGCCATAACGGCTTCATAATTTTTATTCTTACCGCTTTCACTAATTTTCTCTTTTTCGACAGTTAAATATTTCATTGGCTCGCCTTTTTTTGTTTTATAAGCATCCGCGAGATTAGTGGCTAATTTTTCATTTTCCTCCGAAATCCAATTTTCGTTCGCACACGAAACACTCCAAAAACTACTGCTTGGAGATAATGGACCACATATTATTCCAGAATCATTATTGATATAATATTTCGTTTCAAAAGGCCCGTCAGCATATTCTGCAAAACCAAGATCCGTCAAAGCTTTTGTAGCTTCACTATTAAGTTGAGGAGCAAACTCTACCCACTCATCTCCATTAAACTGATAATATAGACCGTATGATTTATTAAGTGCGAATAACGTTCCGTCCTCATTAATCTTATGTAGAGGGAAAGTATGGTTGTAAGTTGTTATTAGATTAGCACTTTTGTCATGGTTTCTTTCAATCTCCGCTCGTATCCCATTAACGATCTCAATGACTTTCTCATCACCGCTAACCATGTTGGGCGTTTCTTTCTTGTCGACAGGATCAGCTGGTTTGATGCAATTATCAGCTTTTTCGCCAAACAAATCACTCTTTACTACACCAGTAGAAAGACAATAATAGACAGCAAATCCAGCGACGAGCAAAATAATCAAAATAACGAGGAAAATTATCAATCCTTTACCCGATTTTCTCTTTCCATATACCTTCACGGGTCTTTCTTCAACGACCGGCTCTCGAATTTCTTCTGCTTCTTTTTCCGATATCTTTACTGGCTCTTCTTCTAGTTCAACTGGTTCATCTAGCTTAGGAGCATCCTTTTCTGGTGCCCTTGGAATCTCTACTGATTCTGGCTCAGAAGTCTCCTCACTTAAACCCTCATCAGAATTCCTTACTGGCTCAGATTCTTCGACCGGCTCACTTGCGAGCTCTTCGTCGATGATGTCCTCGAGAGTCTTCTCGTCTTCGTTAAATTGTTTTTCTGTTTCGTCAAGCGAAACGTCTATTTTTTTAGCGACGCCACCCGGCATCTTATCCTCGCTGTTATCCATAATATTCCTATTTTAACATAAGCATTTAAAAATTGGAACAAAAAAATCCCCCGAAGGGGATTTTTCTTACTAACCTTGATATTCGCTTTTGTCGTCTGCCCATTTATTCGGTTCATAAACCGTTCCAACAAACCATTTTTCGCCCGTGTTTTTATCACGAATAACAAACATAAATGGCTTGTCGAAGGTAATCGTTTTTACAACTGGTTGATCATCATCTGGTTCAGCAATAGCCGCATTCTTGTCCATCACAAAAATTGTAATCGCCGCTGCCTTAATTCCGTCCTCAGAAAAATCAATATTTGCCTTATGAATAGCTTGAGAAACATATAGTTTTTCCTCTTCGGATATTCCAGAAAAATCTGCTTTTTCAGCATTAAACGCATCCTTAATTCCAAGGCTTTCTAATTTCTTACCAAATTCTTCCAACTCATAATCAAATTTAAACTTTGGAATATCAACAATTAGATAATCAAGTTTTTCAATCGGTTTAACTGTTTGAGCGTCTTTCGGTGCACTACTATACTCGTCCACCGCTACAAGTCCGTCAAGGACCGTATCTAAAGCTTTTTCGTCCAACTCTTCAACATATCCGTCTAAATCTTCTTCTGGCATAATCGCCACAAACTCAAGCCCAGTTCCCGCAACTTCTTCAAGATCCATTGCTACAGCTTTAACTCCGTCCGCGTCATAAAGTCTAGCTCCATCTCCAGTAAACGACCTAGTCATCATCGTTACTTCGTCTTTTGTTCCATCCACATAATTAAAGTCTCTTCCGCTAGTGCTCTCCGCCTCAAATTTCAACTTCCAATCCAGCTGGATCGCTAGAGCATTTACAAGCGCCATCACCGTATCTGGTCCAATTTTGACCCCAGAATTTTTAATCAATCCAAATGTTTTTTGATCAATCCAGCTATCAATCTCGCTTGCATCAGCAAAATCGCTAAACAAAATCTCCGCGTCATATTTTTCCGTCACCGTATCAATATAATTCGGCAAAACAAACTCTTTAAAGTCATTCTTAATAAATACTGAATTCGCTAGCGAAAGTTTATCTTCGACATTCTGATATCCTGTGAGTTCAGTATTGCCTAAAACTTCCTCGATTTGCGTTTTCGTTTCTCCCGACGCCCCTTCATCTAAAAGATTTAAAGCATATTTAATCGAAAGTGGACTATAAATTACATTCTTTTTGTCTTGCTCCACTTTCAGGAAGCTCATATTCAGCTCTTTCCCATAATCTTTAGAAATAGGTTCTGGCTCTGGAGTTGGATCAATTACTGGCGTTGGCTCAACCTTATTCAAACCTAAAATCTGCTCACCAAAAATCGAAAAAATAATTGCAGATGCGCCAACTAGAATCAAAAGCACGGCAAGAACAATAATTCCTTTGTGCGATTTTTTCGGCATCTCTGAAGGGCTCTTAAAATCATCTCTCGGAACTGAATTCAAATCCTCCACCGGCACGCTCGGCGTTGGTGTTTGGTTCGTTTCTACCGACGGGTTTTGCTCTGGCACGCTTGGCGCACCGCCAAAATTCGTTCTGTTTATTCCGTCTATATTATTGACGCCACCCGGCATCGCTCCCCCACCTGATCGATTGTCGTTATTATCCATATTTCCATTTTAACATAAGAAATATAAAAACTACACTAAAGTCCACTGATTCGCGCCTAATGCCCGAACTCTCCCCTTAATCTCCAAAACTGTCGCCGTTTGATTAAAATCAGATACCGAAATCCCAGTTTCTTCCACGATTTCACTCCCATCCGAGATCCCCTCAAAAAGCGCCTTCAAAATTGCCGTCTCAATCTCATTATCTCCGAACAGTAGAAGCTCTTGTCCCTTCTTTTTACGTGTTTTCTTAACAGGGAAGAGAAAATTCAAGACATCATCCACCCCTGTATATGGTTCAGCTCCCTCTTTAATCAGCTTATTACACCCCTGTGAATAAGGATTTGTGATGTTTCCAGGAACCGCAAAGAGCATTTTATTCTGATCTAGAGCATGCATCGCTGTATTCAAGGAGCCTGATTTTTCCGTCGCTTCAACCACCACCACCGCATCAGAAAGCCCAGAAATCAGGCGGTTTCTCTGTAAAAAACTCCCTTTACCGGGGTAAATTTTGTCTCCTTCATGATACTCGCTAATCACAGCACCCCCTAAATCAATCATTTTTCGTGCCAAATCTAGGTTAGCTTTTGGATAAAACTTCTCTATTTCTGTCCCCAATATCCCTATAGACACCCCTCCAGCATCTACCGCACCCCTGTGAGCAATCCCGTCAATCCCATAGGCTAGCCCGGAAATAACAACTACACCTCTCTCAGCCAGCTCAAACGCTAATCTATAGGCAATTTCCTCGCCATATCTGGTATTTCTCCTTGAACCAACAATCGCCACCGCTTTTTCGCGTTTTTCAGGCAATTTTCCATAAAAATACAACATTTTTGGCTTAAGCGCAATAGTTTCTAACACCTCTGTAAATTTGTTCTCTTGGGGTGAAATTTCGTTGATTTTCATAGATTTTATGAAAAAAGTGTTGACTTTTTTACTCCTGTGTGATATAATGGTTGTAGTTAGGGGCAAATTGTCCCAAACTGCACCTAAAAAATCTTAATTCCTGTTAGATCAAGTCTAACAGAAGTTGCGTGCTTTTGAAACCCTCAAGTCTAAAATTTCTAATGGTTTTAGATTAAAAAGTATTACCTCCACTTTCGAGGACTCTTCGAAGGCATAGCAATCCCTACAACCGGCGGGCCCCAATTTGTGTGAGGTGGGTCGCGCTTCCGGGGTTCTCCCGGTGTCAAAAGAGATGTGTTGCAGGGTGAAAAAGCCTCAGGTGATGCCCACCCTTACCTGAGGCTTTTTTGTGTTTCAAGCACAAAACCGAAGGAAGCGTGCAAACGCTGACGAGGCTTTTTGTGCGAAGCATAAAACCGAAGAACAAGGAACGCCGTTCTGAGGCTTTTTTGTGCCAACAAAACCGAAGAATAAGGAAAGCCGTTCTGGGGCTTTTTTGTTTGTCAAAAATAAAGTAAATTATTTTATTGAATCGCGAGCCGACAAAAATTTGACAATTTCCTACATTCTTTCGAAAAACCACTTGCATTTTAAAGTTTTTATGCTAAAATGAGTTCAAAATTAAAACATAAAAAGGAAATTATTTTATGGCAACAAACAAAAAATCAACCGCTAAAAAGACTGCTGCGAGAAAAGTTGCAAAGCCTGCGCCAAAAAAATGCGCAACTCGCACCTGCAAAAAGAAAGAACAGAAAAGCGAAAAACATAAATTTATTATTTTTGCTCTTGCCGTCGTTCTTATAATCCTTTGCGGTAGTCTCGGCGCAATCACTTGGGCTCGCTACGCCACCACACGAACGGGCGCCGCAACGACTCAGGTCGCAAAATGGGCAGTAGCAGTCAAACAAGGATCCGCAAACATCAGTAACAACTTCTCAATTCCTTTGACAGCAAATAATGCTCACACACAAGTCGCAGAAGATCCTGAGACACATAAACAAAAAATTGCCCCAGGCTCCACGGCAACTGGTGACTTTAAAATTGATTTTACTGGCACTGAAGTCTCAACCGAATACAGCATAGCCTTTACCCCTCCAGCCAACTTGCCTACAAATGCCGAAATAACTATGTCAGCTAAGATAGGCAACGATAATCAATCTGTCGCCTGTACTACCTCTAACGGAATCACTACTTGTACCGGATACTTGTCTCTAGATCAAGTTACTAACACACCTGTCGTTGATATCACTGTCCTTGTCAACTGGGATGACCACGACAACTATGTAGCTGGTGACGATGACACGGTTTATGACACACCAGACGGCGAAAAAGCAGCAAGCTTAAGCCTTGATGTTACCATCTCCGCCAAACAATCATTCGGCCACAATTTCGGTAGCTAATTTAAGATAAAATCATGGTCACAAAACGAAAGACTAACAGCCAAGAATCAAAAAACTACATTTTTGTGACTATTATGGTCACACTAGTAGTAGCGGTTATCACGCTACTACTAGTGTTTCTTTTACTCAGAGGATTCGAACCTAACACAGAAAAGATTAATATTATCAATCTAACTGCCTGTTTTTCTTGCAAAGATCCCAATATCCCAGAAACAGGCGATGACGAAAGTGATTCGTCGGGAAAAACTTCAGAAGGCGATTCGTCAGAAAAAACTTCGGAAGAAGATTTCACTGTTTTTGACAAAAATATTACATGGGGACTCCTCAGCGACTTAAATATCTTTGAGGATTCTTTATATAATAATCGCCGTCTAATCGCACCACACTCAACCAACATCTACGAATTTATCGTCAGAAATAACACCGGAGGAACAATCAATTATAATTTAACTTTTCGAGAATGTAATTTTAGCAAAATTAATATGAAATATCGGCTCACCCACGAAGGGGAATATCTCGCTGGAAGCGAAACTGAATGGGTAACCTTCGACGAGCTCAACCAATCTCAAAGAATAATCAAGAACAAAAAAGACGATGTTTATTTTCTCGAATGGAAATGGTTTGACAGCGAAAACGACACCGAAATTGGTGAAAGTGATTCTTCCGACTATTCTTTACAAATCATATTAAAAGCCACACAGGAAAAAAATGCCAACTAAAAAAACACCACAAAAAAAAGAACCAATAAAAAAATCAGCACAAACAAAGACGCCAAAAAATAAGAAAAATCCAAAGAAAGTTGTTGCTGATAAAACCGAAAAGGTCAAAGATGATAATTCTAAAAAAGTCGTCCTTAAATTCCTAAACATTCTAACCTATACATTTGGCACTATCATTATTGTCAGCTATGGTCTACTTTTTTCTCTTCGCCTTCTGACCGAAAACAACATGAGCCTCTTTGGCTTTCGTCTTTATCGTATTGGCTCTGGTAGCATGTCGCCAACTTTTGAAATTGGTGACGATATTCTCATTCAGGAAACCAAAGACTTTGCTGAAAACGACATCATTACCTACACCGTCAACGAGGAAAATTATGTCACCCATCGTGTCGTCTCGATTGACAGCGAAAAAATCATCACTAAAGGTGACGCAAATAACATTGCTGATGAAGCAATCAAAAAAAATACCGTCATTGGAAAGTATATAAAACGAGCTGATTATTTCAACTTTATCTCAAATTATAAATTCCCACTTATCACTTTTCTAGGAATCCTCATTTTTGCATTAATTCTTTTCAAAAAATAGCTGTTTTCCATTGCATTTTTTTATCATAAAAACTATAATTAAATGCATAAGTGGAGTGTGAATGAAGAAAAGGAAAACACGATATTCTGTTTTTGTTTTCGTTGCCCTGTCGGCAATTTGTCTTTTGATTTCTTTTTCAGATATTCCTGATTCTTTTGCAAGATACTTAATCAGTTTTTCAGGCGGAATGACCTCAGATGTTGCAAAGCCTATTCTCGTCGTTGATGTTACTTCTCCGTCTGACACTCTCGACCCAGAAAACAGTATTGATATCGATTTTGATGTCAAAAATTATGAGAACAACTCTATTTCTGAGGTTGGTCTCGAATATTATCTTTCTTTTGCAAATACAGGTTCAACCCCATTAACTTTTAGCCTAAAAAACAACTCCTCAAACGAAACCATCCCGCTCGACTCAAACAACAAAACCACCGTCGCCGCATCTGTCCCGATTACTCAAACAGCCCACCCTTATACTCTAACTGTTTCTTGGGATAGTTCTGGCGACAAATCCTCTGCTCTTGCCAACATCACCGACTCTCTCGTCATCACTGCGACTGTTAAACAATCCTTCAGGAGCAGCCCATGAGAAAAAGAAAAGCTCTAATTGGTCTTCTCATACTCTTTCTTATCGGCTCAATCGTCTTCTTTATTTCGCAAGTTTTCATTCAAATTCAAGAAACCTCTGCTCGTTATGCCTTTATTTCGGTCGGCCAAACCCCATTTTCAACCTCACCTTTCTATTTTGATGTTACTTGTTCCAGCTCAACCTGCAACGACATGACTATTCCATTAGCTGGTTCTATCCCAATTGAAGTTAAAAATTTTTCCGGCAGTTCTTATAATACTACTCAAACCACTTACACCATTTCAATCAGCGATGGCAGTGGTACTCACGACGCCTATAATTTCTCTGTCGACGGCGTTACTGCTACTGATGACACAATGACAAGAACAATCAACGGCGGAAGCGCCACAACAGACTCGTTCGCAATGAGTTTTACAAAAACCAATCCAAGTTCTTCCGACAACGACATTTATGTCACCCTTGTTTCCTCTTCTGCATATGTTAGCTCCCCAACAACCTTCAAAGTCACAGTTGACGTCCCTCAGAGCCTTAATTTCACTGTCACTGGCAACCCAACAAACTGGACCAACCAAGATGTTACTCTTACTGCTGTTCCAGACGACGCAAACATTCCTCAATACTCTTTCGACGACGGTGCAACTTGGCAATCCAACCCATCAAAAACATTTTCAACAAACCAAACCGTTTGCGTAAAAATTAGAAATTCCTCTAATCAAATTAGTCCAAATCAATGCGTATCTATCACCAAAATTGACAAAACTCCTCCAACCATTACTGTTCCAACTGATAAAATTTACACCACAATTAACAACAGTCTTGCTCTCTCTACCGAAATTTCCGCTTCCGACTCTCAATCCGGACTTAATAACAACAGCCTCATTATCAAACGTTCTAATTCTAGCGTTGTTACTAACGCAAACGAATTCACATCCGTTGGCTGGTACAAATTAATCGCCTCTGCAACTGACAATGTTGGAAACATCAACACCGTTGAAACCTCTATTATGGTTCGTCCTCCAACGGGCGGTCATTACGTCTTATTTAAACAGCCTGTCGCTGGTGTAGGGAAAAACACTGGCGGATCGACTTCTGGATTATTCCAAGACAATGCCGATACTGGTGCCGACGCGAATTGTCCATTCTGTAGCCAATATTATTACAGCGGTCCAACGGTAAATAACTATTTCTCCTTCGCTAGCTCAACCAATTTTAGAATCGTCAACATCCCTACGAATTACAACATTAAAATTATAGGTGGTGCTTCTAGTAGAACCCAAAGATGGTCAGATGATGAGATATTTAATTCCAGCCAATATACTGCTTGGCAAACTTGGTGGAATAACCGCTACATATATTATGATAACAACGACTCTGCTCGCCTTTCCTTCAGCGCGACCGACGCTTCCCATATTGCCAATGCTACCTTTTATGCTGGGTCTATGAGCAGTGGTAGTGTCGATAACATCGCCGAGGTAATTTCCGCCGAAAGAACAAACACAAGCCATACAGGCGGGAGTTCGGCTTCCTTTACTGGCCACTTCGCCTATCCAAATATTAGCGACTATCTAAAAGCAGGAAATAAACAAGAAACCATCTATAGTATTAGCACCGCCTCACTTACCAACATGGCTACATTCCGAAACTCTTCTTGGCTTGGCACCAGTAAAAGCCTTTGGACTATGAATGGCGATAATGCTGCATTGTCCTACAATTATTTCTGGGCTCTCTCCTATACAAACGCATTAATTCAACAAGGTAACCAAATTTCCGGGATCAGATACAGCACCGCTACAGCCTATCAGCCAGTCTTTTATATAACCGAGGAGACCATTCTTTCCGGCACCGGTACATCTTCCGATCCGTTTACCGTTAGAGAAAACTGGGATTGGTTCGACAATGCCCAAACCCTCCAATAATTAACAGATTAACAAAAAATGTTGTAAAAATTACAACATTTTTCTACCCCTATAAATTATTCTTCTTCGTCTTCGCCCATATCATGTTCGAAATCTTCAACCTCATCCGAAATCGACACTTCTTCTTTTTCCGTCTCCTCTGTTTTTTCTACAGGCTTCTCAATAATTGTCTCAACTTTTTCTTTTTTAAGTAACGCTTTGCGCTTTCTGGCCTCTTTTTTGGCTTTCTTCTCCATTTTTCTTTGCAGTTCTTTTTCTTTTTTCTTGTTTTTTGAACTATTTTCTCCAACAACCTCAATACGATTCAAAAATTTAAAATTAAAGATTTTATCGTCATCAAGCGCAATCCAACCATTCACAACATCAACAAAGGTGCACTTTCCAGCAATACAAATCGGCGCCGCAAAACTTGAATGATTATAAGTCGCCTCAAAGACCCTTACTCTTTTTCCTTCAAGACTTTTTAGGTTTTCCATTTCACTCCTTTTTTAAACCTTTAAAATTATATGCAATTAATCTTATTATATACCATATTTAATAATAAAGTTACTAAAAATTTTTTCTTCTTACGCTTGACGAGTATGATATATTAAGTATATGTCAAAAAATCTAGTCATCGTCGAGTCTCCAGCCAAAGCCCATACCATCGAAAAATATCTTGGTAAAGATTACCATGTCCTCGCTTCTGTGGGTCATATCAGGAAAGACACAAAAGTCGACAAAAAGACTTTTGACGTCACTTATGAAATCGACGAAGATCACAAAAAAATTATTTCTGAACTAAAAAAATCCGCCAAATCTGCAGATAAAATTTGGCTCGCAACCGATGAAGACCGCGAAGGGGAAGCTATTTCTTGGCACCTTCTTGAGGTTCTTGGACTTCCAAAAAACACTCCGAGAATTACCTTTCACGAAATTACCAAACCAGCCCTAGAAAACGCCATCAAAAACCCTCGTACCGTTGATATGGATATGGTATCTTCCCAACAGGCACGCCAAACCCTCGACATGCTGGTTGGTTTTGATCTTTCTGGAATCGTGCGCAAAAAAGTTCCAGGCGCCATTTCTGCCGGTCGTGTTCAATCTCCCGCACTACGTCTTGTCGTCGAACGCGAAAGGGAAATTGAGAAACATGAAAGTAAATTCACTTTCAAGGTTTTTGGTGACTTTGGTTTCCAAACAACTTTGAACGCTACATTTAATACAGTTGACGAAGTAAAATCCTTCCTCGAAAAACTCAAAAACGCCGATTTCACTGTTTCGAATGTCGAAAAATCCGAAGGCACAAAAACCAACCCAGTCCCTTTTACAACCGCTTCTCTCCAAATCGAAGCCAACGCAAAACTTGGCTTTTCCGCCAAAACTACCATGTCCGCCGCCCAAGGTCTCTACCAAGCCGGCTTCATCACCTATCACCGCACCGACTCTCTAAACCTCAGTAAGCAGGCTCTCGCTTCTATCGCAAATTACATCGAAAACACTTTCGGAAAAAATTATCTTCACGTTCGTAATTTCAAAACTAAAGATGCTTCCGCTCAAGAAGCCCACGAAGCAATTCGCCCAACTCATATCGAAAATGCGCAAGCAGGGAAGAACGATTACGAAAACCGCCTTTATAATCTTATTCGCTCTCGCACCCTTGCCACCCAAATGGCAAACGCCAAAGTTGCAAAAACTGTTGTAAAAATTACAACACCTACAGAATATTATTTTGAAGGTAAAGGCGAAGTAGTCATCTTTGATGGCTTCTTAAAGGTCTACGGCAGTTCAAAAGATTTAGAGCTTCCAGATTTGAAAGTTGGCGACAAAGTTAGCCCAAACGTCATATCCGCCAAGCAAACCTTCACGAAAGCCCCCGCCCGTTACACCGAAGGTTCTTTGGTTAAAAAACTCGAAGAACTTGGAATCGGCCGCCCATCTACCTATGCCACAATCATGTCCGCCATCCAAACCAGAAACTACGTTACAAAAGGTGAATCCGAAGGCGAAGAACGAGAAATAATCGAAATTAAACTTAAAAATAATGAAATCAAAGAATCAAAAATAGTCGAAAAGTTTGGCGCCAATAAAGGAAAACTCATCCCAACCCCAATCGGCGAACTGGTTTCTGATTTCTTATTAGATAATTTTAAAAACATCGTCGATTATAAATTCACCGCCAATATCGAAAAAGATTTAGATTTGATTGCAGAAGCAAAGCTCGAACGCGTTAAAATGCTCAAAGACTTTTATGGTCCTTTTTCAAACGACGTTGCTGTTTCCGAAGGCGCGGAACGCTACAATAACGCTCGTATTCTCGGTCACGATCCAAAAACTGGCAAACCAATTTACGCCAAAATTGGTAAGAACGGTGGCTTTATTCAGCTCGGCGACAACGAAAAAGAATCTGGCGAAAAACCAGTTTTCGCACCTTTACCAAAACGAAAGTCCGTTAAAACTGTTACTCTAGAACAGGCTTTAAAACAACTCGAACTACCGCAACTCCCTCGCACGCTCGGTACTGCCAAAGATGGCATAGAAATTATTGCAAGTAGCGGTCCTTTTGGCCCTTATCTTAAAGCTGGAAAATATAATATCACTCTCAAAGGTTCTGATTTTGACCCATATACAATTTCCCTAGAAGATGCAGAACCACTTTACGAAAAGAAACGCGATTCTTATATTGCCGATTTCGGTGATGTCCAGATCATCAACGGCGCCTACGGTCCCTACGTCAAAGGCCCAGGACGATTTAACAACGTGAAAATTCCAAAAGAAAAAGATCCAAAAACAATTACTGAGGCGGAAGCAAGAAAAATGCTTGACGAAAAACCAAAAACAAAACGCAAAGCACGCCGTAAAACAACCAGAAAATCTAGAAAATAAGCATAAACATTAAACAATATTTTATAAAAAATAACAATTGTTTATATATAATTAGTCATTTTTTCACACGTTTAATAAATTTTTTTCGCAACTTGTAAAAAATGTGCTACAATAGTACATGAAATGTTGATTCTAAACAGTTGACATTAGTACACTTTTATGCTATTATAAACCAAATCCAATAATATCAACAGGGGTGGAATAAGGAAAAAATAATGGATCAAAATGCGGATATTATCGCAAATGCGATAAAAGGAAGTTTAAATATTATCGAACAGGACCGTGAGAAAGAAATCATCTCCCGTCGCTTTGGGCTCACTGGAAACAGGGAAACACTCGAACAAATCGGCGATATGCTTTCAATCACACGCGAACGTGTTCGCCAACTCGAAAAGGCCATTCTCATTCGTCTTCGTGTCGGATCTGAAGAAGGTCACATCTCCGAGCTCCCAGCAGCCGAAAAAATTATTATCAGAAATCTTACAGAAATGGGCCGAGTGGCCCGAGTTTCCGACCTCGGAAAAAAGATTTACGGTAAAAAACCAAGCTCTAAAGAACTTTCCGCATTAACGTTCTTAGGTAGCATCTCTCCCAACTTGACTATTATCGATGAAAACGACAAATATCACCAAGCCATCGGCATCGCTGATTATGGTGACGAAAAGTCAATCCGCAAAAAAGTGGACGAAATTGTCAGCCTTATCAAAAACAACAAACAACCAATGACCATTGATGAACTTGACAACCAATTGAATTATGAACACCCAGACCATATCAAAGCCGTTGCGTCTATCTCAAAATTCCTCGCGACTTTAAACGGTCTTTGGGGTCTTACCAAATGGCCAACAGTCAATCCAAAAAACATTCGCGATAAAATCTTCGTTGTGCTCGAAACCAAAAAAGAACCTATGCACTTCAACGATATTGCCAGCGCTATCAAAGAATCCGAGTTTAAACGCAAAAACGTTACCGTCCAAGCTATTCATAACGAGCTTATTAAAGATTCCCGTTTCGTCCTTATCGGTCGCGGAATTTATGCCCTAGATTCTTGGGGCTATTCCAAAGGAACTGTCTCTGACATTATCGCAAAAATTCTTGGCGAATCAAAAACCGCCCTTTCTCGCGAAGAAATCGTTAAACAAGTTCTCCGTACTCGCAAAGTCAAAGAAACAACTATTTTACTTAATCTTCAGAACAAAAAGCTCTTCAAAAAAGTTGACAAAAACTCCTACACTCTAGCGACAAAATAGCGATTATGCTATAATATAACAAATGCTTTCCGGAATTATTAGTTTTATCTTAAAGCCTTACGTTTGGATTCCACTCGTACTAATTTTGGCATACTTAACTTACAGAAACTACAAAAAACTCAACAAGTTAAAAGTCTTAAATGTCGATTCCGTGCTTCTCATGCTCGAAATCCCAAAAACAAACGACAAGCAAGAACTTGCTGCTGAGCAACTTTTTGCTTCACTCCACGGCATTTTACGTGACAAGACCGAATTAAAAAACTCTGGTGGCGTCCAAGAACATCTTTCTTTCGAAATCGTCTCTACTGGCGGACAAATCCGCTTCTACGTCTGGGTCCCGAAGATTCTTCAAAGTTTCGTCGAAGGCCAAATCTATGCCCAATATCCAACCGTCCAAATCTATAAAATGGATGAAGATTACGTCGATAATCGATCAAAACACTCCATCACATATTCTTCCGAAATCACCTTAACCGAGGATCAATCTCTCCCAATTAAAACCTTTGATACCTTCGAAGTCGACCCTCTTGCCGGCATTACTGGTACCCTCGCAAAACTCAATCCCGACAGCGACGAAGAACTCTGGATTCAAATTCTCACTCGTCCAGTTTCCGACGACTGGCACAAAATGACCGATGTTTGGATTGACGATGTCAAAAAAGGGAAGAACAGATTAAAAATCTTCGGTTTTGTCGATACAACTTATCTTCGCACTATGCTTCATGCTCTCTGGAAACCGCCCGAGGCTGGCGTTAGGGAAGACGGGACTATCGAGCTTTCCGAACGCGACAAAACCCGCATTTCAAAAGCTGAAGAAAAAGCTACAAAGCTCGGTTACGAAGTAAAAATCCGCCTCGCCTACCTTGGCGAAAGCGACGTTGACGCAAAGTTGAATATGCAAGCCCTCGTCGGAACCTTCAAACAGTTCAACTCAACCAACCTAAATGGTTTCAAATCTCTCGGTAGCACTTTCGACCCCAGCGCTCTCGACGGCTACAAACTCCGCCAATTCTCCGATCACGGTTTTATTCTTAATATCTCCGAGCTCGCCTCTGTTTATCATCTCCCCCACACTTCTGTCGAAACTCCAAACATCGTCTGGGCTCTCACGAAAACCGCTGAACCACCCGCAAAGCTCCCAATGCTCACTGGTCGACCCGCCGAAGACGAAAACATCTCCGCTTTTGGCCTTACTAACTTCCGTGGCATAAACCACCAGTTCGGACTCCTTCGTCGCGACCGCTCTCGCCACGTTTACATCATCGGCCAAACCGGGGCAGGGAAGAGCGGACTTCTCGAACTCTTTGCTCTCTCAGATATTTTCTACAACCAAGGTTATTGTATTATCGACCCACACGGCGATTTCGCTGTGAATAATCTTCGTTTCATTCCTGAATCTCGCGTTAAAGATGTCGTTTATTTCAACCCGGCCGACACTTCTTATCCGGTCGCATTTAACCCGCTCGAACTTTCCGACGAGTCAAGAAAACCAAACGTCTGTTCCGAAGTAATCGGCGTTCTGAAACGTATGTTCGGCGACTCTTGGGGTCCTCGCCTTGAGCATATTCTCCGCTACACACTCCTCGCCCTTCTCGATCGCCCAGAAACTACACTTCTCGATATTTCCCGACTTCTTACTGACAAAGACTTTAGAAAAGAAACTCTTGAATATTGTAAAGATGTTACTGTTCTCCAGTTCTGGAAACACGAATTCGGTCAATGGAACGAAAAACAAGTTAACGAATCCATCGCTCCAGTTCTGAACAAAGTCGGCGCCTTCACCGCCAACCCGATTATCCGTAACATCGTCGGCCAACCAAAATCCAGCTTTGATATCAGAAAAATCATGGATGAAGGAAAAATTCTCGTCGTAAACCTTTCTAAAGGTCTCATTGGAGAAGATAACGCTGGCATTCTCGGCGCCTTCCTCGTCACAAAAGTCCAACTCGCCGCCATGAGCCGTTCTGACATCCCTGACGTCCGTGATCGTCGCCCATTCTACCTTTATGTCGACGAGTTCCAAAACTTCGCAACCGACTCCTTCGCCGTCATTCTTTCCGAAGCCCGAAAATATGGCTTAAATCTCACCGTCGCCAACCAATATATTGCTCAGATGACCGACAGCGTTCGCGATGCCGTCTTTGGCAACGTTGGAACGACAATTTCTTTCCGCGTTTCTGCTGATGACGCTCCTCTGCTCGTCAAACAGTTCGAACCAACTTTCGATGCCTCCGATTTAATTCAAATGAACAACCGTCATTTTATCATCAGTATGATTATCAACGGCGAAAAAGTCCCTGCCTTCTCCGCCACAACCCTCTCGATCCCGAAATCTCCAAATGACAACCTAGACGAAATTATAAAAAGCTCTCGCGCTCTCTATTCTCGTCCAAGAAAAGAGGTCGAAGATGAAATTCGCGAAACCATCGAACAATCCGAGAAGTACAAAAAAGAACTCTCCGACTCTGGCCGCCAAGAGGAAGAAAAAGTCGTCTTCATGCCCGTCAGACAATCCGAGAAAAAGTCTCAAAAACCTAAGCCAACCGCCAAAGACAGTTTTAAAAAGCAAAAAATCTCACCGAACACCGCCGAAGAGAAAACTGGTCGTCTCGGACTAAAAGACCTCGGCCGTCTCGCCGAAGAAGCAACAAAGAAAGAAAAAGCTTCAAAAAAGGCTCAAAAATCCTCAGAGAAGAAACAGGGAACTAAACCAGAACCAAAACCAGCGAAAGAGCCACCAAAAACCCCAGAAACGAAAAAACCCGACAACTCTTCCGAACAACAATCCCTCCTCACCATCGACCACAATAAATAGTTTTCAACCATAAAGCATGCGCTCAAAACTTCCGAAAAGGAAATTAAAAAATCAGGAAAAGTTTTACCAATAATCCTCATTCTCGTCGCTCTCGCCGGCGTCGGTTTCGGAGTTTACGGTATGTTTTTAAGACCTGAACCTACCGCTCCTTCCTGCCCAACTTGCGTTGCTGAAAAACCTGAAAAACCTGAAGAACCAACCCCCCAAGAAGCCTCAGAACCAACCGAACAACAGAAAGCCGAAGGACCATTCCTTGACATTTCAAGATTTAAAACACAACTTGATGATGGACAAAAATATAGTATATCCTTCCCATCTACAGAACTCCATTCCGCTAAGGCTAGTTTCGAAAAAAATGACAATGATGAATGGCTAATCATTTCTCGGAATGCAGACGGCACCAAAGAACAAATTCTTGATCTTTCTAGCGAACCAGCTCAAATCTTCATTGGCGCTTTTGGTCAAGATGATGGCGGAACAACACCGCTTTTCGTTCTTCAAGACGGAACAGTTGAATATTTTAGATTATACGACGGAAAAGGAGAAAAAAATACAGAATTTACTGTTCAAAAATTCAAAAATCTAAAAAATATAATTAGACTTCAACAGGTTTATAGCTACAATAGTAATCTTGTAGGCGGAGGCTACACCGTAATAGCCGAAGATAAAGATGGCTATTATTACGATTTAGTATACGAATTCGAATTCTAAAACGAGACTCCGAATAGGGAACTACGGTTCCCTATTTTTTTATGCTATAATTAGCCATAAGCATTAAACAAGGATTTTTATGGATCAAGAAGGTCAAGAACAACAACCCACATCTGTTTCTTCTGAAGCAGGCGCGCTCAAAACTTCCGAAAAGGGAACTAAAAAAACTTATAAAATCCTGATCCCCGTTCTCATTATTGTCGCTCTTGCTGGTGTTGGTTTCGGTATCTACGGTATGTTTTTCAAACCTGACCCCACGGTTTCTACGTGTCCAACTTGTGTCGCTGAAAACACCGAAAAATCCGAGGAACAAACCACCCAAGAATCTTCAAATCCAACCGAAACAACAAACACAAATTCCCCCCAATCCGAACATAAAGAAATACCCAGAAGAATTTTTACCGTCTCTAACGCCTCGGGTGCACAGTTTTCCGGGTACATAGATACAAAAATCTGGTATTATGACGGGTCCAATAAAGACGGAAACTACTATATTTATTGCGAAATATCATCGTGCACAATCGTAGATGAAAATGGAGAAAAATACGCCACAATCGATAATTTCTCTGGCAAAGTAATCAGTCCTTTTTTTGCAGTTTTTGGCCAAGCAGCCGGATCGGAAGTTATCCTATTTCTTATGGAAGATGGTACCGTTGAATATATGCCAATGACGGCGTTCAAAGATAATTTAATAAAGTCTTATGGGAAAGTCGATGGACTTAGTAACATTATCGGCTTTCATCAAGCAAGTCTTTCGCCATATGTCGGAGATGACGAAAACGGGAATCCTATCTACGCCGGCGGAGGTGCCGAAACACTCGCCGAAGATATCAACGGCAACTTTTATTCCTTATATTCAAAAGTTCATAAATAAACCTTAAAATTATTTAAAATATCCAAAAAGGGAACTACGGTTCCCTATCTTTTTCGGAAGTTTCATCCGCGCTTTTTTAAACACACCGAACAAACCCGAACTGAACCACCTCTGTTTTTATGCTTCCCCACCCCTGTTATTTCTCTGATATTTGTTTTCTACTACCAAATTCTACCCCTGTTATACCCCTGTTAAATAGCTACTCAGCCAAAAAACTAAAATTTTCAAGAAAAATCATAAAACAAAGAAATCCGGAATTAAAACAAAACCAGCAAGGGAATTAAACAAAAAATTTTTCGAGCAGGCCGAAGACCAAGCCAAAACCCAAAATCCAGCCGAAAGTTATATTAACTTTTCTTTACATATCAAACGTCGCACAATATATCTTTTAAGACATTCCATATATTAGACAAAGACGGTTAAACACCCGTCTCAAAGGGGTAAAAATGCTTATACCTTATGAGATAAAGCCTGATTTCCTATTTCTGCCTAAGGCTCTCATATTCATTTCCGCCCACATTTTCATTCTCATAAACACCTTTCTAAGCTCTTCCGGATACTAGGGAAATAGTTTCTTAAAAACTTACTAAAACTATTTTTATTAAAAAATCTTTTTTAAAAGTTTTTAAACTGCGAAACCTTCATAAAAATTCTTCCAGAAAACCCTTCAGATCATGCATTCTTAGGCTAAATTTTGTTCCACCCCTGTTACACCAAAATCCGCCCACAAAAATTTGACTTTTTGTTAATTCCCTTGTTTAATTCCCTTTCTTGACTTTTCCACAACCATGTTATGAAATATACTTTTTCACAAAAACGCCCAAAAAACCGAACAAAACCGAACTGAGGGAATCAGAAGAGCTATTTTCTACCCCTGTTAATTCCTGCAATCACCCCTGTTAAATCATATAGTTTTTGTGTATGATTCTCTAGATAATGGTAGTATTTCACATAGGCAATTGCGAGGATTGTAACGATTAAAGTAGCGAAATACAGAGGCCACATCACCCACCATTCCCTGCCTAAATTCCCAATCGAAAAACCTGTCGCCACTAGCGCCGCTAGCGCGAGCGCTACAAAAAACAGAGTGATTATTAGATGTACTAATCTCTCATGCTGAAAACACCTCACCATCTCTTCATGGTACTCCAAAAGTTCCTTAGAAGTGTTTCCCTTTTCTATCTCTTTTTTGATAAATTTTTCGTAATCTTCCATCTTATTCTTCATCCCTTTCTCCTTTATTTATAAAATGCCTTTCCTTCAACTCTCACATCAATATACGAAACGCTCTCCATCAAATTTCGCTCCCTTAAATAATTTATCATACGCGAAATGTCTTCCGCCGTTACGGCCGAATCTCTGTCCACGTTCACCTTAAAATACGGCATCACCCCCTCAATATCAACGTCAATTTCTCGCATTTTTCCTTTCGGCAAAACCACTCGAAGTAGGTTTAAATCTAATTCCTTCAGATCACCTTTTAATAACTCAATGTAGTCCGTAACTCTCGAAGAAATTGCTTCATCATTATTTTCATTAATAATTTCCACTTTTTCTTCATCTACTTTTTCCTCTTCCATTACACCCGTAGGTCGGAAATAAACTTCCACCACATTTTCGTAAAGCACATAGCCTAAACCACCAAGAGCCACCAGAATAATCAAAACAATAAAGCCAGAAAAAACACTCTTTCGGCGCTTCTTCTGCCTAATTTTATCTCTCATCGAGTCGTCAGTCTTTTTGGCTTCCTCATTTTTTCTTTTCATTTTCTTCCACCTCGAATAATATTTCTGCGAGCCTCTTCGCCGCATCTGGCTTTATTTCGCCGTGCAATCTTGTTGCAAGCTCTTCCCTTTCCTTTGGGCTTCGAATCAAATGTTTAATCGCTTCGAGTAAAATCTCTGGTTTATTTTGCATTTTTTCATCATTTACTACAAGAACCGCATTCTCTTTTTCGAGTTTTTCTGCATTCTTCACCTGATGTCCACCCGCAAGTCTCGCAAACGGCACTAAAATCACGGCTTTTTTCAAATTCGCAAGCTCAGCAATTGTTGTCGCCCCCGCTCGTGACACTACTACATCCGCTGCACCTAAAAGATCAAACATTGCTGAGTTAAATTCCCACATCCTGAAATTCGAGACAAGTTTCGCTTTGTCCCATTCTTCATATTTCTTTAAATCAATCATAATCTCATAATGTTTTCGCCCTGCCACCAACCCCACGCTTGTAAACTTCAAAAGCTCTGGCAAGATTGCTCTTGTTGCCTCGTCTAAATTTAACGACCCAAGACTACCACCCGTGACAATCACCAATGGTCTTTCCTCATCGAATCCAAACGCTTTTTTCAAACTCTTTTTCTTTGTTTCGCTTACGACTTTAAATTCTTCATTCACTGGAATTCCAACCCACTCCCAACGTTCTTTTCCTTTCCCTTCTTCAAACGGCATCCCCATCGCTACAACTTTCGCGTGCTTCATAAGAAGCCTGTTTGCTAATCCAGGCACCATATCCGATTCATGGATTACGTACGGAATTCGGAAAATCCTCGCTACAATCCCCACTGGCAAACCAACAAATCCACCTTTCAAAAAAATCACATCTGGGCGATTTTTCTTCGAAACTAATCTGAAAAAGCTCTGAACAATGCCAGCCAAAAAGCCAAAGAAACCAGCAATATTTTTAAAAATCAAATCTTTTAGAGTAATATCAATGTGCTGAAAATAATCTACAAACTTCCAATTTGCGTAACGTCGAAATTTCCCTGATAAAACTTTTCTAACTCGAATATAGTCTTTTTTATTTTCTTGCTCGTTTCCCCACTTCATACCTATTTCTGTTGTATTTTTTACAACATTTTTGTAGTATTTTCTATCTGTCCAAAATTCAACCCTCGTTCGAGGTTTTTTCTCAAGAATTTCCCTTATTACTGCAATCGCTGGTGTAATATGTCCCCCGCTTCCTCCTCCAACAACTAAAAGTTTCATTTTCTACTTCCTCTCTTACTTATCTTACTTATCTTATTGATCTTCTTTTCTTGTACTTCTCTTCTAGAATAACACGAAAGTTGTAAAACAAGTCCTAAGCCGAAAGACGTAAAAATCATACTCGTCCCACCATAACTAAGAAGTGGCAAAGTTATACCAGTCAAAGGGATCAGCCCAGTCATCGCCGCAATATTCACCACCACATGCGATGCAATCCATGCAAATACTCCTACCGCGATCAATCTATGTTCATCCTCCTCACTATAATCTGCCACCCTCAAAATTCTATACAAAAGCACCGTAAAGAAAATCAAAATTAAAACCAAACCTAAAAATCCGAACGTTTCTCCCATAACCGCAAAAATTGAATCGTTGATAGATTCTGGAAGATACCCAGTCGCTTGCACAGTATTCCCGATTCCGACCCCTGCTATTCCTCCCGTACCAATCGCGAGAAGAGCATTATCAATATGATACGAATCTGCCCCATCCGAATCTGTAAACGTCATCATTCTCTCCATTCTGTGCGGAGAAATTAAAATCGAAATTACACCACCAACAAGTAAAATTCCCACCACAACTACAACTTTCCCGAGTGACATTCCACTTACAAAAAGCATCGCGAGCAAAATCGCCACAATCACCACCGTTGAGCCAAGGTCCTGCTGAAAAAACACCACAAACACAATTGAAATAATACTCACGATTGAAAACGGAATCCAAAAATCATTTTTTTCTAAATTATCTTCTTCTTTTCTTTTTCTAATTAAACGTGCGAGATAAAGAATCAGTCCGAGTTTCAATATCTCTGCTGGCTGAATTGTGCCAAGCGATCCTACATTGATCCAACGACATGCCCCAAGCTGACAGCTTGCTATCGAGCTTCCGGTCCATGCTCCAATTTGCAAAATGAAACACGCAATAATCCCCAAAATAATTACAATCCAAGATATTTTTTTTAATTTTTCGTACGGAAAAATAAAGGCGATAAAAAACGCCACTAGAGAAATCCCCACCGAAATTAATTGGTGAACGAAAAAATAGTTTGATGAAAAATGGGTTCCATAAGAAGCATTGGAAAAGTTCGCTCGCATCGGCCCGATTGCATAAATTACCACTAAGCCAATCAAAAGCAAAACCACTGCTAAACCCCCAATTAGTCTGTCGCTTTTGTGCTTTCTCACCCTTTTCTTCCCTTCCTTAAATCATTCCAGAGATACCAGCAATAAAAACTCCAAGAAGCGCTGCAGCACCTGCAATTACCCAGAACCTCATCACTACCTTTGCCTCCCCCCAACCTTTTGCTTCAAAATGATGGTGAATTGGTGCAGAAATAAATATCTTTCTATGAAATACTTTCTTTGAAAAAATTTGGATTAAACTTGAACCAGCTTCAACAACAAGTAGAATCCCAATCACTGGCAAAAGCAAGAAACAATCGGTCTGCATCGCCACTACACCTAAACCTGCACCTAACGCGAACGAGCCAGTATCACCCATCATAAACCTTGCTGGCGGAATATTAAACCACGTATAAGAAAGAAGCCAACCTACAACTGTAAAACAAAACGCTGCAAGTTCCCAGCTTCCCTGAAGTACAGCAATCGCGCCGTATGCCCCATAAGCCAAAATCATTGTTCCACCCGCCAAACCATCTAGACCGTCAGTAATATTCACTGCGTTACTCGTCGCAACCACTGCAAATGTAAATACCGCGATTATCCCTACGACGCCCAAATCAAAATCGCCTAAGAACGGTACCGCTACACTTGTCATATTCAATTTGCACGCAAAGAACCATCCGCCAATTAAGCCGACGATTGTAATCAAAAACATTTTCATTGGCGCCCGAAGTCCTGCCGCTCCTTTTCCACTTCCAAAAACATTAATCAAATCGTCAATTAGACCTATAAATCCACCTCCAAGAAACGCCGCAAGTGGCAACCACGTCCAACCTCGCACCCAGTTACAAGAAAACGTCACAACTGCGACCGTTACAAGTCCTACAATCCCCGCCATTGTCGGAAAAGCACGTTTGAACTTATGCGCATGAAGCTTTGTCATAATCGGCAATGCCTCACCGGTCAAAGTTTCTTTCTTTTGTTTTTTCCAAAACTTAAACTTATAAGCAAAGTATGTATAAATCGGCGTTAAAAACATCGCAAGTAGAAATGACCCTAACGCCAAAATCATTCCATAAAAAATTTCATTTGAAAGATCTTTCATACCTCTATTTTACTACACTTTCGGCCTTATTTTTAAATAATCAATCAGGTAGTTGCTAATGTCGTCAAACGCCTGATTTGCTTCTCCGCCACCAAGATATTGCCCCTTGCCCCACAATTTTGTCATTATAAAATACTCCGGGAGCTCTCCATCCCGACCACCAAAACCAATATAACTACCAATCATTTCTCCTTCGCCAGAAGCTTCTGAATAACTACCGTCCGCCTGCACAACCTGACCAGTTCCCGTTTTCCCACCAATAAAGTAACCGGGCTTATCAACACCATTATTTCTTTTACTGCTTCTCGTTCCCCAAAGCATTTCCCTCATCTGTTCGCTTGTTGAAACACTGACTATCTGTTTCGTATTTTTTTCTCGTTCATTTTTAATAAATTTTCCATTTTGCATTTTTCCAGCTAAAATAGTCGGCTGATAATATTCTCCGTTGTTGATTATCCCAGAAACCGCCGAGGCAATTTGAACCATTGTAAGATTCATTCCTTGTCCAAAAGTCATATTTGCATAAGTAAAATTCATCGTCCAATCATATTCATTTGGTTTAGGAATAAAACCCGGTTCCTCATACAGTTCAATGTTCGTTGCTTGCCCCAAACCAAATTTTATAAGATGGTCATAGAGTCGTGCCCTTCCAACTTCATTAAACTCGCCACCCGATATTAATTTCAACGCAGTCGCCGATCCAGTATTTAAAGAATAATCAAACGCTTGTTGCATCGTGATAGTGCCTCGAAGTCCCTGGTATGCATTTTGAAAAGTCAAACCATCAACCATCATTGACCCCTCATTATAATAAGTCGTATTCGCGTTCATCACTCCAAGGTCAATTGCCGTCGTGAAAGTAAAAGTTTTACATACACTCGCCGCTTCATATGGTTCATCAACAACATAATTCTTGAATAATCTCGCGTCTTCCACTTCTGAATATTTCGCCGGATCATATGTCGGTACATTCGCCATCGCCAAAACCTCACCCGTCCTCGGGTCCATTACGATCGCACTCGCATTTGTTGCCGGCGTTTTTTCAATATAATCGTTTAGAATTTTCTCTACTTTCGTTTGAATATTACGATCAATCGTGAGCACAACATCTTCCCCGTCCACCGCTGGTGTTTCAATATTTTCGTCTCCGATCGAAAGCACCACTCCATTCACATCCCGCACAGCCTTCAAACTTCCATCAATTCCCGAAAGCTCTTTATCAAACGACCCTTCTACACCATACTGCCCATCACCATCTTCGTTTACAAACCCCAGAAGTCCCGACGCCATTTGCCCCTCTGGATAAACTCTCTTCGTCTTTTTATCAAACGTAATTCCTACCACGTTTTCCTCAATCAACTCATCAACAATTTTTTTCGCATCCTCATATTTCACGCCTTTCGCTACCACATAATATCTTCTGTTTTTATCCGCGAAAACATCATCCCACTCTGCCACTAAATTATCTTTAGCGTACTTCTCAAAAATCTCTTTGCTTTTTTCTTCATTCACAATCATCGGATCAAAAATGACCGTATAAACGGTCTCATTCAAAACAATCGGAACTATTTCGTTTCCGTCCATTGCATAAATTTTTCCCCTTACAGCTTCTATCACATTTTCATGCACATGTTCATCCGACGCCTTCGCTACATAAAAATCATGTTGAATTATCTGAATATAAAAAAGCCTAGCTACAATCGTAAAGATGGCTGCAAAAAGACAAAACTTCAAAAAACCAACGCGTTTTCGTTCCATCACGCTTATAATTATATCATATTATTCCGCATATCCGCTTGGTGTCGCGTCTTCCATACTGACCGCAACTTTGTTGTTGCTTGCTGAAGCCAGTGATGTCAATCTCGCTTGTTCGACCGCTAAATCTTCCTTTTTAATCTCCAACTCATTAATTTGCTCTTCGATCTCTGAAATTTGATAATCATAACCCGTCGCTTTCGTTCCCTGCGCTACATAAATCAATCCAACCACTAAAACCAACATCGCAATCACAAAATAATAAGAAAACCTTCCGGTTCCTTTTCGCTTACCAAAATTTCGGCCACGCGCCCAGCTCGTTGTTTCGGAATTTACTCCACGTCTACTTGTAAATGTTTGATTATTTCCCATTTCTCTTAGGTTTTTTTGTTATTATTTTTATTTTTAGAAAAGTCCATAGAATCCCCGGCGTCAAATAGGCAGAGCAATAAGTAACCTAAATGACGCACTTGGGGAGAAGGTCAACTTTTCACACTCCAAATTTATCTCTACAACAATCTTTTTTGGCAGGCTTTACGCCCATGTTGTAGTTCTCTGTTCTTTTATCCTTAGACAAAACGAACGGTAATTTTTTGGGCGCGACTTTTGTTTTTGACAACAATCTGCTTTGGCATATTGCCTCCTTTTATTTTTATTTTTTATTTTTATTATCAATCCCGAGCAGAAATGTTCGCCGCTAAATTCGTTTAGCCGCCCGAAGTTTCGCACTTCTTGCTCGTGGGTTAATAATCAACTCCATCTCTCCCGCAACTTTTGGCGTCTTCGTTAAAATCATCAGTTTCGATTCTTCCCCAAAGCTACTTTCTTCCTTAAAATAATCTTTGACTAGCTTGTCCTCAAGACTATGAAAAGTGATGATCGCGACTCTTCCGCCAGGTTTCAAAATCTTTGGAATGAGTGGTAAAGTTTTTTCAATTACCGATAGTTCATCATTCACTTGAATTCGAATCGCTTGGAAGATTCTCGTCGCTGGATGTGTTCGCGAAAATCTCGATTTACTTTTTATCAAATCCGCTAATTCCTTAGTTGATTTGAAAGGTCGATGATGCACAATTTCTCGCGCAATCATTTTCGAAAACCCAGGTTTTTCTTCTCCGTATTTCACAAACAGTTCGCTTAGTTCCCTTTCGCTCCACTTATTTACAATTCGTTCCGCCGTAAGTCCTTGCCTCTGATCCATCCGCATATCCAGCGGTCCATCTTTCGAAAACGAAAAACCTCTTTCACTTTTATCCAGTTGCGGCGAAGAAACTCCAAAATCTGCCAGTATCATATCAAAAGTGTTACCACACTCAATTTCATGCAGCACCGCATTATAAAAATCCTCGTTCACAATCCTCACAGGTTCACTTTCGTACTTCCCTTTTAAGAATTCATACGCAAACGGGTCTCGATCAACTAAAACCGAGCCTTTATAATTCCGTGTCACCGCCAAAATTTCACTTGCATGTCCCCCATATCCGGCCGTCAAATCCAAATACGATTCGCCCGGTCTCGGCTTCAGGACCTCAAGTACTTCCGATAACATAACTGGTTTATGAAGTTCTTCTGTCATGTTTCTATTATAACATGACCCCTCGTTTGAGATCGTTCAACCAGAAACTAAAGCATGTTTGTTTTTTTTGCTTTTTGTTTGAACACAAATAGATCTACCACGATTTCTCAGCGCGAAGCTAATCCATTATCGCAGCCGTTGAGAGACTTATTGTGTTGATTGTGCCTTTCGGCCAAATAGAGTTTTAAATTGGGAGGTGTTTAAAGAATGTACGGACGGTTTTGGTGACGCGAACCGCTAAAGGAAATCGCGTGCCCTAGCTCCTAGTTGGCCGATCTCAAACTTTTTTAATGTTCAAACCAGAAAATCACTTCGAAAGATAAACGACTTCGTAATCGTATTCTTCGTTGACTTTTACTTCTGTCATTTTTCCCGATTTTCCTTTGTTTATTTTAGTGGTTTTTGTTTGTTGACTTCCACTGACCCCAGTTTACCGTAAACATTTTAAAAAATCAAGTACTTTTTTCGACTTTTTTTAATTTTTCAACGTTTTCCACACATTTTTACTAAAAATCAAGCATCTAACAGAGTACGACTTTTCCACAACTTGTGGAAAACCGCGTTTTATTTTTTACAACATTTTATGATCTTCCCTATTTTCCTGTGGACAACCCTGTTTTTGAATTCATTTTTGCGTTTTTTCCATTTTATTTTATTATTTTCAATTTTTATCCCTTGTTTTTTAAAAATTCTATTTCCTAAAAACCGAACAAATTACTATTGACTTTTTATAGTGTTTATGCTAAAATATGATCAAGCCTGAAATTATCGGTGTTTATTTAGGGATGCAAAAAAAATGATTCCTTTTTATAAACCCATCAAAAAACGGACCATCTCGGCCCGTTTTTTTATTCTATTCCTTATTTATTAAAATACCATTCTTCAACATCATCAAAACCTATTTTCTCAGCAACTCCTTGAATCTTTCGATTCTTTTCTTCCAGAGAATCATTCTCAAAATCTATACTTGAATAACCAATATAATCCGCAAATTCATCCCCTCTATCAGCATATTTAATGATATCTCTTATAACATTATAAGTTGCACCAATTCTATGGTCATTATCCCCTTCGTGGCATTCCTTAAGCATTCCACATACTTTCGACATATCACCACCCAAGGCTAGTTCCTCCATACACTTCTCATCCCAATGATCAATAGGCGTAAATCCAAAACCATGTCTTTCCCCTTCTCCTTTTTCTTCAGCAATAATCTCCTCTATATTCTCTAACCATAATTCTCTTTTTTTCTCATCTTGTATGATCAAAGGTGCTTGCTCTCTGTACAGCTTTGCCCTTAACTGAGTCAGCATATCCTCAGCACCTTTTTCCATAGATCTTACAGCCTTGTATTCATCACTTTCAAGAAAACCTTCTTCAGAACTTATATCACTAAAGGTATCCCAAGCAACCTCCCATGCGTCATTAATACTTTTCTTTCTACTCTCATATTTTTCTCTATTACCTTTAATCTTCTCTCGTCGCTCTTTTTCCGCATCATCAATCTTTTCCACCGGTTCATCTGGCCTCTCAGCTTCTTCCACAATATCGTCTGAACCTTTTAGTATATATCCGTCAAACCTTTCTATATTTTCCAAGCCTATCTTCTTCATAGCTTCTAAAACTTTCTTGTCGCAATCTTCTTGAGAATCATTCTTCCAATCTATCTCGGACCAACCGATATGCTTTGCGAATTCTTCTCCCTGATCTGAATACTCCATAACAAGACGAATGACCGAATAGGTAGCACCAGCTTCATTAGTGCCACCAATATCGTGCTTCTTGATTATTTCACATACATCTTCAACGCTACCACCCAAAGCTAAAGATTCAAAACACTCCTCAGCATTCATTTCAATACCAGAAATACCATATATGCTAGTTTTTTCTATATAGTTTAGCCACCCTTCTCTTTTATCCTTATTTCTAATCACACAAGGCGCCTGCTCCCAAAGATAAACTTCATTAAGGTATGATAGCGACTTAGAATATTTGTCAAGATTCCTATAACGACTTTTTTTGAATTCTTTTTCTATATCAGCCTTCTCGCGTTCAAACATTTCTTTTGTACTTTTTATAAAATCTATTCGTCTCTTCTCGGTCTCTTCTTCCGGTAGTTCATCTAACCACTGTTCACTTTCAGCCAGACGTCGCCTATGTGCTTCGACCATTCTTCGATGTCCAGCCATTTTTTGTTCGATTTTGTCTACCTTTTCAGAAGAATCATTCTCAGGTTTCTCTGGATAATGATCTTCTGGAGGATTAGGATTATCTAGAAACGCTTCCGAAAATCCAAATGGATCTCCCTCCTCATTTCCTTTATTGCCTGGATCATTCTCTGACATATTTTATTCCTTTTTTATTCTTTATATTCTTCTTAAGTTTACCCCCCCCCCAGCACCCTTTGTCAACAGGTTAGCTAAAACTAGTTTCTCTGAAACGATTCTTAAAAACTATTAAAAAATTTATTCAACATAATCCCCTGTTATGCTATAATAAAGAAAAATAAATGAGGTAATACTATGTCTGAAAATTCACACAATACTTTCGATGTCTTCCAGTGGGCAAACGAGGTCGACGAAATAAAAAATAATGTTTCTGTCGAACTATTTCTTTTCAACAAAAACTACACCCCCTACAAAGTCCGCTATTCTGATAAGCTAACCAACGCCGTCAAATCTGTCTTCATGCAAGAAGCCATCGGCTACATCATCAAAGAAGCCGACAAAGGCCTCGAATGCCACGAATACGAAACCTCCGACGGCGAAGACAAAGTCATCTACCGCACCACCCTCGACAAAGTTACCCGCGCCGAATCCCTTCTCCACCTCATCGAAAACGAATACAAAGACATCGCCTATTTCTCCGATAACGAATATGAGTTCAAAAAAATTAAAGGTATCATCGCTAAATTCTCCTATCCAATGGACGGCGAAATGAAATATTTCTACATCGCAAAAAGCATTTCCGCTTCTTCTGCTCTTAAGGGCGCAACCTCTTGGGAATTAAACGGCGAAAGCTTCGAGCCGTTCTCTGCTGAAGTTGGCTTGAAAGCCCCTGACGATAACCAAGTCGCCATCATCGACAAAAACATCATCATCTTCAACCAAACAAAATTCGAAGCTCTATTCCAATACGATTATAAATCCCAGGTTCTCGCCGACGAAAAAGCTAAAGAACTCCAGAAAAAATACAACCTCAGCTTCGCTGAAGGTCTGACCCTGAACGCCCTCCTCGCCGACCGAAAACCTTTACTCAAAAAAGTCCAAAACCTTGTCATTGAAGAAGCCATGTCCCAAAAAGACCTTATCGACTATGCCGACGAAGTCCAACTCGAGCTCATGACCGACGATGATGGCTCAATCATTATCATGGACGAAAAAGATCTCACCATGTTTGTCAATCTCCTTGACGAAGACTACTTCGTCTCTCCGGTTTCCGGCCAACGTTTCGAAGTTAAAGGCAAAAAACTTCTCGCCGAACCTGAAGGCGAACCCCCAAGAGGCTAAAAAACTATAAATCTTAGCAAATATTCCTGAAATATAAAAACGATAACGAACGCTAAGACCATCCAAGGTCCGAAGTATATTTTCTTTTTTTCCTTTTTTATCGCCGATGGCGCCATAAAAATCGCAGCAAGAGCGTTTGAAAGGAATATCACAATAAGCGCCAACCACCAACTCCCAAGCGTCAAAGAAATCGCAAGCCCTAAAATCCAATCTCCACTTCCCACCAACTTCTCTTTCGAGAAGAAATATAATAAGTAATAAGTTCCCGCTAAAACTCCCACTCCGCCGAGCGCCGATAATAAACTGTCTGGAAGAAACTGAAACGATTGGCTACTCAAAAACAAGCTCCATTGTTTCAGGATTAAGAGAATTATACCACAGATTACTGAAAATGTCAATGCTTTCCCAGGAAGCTCTCCGTATTTACCATCAAAAATCGCTAAATAACCTAAAATCGTCACGAATGCTAAGAGAACCATAAGATATAACGGCCCAAGAACCGCGTATTCCAAAGATTCACTCGCAAACCCTCCGATAACCAAAAACACAAAGCCAAAACCTAATTCGGACAGGATTTCTAAACCACCGATTTTCTTCCCGCATTTCCTACACTTCCCTTTCAGAAAAATCCACGAAAAAATCGGTATATTATCAAACCATTTTAATTGATAACCGCAATTTAGACATATCGATCTATCCCCCGCCTTTTTCTTTTTTCTAGTACTCAGCTTCGCTCGTCTAACCTGACAGCAAACAAACGACCCCATCACCGCCCCGAGAATAAACAAAGAAATAAGTATAAAAACTTTCATACTATGAATTTGCCGCTAGTTTATCAAACTCTTCCATTGAAGAAATCAACACATCGCGAGGCTTATTCCCATTCGCTTCACCAATCACGCCGATTTGTTCAAACCAAATCGCGAGTCCCGAAACGAATCCATGGCCTTTTCCAAGATATGTTTGAAGCATTGCCGTCGAGAATTTTCCTTTGTTAATCGAAATCTCCACCGCCTTACGCACAATCGGATCATTTGGATCATAAGTCCTGCCAAGATCGCCAATCGCTCCGCCCGCTGAAGGTCCCATGCCTTTGATTTGCACTGGTTGTGCAATTACCTCATCGTTGTATTCAGGCGGTCTTTGCTCGCGGAGAAAATCAGTCAACTTTGCCACATCTTCATCACTCGCCCAAGCACCCTGAATACGTTTTGGCTTACCCATCATCGCCGTCGTGAGTAGAAGCATATCGCCTTTTCCAAGTAATTTTTCTGCACCACCTTGGTCAATCATAATTCTCGAGTCAATCTGGCTTCCGACCGCAAACGCAATTCTTCCAGGAATATTCGCTTTAATTAAACCAGTAATCACTTTCGCCTCTGGCCTCTGAGTCGCCAAGACAAGATGGATTCCAGCCGCACGACCTTTCTGCGCAATTCTTACAATCAGCATTTCGAGATCCTTCCCTGCCATCATCATGAGGTCCGCCATCTCATCAATCACAACGACAATATACGGCATCTTCCCACCTACATGTTCTTGTTTGTTTCCGTCCTCATCTTCCTTCGTCACTGTGCCATTATTCTTTTCCATCTTTTTGTTATAATCAACAATATTTTTCACTTTTTCTTTCGACATCTCCGTGTAGCGCTGCTCCATTTCTTTAATCGCCCACTTCATCGCCGACATCGCTTTATCAACCGAAGTAATAATTGGCGTCAAAAGATGCGGAATATCTTCATACTGCGCCATCTCAACTTGTTTCGGGTCAACAATAATAAGTTTCACATCACTTGGCGCATTACGATAAAGAAGCGACGAAATTAACGCGTTCGTCATCACTGATTTACCTGAGCCAGTCGTACCAGCGATGAGAAGGTGTGGCATTTTTGCCAAATTCTCAACCACTGATTTACCGGAAATATCTTTTCCGACCGCAAATGTCAAAGGATCTGGCGATTTCTTCCATTCTTCACTTTCAATCACGCTCCTCAGTCTCACGTCCGCTGATTTCGCATTCGGAATTTCCACCCCAACCGACCTTGTTCCAGGAATCGGTGCCTCAATCCTAATCTTATCTACCGCAAGATTAAGCGCAAGTTCTTTATCTCTCGCCACAATTTTCGAGAGGTTTACACCTGCTGGCGGTTTCATTGTGTATTGCGTTACTCTTGGGCCAATATTTGCCCCTTCCATTTCCACTTCAATTCCAAACTCCGCCAATGTTGATTGAATAATATAGGCGTTTTGTTGAATGTTCCCCGCGTCTGCTGGAGATTGCTTCTTTTCGAACAAATCAATCGACGGCATTTTCCAATTCGGATCACTCACTGCTGTGAGTACGCCTTCTGTCTTCTCTTTTTCTGGTACCTTTTCGGGTTGTTTATTTTTAAAACTTTTTACAGGAAAAATTGATTGTTTTTCTTGAGTCTTATTCGTCGTTCCTTTAACAGCAACTCCTGAATTGATTTTTAGTCCGCCAAATCTTCCAGAAACTTTTTCTTCCCCTTCATTCTGTCCTCTTTTCTCACGTTTCACTGAATCTTTCATTTGCTTCAAAGCCGCTTTTGGACTCATTTGTAAAATAAAAATTGTGACTAAGAAAATCAAAACCATATAAACAATTAGCGAGACCAGCGTTCCGAGATTTGCCGCAATATATCGATTCAAAAATCCGCCTACCGCGCCACCAAATCCGCCTTTATCGTAGTTTATGGCACCAAAAAATCCTGAAACCAAAAACACCATAAAAAGCATCGCAATATAAACCACCACAGGCAGTTTGTTATTATGTGCACGGAAAATCTTCACTGCTAAAAAGACTAACGCCACTGGCACAAAATAAATCGCCCATCCTAACGCAATTAGCCCGCCATCATGGATAAAGTTCAAAAAGTTGGCCTCGGTTTTAAACCAAGATGCCACAAACACCACTGCAATTAGAATTAATATTACCGCAAAAGCTTGTCGCCAAAACCCACCAGGCAACTCATAATCGACTTTCGTCACTTCGCGTTTGCTTCGCCCACCTTTTGTTGATTTTCTTTTCCTTTTAGCCATAATTACTTTCATTATACCACAAAAATCCTCCCGTTAGGGAGGATTTTCTGTCTTAAGATCTATTCTTCTTCACTAAAACTCTGAGTTTACAGATTTCGCATCGAAAGTGATAATCTTCCCTTATCATCAATCGCCACGAGTCTCACTCTGACTTCTTGCCCAACTTTGAGCACATCAGAAACATTGGCAATTTTCTTATCAGAAATTTGAGAAATATGAAGCATTCCGTCCACACCAGGCAAAATATTCACAAACGCTCCGAAATCTTTAATCGAGACAACTTTGCCATCATAAATCTTTCCTACTTCTGGTTCCTCAACTAGTCCTCGAATCCAATCTAACGCTTTTTTGATTTTCTCTGGGTCATTTCCAGAAACAGTAACAAGTCCCGACTCTTCAATGTCCACCATCGCACCAGTTTCAGAAGTAATTTTATTGATTGTTTCCCCACCCTTACCGATAATCGAACCGATTTTATCTGGATTGACAACTAATTTTTCAATCCTTGGCGCATATTTCGAAATCTCATCTCTAGGACCAGGAATCACTGAAAGCATATGCTCCAAAATGAACATTCTGCCAGCATGAGATTGCTTGATGGCTTTTTCCAGAATTTCAACTGGAAGACCATGCACTTTCATATCCATCTGAAGTGCAGTCACGCCTTCCGTTGTTCCCGTTACCTTAAAGTCCATATCACCAGCAAAATCTTCTGCATCCATAAGATCCGTAAGTACATAGGCTTTATCAATATCTTTCGCCTCAATCGCTTGGCCTTTTGGCACATCAACCATAAGTCCCATCGCAACACCAGAAACTGGACGAATCAGAGGCACACCAGCATCCATGAGTGCGAGACATGAAGAACAAGTCGCCGCCATTGAAGTCGAACCGTTTTGGGACATAATTTCCGTCACAGAACGAATCGCATATGGAAAATCTTCTTCTTTTGGAAGCACTGGGAGTAGAGCTCTCTCAGCCAAATATCCGTGTCCGATTTCACGACGTCCAGGTGAACCAAGTCTACCACATTCGCCAACCGTATAAGCAGGCGCGTTGTAGTGATGCATATATCTGCGCACACCATCGGTCACTTCCATTGTATCGACTAATTGTCCGAACGAAAGCGGAGCAAGCGTTACGATATTCATCGCCTGAGTTACGCCACGCGTAAAGAGTGACGAACCATGAGTTCTTGGTAAAATTCCAACTTGGCTCGAAAGTGGACGCACTTCGTCAAGCTTTCTTCCATCAGGGCGCACACCATCTTCAACAATCGAGCGACGTACTTCGTGATGAACCGCAAGTTCAAAAGCTTGGTTATATTTATCGCGAAGATTTTCGTCATACCATTCAACTTTCTCATTATCAGTTTCGCCTTCACCGAGTTCCAAAGCGAATTCATCATGCATCTGGTATTTCAAATCGTCCAGAATCTGTGCACGTTCAAGCACATTACCCCTGACTTTGTCGCCAAATTTCCCATCACACCATTTATCAACTTTTTTCTGAATTTCTTCATCTGGCAAAACTAACTCATATTCTTGTTCAGGTGTATTAACAATTTTGCTCAACTCTCGTTGTAAATCAAGCGCAGGTTGGACATTCTTCACTGCCCAATGCATTGCTTCGATAATCATATCTTCTGACACTTCTTTTGCGCCCGCCTCGACCATGACAACCTTACCATCTTTACAGGCCACAACGAGATCAAGCGCTGATTTTTCGCGTTCTTCTGGAGAGAGAAATGCTTTGAATTCACCATCAATTCTACCAATACGAAGCCCAGCCACTGGTCCATCAAACGGCACACCAGCGTTCATTAGAGCCGAAGACGCCGCAATCATTGCTACCATATCCGGGCGAAAATCTGGGTCCATCGATAGCACAGTTGTCACAACTTGCACCTCTTGGCGATAACCTTTCGGGAAAAGTGGGCGAATTGGACGGTCAATCAAACGTCCAACCAACACCGCGTTATCAGATGGTTTCCCTTCACGTTTAATGAATTTTGAAGAAGAAATCTTCCCTGAAGCATAATATTTCTCTTCATAATCGATTGAAAGTGGGAAGAAATCTTGAACCACAGGTTTTGTCCCAACCACCACCGAACCGAGCACAACCGTATCTCCATATTTTACAAGCACTGAAGATGTAGTGCGAAACCCAACTCTGTTGACTTCTAGAGACAATTCCTTGCCAAGCCACTCCGTCTTTACAGCCGTAGTTTTCTTGCCACTAGGGTTAATAATATCCATAGTAGTTTCCTTTCTCGGGAAAACCTCAGATACAAAACCTGTAAACAGCCCTTATATCTGCCGTCTTCCCTGTTAAATATTACTATTCTATTATACCACAATTCCTCAAACAAATAGCTATTTCCCGATTTATAATTCAGCCCACTCTCTTTTCTCAAGCTCGGCGAACAAAACGAAGTTTTGTGAGTAATTCTCCGGATTTTTACAACAGGTCTCAAGGAGAAAAACTCCCTAAGCGAAGCGACTAAAGAGTTTTTCTCCCTGACGGTTATGTTGTAAAAATGAAAACCGCGAGAATTTGTCCATGCGAGAGAAAAGAGAGTAGAAGCTAAATAAATAATGTATCTATATAAAAAATGGAAATGTCCTACAGAGATAAACTGCCAAAAAGCTTGACTTTTTTAACGAAGTATGATAAAATAGCAACACTGGCTCCAAAACTGCCTGTTGGTTTTGAATGCTCGTACATAAAAAAGGAGCGTGAATTATTTGGGAATTCAAATTACCTCTGTCAATGGCGAAAATTTAACATTTGTCGTCGAAGGAGACCTGTCTGTAAAAGACAGAGAAAAAGTCATGGAAATTTGTCACCAATACAAAAATATGTATATGGAAGGTTACCCCCATGGACGCCAGAAAAGGCAAAAGCTGGCTAAGGCCGGCATTATCTATCAAAAATGGAAAGAATATCCCGGAGTAACAATTTGTTATCTCCCCAAAAAATTAAATAATGGGCTTCAGATTACAGCTCTTCCCTCCGCCGATAAAGGCAGAACCGAAACAGAGCTTCAGTTGATTGCCCAACAGTGGCAGCAAGACGTCATTGACGCCATCGAAGCCGAATTCAACACATGACCTCATCAAGTAACGGCTTATGTCGTTGCTATTCTTCATAGGTCACTCCTTTCAAACCGAGCCCCCTCCCTGAGGGGGCTCAACCCTTTTTTAATCTTTTTTCGAAATTATCTGATCCAATTTCTTTTTTAGAGCTTCTAAACTTTTTTCTCGCTCTACATTTAGGATTCTGGTTTCTACACCAACTCCCATCACTAAGATTTCTGTGTCGGAGAGTTTTCGGGAAGTATAAATCTGATTATTAAAATGAGAAATCCCTTCACCATATTCCCATTTATTTGTTTCCGTGTTTTTTTTGAGGATTCTGGTTCTTCCTCCACGATTATTTCCTCCCATCACTAGAATTTCTGTCTCGGAAAGTTTTTGGGAAGTTTTAATATCTTCATCAAAACCAGAAATCTTGTCACCATATTTCCATTCGTCTGTTTCTGTGTTTTTCTTGAGGATTCTGGTTTCTCCTTCATTTCCCATCACTAGAATTTCTGTCTCGGAGAGTTTTTGGGAAGTATAAATATACTGATCAAAACCAGAAATCTTGTCACCATATTCCCATTCCCCAAGTTTCTCCTCGATTCTAGAAAGCACATCTTCTGGGCTATTTTGTCCGTTCACATCAGCAATTTTTACGCCATTTGCTTTCAACACATGCAACATTCCGAAAGTCGCCCGCTCATAAAGATCCTGACGTCTCTCGACTGCCGCCCTTGTATCATCAACTCTTTTTCTTTCAACTAACCTTTTCCAAAGTTCACCTCTCGGCACTCTTAAAACAATCACCCCGTCCAAATATTTCAGCAAATCATTTTCCGCCATATAATAAATCTGACTTACATTCATTGGAAATCCATCAAGCACCGCCTTCTGAAAAAGCCCGTAGCGTTCGAGTCTTTTCATTTCCTGCCCAAAAACTTCCACACTTTTTTCATTGTCAATCGGCATTCCGTGGTTGAGCGCCATCGTTACATCTTTATCACTCAAAGACAAAAGTAAATCTCGCGAGGAAACCCACTCCCAACCATATTTTTGGGAGAGAAGTTGTCCTTGAACCGTTTTTCCCGCACCAGGCGCACCAAAAATCGCAATCATAAGCCTATTATACGCTAAAGGCTAAAATAGGAAAATGCTCTGAACTGACTTCTCAATTAAGCAAAGAGCTTTTTTCAGAGAATTCTGAAGGCTAAAAATAAGAAAAAATAGTGATGGAAAGCTGGTACTGGAATACCGGAAGGATTTCCGTCTGATTATTTTTTCTATTTTTACCTCTTCGAAGAAAAAATGTTCTGAGCTGACTTTTCTATTTTTGCTCCTTCGAAAAAAGTTTTGAACTTTCCATCAAAAAACCACCTTTCGGTGGCTTTTCTTATTATTTTCTAAGACCCAACTTTGCTACGGTCTTTTTGTAAAGCTCAAAATCGGTTGTTTCGAGGTATTTCAGGAGTTTCTTTCTTTTCCCCACCATTTGCATTAAACCTCTTTTAGCCATAAAGTCATGTTTATTATTCTTCACATGTTCCGTAACTTCTTTGATACGTTCTGTGAGAATAGCCACTTGAACTTCAGGAGAACCGACGTCCTTTTTATTTCTTTGGACCTTGGCAATAGCTTTGTCTTTATTCTCTTTTGTTATCATACGCGCCATTATATCACATTTCCCCCCTCTTGAAAACCCTATTCTTTATCTTCTTTATTTCGTACCATCCGTACAAGACTCCCATGAGAATGCACACCGTACTCGTTTTGATGAGCCACGAAGTCACTAATTTCAAACTGCCACGCGTGACCCTCGTCATTCTCCGTCGCCGACCAAAAGAAGCCGACCTCGCCGACGTACTTGAGGACGCCTTCCCGGACATAGCCCGAAAACGTCAACCTTAGTCTTTCTCTCAAAGCGAGTGATATTTCTTCATCATCACTGCCGTCTCTTCCTTCTTTATTCAACTGATCTTTTAATCCACCTACGATTGGTTTCCAACTTTCTGGCAAATGATAGCCAAATCTCTCTTTTATTTCCTCGTTCACTCCAAGTAGTTCCTTCCCCAACGGAAAATGATGAACTTCTTTTCCTACCCAATTTTCACCATAAACCTCCACTTCACCTCTCCAGTCAAATACTCTTCCATCAGTTTCATACTCCACACTATAATTCACTGGTTGTTTCAAAATTGCCGTCAAATCGCCCGGAGCTATATAGTCTCCTTCGTTGTTTTCTGGCAACTCAATTTTCCCTTCTTCCCATTTATCAATCGGAACAAGGAAAGTATAGTGTTCTGTCTCAATCGTTTCAAGATTTTTTATTCTTTCTCTCATTTGAGCGATATGCTCTGCACCTTTTTCTTTAAGCTTTTCTTCCACGTCTGGACTAACAAAAACTTTTTTTAACTCTTCCGGACTTTCTTCTAGCTTTTTCTTCAACGCAAACGTCAGCAAATTCGAATTTAAATCAAGATCATTAACTAGATATTTCGAGATATTCTCTTCAATCTCATCTATCTTCGTATCTGGAAAGATGTATCCCTTCTCCTTCGCATATTCCGCTCCAAACTTCGCTCGAAGCTCCGAAATCCTCGGGTCATTTGAGTTATAAGTATCAAGTGTTTCAATCGGTCGATCGAGCTCATAAATAAACCGAAACTCCTCATAAGAAATTTCTTCCCCGCTTTGCATCTTTCTATCTAATTCAATCAACTTATTCTTATCGGCAAATCGTCTCAAAAACTTCTCTCCTCCAGGAAGCGTTTTGACCTTTTCTTCCACAATCGGCACCAGCGAGTCTTCCAGCGCCTGCCCATCATTTAGCCCAGAAATCTCTGCCACTTGTCCATCCGTGTCAAGTCGGATCGAGGCCGAAGCGTTCTCCGCCAATCTCCCATCTTCGTCCTTAAGATGGAACAAAATAAATTTCGCATCGCTCTCTCCGCCCTTATCATAAACATTCCCATATCTCCCCTGCGTCAAATAACTCCTCCCCACTGAAGGTTGCGCAATGCACCACGGGGTTCCGTCCGCTGCCTTTGCAATTTCTTCTTCGTCTCCAACCCCATATTCTACCCACTCCCCATGGACGTCTTCGGTTTTCTCGGGGGTCTTCATAATCACTTTTTCAGAAAGCAGAAGCCTAGAATAGAGTTTATTAAAGTTTCCCGATTTAACCAACGCCTCGAGTTCCTTATCTCTTTCGCTTTCTTCTTCGGTTTTTTCTTCCTCTCTATTAAGATCCTCATCCGTATCAATCCCATAAAAGTCCGCAATCGCTCCATAAACCTTCGCAAGCACTGCCGGATTAAAATGCGGATACGGCGCCACCGAATTTTTATCTCGCTTTCGATAAGTTTTCGTCCCCTTGTCAAACACCCCCATCTTACTCACGCCTTCAATCGTATAAACCTTAAACCACGTCGGATACGGACAATCCTCATGTGAAAGATAATTTGTCCAAGCTCCTAAAGATTCTCTCTGTTGTTTTTGGATATCTTTCGTCAGTTCCTCTTTTTCCCAATCGTCAAGTTCTCTTCCCTGTCCATTATCTCGAAGAATTTGCTCCTGCGTTTTCCAATAGCTCTCTGGAATTTCATCCTCTTCGATAATCAAATCTTCAACTGTTTTATTCCAAAGCCTCTGTTCATATCTACTCCCATATTTTTCAATTCCCTTGTCGATTCGCTCAAGGTAGGCATCCGCTCTCCTCTCATCATTCTTGCCTACAAGTTTCTCACCGCGTTTTCTTGCTCGTTCAAAAGTTGAATCCACTGTTTCTTGGTGTTTGCCTCGAAAACCAGAAACAACAAGCACCTTCGCGCCAACCTCTCTGGTTTTGCGTTCGTTTTCATCAATATTTTCGCTCAAAAAGCCAAACGAATCAGCCTGACTATTATTCTTTACCGTTGGATCGTTATCCATACTATTCCATGTTTAATTATAATTCCCCTTAAGTTTACCCTCCCCCAGCACCTTTTGTCAATCTTCTCTTCCTCAAAAACCAACAAAAAATCCTCTGCTAAAAGGATTTCAAACTACTCCAAAATAATCGCCACTTCTCAGGCTTATTTCCATTTTAGCATAAACTCTTTAATTTGTCAAGAGTTCTCTCTCATAAACTCGTCTAGAGAAACCGCATCCTCTACAGAATATTCCCCCACTTTCGTACGTCTTAACTGCGTCAAATACCCCCCAACTCCTAGTTTTTCTCCGATATCTTCTCCCAGCGTCCGGATATAGGTTCCACTCGAAACATGACAGCGAATTTTGAGCTCCGGCCATTTATAATCCAAAATCTCAATCGAAAAAATCTCGACTTTTCTCTTTGGCATTTCCACTTCGACCCCTTTTCTTGCTAGTTTATACGCCCTTTCGCCATTTATCTTCACCGCCGAAAAATTTGGCACTCTCTGAAGAATCTCTCCCTGAAAACTCTGGACAACCTTCTCAACTTCCGAAAGAATAGGCTCTTTCGCGTCTTTAGAGACCGAAATCTCTCCTTCAGGATCTCCTGTTGTCGAAATCGCTCCGAGCTTGATTGTCGCCTCATACCATTTATCTAGCTTCAAAAACTCATTTGAACGTTTCGTTCCCTTTCCAACAAGCAAAATCAAAAGTCCCGTTGCAAACGGATCAAGTGTCCCAGTGTGCCCAACTTTCACTTTTTTCCCAACTTTTTCCGACAAAACTCGGCGCACTCGCGCCACCACCCCAAACGAAGTAATGTTTTTAGGTTTATCAATTAGAAGTATTTCTTTATCCATTCAACTGCTCAAAATACGCTTTTTCAACAATTTCTTCTGCGCCTAAAACTTTCAAAGTCTTCGTCAAATCTTCCACCACATCAGTAACTGTATCTTTTTCGTCCAATCTAGTTTCAATTTTCGCATAATACCCAGCTACACCTTCAACATTATCAAGATAGAGCATTGTTCCATCCCCCATATCAATTTCCTGACGTCTTCGGCTCACTTCATTAATCTTCTTAAATCCGAGTTGATGCACAATATTTACGCCCTCTGCATAATCTTTCACTTCTGTCTCATCTACCACATCAACACCCGAATCTTCAATATGTCGTTTCAAAATCATTTTATATTTTGCAGGTTTATCGACCGCTTTCATTTCCGTACGCATGATAATTCGTGGATAGTTCATACCATGCTTAAAACCCTTCGGCAAATAAACCCGATCATGTTGCCAAATTATCGGCGAAAATTCAAACTCAATATCTTCAAGTTTCTTTTCAAAATCTTCGTGATTTTTCACTTTTGCTTTTTTAATCACTGTTTTCATAAAGTTTCTCCTTTTCGTGCCTTATTTGCCCACTCGTCAGCAAGCTCATTAAGCTCCGTTCCAACATGTCCCCTCACCCAAACTAATTCAACTGGATATTTTTTATAGAGTTCGTAAAGCTCTTTAACAATATCTAGATTTTTAATCTCGCCATTTTTTTTCGTCCAACCGTTCTTTTCCCATGTTGGCGCCCATTTTGTCAAAACATTAATCCAGAATTCTGAATCTGAATGAATTTCGCATCCTTCTTCTCCTGCAAGTTTGATCGCAGAAATCATTGCTTTTCCTTCCATTCGAATATTTGAAGAAAGTCTTTCATTCCCTAAAGCTACTGGCTTACCGTTCTCAATCACAGCAAACCCACCAGGCCCAGGATTTGGCGATGCACTTCCATCAGTCCATAAAATTCTCATATCTATATTATACCACAATTCCCTACCTTTTTCATCCTTAACAAGAATATTTTTCTCCTAAAAATGTTATAATCATAATATGGAATCTGAGCGAATTAAAAAAGCTGTCGAATTTGCCACTAAAGCTCACGAAGGTCAACTCCGCAAAAGTGGCGAACCGTTTATTAATCACCCTCTTGCTGTGAAAAAAATCCTCACCGAATGGGGGATGGATGAAGACACTATTATCGCTGGCGTTCTTCACGACACCGTTGAAGATACTTCTGTCACTTTAGAAGATGTCAAAAACGAATTCGGTGAAACCGTTGCATTCCTTGTTGATGGTGTCACCAAACTTGGCGCCGCCCGTTCTGGCATGCGCGACATCGACACTTATCTTCCCGAAACTCGCGATAACTTCCTCCGCCTTATGATTGCTCTCGGTGCCGACATCCGCGTCCTTATCATCAAACTCGCCGACCGTCTCCACAATTTAAGAACTTTAAAGGCTCTTCCACCCGATAAACAAAAGAAAATCGCCAAAGAAACTCTTGAAGTCTTTGCCCCGCTCGCCGACCGTTTAAATATGGGGCAACTTCGTGTTGAGCTCGCCGACCTCTCTTTTTCCTACGTTGATCCAAAACGCTATAAATACCTTAAAGACCTGATTGAGAAAATCAACAAATCCGGTGAAAAATCTCTCCACCGTATCGAGGGTGAAATTACAGAACTATTGAATAAAGAAAAGATAAATTTCGAGCTTTCTGGCCGTGTCAAATCTGTTTATTCGCTCCACAAAAAAATGGCGAAATATAATCAAAACGTCGGTGAAATCTATGATTTTACCGCCCTTCGCATTATCGTCGACGATATCACGACCTGCTATCTCGTGCTCGGTCTTATTCACTCGCTTTATACGCCTCTCGGTGGCAGAATAAAAGATTATATCGCCCTCCCGAAGCAAAACGGTTACCAATCTCTCCACACCACCGTCATTACTCCCGACAAAAAAATCGTCGAATTCCAAATTCGCACTCACGAAATGCACGAATACGCCGAACGCGGTCTTGCCGCCAGTTTCTACTACAACGAACAAAAGCTCACCGAAAACTACAAAGAAGGCAAAATCCAACATCTCCCGACCAATCTTCTTTGGATTACCGAGCTCCAATCCGCTGCCGCCCAGCTTCGCGAAGGCAAAAAAGTTGATTTGAATAAATTGAAGCTCAATCTTTTTGCCGACAAAATCTTCGTCTATACTCCAAAAGGCGACATTATCGACCTTCCCTACGGCGCCATGCCTCTTGATTTCGCTTACAGACTTCACTCCGAAATCGGCGAACACGTCGTCGGCGTCAAAATCAACGGCAAAATCTCCAATCTCAACAAAAAACTCGAAAACTTCGACATCGTCGAAATTCTCACTTCAAAAAACCAAACTCCAAAAGAATCCTGGCTCCAAAAAATCTTCACCGCTCACGCCCGCCAAAAACTCCGCCAACAACTCACCAAAATCAAAGGTGAAAAATAGTTTTCTAGCATTTTCCAACTCCTCCAAACCTACTCTACTTTATATCTTTCATCCCAAAGCCCTCCTTTTCTTTCGAAATTCTTTTCCAAATCTCCCCAACTAGTTTCTTATACAGTTTCAAAGAAACCATAAAACTTTTTTCTACGAAATTTCTTAGGCTAAAAATTGAAAAAATAGTGATGGAAAGCCGGTACTGGAATACCGGAAGGATTCCATCAAATTATTTTTTCTATTTTTACCTCTTTTAGTAGAAAAACTGTTTTATGGTTTTAAATAAAGTCAAGAAAAAAAGGTTAGAGGAACCTATCCAGTAGGTGCCAAAAAAACTTATTTCAAAATCTCAATCAGTTTTTTCAGTTCTTCTTTGTTTTTACAAGTAATCGTAATGCTTCTTCCGTGAATTTTTGTTGTCGCATTATATTTTTTACTGATTCTTTCCTCATCCTTTGCAAAAAGGTTCGCTTTTACAATGGCCGTTGAGCTCTTCTTTTTATTTTCTGAAATATATCTCTCGACTTTTCTCGCCGTCCAGCCTTCTTCGACAATCTTCGGCAAAATCGCCATCACCATCTCAGGGTCTGCAGAAACCAAAGGCTTCATCACTCCTTCTGATAGTCTTTCTTTCACCATAATCTTCTTCGCTTCTTCTGGAAGTCGGAGCAGTCGAATTGTTCCCTCAATCGATTTCTCGCTTTTACCAATCTTCGTAGCGATTTCTTTTGCGCTCAAATTAAACTGTGTCTTTAGCTTCATATAGGCCGTCGCAAGTTCAATCGCGTTTAAATCTTCCCGTTGAGCATTCTCAATTATCGAAAGTTCCAGCCTATTTTGCGCATCTATCGATCTAACAATTACAGGAATTTTCTTCAGTCCTGCCATTTTTGCCGCTCGCCACCTTCTTTCGCCCGCAACAATCTTATAACTATCTTCTTCTTTTGTTACGACAATTGGCTGAAGGACACCATGTTTTTTGATTGAATCAGCAAGCATCGAGAGCGCTTCTTCCGAAAAATCTTTTCTCGGTTGGTTTTCGTCTCGCTTAATTTTCTCTAGCTCAATCTCAGTTAATTTCGAAACTTTTTCATCCTCATCAGCCGTTACGTCAAAATCATCATCATATAGTTCGTCAGGTATCAAGCTCTCAAATCCTCTTCCCAAAGCTTTTCCCATTATTTTGTCCTTTCCATAAATTCTTTTGCAAGCTCTTTATAAGCCTTCGCGCCTTTAGAAAATCTATCATAATCCCCAACAGGCACACCGTGGCTCGGAGCTTCCGCAATTCTCACGTTTCTCGGAATCGTCGTATTGAATGTTTTATCCTTAAAGTATTTCTTAATTTCCGCGAGCACTTGAATCGAAAGCGAGGTGCGTTTATCATACATCGTCGCCACCACACCCAGCAGTTTAAGCTTCGGGTTTACCTTTCGAACAAGTTTCATGCTCTCTAGGAGCTGCGCTACCCCCTCAAGTGCATAAAATTCTGTCTGAACTGGAAGTAATAAATAGTCCGACGCAATCATTCCATTAACAGTAAGAAGTGAAAGTGAAGGAGGCGAGTCGATAATTATATAATCATAGTTATTGCTCACTTTTTTTATCTCATCGCGAAGCTGAACAAATTTTTTGCTCATTTTTGTCATTTCAACTTCCGCATTTGCAAGCTGTGGCGTCGCAGGCGCCAAATCAAAATTTTTAAATTTCGATTTTAAAATTACTTGTTCTAGCGTCGCTTTTTCGAGCATCACATCAGTCATCGTCGCTTTTAGAACGTCTTTTTCGAAACCTAACCCACTCGTCGCATTTCCCTGCGGATCAAAATCAACCAAAAGGATTCTTTGTTTATTTTTTGCTAAATAATAAGACAGATTCACCGCCGTTGTCGTTTTCCCGACCCCGCCCTTTTGGTTTGTCACACAGATTACCTTCGCCATAATATCCCCATTATATCATAAAACATAAGTTGTTTTATTTTTTCCCAATCAAAAAATGCCCCGAAGGGCATTTTTTTATTTGATTGAAACAATTTCAATTACTGAATATTTCTGACGGTGACCGGTTTCTGTATGGACACGTTTCTTTGAATGGTAGCGAATAACGCGAACTTTGTCACCTGCAACCTTTTCTTCAACTACTTTAGCTGAAACTTTCACGCCTTTAACAGTTGGGGTTCCAACAGTGGTCTTATCGCCATCGATAAGAAGCAAAGCATCAGTTTCGAGCTCTTTTGTGCCTGCAGGGAGGAGGTCCACCCTCAGGGTCTCTTTTTCCTCGACAAGATATTGTTTTCCGCCGACGAGGATAACTGCTTTCTTCATAATAATTCCTTTAAAATTAATACTCGTGACATTATATCATACTTTTTTAGATTTGAAAAGATAAAATAAGCCTCCTTGCGGAGGCACCGGTCTTTAGTCTTGATAATATTCAAGCCAACCAGCATTTTTGCGGGTGTCATAATACCCACGAATACATCGCTCTGAAGAGCCAATGCATTCCAAATTGAAAGACTGGCCAGAGCCATCTTCCCAAGTTATTCCTCGGATTTTCATAACTATTGGAAGATCCGAGATTTCTCCCTGGAATTCCAGCTCCTTGCCAGAACTGAGCGCCGAAAAAAGTTGTTCTCTGTTTGGCCCTTTGATGCCAACTTGCCTTCTTTCACCGCCTAATCCTGCTAATGGCACTTTTAGTCCCCCCTTCTTTGAAAAGTCCAAGCAGTCAAAAACTACTCAGCCAGTTCTCACTGGCTATATCATTATAGCATAAAAATAATAAAAAGTCAATATATCAAAACGAGTCCCAGATCTCATCCTCCGGAAAATCATCAAAATCCTCCTCGTCCTCCTCAAGATCTTCATACCCTGCCGAACCATATGGATTGTATCCGAGCTCGAGGAGAAATCTTGACGGACTTGTCCAGTTTCTTCCCCCAAACGAAAATCTCGACTGCGCATAAGTCAAAAACAATTTTTCCATCGCCCGCGTCATACCCACATATGCCAGTCTTCTCTCTTCTTCTAAATCACTACTTTCGTTCACAGATCTCGAACTTGGAAATAGTCCTTCCTCCATCCCTACTAAAAACACTACTGGAAATTCCAACCCTTTCGCCGAATGAAGAGTCATGAGCGTCACTGAATTCTTTTTTGAACTTTCATCCGCGCTCGACATCAAACTTGCATCCGCTAGAAAATCAGTTAGATTTTCATACGGTTCCGCGTTGCTAATTAAAACCGCTAGGTTTTCTATTCTCTCTTCCCCGCTCGGCGTTCCATCAGAAAGCAATTCTTCAAATCCAAAAAAGGAAATAATATTTTTTATTATTACATCTGGCGAAGAGGTAGTATCAGTTTCTCTCAAAAACCTTTCAAGTCTCAGTAACGCATTTCTGCCTTTTGGCGGTAAAGAAGCTAAAAGCGCTTCATTTGAAAGAGGGTTTTTCTCATTCGTCTGGCTTAAAAATGTCAAAATCTTCGAAAGACTTGCCTCGCCAATTCCCGACAACACATTTTTTATAACTCTCTCCAGCGAAACTGTATCATAAACGTTAATTAAAAGCTTCAAAATTGCTAAAACATCTTTAACTTCTTTTCGATCATAAAATCTCACCCCACCGACAATCTTATACGGAATCATTTGTTGGATAAACGCTTTTTCAAATGCAAACGATTGTGCGTTTGTACGATAAAGCACCGCAAAATCTGAAAAATCGCGTCCTTTTTCCGCCATCATGAGAATTTTTCTAGCTACAAAATTCGCTTCAAAAGTCTCATCCCTCGTCGCTTCAATATCAACTGGTGCCCCTTTTCCTGCCTCAGTAAACAACGTTTTTTCTGTTCTTTGTTTGTTCTGATTAATAATTCTCTGACTTGCTTCCAAAATATTGCCTGTTGAACGATAGTTCTGTTCGAGTTTCACTACTTTTGCACCAGGAAAATCTTTTTCAAAATTCAAAATATTTGTAAAATCCGCCCCACGCCAAGAATAAATTGATTGCCAATCATCCCCAACTACACAAATATTTCGTTCATCATTCACCAAAAGCTTAATTAAACGATATTGTATATTATTTGTGTCCTGATACTCATCGATTAAAATATGCCTAAAACGATTTTTCCATTTTTCTCGCACCATCAAATTCTCTCGGAATAGTTTCAAAGTTCTAAGTAATAAATCATCAAAATCTAACGCATTCGCTTTTTCTTTTTCCTCCTCATACTTCTCAAAAATCAAAGCAATTTTCTTTCGATTCGGATAAAACGCTTCTCGCATATAATCTTCTGGCGTTTCTCCCTTATTTTTACATGAAGAAATAATTGATTGAATGGCTTTCGGCTTCAGACTTTTATCCGTAATTTTCAAATCCTTCATAATGCGTTTAATTAATGCAACCTGATCTTCCGTATCATAAATCACATAATTTTTATCTAATCCCGCCGATTCACTCTCGATTCTCAAAATTTTCACACAAATTCCGTGAAAAGTCCCCATATATGGCATAAACCCCCTCGGCGCCTCATCAACAAACCCATCAACATAATAATCACTCTTCGGCATTATTAGTCTATATAGGCGATTCCTCATTTCTTTCGCCGCCTTGTTCGTAAAGGTTACAGCCAAAATCTCTTCTGGCTTCACGCCGTTCTCAATCAAATTTGCAATTCTGTGTGTCAAAGTTTTTGTTTTCCCCGACCCAGCTCCTGCCAAAATCAATACCGGCCCCGAAAGCGTTTCAACAGCTTCCCTCTGTGCTGGATTTAACCCAAGAAAAATCGCATTATTTTTATCCATTACCAAATTATACCACGCCTCTTTTAATTATTTACGCCGTGATGCGCCGTAAAAGACGAAGCATCAAGCGCAGAGAACTTATAGCCGTGGCTCTTTCCATACTTTATAATGTCTTCGACCGCATCTACCGAATAGCCTTTCACGTCATGCTGAAGCACGACATAGCTCCCACCTTTTCCAAGCCCACGAATCACATTATTATAAACGCCAGTCGCGCTCGTGGTTGAGCCCGCATCGCCCGACGAAACATTCCAATCAAAATACTTATATCCTCTTTTCGTCACTTCATCAACCAGCTTACTCATAATATGAATTCCGCCATCATAATTTCTACTCACTGTATTTGAACTCCCTCCAGGAAATCTCATTAAATACGTTTCTTTCCCAGTTATCCTTTTTACCCGTTCTTGAACTTTATTCAAGTCATCAAAATAGTTATTCATATTTTTATAAACATATGAATAATCATGCGTAAATGTATGAAGTCCAATCGCATGCCCTTCATCAAATGCTCGTTTAATTAGCCTATCCTCTCCAAACCCCGTCACAAAAAACGTCGCTTTCACATTATATTTCTTGAGAACATCAAGTAATTTATCCGTAAAAGCTCCAGGCCCATCATCAAACGTCAAATAAATTACGCCATTTTCTGGCACTGGCTTCACTGAAACCACCCGTTTAATTTTCGCTTCATTTCCAGAATTATCTACCGCGCTATAAATTATTTCATAATCCCCTACTTTCGTTGTATCAATACCACCTTCAGTTTTTAACTCAACCTCATCACAATTATCCAAAACCATTGGCGTAGGAATTTCATAAATTGCATCAAGTGTCATTTCATATTTCTCCGCCCCGTTCAAATTAATCTCTGGCGCCATTTTATCTTCAACAATTCCAGGAATATTTTTTTCGCTAACATTTCCGCTTGAGTCTCGAACCGAAATTACCACCTCGTCATTTTCAAATCTCTTTTCAATATTTTCTTTAATTTCCCCATCGTAATTATCTATAACTTTTATTTCAAAATCTGGAATTTTTCCATTCGGGCAAACTGCAATTTTCTCGTCCTTCACTTCAATTTCAGGAGCTTTTCTATCTACAACAATGACTTTTTGCGTATATTCAACCTCTTTATCATTTCCGTACTTCACGCGATAAATTCTCTGGTATTCACCCAGTTTTTCCGTATCAATTTTATCGCCAGATATTTCAACCGCCAGCTCATCGCATGCGAAAATATTTCCATAGCAAATCTCTCCATAATCATCGCGATATTCGTCTTTAAACCCAATCTCAACTTGTTCAGAAAACCCTTTAACTCTCAAAGTCGGCATAACAAAGTTAACCACAAAAAACGCTACCGCCGTCAAAAGAAGCAAAACAACGCCAATAATCAAAATTTTTGGCACTTTTTTTCTACTCTTTTTCTTTTTTTGGTCTTCTGGAAACTCTTTTTCGACTACAATTCCATCATCGTTTTTTTTCGTTTTAAGTTCTTTCGCCACCGCCGCCACTTGTTTTTTATTTTTCTTTTCGGGTTTCTTTTTGGCTTTTTCGCTCTTTTTCATACCGATTCTCCCCTTTTTTCTATTATAAATCATTTTCTCCTACATGTTATAATAAAATCATGAAGAATTTCTTTACAAAATCAGGACGAAAAATCACTTATTTTGGAAATACACTTGGTGATCTTCCCGTCAAAAATACTTCCTTAAATCCCAATATCAAAACTCTCGACGACTTATTTTTTGCACTTCTTAACTCTTTTTCAATGGATACAATCCATTCTTCCCACCGTACAGAATACGATATTGATAACAATCCAACCTTTTGCCATTGCACTCTAACGTCTATCATTGTCTTTGACTTCTTTGGTGGCGAAATAGTCACGATTAAAGTCCCAGGTGGCGGAGTTCATCACCTTAATAGAATCGACGGACATATTATCGATTTAACAAGCGACCAATTTACATTTAAAGATATCACTCTAGACTATTCAGAACCCGTGCTCGACACTAAAGAAAACGCTCTTTCTAATCTTCGCGAGAAAGAGCGTTACGATATTCTTCTTGACCGCGTTAAAAACTTCTCTTTTTAAATTCCCGTTAACGGTGAAATATCCGCCCCAAGATGTCTGAGTCTATTTGCAAAATCCTGATATCCGCGATTTATCGAATAGACATTACGAAGCACTGACGTTCCAGGTGCCGCCAACATTGCAATTAAAATCACGACAGAAGGCCTCAGCGCAGGAGGCGCTACAAGCTCCGCAGGACGCCAATTTGTCGGCCCTTCAACATATACCCTATGAGCGTCTAAAAGCTCCACATTCGCGTTTAAATTAGCTAATTCGACCGTATAAACTGCTCTGTTCTCAAACACCCAGTCATGAATCAAAGTCCTTCCTTCTGCCGTTGCCGCAATCACAGAGAAAAATGGTAAGTTATCGATATTAAGCCCAGGAAACGGCATTGGATGAATCTTGTCTGCCGGTGCAGTCAATTTTGATTTTTTCAATGTGATATCGACCAGTCTCGTTCTCCCATTAGAAGCTAGATATTCTTTTCCTAAGTCGAATTTAGCCCCCATATTTTTCAATATCTCAAGCTCAATTTCCAAAAATTCAATTGGTGCTCGTTTTATTTTAATCTCTGATTCAGTTACAATCCCCGCCGCAATAAAACTCATCGCTTCAATCGGGTCTTCACTTGGTGCGTATTCAACATCACAATCAATCTTATCTACACCATGAACCGTCAAAGTTGTTGTCCCAATCCCATCGATCTTTACGCCTAACTTTTCAAGGAAGAAACAAACATCTTGCACCATATAATTCGACGATGCCCCAACAATCGTTGTTTTACATGGTGAAAGAGCCGCCGCCATCAAAGCATTTTCAGTCACTGTATCACCTCTTTCAATCAAGACAATCTTTTTATCTTTCCCGTCATACGCTATATTTTTATCAACACTAACCTTATAGAATCCGCTTTTCGACTTCGCATCAACTTGAATGCCAAAAACATCTAATGCTCGAAGATGTGGTTCAATCGTACGAACTCCCAGCGAACAACCACCCGCATACGGCAATTTGAATTCAGAAAATCGATGCATTAAAGGCCCAAGAAACATCAAAATCGAACGCGTCCTCCTAGCCGCGTCTTCATCAATTTCCTCTAAGTTTAATTCACTAGGTGATATAATTTCCAAATCTCGATGATTGTTTGTCCAACGAGTTTTCACGCCAATTGACTCCAAAACTTCAATAATTCGGAATACTTCTTCAATTCGTGCAACATGCTTTAAAATTGTCCTACCTGAATTTAAGAGCGATGCGCAAAGAAGCCCCACAGCAGCATTTTTGCTTGAGTTTATCACAATCTCGCCAGAAAGTTCTTTCCCACCTCTAATTTTGTAGCTTTGCGAAACCGAATCATTTACAGAGAGTATCTGCCCACCAAGACAATCAGACAGCTTCTTGATCATATCGAGCGAAGTGTTTTGTAGACCTTTTTCGATACGATGAATGGCCGATTGACTCGTACCAATTTTTTCAGCTAGCTCAATTTGAGTCCAGCCTTTTTCAAGACGAAGTCGAGAGACAACACTCCCAATCTCCTCTTGATAGGATCTATCTTTTTTCATTCCCCCATTATATCACAAATTATTCGTTTTGTGATATATTTCTATTTCTTCTTCTTATCTTCCGCGCCGTTTATTACACTTGCTTTTACACGGTTTAGGTTCTTCTTTGTGTGAAAATAGTAAGCACCCCAAATACCAAGGCCAACCACAATTATCGACGCAAGCGCGATTTCTGCAGGACCAGTTTTTGGCAAAGTGCATCCTTCCATTTCCGGGTTTGTTTCGCAAGTTTTTTCCTTATCTTTTTGACATTCAGGCATCTCTGGGTTCGTCTCACAAGTTTTTGCGATTTGTCCACATCCTTCCATTTCTGGATTTGTTTCGCAAGTTTTCTTTTCTTCTTGGCATTCAGGCATCTCTGGGTTCGTCTCACAAGTCTTTTCCTCAACAAATTTTTCCTCACAACCGTCAACTTTCTTGACTAAAACTTGGGCTGAGTCCGTTTTAGAATCACCAGTCGAGGTATTACTGTCATAGGTTAGTTTCGCCGTGTTGTAAACGGTTTTACCTTTACAATCAAAATCTTCACCAACCTTGGCGCTATAACGAATATAAACAACATTCCCTGTTCCTATTGTGCCCAAATTATAACCTGTTTTGATAATGTTATCTGACAGATCGGACGGATTAGTCGAATCGTTTGCGTATAATTTTACACTCCCAGGAACCAGACTCATTTCACTTGGTAAAGAATCTTTAATCGTTGCATTTGTTAAAGCCACGTCCCCAGCATTTCTAATTTCAAGTTGATAGTCAACAATATCTCCAGGCTTAACATTTTCGATAGCTGGTTCATATTTTCCCTCGCCAGCCTTAGAAACCGTTTTATCAAGAGTTCCTTTTAACTCCTCAGCCTGCAAGACATATTTGACAACGCCATGATATTCTTCACAGCCAGGAATTATACCGTTTAAACCATTCAAACCAAGCAATGTTCCCGTCTCAGTGAACAAAGTTGTCGGAAGAACAGCACCATTCATTTTCCATTTTGAATCAAGATAGATCTTTGCTGATCCTTCAACATAACGCATCAAAACCTTATCTGATTTTGTAGTGAAATATGCCTCGTCCCACACTGAGCCAGGATTGGCATTATCGGCGGAAACTGTTGCTGAAACAGCGCCTTTAGTATCTGGGGTTAAAATTTTGACAAATTTACTAGATAAAGTTGTTACCTTCGCGATACCAGCTCTATCATGCTCTTTGTCGTTATAAGTAGCCGAGGCGTTGTTATGGAAATAAATATATACAATATATTGCCTTCCCGGAACAACCTCTACCTCATTTTTTAAAGTAGTCTCGGTTGCATTTATTTCGCCGACTCTAACAAAATCGCGTTCATCACCAATAGTCGGATTGTTTGTGATAGAGTTAAATGTCGGATAAGATGCAGGGGACTCCATTGTGAACGTTGTTCTTTCTGGTCCCCACGCCAAAACGGAAGGGCTAAATAACACACAGAACAAAAATGTGAAAAGACTAAAGACCCCAGCCATGATTAGTTTTTTATTTTTTGAAAATATTTTCATTTATGCCTCCTTTATAATCCTAAATCACTCAAAATATCTTCAGTTTCTTCATCGGACATGTTTCGGGCTTCTTCTACATTTTCCATCGCAACTACTTCCTTATATTTCTCGTCTGCACTCATTTCTTTATCTTCGCCACTTTTACTAGCAGTTTGTTCAGCCTTGTTATTTTCGTTATTACCTTCAGTAGTTTGCCCACCTTCTGTGTTTTTCGCTCTTTCTTCCTCTCTCTTTCTTTGCAACTCTTTCAGCTCTTCATAACGTTTGTTAATCTCCTCATCAGACATACCGCCATTATTTTCTTCAAGCCCAGCCGCTTTGTCTGCTTCCTCTTGAGCTCCATGGTTATCCTTTACTGGCGCATATTCATCATCATGCGCTCCACCTAAATCTTCAGCATAGTCATTTCCATCTTCTTTGATTTGCTTTTGATCAACCACTTCAGCTTCTTTCGAATCATCATTTTGAACAATCGTCGGTTTAGTACCAACCCCATTTTCAATCTCGATTGGAGCTTCAGTTGGCTCACCTTCCTCTTCCCTCACATCTTCCGTAGGTGTAATAACAATTTTTCCTGTACCTATATCTTCCGCAATATCCTCATTTATCTGCGCGTCAATTCTCTTTAGGTTCTCTGCGTCCTTAGCTTTTGGATTCTCAGGATTTTCTGGGTTCTCTGGATTTTCTGGGTTCTCTGGATTCTCTGGAGTCTCTCCACCAGGTTTGTCTGGAGTCTCGTCACCAGGTTTGTCTGGAGTCTCTCCACCAGGTTTATCTGGAGTCTCTCCACCAGGTTTGTCTGGAGTCTCTCCACCAGGTTTGTCTGGAGTCTCTCCACCAGGTTTGTCTGGAGTCTCTCCACCAGGTTTGTCTGGAGTCTCGTCACCAGTCACATCGATAACTGGGTTATCTTCAATCTCAGGTTGCCCATCATCTTCCATTTTAGAAGGAGTGTTATCTTCTTCAGCTTCAATAATATTTCCACAACCCCAATCAAACACCCAACCACCGCCAATATCAATCACGTTCATATCTTCCTCTAGCGTCTCTTTTCGATGGCCTAAAAGCGTATCACTAACCGTACTTTCAGCACCTTTTCCACGAATCTCGTAGCTTACATCAACCTTCGTTCCAGCCTTTATAACTTTAAATTCAATTGTTCCATTATCAATCGCTTCGCAAACTGCCTTATACATAGCTTGTTGTTTTTCGCCATCCATTGTTAGATGAGTATTCGTGCTACTATCTCCTGTGAGCTCGCTATAGACCATCGCAAGATAGGTTGGATCGTCTTTTAATACATCCTTTAACACTTCTTTCGTTGCTTCTTCATCGCCGTAAACATCCTTGAGCTTATTTGTAAAGTCATACTTTCGATCCCTTGTTTCATCAGAATATGCATCTTTACTTCGCTCAACCCCACGCGCATCTTTTACAATCTCGTTACTTTCTGTCGTTGTTTCTGTCTCGGTCGTAGATGCATCACTACCACCTTCTTGACCATTATTCTTCGTAGTTGTCTCTGTTGTAGTCGCAGACGTGTCACCACTTTTTGCGCTCGTTTCTTTATCAGATTCTTCACTAGTACCAGTTTCTGTTTCGGCATTATCGGTACTGCCACTTTCGCCTTCATACATCTGGCTAGCACTTGTGTCGTTCGGTTCGTAATCTTTTGCATTCTTTCTATTTTTCACGGCTCCAGCAACGCCGAACCCAATTCCAGCCGTAATCGCAACAGCTAATATCGCCGCCGTCACTTTTTGACCAGCACTAGTTTTCTTTAGTTTCTCCCATACGCCACGCTTCTTTGATTTTTCAGCTTGCTCACCATTGTTATTATTCCCTTCACCCTGTTGTTCATTTTTGTTCTCCTCTAGGTTTTCGTCCTTTTTCTGCTTTTCGTTCGCCGACCCCCCGCCCTTTGTCGTCCCATTTTCATTTCCATATATCCGTGCCTGCTTTGCTTCAAGGGACGCCAACATTTCTCTAGCTTGTTCTCTGGTCATCTTACCAGATTCAACTTGTTTTATAATAGATTCGGCAATGCTCTTTCCTTCCTGATAATATTCTCCCGTTTTTTCTCCACTCTTTTCCGCGCCTTTTTTCGCCGTTGTTTCTGATTCAGTTGAGTCTTCTACTCCTGCCAAATTTTCGTCCACAGGAATTTCCTCAAATTCCGTGACTTCTTCAACTTCAGGAACATCATCTCTTCCATTTATTTCCTTAACGCGCTTGCCAAACCAGCGAAAACTCCTCTTTTTCTCCTCGTTTTGATCTTCTCCACGTTTTTTATATTTTTCGAACATCTTATTCTCCTCTATATCTTATTTCTAAACCTCTTATTTTACGTGCGAACCGCTTTTTCAAAGACATCTTTTCGGCTTTCTCCGGTTTTTTCTTTCCACTATAATCTAGTCCAAGCATATTGTATTTTTCTATTGCATACGCCTGTATCCTTTTTCTCATTTCGTCCTCGTAACCTTTCAATGAATACGCGCTTTCGCCTCTCGCCTCCTTACCTTTATATACTCTGATAGTTCCACCGTGCGCTAAATAATAATAATATTCAAGGCTGTCTCGTAAAGTATCAATTGAAACACCATCTAAATCGTCAGCGTCCAATTCATCTATAGCCTTAATGATTGAACCACCCTTTTCGTGACGAGCGTTCATAAATAGTTGGACAAAATATTTCTTAGATCTATGGTAATCTTTTTCAGATTGATATCCAACTTCTTCTGAAAGATAATCTTCGCCGAACTTCAAAATAAATCTATTCTTTAACTTCTGCTTAGAGCCTTCTAGGTCTTGAGAATGTGGATAAGCCTTCTCCATTGCCTGAATATAAAAGTCGACTCCTTTCTCTTCTTCTAGCTCAACTCTGCGTGCAAATTCATACGAACTAGTGATATGTTCTATGGCTATCTCTAGCGGTACCCCATTTTTATATCTATCCCCAAACTCAGAATCTGATTTATTCTCGTCATTTTCTTTGCCGACATTTTCTTCCCCAAGCGTATCCAGCTCGGCTCGTCTTTCTTCAATAGCGTTACGCAAATTAAATAATTCTTCACTTCCATAATGACTGCCATCTTCTTTTGCTAAATCTTCCCAATACGCATCCAACAGAGCATCCGAGCCCTCATTTCGAATTTTCTCCATTAACGCCGAATAGTCTTCTAGCATTTTTTTCTTTTTTTCTATTATCTTATATAGCTCCTCTGCCTCATCCTCGTTCAAACCACCATTAGCAGTCACTTCTTTTATTTCATCTTCTATTTTCTTTAGATGGTCGCGGTCTTCATATCTAATCGCGTTAATCTGGTCCTTATACCCGTCCATTTCATTAATCTTTTTTTCTCCCGATTCATCACCTGTTTTCTCGCTGTCCTCACCAACATTTTCACCGCTCTCGTCATCCAAAAACGCTCTTAAACTATCTATTACTCCTTGGCGTCGTTGGCCCCAAACTGTTCTTTCTAGTTCGGCGCTACGCTTTTCAAAGCTTTCTCTTAGCTTTGCTACAGCTTCTTGCCACTTATCTTCTTCCCAAATATCATTTTCACCATGATAAAGCTCTTCGAATTTCTTGAGTGCTTTTTCAAACGTGTCTCCATCATCTATCCTAAAGGTCGAAATATACTCTTCGATGTTCATTTTGCTTCGTTCAGCACTTTTTTCGGATTTGTTACCGCCAGCTTCTTTATTATTTTCTGGCTTGCCATTAACCTCAACACCATCATCAACCGTTCCGTCCACGACAACTTCATCTTCTCCACCGCTTGCTGAACCAGTGTCTCCCTCGCCAGAAACACCCCCTTCTTTTATTTCTGCACGCCTTTTTTCTATAGCACCTAAAATCATGACAATATCATCATCGTTGTACCATTTTTCCTCGCCGTCATTATCTTTCGTACCTTTTGCGATTTTATCCAGTTCTTCCGGCTCATTCGTTTCTGATATCCTTTTTATAACATGGTCTCGAGCTTTTAAGCGTGATCTTCTTTTCTCGAATAAGCTGCCAAAATCTTCTTCCGATTGCCCTTCCTGCTCTATTTCTTTAGCAATATCATAAAGTTCCTTACTATCCTTTGCTAAACGTATTCTTTCCGCAAAACTTCCTGGTGTCGCCTCTGCGCTGTTTTCGCTTTCGCCCATCGCAACGTCATCTTCACCTACTTTATTTCCGCTCGTCTTTTCTTCCTCCGCACTCGCATCCTTATTTCCACCTTCTTCTGGAGCATTATCTATAGCAAAACCTTCCAATTTTTTCTTTAGCTCTTCCAATCGTTCCAATTCTTTCTTTAGCTCTTCCATTTGTTTCAGAATATCATTAATTTCTTCGCGAATTCCATTTATTTCCTTCAGGAATTCTTGCTCACGAGCTACAGCTTTTTCACCAGTATTATGATTCTTTCCATTTTCATCATCGCCCCCTTTGCTACTTGCCGAATCAGCATCCTCGCCATCAGCAACGTTTGCGTTAGCATTAAGAGCTTCAACAATTTTACTATAATCACTTCTATATTGCGCTTCTAATGCAAAATTTCCATCTTTTTTGGCCTGAGCCATAGCTTTGCCAGTAATCTCTAGTTGACGCTTTAATTCTTCGGTACTACTTGCCGAATCAGCATCCTCGCCATCAGCAACATTTGCGTTAGCATTAATTGCTGCTCCCAACTCTTCTGTTCTGCCTGTTACATGAGAATCACTCTCCTCTTGCGAAGCAACAACTGCACTAGCTTGTCTTGCTTCTTCTCGTGCTTGGTTTTCCCTCTCATAATCTAATTTATGCTCTGCCCTTTCGATAATCATTTTTTTATCACTATCTGTATAATCTGGATTTGCTAAAGCTGCATTTACACCTTTACGCAACGACTCTTCACTCTTATAAAAGCTAATATCCCAAATAAACTTATCTCGGTTTTTTATCACCTCTCTGCGCTTATTAAAAATTGCTTCTAGCTCTTTGTCGTCCCCAAACTGCGCATTTAGCTCCTCAACCATATTGTTAAGATCGCCTAACTCTTTCGCGCTCTTAATCTTTTCAATAGCCTGGTTTCGAGGATTATTTCTTTCCTCCTCAAGCTCTTCAAAAGTAATCTGCCCCTCAATTTCTTGTCTACCAGTACTCGGAAAACCTTCGCCACTCATTTTATACTTCCCCTTTTAGATAGCTGTCACGAAATTCTTCCATCGTCTTTTTCACCACTTCATTAATATCGAGTTGTGAACTATAAACTAAAGCCGTTATCTCCTCCTCAGTTGCATCCTCGCCTCTCTCTTCAACGAGTTTGTCCAGAGCTTCAACTTTATCATCCGGCAAACACTCCGCAATTGCATCTTCGACTTTGTTTCCTAACAAAGAAACGAGTCTGTCTTTCTCTGTTTCGCGATCCTGTTCATCAAGATTTTCAGCTTTCTCAGCCATCAAATCCAAAACAAACTTTTCAATTTGTTCGTTATTAAAATTTCCTCCCATAGCAGGATTCCTTTCTTTTTATTTTTTAATATGACCTTTTCTATCCCGAGATTACCACAAGAATTTTAGGTTGTCAATACTTTATAACAAAAAACTGACCCCTAAGGGCCAGTTTTTTAGTCTATCTTATACTACGCCGCCTTTCTCATAGACTCGCCATATCGCTTTGTACTGTCTTTCAAAGAACCAACCATTTTAAGTTCACTAGCAAAACGATTATTCTTCTCGCCAAAAGCTTTCTTATGTTCTTCTTCAAAACTAAGGACTCTATTCGCAGCTTCTCCGGACATACTGTATGGAGAAACATAATCTCCCTCATTTAAAAATTCGAACTTAAGATCCGAGACGCTTCCGTTATTAGGGACTTTATACTCCCCTATTTCCTCCTTATTTATTTGTTTTATTTTTTCGCTCATGGCTTGTCCTTTTTTTGTTATTGTTTTTATTTTTCAATTACAATCGAGCTTTTGCTCTAGCCATTTGCGTTAGGTTTGATTTATTTTTGTTTTATTTCCTAACTCTTCTCCATTGTAGCACACTTTAACAAATTTGTCAACACTGTTTATGCTTAATTTTCTATGTTTTGTCAAATTTGCTCTGTTAAATTTTCTTGACTTTTTTAAAAATTATCAAAAAATCCCCATTTCTGGGGATTTTTCGATTATAGTTCTTATGCTTTTTCCAACGAAATAGTCAGATTCTCTCCATCCACTTTTACAATTTCATCATACTTAAAATTTTTGTTCACTTCCATTTCGACCGCTAGGACTTCATTCATTACTAGCTTTTTCCATTCATCCTTTAATTCTTTCGACACAGACAGTTTGATTCGGTCATCAACATTCAGCCCAGCTTTCTTTCTCGCCGACTGAATTACACGAATTAATTCCCTAGCAAACCCTTCTTCCTTCAACTCTTTCGTCAATTTCTTATCTAGTTTCAATTCTTTACCATTCTTAACTTTCTTTACGTTCACTTCTTCCATAATAATCTTCTCGTACTCTTCACTCAATTTTTCTCCAGGATAAGTCAACTCTGAAAGTGGCTGACGCACTTTAATTTGCTCTTCCGTCTCTGACTTTTGCATTCTTAGTGCCAAACCATCCGTAATAATCGCTCGCACTCTCCCCATCTCATCAACCACTTTTCTATTAATCTCACCAGCTTCCGGCCAATCAAGCAAATGAACAGATTTATCCCGACCTTCAAGTTGCTGATAAAGTTCTTCTGCAAGAAACGGCACAAACGGCGCAATTATTTTACTTAAATAAACTAAAACAAAGTATAGCGTATTATAGGCTTCATTTTTATCTGAATCGTCTTCTGATTTCCAAAAACGTCTTCGGCTTCTTCTCACAAACCAGTTTGAAAGATCGTCGATAAACGGTAGTATTCCTTCTAGTGCTTTTGGCACATTATATTCTTCCATACCATCCGTAATCTCATTTCTAAGTTGATACACTCTCGAAATAATCCACTCATCCAAACTATTCTCAAATTTCTCTGGCAATTCCGCATTATCCGAATCAAATCCATCTACTTCTGCATAAGTCGTAAAGAAATCATACACATTCCAAATCATCGAAAGCTTTCTCGCTACGTCAGACACATCCTTATCGAGGAGTGCAAAATCCTCTCCAGACAGCACTGGAGAAGAAAGTAGCAAAAATCTCAGCGAATCTGCCGAAAACTTATCCATCAACTCATTCGGATCAGTATAATTCCCCAGTGACTTAGACATCTTTCTGCCATCATTTCCGGCTAATGTTCCAGTCGTAATCACATTCTTATAGGCATTATGGCCAAAAAGCGCCGTGTTCACAGCATGGACATAATAGAACCAAGCTCTCACCTGCCCCACATACTCTACGATAAAATCTGCTGGATAATTTCGTTCGAACTTCTCTTTGTTCTCAAATGGATAATGCATCTGCGCAAACGGCATCGAACCAGATTCAAACCAGCAGTCAAGCACCTTATCTACGCGTGTAAAATGTTCTCCATCAATATCAAATTCAATTTCATCCACCCATGGACGGTGATAATCCTCTAGGCGTTTCCCCGAAAGTTCATAAAGCTCATCATAAGATCCCACCACTTTAACCGAGCCTTTATCACCTTTCCATACTGGCATCGCAGTTGCCCAAAAACGATCACGACTTAAGTTCCAATCCGGTGCCTGCTCAATATTCTTCGCAAAACGACCATGTTTCAAATGTCCTGGGAACCAGTTAATATTCTCGTTTTCTTCAAGCATCAAAGGCTTCGAACCCTCAATGTCAAAGAACCAGCTTGGGAACGCACGATACATAATACGTTGTTTAGAACGTGGATTAAAAGGATATTCGTGTTTAATATATTCAATTTTGTAGACAATTCCTTTTTCTTCGAGAACCTTCGCAATAAACTTGTTCCCCGCCCAGATTTCTATTCCATTTTCATCCGTATCACGCACGCCAAGCTCATGAAGCGTTTTTGCTACCTCTGAAAGATAGTATCCATTCTCATCAAGCACATCTCGAAAAGCTATCTCGTCTTTATGTTTAAGATATAGATTATAGTCATCTTCGCCATACGCCGGTGCAATATGAACTATTCCCGTTCCTTCTTCGGCAGAAACAAAATCGGCACACCAAACTTTTGGAAAATCTTTCATATCATAAATCTGTTCACCGAATAAATCATATCCTTTGCCGGATTTATGTGCCCCAAGTGAGAATAATGGTTCATACGCCTCTCCTTCAAGATCTTTCCCTTTAAACGTTTTTATTGGCTCGGTATCTGGAAATATTTTCTTTGCCAAATCAATTGCCAGAATCAAGCGAAGATTATCTATTTTGAAAATCCCATACATTAATTTCGGACTGACCGCCAAAGCGCAGTTAGCCGGCAAAGTCCAGGGTGTCGTTGTCCATGCAAGAAAATAAGTATTTGTATGAGCGTCGTCATTTGCCAAGTTTTTTGTAAGATCGCCATCTAAAAGATGGAATAAAACAAGTGCACTCGGATCAGTCACCGTCTGATATGCATCATTATCCATCGTCACTTCTGCTTTAGAAACCGGAGTACAGAACTTTGTATCATACATGAGAACTTTGCGTCCTTCATAGATCTTCCCCTTTTCATACAAAGTCTTAAATGCCCACCAGACCGACTCCATAAAGTCCTTATTCATCGTGCGGTAACAATTATCAAAATCTACCCAGCGCCCTACACGATCAATCGTACCACGCCAAGTTTCCGAATTTGCCACCATCGATTCGCGCGCCTTAATAATATAATCTTCAAGTGACCATTTAGTGCCAATCTCACGCCTATCCGTTATCCCGAGCTGTTTTTCAACAAAATTCTCTGCCGGAAGCCCATGACAATCCCATCCCCATCTACGCTCTACTCTTTTTCCACGCATTGTCCAAAAACGAGGCACCGCATCTTTTACGATTGAAGAAAGGAGCGTACCATGATGAGGGTTACCCGTGATAAATGGAGGTCCATCATAAAACACATATGAATCATCAACAGGTCTTTGTTCTATCGATTTTTCAAAAGTTTTATTCTTCTTCCACCATTCAGAAATCGCTCGTTCATATTCTATTGCTCTTCGTCTTGTTCCTGATTTAAATTTCATTTTTGCTCCTTTTTTATAAATAAAAAACCAATGCTTTCGCATTGGAACTCATTCGAGCGGTACCATCCAATTTCTAGCTTAGCTAGCACTTAATTTATCCTTCACGCAGACTCACGAGCGATTCTACTAAGTGATTAACTTTTCTTTCGCTAGCTCGCAGCCGATTACTGCTCAAGCGCCTCTATCTCTATTATATCACATTTTTTAGTTTTTTCGAGGATTTGCGTAATAAGCCACTTCATTCATCCTCGGAAGTGGCAAACCTCGCCAAGAATCTAACACTTTTCCAGAATCATCAAGCCCTAGAATTGTTGGGTATTCAACAATATCATAGACTTCAGAAAAATTTTGTCCTTCCATAGAATCAGGATCAACCGTCTCTATTTCCATCCCTTGTATCATCCCAAAATCTCTGATCCATTCTTCTACAGTTCGACCATAGTCAGATTCTCTTCTCCAAACAATCACCGCCCTCATTTTCTCTTCGCTTTCTTTTCCTTCTGCTCTTTCAGAATCCTTTCAAAATCGTCCAAAGTTTTGAATTCCTGGAACACACTTGCATATCTAACATAAGCCACATCATTAATCTCAGCTAAAACATCTAGAACTGCTTGTCCAATCTCTCTCGAGCTAATCTCGTCTTTCCCTTTTTCAGCGATTAAACCCATTGTCTTGTCAACCACTTCTTCAACTTCCATGTCTGAATTAAAGAATTTTCCTACACTTCTTTTCACGGAAATAAACAACTTATCTCTATCAAAATTCTTTCTATCACCGCTCTTTTTAATTACGGTAGGCATCGGTAGTTCAATTCTTTCATAAGTTGTAAAGCGATACTTCCCATCAGAAGTTATTCGTCGTCGACGAATCATTGTTCCGTCCAAAGCCTCGCGACTTTCAAGTACTCTACTGTCGCCAATTTTATACTTTGGATTCATCCTTTTCTCCTATTATTTTTTACGAAATCTTCCTCGAAGTGAAGGCGGAACGTCTAAATCTTCTTCTGAATCAGTTCTTATCGCGTCCCAAGGGCTTCCTGCATTTGCACTCGTAAATTCTGAGGCGCCCGAAACTGTAGCATTGTCCTCGCCAGTAGTTTCTGATTGGACATCTTCTTCTTTAATCTCTTCGCTATTTGTTTCTGTATCAAACGCCAAAGTCTCTTGACCGTTGTAGTAATCGGAATCAAATCCAGTAGCAACGACCGTGATAATAAGTTCGTCCTCAAGCTCAGGCCTAATTGAAGCGCCAAAGATAATATTTGCGTCCGGAGAAACCGCACCAGTAATAACTTCGGCAGCAGCTTGAACCTCAGCCATCGACATATCATAACCGCCAGCTACAGAGAACAACACGCCCTTTGCGCCTTCGATCTTAACTTCAATAAGGGGAGATTCAATTGCTTGTTGGGCAGCGAGAATCGCACGATTTTCGCCTGATGCATGTCCAATGCCCATAAGCGCAGAGCCAGCATTCTTCATAATAGCTTTAACATCAGCGAAATCTAGATTAATCAGAGCGTGTTCAGTAATTAACTCCGAAATACCTTGTACGCCCTGTCGCAAAACATCGTCAGCAATCTTAAAAGTCTCAAGAAGTGGAGTTCGTGGATCAATTGTCTGAAGTAGCCTGTCATTAGGAATAGTGATTAAAGCATCAACTTCTCGAGCCAACTTTGCAATCGCCTCATCAGCATTTTCTTTTCTCTTTGCTCCTTCAAAGGTAAATGGTTTTGTTGTTACACCAACTGTCAAAATATCTCTTGCTCTTGCTTCAGCAGCAACAATCGGGCCAGCGCCAGAACCAGTTCCACCACCAGCACCAAGCGTGATGAATACCATATCAGCTCCATCCAAAGCTTTTCCGATTACTTCACGACCTTCTTCTGCAGCGGTACGGCCCTTCTCTGGATCACCGCCAGCACCAAGCCCTTTACCGATATGTACCTTTGTATCAGCATTAGAATGATGTAATGCTTGCGCATCCGTATTAATTGCTATAAATTCCACCCCAGAAAGACCCACTTCTTTCATTCGGTTAATAGCCGACCCGCCAGCACCACCTACACCGACGACTTTAATGCTTGCTGTACTTTCCACCTCAGTTGGTTTAATTTCAGGCATGGTTTTTCCTCGCTTAATTCTTAAATCTAGTCTAACACACTATCAGATTTTTCTCAATATAATCTAGAATTTCTTAAAAAATTTTTTTAAAAAACCTTCTTTTTTATCTTTTTTTACTTTTTTCTTCTTGTTCTTTAATGTATTCTTTGCCCCCTCACTCTCTGATGCTATCATCATCAGCCCAATTGCCGTAGCATATTCTGGTTTTTTGATCGTGTCGGCTATTCCAGCATATTCTCCAATCTGGCCTATCTTAACTGAGGCTTCTAGTGCTTCTTTTACGAAACTTTCAATTCCTCTCAACTTCGCGCCACCACCAGTAAGCACGATTCCTTCTGGTAATCTTCTATCAAAACCAGCTTTCTTTAACTCTTTTCTAACTTTTTCAAATATTTCGTTTAATCTTGCTTCAACTGCCTCATCTACCTCTTTACGATCAAAATGCATTTCATCCCTGCCAATTTTCAAAACAATGTTTTTTGATTCACTAAACTCTGCATTCACATATCTTTTCTTTATTTCCTCAGCAATTTCCGTATTGACCTTCAAAAATATCGCCAAGTCATTCGTAATATTGTTAGAGCCAGCTGGCACAACACCAACATATTGCAAATCTCCCTCTTCAAAAATCGCAACTGAAGTTGTTGCAGCACCAAAATCAACCACAGCAACCCCATTTTCCATCTGTTTTTCAGACAATACCGCCTTCGCTGAAGCAACGACGCTTGGGACCATCATTTCCGTTGAGACTTTTGCCATCTCGGCAACTTTTTTCAAGTTGTTACAATTTGGGCTAAGCGCTGTAATAATGCTTGCCTTCATCTCTAATCTTGAACCAACCATCCCAACAGGATCTTTAATTCCTCCCTGCTCGTCAAGCGCATATCCTAAAGGAACAACGTCCAAAATATCCATATTTGCTGGAATTCTACCTGTAATCGCAACCTGTTTGACTCTGTCTAAATCGTCATAAGTAATCTCATGGTCTGGCATCCCCACCGCAATCATACCCTCAACTTTCGTAGTCAAAATTTGAGCACCATTTATCGAAATTGTTGCTGAGTTTATCTCGTATCCACTCATTCTTTCGACTTCACCAAGCGCCTTGTCAATCGCTTCGGCAGGCCCTGCAAGATTTGCGACTATTCCTTTGCGCATCCCAGAATTTTTCGTCTCGTTATAACCAACAACTGTTAGTTTTTTATCTTTATTAACCGTAGCGACAACTGCTCGCACATTTTCCGTGCCAACATCTAATCCAACTACATATCGAGAAACTTCATCCATATCTAAAGTATATATGCTTTTATTTAATTTGGCAACGTCAAAACTTCATAGCCATCTTCTAAAACCAACACTGTATGTTCACAATGGCACCCAATCGAACCATCTTTCATTTTTACCGTCCAATGGTCATCCTTGTCAATATAATTTTTAGGCTTTCCTAGGCAGCTCATCGGCTCAATACAAATTGTATCCCCGGCTTTCAGAATGTAACCGTGGCCTTTTCTTCCATAATTCGGTACTTCAGGACTTTCGTGCATTTCTTTTCCAATCCCGTGCCCAACATAGTTCTCAATCACGCCCAAATTCCCAGCTCTCAAAACTTTTTCAACCGCGTAACCAATATCACCAATATGCACCCCCGCCTTCACCTTTTCAATTCCTTCCCACATCGCACTTTCAGTTACGGAAATCATCTTTTTTACCGCGGGCGAGCCTTTTTCACCAACAATCATTGTAAACGCTGAATCAGTAAAATACCCTTTATAGAAAATATCCAAGTCAAAAGAGACTTTATCGCCCTCTTCAAACGCATATTCAGTTGGCGCACCGTGCACCAACTCATCATTTACAGAAATACAAATCGCCCCAGGAAATTCATCATCCAACATGTCATAAGCCACCTCAGCACCACGCTTAATTATCTCATTTCTTACCCAAGCATCCACCTCTAGTCCAGTCATACCAGGCTTCACATATTCCTTCAAATCCTTTAGCAGATTCCCTAAAATCTTTCCGCCCTCCCTCATTGCCGAAATCTTTTTATTCTCCATAGCTTTGTTCTCCCGCTTGCGTTAAATCTTCCTCTTGCTCAACTAGTCCATTGATGCTTTCTTCCAAAGTATTTTTTAACCTTTCTGTCACTTCTTCAAAACTGCCAACACCATCAACTTTCACTATTTTCACATTTCCCTCCTCCAAAAAAGGAAGGATTGAATAAATATTTTGTTCAAAAATTGCAAACCTTTTTTCTACAGCTTCTTTTGTATCGTCCGCCCTTCCTCTCTCTTCAATTCTCCTCCAAAGCTCTTCTTTTGGCACATCAAGGATTATGGCAAGCTCAACGTCTTTAAAAAAATTGTTCTCCTTCATCCATTCTGCTTGTTCAATATCGCGCGGGTACCCATCCAAAATAACGTCCATTCCTTCCAAATCCGCCTTTTCAATTTCGTGATTCATTAGCCGAATTACTTCACTATCTTCAACTAATTCCCCCGTCTTTAAAACGTCGCCAAACTTCCCAGTATCTCTAAGCACCTGACCAACAGATAGCCATTTCCAACCATATTTATCCGCCAGAAGCCTACCTTGAGTCGTTTTCCCTGACCCCGCTGGCCCAAATAATATAATCATTCCCTCTTGTCCTTTCTATTTATTCTTATAATAATATATCACATTTCTTCCATCAAAAAATCCCCCGAAGGGGATTTTTATTAACGAAGTCCGAGTTTAATTCGTTCAGTTTTTTCAGCTTTACGAGCCTCACGAATAATTGCTTTGTTACGACGTTCACGCTTCGAAATTGGTTTCGAAAAACGGAGCTGAGACTTCTTAAGTGGCATTACTCCACTCTGTAAAACCTTTCGGTTGAAACGACGAATAATATTTTCGTTCGCTTCGTTCTGATCTTTTCTAGTAACTTTTATTGCCATATTGCTACATATTATATCAAAAAACCTCTTCTTCGACAAGTCTCATTTTTACAATCCTCCCCTCAACGCTCTTTTGCCCATTAAAATCATTCTCTATCACAAAAATCGATACGTCAGCCCTCTGTCCTTCTTGAAAGTCCATCCATTTTTCAGAAGCATAAAACGCCACTGTTTTTATCATATTTCCCTTTTTATCTCTAACTCGTATCCCGAGATGCTCGTTGTTTTTTCCCATTTTTCTCACATTTATTAACAAAACGTTCTTTAGAACAAAAATTGGCTCTTCATTCCCATCAGCAAACGGCTCAAGTTCATTTAGCTCTTCAAAAAAATCTAAAGATAATTCGCTCAAATCTTCTATATCTATTTCTTCACTATTATTTTTGTTGTTACTTTGCTTTTTTACAATCTTTTTCCTATAAAACTCGTTCATTTTCTTATCAAAAGCATCAAAATTATCAGGCATTATTTTTACCCCACAAGCCTCAGAATGACCTCCACCAGAAATTATTACTTTTTTACAATATTCTAAAGCTTCAACCAAATTAAAATCGTTATAACTTCTTCCCGAGCCCTTTAACTCTTCCCCCTTCTCCGCAAACACAATTGCTGGCTTTCTCAGCTCCTCAACAATTTTCCCCGCCGCAATTCCTATCACCCCTTCATGCCATTTTCCTCTAACCACAACAACATCTTTTTTCTCTAAATCTTCTTTTGTTTTTAAAATATCATTCACCGTCTTTTCTTGTTCAGCTTTTCTTTTTCCGTTTAAATCATTCAATTCCCTCGCAATTCTCGCCGCTTCTGCACTATTTTTTTCCATCAAAAGTTGCAGTGATCTTTCCGCCGTAGCCATCCTACCCGACGCGTTTAGCCTTGGCCCAATCCGAAAACCAATCAGCTCCGAATTAATTCTCTTCGCTTGGCAAACTTTTATTAACTCCGAAAGCCCCACTCTTCGTGTTTTCTTTAAGACCTTCATTCCAAAATAACAAAGACGTCTATTTTCCTCCGTCATTTTCATACTGTCACAAATAGTACCAATCAAAACCAAATCTAAAAGCCATTTTTCTTGCCCATTTCTCATCATTTTTTCTTTAGTAACAGCTTGCGCAAGTTTGAAAGCCACCCCAACGCCCGCTAAATCCTTCAAATCTTTGTTTTTGCAATCTTTTCTCTTTGGGTTCACAACAGCAGCCGCTTCCGGCAAGATATCATCACACTCATGATGGTCTGTCACTATTACATCAATTCCAAGCTCATTAAACTCTTTAATGATTTCATGATTTCTACTTCCACAATCCACCGTAACAACTAAATTGATTTGCTTCTTTTTTGCCTCTTTTAATACTTTATCGCTCATCCCATAGCCATCAGAAAACCTATTTGGCAACATTATTTCAATATCTTTAATCCCCACCCCAGAAAGCACGTCAAACATCAAAGTACTCGCCGTTACCCCATCAACATCATAATCCCCATAAATTAATACTCTGTCCTTATTTTCTTTTGCCTTTTTTATTCTTCCTACCGCTTTTTCCATATCTGGCAAAAAAAATGGATCAATACATTCGTCATACTTAGGTTTCAAAAAATGCTCAGAAAGTCCTCTTTTTTTAACTAACCTCTTAAAAAGTTCTGTCAATTTTACTATCCAATAGTTTTATTCGGTTTATTGTTTGAAGAAAGTTGTTGACTTTTAATCACCATGCTCTGAAGCTCTTTAAGAATTGGGAACTGTTTATTAGTTTGATAGATTTTTACATTTCCCTTTTTTGTCACAATCAAAAACTTTCCTTTTTCAAGTCTGGTAAGCTCTCTTTGAATATTTCCAGGATCTTCCTTAATCAGCTTCGAAAGCGCACGCACATGCGTTTTAAAATCAGGGTATTTGGCAAAAACAACCAGGATTTTTCTTCGGACTCTTGATGTGATAAAAACGTCTAACATAAAACCTCTCTTTAACTTTTCCCATTATACCCCGTCTTTTGCTCGCCCGCAAGTAATTTTCACAACATTTTTTATGTTATACTTTCAATATGCTCTACGAGGTGATACCACTTAAAATTTTCCGCTCAGGCGCTGATTATCTCACCTATTCCTCAGAAACGGCTTTGAAACCAGGTCAAATTGTCGAAATACCTCTCGGAAAAACTACATCCATCGGAATCATTAAAAGAAAAGTCACTAAAACGGTTTCTTTCGAAACGAAACAGATTAAAAAAATTCTTTATGAAACTCCACTCCCTACCCATCTATTAAAGGCAATGCTTTGGCTCTCTGATTATTATCTTATCCCTCTTCCAACAGTAGCGTCATTATTTATTCCTAAAGGAGTCGCAAAATCTCGACGCAAAAATCTAGTCAAAAAGCCCAATTTGACTCAAAAATTGCCGATTATTCCCCTCAACCCTGCCCAAAAAAAGGCCCTAGAAGCCATTGGGAGCGCCAATGAGGCCACTAAACTACTCTATGGCGTCACTGGTAGTGGTAAAACAAATATCTACCTAGAAATGGCCTCAAAACGCCTAAAAGACGGGGAGTCGACCATACTTCTTGTCCCAGAAATCGCACTTACATCTCAACTTGTCCAAGTGTTCGAGGAGACTTTTGGCACCCATATTACATTAATTCACTCTCGTCAAACCGAAGCAACACGCCATCAAATCTGGTCAGAAATCCTAAATTCCAACGACCCTCGCATCATCATCGGCCCTCGCTCCGCTCTTTTTGCCCCCCTAAACAATCTTGGACTCATCATCATCGACGAGGCTCACGAATCCACCTTTTATCAAGAAAACTCGCCAAAATACTCTGCCCTTCGCCTCGCTAGTTTTATCGCCAAAACAAATAATATTACTTGTCTTCTCGGAACCGCCACACCACTAGTATCAGATTATTACATTTCCCAAAGTAAAAATTCGCTCGTTACTTTAACTGAAAAAGCTAAGTCTAGTGCAAAAAAACCAGAATTCAAAATCATCGATTTAAAAAACAAAGAGAATTTTACAAAAAACCCCTATTTTTCTAACCAACTCCTTACCGAAATCAAAACTAATCTCGAAAACCATCTCCAAACTCTCATCTTTCATAACCGACGCGGTTCCGCACCTCTAACAATCTGTAAAAACTGTGGCTGGCAAGCTCTATGCCCACATTGCTTTTTGCCTCTTACTCTCCATACCGACACCTACTCTCTTCTCTGTCACACCTGTGGTCATCAAGAAAAAATTCCGCACCTCTGCCCGGAATGCCATTCTCCAGAGATTTTTCATAAAGGATTTGGCACCAAACTTCTCGAAGCCGAACTCAAAAAGCTCTTTAAAACAGCCAATATCGCCCGTTTTGACGCAGACAATAAAAAATCTGAAACTCTAGATACAGTTTATGACGACGTCAAATCAGGCAAAATCAATATCATCGTTGGCACCCAAACCTTAGCTAAAGGTCTTGATTTGCCTAATCTTGCCACAATCGGCATCGTCCAAGCCGACGCAGGGCTCTCTCTTCCAGATTATTCCGCCGAAGAAAAAACCTTCGAACTTCTCAACCAGGTCATTGGCCGTGTTGGCCGAGGCCATCTTGATTCTGCCTCTGTCCTCATTCAAACTTTCCAACCAGAAAACCCAATCATCAACTATGCTATCAACTCAAATTATAAAGGTTTTTATGATTACACCTTAAAAAAACGCAAAAAACAAAAATTCCCACCCTTTTCCTTCCTTGCCAAAATCACAATCACCATGAAAACCGAAAAAATTGTCATCGAAAAAATAAGGCTATTAGAGAAAAATCTCAGAAAAACTAGCTCGAAAATCGAAATCTCAAAGCCTTCTCCTGCCTTTCACGAAAGAACTTCTTCCGGTTATACCTGGCAAATTATCTTAAAATCAAAATCCCGCGCAAATCTTCTTGCGATATTAAAAGACGTCGACAAAAACCCCTCCATCCATATCTCTCTCGATCCCCCTTCTCTACTCTAACTATTTTTTCTTCCTTTCTATTCCTTCTAAGTCTATTATTTTCTTTTTATCCCGTCGATACGCTTATGTTTTCTCTCTTAACCAGTTTATGGTATAATTAGCCCATGAAAATTATCACTACTCCCGACCCTCGACTTCGTGAAAAATCGAAAAAAGTCTCACATATCACCGATGAAACCAAAAAAATCATCGAAGAAATGAGAAAACTTTCTCTTGACTGGGAAAAAGACCACCCTTTTGAACTTTCTGCCGCCATGGCCGCCCCCCAAATGGGAGTTAACCAGAGAATCATCATCGTTCGCGACGACATGGAAGACAAGGAAAACAATCATTTTACCGCCCTAATAAATCCCGAGGTCATTCGTACCGAAGGCAAAAATGAAACAGACTACGAAGGTTGTCTTTCCGTTCCCGAAGTTTACGGTCTTGTTCCCCGCCCCAAAAAAGCCAAAATCAAAGCTCTCCTCGAAGACGGCACCGAAGTTCGCATCAAAGCCGACGGCTCTCTCACCCGCGTTCTTCTCCATGAAATCGACCATCTCGAAGGCATTCTCTTCATTGACCACATCAAAGACAAAAAAGATGCGTTCTTCAAAATGAACGATAAAGGCGACCTTGAACCTCTAGATTACGATAAAGCAATCAAAAATAACAAGAAGCTTTTCCCAGATGAATAGAGAAAAAATCATCTTTTTCGGTAACGGTCCCCTCGCCGACTATGCCAAAAATATTTTAAACGAACATTTTGAAATCATTTTTCATGCCCGCGAAAAAGCCGATCTCGAAACCGTTAAAACTCTCAAAGAAGAGAACAAAGATGCCCATGGTATACTTGCCTCTTTCGGCGTAATAATTAAAGAGGATATTTTAGAACTCTTCGAGCCTGAAGGTATCTTGAATATCCACCCTTCTCTTCTTCCTCAATATCGCGGTGCCTCCCCTATCGAATCAGCTATTTTAAACGGCGATACCGAATTTTCTGTTTCTATCATGAAACTGGCGAAAAAAATGGACGCCGGTCCGATTTATTTTCAAACCACCCTCAGCAACATCCCTCTAGAAAAAGAAAAAATCTACCAATCTCTTTCCGAAGCCGGTGCTACCTGGCTAGTAAAAAACCTAAAAAATCTTCCTGAGCCTGAAGACCAAGACGAAAAATCCGCCACCTTCACCGAGAAATTTGACAAATCCATGTCAAATCTCACTCCAGAAACAGATACCGCCGAAAAAACAATACGTAAAATTATCGCCTTCCAGGGCTTTCCAAAACCGAAATTCGCCTTCTTTGGCCAAAATTGCATCATTCTAGAAGCGCACATCTTAAACCAAGGTGAGACCGCGGTTTTACCTCTGAAGTGCGCTGACGGCCAAATTCTAGCCATAGATCGCCTCCAGCCAGAGGGCAGAAAACCCATGGACGCTAAATCTTTCCTTAACGGCTATAAAAAATAACCCTGACGGGTTATTTTTTATGCTTCTAGAATTTTGTCTCTGTTCGAAGTTATTTCAAGCTTCAATTCGTTTATTGTTTGGTCAACCACCTCAGAAAAATTCGGTTTATGTTCTTTCAACCAGAGAAGCGCATCAATATCGTCCATTTCCTCGAATCTTTTTAGTTCCTCAGGAGAAACGCCCTCACTGAGTCTTTCCCCAATTCTCATCTCTAGTTCTTCCTCAACATAATCCAAAAATGCCTTTTTTTGGTCCTCAGGCATAGCCGAAAGCCCAACTTCTCTCAAAAAATCATCATTAATTTCCATGCCTCGATTATAACCTAAAGCGTAATAACTTTCAATAAAAAGTGTTGTAATTTTTACAACACTTTTTATAATGTCTTTTTCTTCATCTCTCTAGTAAAGAACTTAATTCTATCCCCAACTTCCATCAAAATCTTTTTGTTTGTCTTCAAAGCTAAACCGCCAATTTCCCCAGAAATAAGCTCTTTAACGTCAATTTTCTCTTTCTGAACGCTCTCAACTTCAACTTCGCCAATATATTGTTTATCGCGTATCACGCGTCCAAGCATCTTTGCCTCAACTTTTCCATTCAAAACCTCACCCCCAGCAATAATCGAGCTCTTCTCTGTTCTAAACACCCCCATTATTTTCATCTCGCCCTTATCTTCTTCAACCACCTCAGCATCAAGCAACTCCTCCATCGAATGTTTTGCATCATCAAGGAGTTCATAAATCACTTTATAAGTGCGAATTGAAACGCCGTCTCTAGCCGCCATCTTGGCAATATTCGTTGGTACCGTTACATTAAATCCGTAAATCACCGTATTCTCACCTACGGCCATATAAACATCATTCTCTGTAATATCACCTACACCTGTTGCAACAATATTCAGAGTAATTTCTCCTTTGGTATCAATCATCTTCAAAGAATCCACCACACTGGTCACCGAACCAAGCACATCTCCCTTAATAATCACATTAAACATCTTTGTATTATCGACTGTATTCATCATTCTCAAGAGGTCAGAAGAAGTGACATTAGACGAAGCAAGTTCATCGCTTTGAGATTGCGCATTCAAAAGCGCCATCTTTCTAGCCGTTTTCTCATCTTTCACCTCTTGGAATCGATCACCAAAATTTGGAAGTTCTTTAAAGCCAGTTACCGTCACAGGAATTGATGGCGTAGCCTTTCCCTTCGGTTTTCCACGAAAATCAAGCATCGTTCTAACCTTTCCATATGTCGAACCAGCCACAATGAAATCTCCAGTCTTCAGTTCTCCCTCTGTAACCAAAAGATTTACCACGGATCCTTTTCCAACTTCCATATGCGATTCGATCACAAGCCCCTCTGCTGGAACCTCAATATCAGCCTTAAGTTCTTCGATATCAGCCGTAAGAAGCACCATATCAAGCAGTTTTTCTAGATTATCTCCTCTTTTTGCTGAAATCGGCACCATGATAATATCACCACCCCATTCTTCAGGCTGAAGTCCATGTTGTGCCAAATCTGCCATCGTTCGAGGAATATCTGCTCCCTCTCGGTCAATCTTGTTAATAGCAACAATAATCTTTGCGTTCGCGCCCTGTGCAAATTTTATTGCCTCTACAGTTTGTGGTTTAACGCCATCATCAGCCGCCACCACAATAATCACGATATCTGTCAGCATTGCCCCGTGCTGACGAATCGCCGCAAATGCCTCATGCCCAGGCGTGTCAAGAAAAGTGATCCATCTATCTTCATGTTTCAGCTGATAGGCTGAAATATGTTGCGTAATTCCCCCAGCTTCGCCTTCTACAGTTTTCTTATTAAGTAGCGTATCCAGCAAAGTTGTTTTACCATGATCAACGTGTCCCATCACCGCAACAACAGGTGGTCGTGGTACCGCTTTATCCGATAATTCATGATGAAAATCCGAGGTTTTAATTCCAGTATTCTTTTTCTCAAGCTTTACGCCCTCGATTCCAAGTTCAGAAATAATAATCGAAGCCGTCTCAAAATCTAATCGCTGATTAATGGTCGCGACGATTCCGTTTTTGAACAACTCCCCAATTAATTTTGTCACAGAAAGACCAAGCTGATTTGCAAGCTCATCTACTGTAATTGATCCAGCAATTTGGATAATTTTCTCTTGTTCGCTCATCAAGCTCCTTTCTGTTTAAGTTTTTGATACGTCAAAAACAACGCTTTCTTTATTTTACCACATTTTTCCCAATAATTAAAGTAAAGAACATCTCTTGTTTTTTCAAAAAATATGATATAATAGAAAAAGTTTCCCGGGTAGCTCAATGGTGGAGCAAGAAGCTGTTAACTTCGAGGTTGCCGGTTCGAGCCCGGCCCCGGGAGCCAGATAAAAATTGAGACCATCAGGTCTCTGTTTTTGTCTGGTTTACTTGTGGAACAAGCTATCGAACCTGTAGACCGGTGCGCCCTCCTTAGGAGCGAGGCTATTTGCCTTGCAAATAGCCGACGCCCGGCCCCAGGAGCCATAAAAAACGACCCCAAAGGGTCATTCTTTATTTAGTTTTTTGCCTTATCTGGCTGTATACAGAAACTTGTTAAAACAAACTCGCTTCATTATAATATCGAATGTATGATATTATCCGTTATAATTCCAATCTACAATACTGAAAAGCACCTCTCTCGCTGTCTAGATTCTATTTGCAACCAGACTTTTTTAAATCACTCTTCTAAAAATGTAGAAATCTTATTAGTAGACAACAATTCAACAGATAACTCCCCTAAGACCGCAAAAAATATCATCAAAAACAACCCTAATATATCTTTTAAACTATTAAATTGCAAAATAAAAGGGGCATCAGCAGTACGCAACTTTGCGGTCAAAAAAGCATCTGGAAAATATATGTGGTTCATTGACGGAGACGATCATATTGCACCAAAAGCAATCGAGAAGCTCATAAAATGCGCAGAAAAAAATAATTCTGATTTCGTAATGCTTGGGGCTCAAAGACTTTACAAAAAACAACAAAATAACAAATATCTTCGCCCAATAAAGCCAAATGAAAGAAAAGGAAATTTTGTCCAATATGGCCCAGGCCCTTGGCAATTCTTATTTAATCGAGAGTGGTGGATAAAAAATCACTTTCAGTTCAAAGAAGGCATTATTCATGAAGACATAGAGCTTATGCCGTCGCTCATTCTTTTCACTGATAACTACTCAGTCGTAGACGAACCTCTCTATTTCTACGAAGAAAACGAAAATTCCGTTCTACATAAAACAAAGTGGTCTAATTCATATTTTGATATTTTTAGTGCTCTCGAAGGAATGTATAAAAGATTTGAAGAACAGAATGCCTTAAAGAACTATGTCGATGACATAGAGTATTTTTTCATATGGAATTTACTATTAGATTCAGCACAAGATTTCAAGAAATTTAAAGAAGGCCACCCAGGATTTAAAAAAATAAGACAGTTTCTAACAAAATATTTTCCAAAATGGAGAAAAAACAAGTTTCTAAAAAACAAATCCCTGATTTTGCAAATACGATTTCGCCTAGCATATCACGGCATAGTCTTATAAACGCACAAAAAATCCTCCCAAAGAAGGGAGGATTTTTTGTTTTTAGAGTCTTATTTCGCGATAGAAAGTGAGATCTTTCTTCCCTCTTTATCGATATCGAGAACTTTAAAGTTCTTTCTTTCGTTTAGAGTAAAGATTTTCTCTGGATCGACATCGCTACCTTCACCAAGCTCAGAAACATGGACAAGTGCTTCAACAGCTGGAGAAATTTGGACAAATGCTCCAAATGGAGTAATTCTTGTCACGGTTCCCTCAACTTTTGAACCTTTCTTAAGGTTTTCAACCTCTGAAAGCCATGGATCTTCAACGAGTTGTTTCATTGAGAGAGACAAACGCTCTTTATCAATAGCAATGATTTTTGCTTCGATAGTTTCACCAACTTTGACATAATCGGCCGGGTTATTAACACGTTCCCAAGAAATCTCGGAAATATGGATAAGACCTTCAATCCCATCGACATTAACAAACACGCCAAAGTCGACAACTCCAGTAACAACACCTTTAACGGTATCGCCAACGGCAAGTTCTGCAAATCTAGCAGCCAAGCCATCTTTGATAGCTTCTTTTTCTGAGAAAATTAGCTTGTTTTCTTTCTTAATAGCATCCAAAATACGAACTTTAATTGGTTTGCCAACTAGAGAGTTGAGTCTCTGGAGAATCTCATCTTTGTCGGATGAACCAACTCTTGGATAATGTTCTGCTGAAAGTTGAGAAACTGGCAAAAATCCACGAATTCCTTCATATTCAACGAGAAGGCCACCACGATTTGCGTCAAATGGCGTAATCTCAACGATTTCCGCATTATCAAGTTTAGCTTGAATTTCGTCCCATCCCTTATCTTTAACTGCTTTTCTGAGCGAAAGAAGAACGTATCCGTCTCCCATTTCCGCATCAATCACTGAAGCTGTAACTTCGTCGCCAACATTCAAGTTGCGGGCAAAAGAAGCTTCACGGCGAGGAACGAGTCCAACACCTTGGGCGCCGAGATCGATAAGAATCTCGTGCTTTTTTACAGATAGAACTGTTCCTTCAACAGTATCTCCTGCAACTGCTTTTTTTACAGAATCATCAGCACTAGCCAACAATTCATCCATTGTCATTTTTTTGGCATCAGCCATATATTATTTTTTCCTTCCTTAGACCCGTTCAAAAATCCCCCTGCTTTTGAACGAGCCTAAACTCCCTGTATTTTACCAAAAAACCTTAAAAAAGTAAACCCTAACGATTTCTGTGCTAAAATAAAACTATGCATATCGCGATTGATGTTGGTGCTACAAAAACTTTGATTGCGCTTTTTTCTGAACACGGACGTTGTCTAAAGCGTATAAAATTTTTAACCAACAAAAATCCAAACCTTTTCCTCTCTGAACTCACCTCTAATTTGCAACCTTTTCAAAAGAAAAAAATCCACTCTATAACCGTTGCTGTTCCAGCCATTGTAGAAAAAGATTGTTCATTTTCACCAAAAAATCTACCATGGAAAAATTTCAACTTAGTTCCCGAATTAAAAAACATGTTCAAAGATTCACGAATCTCCGTTTTGAACGATGCTGACTTAGCCACGCTTTTCGAATCCGGTTTTTATAAAGGAAAAGTTATTTATCTCACTTTTAGTACGGGAATCGGTGGCGGTATCGCCAAAGACGGCGTGGTCCAAAAACAATCCGCCTCCTTCGAACCAGGCCACGTTCTCTATCATTTTGGCGATTCTGATCGCGAATGGGAGAAACTCGCTTCTGCAAAAGCCTTAAAATCCGTTTTTAGGACTAGCGTTCGAAAAATTAATAAAAAATCTTCTTTTGATGCCATCGCCTTCCGTCTTTCGCTTGGTCTTAAAAACATCATCAACCATTACCACCCCGATGTTATTATTATCGGTGGTCCGCTCGGCTTGATTTTTAATAACATTCGCCCCTATTTAAAAGATTACCTTTTCCCAAACGTAAATTCCCTCCCCAAACTCGTCAAAGCCAAACGCCCCGAAGAATCTACCATCTATGGATGCTACCTCTATGGAAAATTCCATTAAATTCCTTGTCAGTATCAAAAAAACCTACCCTGAATTCAATTTTAAACAGGGGAAACGTTTTTCTTTTCACCCCAAAAAAACTATCACCTACTCAGAAACCGAGAATAATTTCGAGCTTCTTCTTCTCCACGAGCTCGGCCATGCCCTAAACGGCGATTTTTCCTTCAAGACCGACATCGAACGCTTAAAAATCGAAATGAATGCCTGGGAAACCGCAAAAAAGCTTGCAAACTCCCTAAACGTCACTTATGATGAAGAATTTATCGAAAACGAACTCGATTCTTATCGAAACTGGCTCCACAAAAAATCTCTCTGCAAATCCTGTGGTCTAACCCGTTACCAAACCCCCGACGGGGTCTATCACTGCCCCCACTGTGAGCTCTAAACCTCTTTTACGAACGCTCCGTTGATTGTCTTCCCTTTTCTTTCTTTTATCTCGTCATATGCCGACCTAAGGCAATCTATTACATCATATCCTAAAATATTTGCTTCTATAATCAAAACAACTAGAGTATCTCCTATTGCATCTTTCATTTCAGGAGAATCAAATTTACCCCTGGTAAGTTCATGGTTCATTTCTCCTAGTTCCTCGATCAACTTGCACATCTGCATCTTCGGATCATCAATTCCCTTTTCTGCGCCCCATTTTTTTACTGCATTAATAAGTTCATCAGTATTCATTTTTACCTCCTTTTTCTCTATTATACATCAGTTTTAAAACAAAAAGAAAGTCAGGACATGCACCTGATCTAAATAATCATGAATCAAAAAAGAAGTTAGGACATGTGCCTAACTTCTTTTTCATACTAGTTCTTTTCGTTGGGGCTTTTCTTTCTAAGAAAAGTCCCAAGTGTATTTAGGCAACTTTTTTAGCAGGGCCACGACGAGAAATTCGTCCACCTTTAGCACCGGCGATTTTAGCAAGTGCTGGGTTAGCGGCAAAACCGCCAGTGTGACCATTTTGACCACCTTTTTGACCAATACGGGCATAAAATTCTTTACCGTATTTGGCTTTATTGGTTGCAGCAGCTTTTAAGCCACCAGCTTTGGTTCCAGCCATTCTGAAACTCTCTTTCTGCCCACCAAATTTAAAACATTTCTATTAATCCCACCCTTTTTTCAGAGTGATTACGTCCATTATATCATACTGCTTTCGTTTTGTCAATAAGCATTTTCACTTTTTTATGTTATAATATGCGAACAAACATCCGAACAAAAAATAAACATTTTTACACAAAATGTGGAAAAAACCATTGACATTATTCACATTGTGATATACAATAGGGGTAGTTTGAACAAAACCACTGCGAGGTTGCTCAAACTTATGACCTATTATTCTTTTAGAACCGCTGGCAAAATAGCAGCGGTTCTGCTTTTTGTCAATTTTTTATCCAATTTAATCAAAAAACTAAAATTCTCTATTCTCATTTTTTAAATGGGTTAAAGCCTTAAACGCTCAAAAAACGCCCTTCGGGCGATTTTTTTATAAGCTAAATATGGTGGAGTAACAGGGACTCAAACCCTGGACCTCTGCCTTGCAAAGGCAGCGCTCTAATCAACTGAGCTATTACCCCTTACTCTTCTATCATATCTCATCTTCACAAAAAAATCAAGCTAGAGAACATTCCTCCTCACCCACTCATACATCGCAATTCCGGCCGCTACCCCAACATTCACCGATCTAGTTGATCCAAAGCTCTCAATTTCAAGCACTTCATCCGCTTCCTCTAACAATCCCCTAGAAATTCCATCTCCCTCGCTTCCAAACACCAAGGTCGTATTTTTTGGCAATTTCCCTTGAGATAAAGGCAAAACTCTCTCTGTATTGTTCTCGATTGCGACAATCTTCCGTTCCCTCTCCTTCTGATCTTTCAAAAAATCCGCCAAATTCTCCCAGTGCAAAATCTCAATATACTTATCTGTGCACATCGCTCCCCTGCGGTTATACTTCTTATTTCCTATAATATGCACTTTAGAGACGTTAAAATTGTTTGCACTCCTTACAATCGTCCCCACGTTAAAATCGTGCGAAACATTTTCAATCGCCACCTCTAGAAAATTGCGTTTTTTCGAAAGCGCATCAAAAACTTCATCATTCTCCATTCCCTTATACTCATCTATAAGATTTCTCGTATCTTCCATGTCCGTATTATACCATGCTTAGTAGTTCCCTATTATTTTCAAAAATGCTACAATATCCTTATGGAAAAATTCGAATCCATTTCCTCTATTAATTCCAAAGAGCAGTCATCAAACTCAGAAAATTCTTCTAAACAAACCAAAGAAATCCTTAACAGTGATACTGCAAAAAGTATCCTTCCGTATCTTACTCTTAATCTTATTTCCGAAGAAGAACAAGCTAATATTTTAGAACTAGTTGAAAGTCTCGATTTTTCTTCTTCTCATAGGGGACGACCATCATATTCCTTTCTAATAGAGCATAGAATAGCAGATTTAGCCGGCGAAGGAAAAAAGTACGAAGAAGACAGAATCATCACTAAAAAACATAGTGAAGCTAGAAAACTATTCTGCGCTGCCATACTCGATAAATATAACAATAGCGACAACGACGGAAAATGGGCCATCTACGAGAACTTTTTTTCCTTCTCGCCTAGTTTTTCCTCTTATTGTGGTGGTTTGGAAAGTAGCCTTGAGCTTCTCTCTATTGCCGAACGTTCAAATAAAAACGATTGCGCTAGAGACATTTATGACGAAGTTGTTTATGATTATTCATTCTCCGACTCTAATCCCTTTAAAGAAATCCTCACGAGTAAAAACATATCACCACTAAAGCAACTTCAATTGCTTACCGTAATTAATAGCATCTCAAATCACTGTGGAGAAGATGGCTGGAGCGCAAAAGCCCTTAAAAAAATTGAGGAAGCCTTTACTTCCTTGTCAGAGAATAAAAATTCTACTCCTTTAATCCAAATTATATCAGAATCATACTCCCAAGAAATTCGTGATCGCTTTAATACTAAATGGGTCGAAATAGATGAAGACGATCCAAAATATGACGAATACTTTATAGAGTACGAACTAAAGAAACGGGAAATCAAATCTGAACAAGAACAGCTTCACCACGATTTCCCCGCTCTCCCAGAAAATCGTTTTTTGACCATTATCGCCCCCGGAATAGCCGCTACCGCTACAGAAAATGATCGTATAGATAACTTCTCTAATAAAACTGGCAGAAAAACAGCCTCTCCATTAAACTATTCAGCAAAAAACACCTTTGGGTTAACTCAAGAAGAACTTTTTCTCATCAGTTCAGCCCATAGTCCAACAACAAAACAACTCCTAGATAAGCAATTAAATCTAAATCTCTCCGAAATTCCTATAGAGTCTCAAGCGCATCTTCTAAAGTTCATGACCAAAGCGAACAACGACCGTTTCGGAAAGCTCACAGCCGTCCTCAAAAACACCAAAAATGAAAATCTTCGCAAAAAACTTCTCGAAAACTTCGTCGCTGTTGACTTTGGTGAAGATTTCGGCGATTCCCTACTTTCTATTACTAGTTCAGAAAAAATAACGGACGAAGAAAAACTCAAAATTTTCAAAAGTTTGGGTTCTTGTCGCAAATCAATCAAATCAGTCGCCAATCTATTTAGGGGGGTTGACGACAGACGATTCACTAAGCAATTATCTCGCGCCGCTAACGAACGTCTCACTGATATTATCACCGTCTTTAAGGAAATCGGCGAAAAAGGCTCCGTTTCGGCCAATCTGGAACAATTCGGAGAAGCGCATTTTAATCTCAAAAACGCTATGGAAGCTCTAGAATATGAACGAAAAAGCCTTAGGATTATTAGTGGCACCTTATGTGACGCCCAAAAAGGAGAAGAAGGTGCCTTTGCTGAAGAAGTTATTGGCCCTAGTTATAACCGCAATAGTCACATTTTTAATTTTTACTCAAAAGATTATGGCCATGTTCTGCTCTATGTCCGTCCTGAAGGCTCTGAAAGCTTTAAGTCGACTTATGAGTACGGCAATAAAACTGGAATAGAGGCCTCTATTAGCTTTATCGTCAATCCAATTAGCCCCTTACAACTTCCATCTCCTTTTCGTCCTCATAAAGATGCTCTCAAAAATCCTCATTTTTACGATGAGTCCACAATGGACAAAGTCAGCGCCATCCGCCTCGACCGCGAAGGTCGCACAAAAAATATGGCCGCAAATGACCCGAAACGCAGCCCAATAAACAAGTCTGGCTCTATTTCTGTCGATCTTGCCGCCATTGGCGACCGAGCCGACACTCCTTCCGGAAAAATTGCTAGACTTATCAGCGTTGGCAACAAATTACGCCAAAAAAACGCCCAATTAAACCACAACACCAACTGGTTTGATCAAGAATATGGCAATGAAGATCAATTCAGACGTATTGCTAATGTTGCTATACTCTACGCAAAAGGAGTATCAGAATCTCACCCGCCATCCAGAAATCAAGAAAGCTTTACTAACCTCTTACGCGCCAAAACTGGAAAAAAAGCCCTGGTTCTGACTTCTGCTGCACCCAAAGAAAACCCCGCCGCATAAAAATACCCCCCGACGCTTTTGCGCCGAGGGATTATATTAAAGATTTTTTGTTTGGCCCGAGCAAGGGCTACGGAGAAAATCTGTCTTAAAAACTCCGTTTTGAACAATGGTTTTGTTTCTCGGTTTTGCCGAAGGAAGATCCAAAACTCCCTTTGAGTCTCGACAAATCTAGACACTATCTCCTCGAAAGGATAATCTTGCCCTAGACTCTAGGAATGATCAAAGCGCTTTAACCACTCCAAAGCATTATCGTAATGCTATCGCCTCAGGGTTCAGACTCAAAACCCCGTTCTGTTGCCAGGTGTACCTCAGGCGACCACAGGCCGCCAGATGGTATGCTTCCACCCCGAATCTTATTCAACCTTCACCGTGCTAAGCCAGCGCTTAGCCAACAACCGTATACACGGAGAAAGAGAAACTCGCCGAAGCAATTTCCTCTTCCGTGTATTCGTGGCGGTCGGTAAGTCGCGGAAGACCGCGGACTCCCATCACCACGAGTCGGTCGCCGACCCCGAGAACTACCCTTGCGGGCGTTTCCGGGATCTCGACGTCGATGCCAAAGCGCGAACGCATGGCATCAATCGTCGGGGCGTGAGACGGATTGAGGCAAGGAGCAAGCTCCCCCCTCTCCGCCATCTCGCGCACGGTTGCGGGCTCAATTGCCTGCCGAGTGATTTGGCAATCACCGACAAACATCGAATCCGCAAGAGCGAACCCGAAGAAAGTCATTTTTTCACCTCCTTCTTCGGAAAAATTTCCGTTATCTCTAACGGATTAAGAAATCTCTAGCTTAGAAATCTCTTAATCCGCCAGGATAACATATTGTAAACGTACCGCTGCTTCCGCTTTCGCGGTCACGAGCAGAGCTGGGAGAATAAGTTGTTTATCTTATTCCACCCGGCTCAGCCCGTGCATAACAAGCTGAGTTTATATATCCTACTTTATTAGGATGTGCCCACCCTAAATAATTGTTATCAGGATAATTAAATAATGCATTTCTAAAGGTTCATTAATACCGGTATAGGAAGAAGTAATTAATTTCTACTTCCCTGCTCACCCACCATGATATTAACTCTGCGCAATCTCACAACACATTTGCTTGATTGTTGCCACCATTATACCAAACTTCTTATGTTTTGTCAATATTAAACCAACAATAATAAATTTTACAGGGGTAGAATTTAGAAATTTTGTCGAAATTGGTTCGACAAAAGCATAAATGGTATGATATAATACCTATATGGACACCGAAATACTCATTCAAGCAGGCCTATCCGAGATACAGGCAAAAATCTATCTTTATCTGATAGAAAACGGGCAAAAAACCCCTGCCGAAATCGCCGAAGATATCGGTGAAAACCGCACCACTGTCTATTCTGCCCTCGAAAAGCTCGAAAAATCAGAAATAGTCTCTAAAAAATATAAGGGCAAAATCTCAGCATATATCCCAAATCACCCTGCAGCATTAGAGAGCCTCGCCGAAAAACGCCTCCGTCAAATGGCCCGCCAAGCTCGCAATCTCGAAGGTAACCTCCCCAGTTTAATTAATTTTTACAACGAACACCAAAGCGAACCAGGCGTTCAGACATTTTATGGCGACGAAGGCGTTGAAATAATTCGTCACAAAATCATCGCTGAAAAACAACCTTTTTATTATATTCGCAGTCGCTGGGATGAAATAGCAAATAAAGAATATCTCGAGAGATTTAAAAAAGCCCAAATGGAAGCCAAAATTCCTACGGAGAGTATCACTCCATCTGAATTTACTCCTCGCACTAGAAAAAAAGCGACCGAACAACTTGTTACACGCACCCTTCTCCCCCCGGGTGAATATGATTCTCCAGTACAAATTAGCATCTTCGGAGACAATGTCACTTTTATTAATTATTCTAAAGGTGGCATGTCTACCATAATCGAATCCCCAGAAATCGCTGATGCTATGCGTCAATTCTATCTTTTTGCCAAAAAACATATTATAAAATCCACCGACCAAGATGAATTAGAGCAAGCTATTCAAATCAGATTAAATCAAGAACACCCAGATAAGCCAAACAACAACAATTAGTTTTTTTCTCTGGCAGGCATTCTATCTGCGTCACTCACTTCCTCTGCAGCAAAGCCCGATTCTTTCATTTCTCGAATTTCGTCTCTATTAGAGATCAATTCCCCGTCATTACGGAAAAACTTATAAACCCCACTTATCATAACTGGAGTCTCAAGAGGTTTAAAATCAAGGTCTTTGGTGTCATAAGCTTTAGCTCCCTCAGCAAGCGCAGTAGTAATATGCATAATAACTGGTTTTTTCTCGCCATTTTCATCAAGTTCAACACGTTTTTGAAGCGTTTCCTGGATTTCTGAATCATCAGCATGAATGATTTCCACCTCAAGACCTTCGTTCTGCCCATTATTACCATACCCAATAATACGAAATGTCACGTTACTGCCTAAAGAATCAAGAAAAACCTTGCTCGCTTTGACATTTGGGTCTGCATTACTCGGATCGCCTTTACCAAGATAAGTTACAGTAACGTGCGGATCTCTAATTCTAGTTGCGCCCGGTTTGCTTACTAAACTCGGAGGAAATTTATCATAAAGTTCATCCGGATCAAAAAACAAGCCAGTATAAATTATTTCGTCTTTTACATAATCGACTAGTTCCCGATCTTCCCTTATAGACTCGAAAGTTGTCTCATTACTCCCTTCCCCATCATCTCCATCATCACGTTCATCGAAATTATATCCATTATCGTATAGATTTCCATACTTATCCACCAAAGAATTATCCATATCGTCCGGTAATTCTCTACCCCAAACAGGATTTGTGCCTGGAATAAATCCCTCTTTCATATTTCCTCCTTTTATGGTTATTATAGCAAAGCTTCCCATCAAAAGCAATTCTTCCGAGAATAAAAATCAAGACAAACTCGATAAAAACCCATAAAAAATACCCCCGGCACTTTTGCGCCGAGGGATTATATTAAAGATTTTTTTGTTTAGCCCAAGCAATGGCTACGGAGAAAATCTGTCTTAAAACTCCGTTTTGAGCATTTTATTCATCAGAATCGTCGGTCTTCTCGGACCACGGCTCTACGAGCTCGCCGTCCACGACATATTCCCCCGGCTGTACCCAGCCAGGTTCTAGCGCCAGATCTCTGGCGTTCTGAATTTTAACGCTATCATTCTCCGGATGATACGGAGAATAAAAGCTAGCGTCTGGGAATTCATATTTCCCTTCTTCTTCCATTTCATGGGGGTTGTATACGGGGATGTACCCCAATGCAACCCCCAAATCTAAGAGGTCATAGAGATCGACCTCTCGGCCATCCCTCTCGCTCTTATAGTCATAACCGGATTTGCCAGTTCCGGTTATGGTCCCCATGGAGCCAACCTCCATGAGAATATTTCTTTTTATTGGGCAGCCCGGGTAGAATTTTTCTACCCAGTACTCCCGCCTCCAAGAAGAGACAAACCTTACGGCCTGCCTCCTCTTAATTTGGGCTATGGGGAACTTGAGCTCGGCCAAGAGCGCCCTTAGCCCAAGGAACACCTCCTCGGGTAAGGGCTTCCGCCCGCCTATCCAGCGAACGGCTACCCTTGACCTAGGGTAATCCCCAGATTCATCTTTTCTTCCAATTTTTAGTTCAATCAGGAACTTCGTTCTGGTCGAACCTGAGAACCCCGCCGATACTCCGTTGATAGTGACAATTTTAAAGAATCTTCCGTTAAGAGCCATAATGACTCCTTCCCACCTAAGCTAAGCCTCTCAGCAAAGCTAGTGTACCCGTTTGTCCCCGGGGTCGGGAATAAATTTTAAATGTACTGCCCTTGTAGCTATTCCTAGCCTCACGAGCAGAGCTGGGAGAATAAGTTGTTTATCTTATTCCACCCGGCTCAGCCCGTGCATAACAAGCTGAGTTTATATATCCTACTTTATTAGGATGTGCCCACCCTAAATAATTGTTATCAGGATAATTAAATAATGCA
>JAFWNF010000014.1 GCA_017510445.1 Candidatus Saccharimonadota bacterium
ACGTGACTGCGCATGCACTGATCACGTATCTGTAGGCAATGATCACTTGGCTATCATGCACTGATCACGTGGCTGATCATGCACTGATCAGGTGACTCAGCATGCACCGATCACATAGCTATCATGCATTGATCACTTGGCTATCATGCACTGATCACGTGGCTGATCATACACTGATCATGTGACTGCACATGCACGGATCACGTGGCTGATCATACAGTGATCAGGTGGCGATCATGCACTGATCACGTGGCTGATCATGCACTCATCATGTTGCTGATCATGCACTGGTCAGCTGGCTATCATGCACTGATTACGTGCCTGATCATGCACTGATCACGTAGCTATCATGCACTGATCACATGTCTATCATGCGGTGATCCCCTGGCTAATCATGCACTGATCACGTGACTGGTCATGCACTGATCTCGTGGCTGATCATTCACTGATCATGTGACTGATCATGCACTGATCCCGTGGCTGAATATGCAATGATCACAAAGCTCATCATACACTGACCACGGGACTCTGCATGCCCGGATCACGTGACTGATCACGCACTGATTTCGTGGCTATCATGCACTGATCACGTGGCTAATCATACATTCGTCACGTAACTAATCATGCAATGATCACGTGGTGATCTTGCACTGTTTACGTGGCTGATCATGCACTGTTCACGTAGCTATCATGTACTGATCACATGACTGAGCATGAAATGATCACGTGGATATCATACACTGATCACGTGACTGATCATGCACTGATCACGTGGCTGATAATGCACTGATCACGTGGCTGATCATGTACTGATCACGTGGCTATCATGCCCTGATCATGTGGCTGATCATATAATGATCACCTGACTGATCATGCACTGATCACGTGGCTATCATGCACTGATCACGTGGCTATCATGCACTAATCACGTTGCTGATCATGCACTGGTCAGGTGGCTATCATGCACTGATTATGTGGCTGATTATGCACTGATCACGTAGCTATCATGCACTGATCACATGGCTATCATGCACTGATCCCGTGGCTGATCATGAACTGATCGTGTGACTGATCATGCACTGAACACGTGGCTATCTTACACTGATCTCGTGGCTGATCATACACTGATCAGGTGACTGATCATGCACTGAACATGTAGCTATCATGCATTGATCACGTGGCTATCATGCACTGATCACGTGGCTATCATGCACTGATCACGTGGCTGATCATGCACTGGTCACGTGACTCATTATGCACTGATCGCGTAGCTATCATGCACTGATCACGTGACTGCGCATGCCCGGATCACGTGACTGATCATGCACTGATTACGTGGCTATCA
>JAFWNF010000004.1 GCA_017510445.1 Candidatus Saccharimonadota bacterium
CGGCTGTTCGCCGGTTAAAGTGGTACGCGAGCTGGGTTCAGAACGTCGTGAGACAGTTCGGTTTATATCCGGCATGATCGTTAGGAATTTTGAGGAGATCTGCCCTTAGTACGAGAGGACCGGGGTGGACGAACCTCTAGTGTACGGGTTGTGGCCACCTGCTGCATCGCCCGGTAGCTATGTTCGGAAGAGATAAGCGCTGAAAGCATATTAAGCGCGAAGCCCACTCCAAGATAAGAATTCCCTATGAGATCCCAGAAAGATGATCTGGTTGATAGGCGCAAGGTGGAAGCATGGTAACATGTGGAGCCGAAGCGTACTAATCGATCCATCGCCTTTTTATGTTCCAAGTTGTCTCTATATGCTTGACATTACAGTGACAACTTGGTAGACTTATCTAGCAATCGGTGCTCGACACCGAACGTCATTTAAAATCTTGGCACAAAATGGACATCAATAGAGACGCACGCGCGCTCAATTTGGTGCCCATAGCGCTGGGGAAATACCTGTTCCCATTCCGAACACAGAAGTCAAGCCCAGTAGCGGCGATTATACTGCTCTGCGGGAAACTAGCAAGGTGCCAAATTATACGGATAAGCCACCCCAACGGGTGGCTTTTCGTTTGTCTAATTATTGTTTTATGCAACGGCGTTGACTCTACTCTGCAAACTGCCAAAATCAATTTTCTTGATACTTTTTTGTAATTTCTTTTCCTGTTTTGCTAATTTCTTCTCAATTTTAGCTATCGTCTTTACAGCCTTCGAAAAATCTACACCAGATTCGCCATTCAAATCTTTTCTTAGTTCGTAACACATCGAACGAGCCTCGGCGATGTCAAACAGTTGGTTGCAAACATTCTCGATCTCTGTAACCTTATCTAGCATCTTGCGATCATCTCTGGTTGGTTCGGTTTTCTTATCCCTAACGGCAACCCGGAATGCTTCGAGCGTTTTTGTATCGTCGGATCTGAGACGATTGTCCTCATCTTCCTGCGCGAGAACTTCAGACGGAGTTCTTCTGGCTAAACTTGGGTGTTTAACAGTGAGCATACCTTTTGCAATATCTTCGGCTCCTTTTTTAAAACTGCTGCTCACCTTTTTACCATTCACGGTCGTGGTGTATTCTGAGCCAGTATAAGAACTTTCTCTACTTAAAATACTTTTAGTTTGCTCAAGTTGCGCTTTTACAGCAGCCTCGTAGCTTTTGTAGCCTTCCATTACAGGAGTATTTATATTCTCTAAGAGTTCAGAAAAAGCGTCTCGCGAAAGGGCTTTTTCTATCACTTGGAGCTTTCCTAAAGTTCCTTCGCCCGGCTCAACTACATCGGGATAAGCTTTATCAATCAAGCCAGTTAGCGCTTCCTGGGCGTCCCCTATATGTTTAGCGGTGACATCATCGTTGGTTCTTCTAGCAATCCCAAGTTTTGTATTTAGAGCAATTGTCATCGCTAGCTGTGCGCTCCGCCCATGCTTTACCGCTTCTTCAGACATTGCCTTTGTACCTGGGTCGCGAGTAATTTCTTCCGAATCTGGGTCGTGGGCTTTTTCGCGTTTTGCTTTAGGGACTTCAGCTTCAGTCTTTATAGACTGCTCTTCTTTGTATTGAGACATAACATTTGATCTTAGAGATGCTAATTCTTCCGCTTTTTCTTCGGGAGTTTTTTGAGTAATTTTTTCGTCGTTCTTGCGCTCTAGCCCTTCCTTTTCCATGTGCTTTTCAAAAGAATCGTATTTTTCAGAGTTTGCTTCGGGATTGTTGTCTTGCTGTTCGCCACTAGTTAAAGAATTTGGTTTATTCATTTGAACCTTTCTATTGTTATTTACTTATATTATTGCAAATTTAAAAATATAATCAAGCTTATGTTCGGAATACTTTTTTGACAAATAAAAACAAAGTGTTAAAATAAACTTCACATAGATTCTATGTGAAGTTTTAAGAGAGGTGATTTCATGTCTATCGCTGAAATTCTGTTTTACGCTTTTCAGACTCTCGCACATTTTATCCCTGGGCTGGGCCTTTTCGTTTCTATTCTTATAGAACATTGCCCATTTTAATTTCTACATCGCCGCTTTTTTGCGGCGATTTTGCATGAAAAAGGCTCGCCTGTGCGAGCCTTTCTCAAAGCAAGTGCTTTAAGATAATCATTCCGAAATTTTTCTCTGTTGCGGTTGCAATCAATCCTTCATGATCAATTTGCTCATCGACATCTTTTCTGGTAACCAAATTTACCCAGTTTTCCTTTTCAGGGTTTTCATAGATATCCACGATTAAATCTTCTTCTGTTATTTTTGAGCAAAATGCTCCGTTTATGACCTCGAGAGCAATAGCTTTCGGTAATTCAATCTCGTCCTCGCAGAGAAGAATTGTCGCAAAAACATCGTTAATCCTCTGTAATTCTCGAAGATCATGAATCCCAAGACAGATAAGAGCCAAGAATAGAATGAGCACAATCGTACTAATCATGATAGCGGTCCAAGCTTCGTTAAAAATCCAATCAACAACCCCTGCAGGGCTCATTTTTAACAAGTCACCACCCCCTTTTTCCGATAAAGAAAAATTTCAGAGCAAAGAAAAGAGCAAACCTTTCCACAATTTCACCTCCAAGGTATTTTTGAAAAGTTATTCTATCATTATCCCATATATTCACAAAAAAATAAAGCCCGCATCAGCGGGCGGAGAGCTTTGAGATGACTTCCGAATAGTTTTCGGAAGTCGCCTCGACGATAAATCGATCTTTGGGTTCACGAACCGGTTTATCAGTCTTTAATCTGATTACGAAATGAAACGAGTTCGAATCATCGCAGTCCTCATAGATTTCATAACAAATGTTTTTCATGTCTCTATGAGTCAGTTTACCGATCGCTATTATCGCAAGAGCCTTTGAAAGAGTGATAACTTTGTAGTTTTTCATGACTCTTATCACTGCGTTATCGACTTCGCCTCTATTTTTTTTACGACGGTATAGCAAAAATCCATTGTAGACTAAAGCAGCTATTGCGACAACTAAGCCAACGATTAAAAACGTAATTGCGCGAGGATCTTTCATATTAACACCTCCTAATTTTTGACACAGAAAGACACCCTTCTCCATTATTATAGCACAAAGTATCTAAAAAAGCAAGTAGCCTCTAGTAGATTCGGAAAAGCGTCTAATATGTTATAATTTTTCCATGGTTAGTCAGACTTTTTTCTTCTATGATCTTGAAACATCCGGACTTTCTTCGAGAGAAGATCGAATTATGCAATTTGCGGGCCAAAGAACAGATTTGGATTTAAATCCAATTGGCGAGCCAGTAAATATCCTTGTTAAAATACAAAACGATACTCTCCCATCACCTGGCGCAATTGCCGTGACTGGGATTACTCCTCAAAAAACTGTTGAAGATGGACTTCTCGAGGCCGAGTTTTGCCATTTTCTCCAAGACGAAATTTTCACCGAAAATACCATCGTTTTAGGCTTCAACTCGATTCGCTTTGATGACGAATTTATGCGCCATTTATTTTGGCGTAATTTTTATGATCCATACGAGTGGGAATGGAAAGATGGCCGGTCGCGTTGGGATATGCTCGACGTTGTTCGTCTCACTCGCGCGCTTCGGCCAGAAGGGATTAATTGGCCCTTCCGCGAAGACGGAAAACCGACTAATCGCCTTGAGCTAATAACTAAACTCAATGGAATTGAACACGAGCACGCCCACGACGCACTTGCTGATGTTTTTGCTACGATAGCCGTTGCGAAACTAATTAAAGAAAAACAACCAAGTTTATTCAATTTTCTCTTTAAAATTCGCGACAAACGTACTTTAAAGAGTATGTTTAATCTAGAAAATCCTATCCCGTTCGTTTATGCTTCTGGGCGCTACTCTCATGATTTTAACAACACAACAGTCGTTTTTCCGTTTGCCGAAGGGAAAAATGGTAATATTCTTGTTTTTGATTTGCGCTATAATCTCGAAGAACTAATGAAAACCAAAGACGAAGAGGGTAAAGATAAATTCTACCCAATTGTAAAAGAGATGGCTTACAATAAATGCCCCGCCGTTGCTCCAATTTCGGTACTAGAGAAAAATGATGGTTGGGTAAAAATCGGGTTAAATAAAGAACAAGTAGAAAAAAACTTAAAGACACTATTAAATCACCCTGGGTTTTTTGAAGAACGCAAGAAAAAAGCCAAAGAAGAAAAAGAATGGGGGAAGGCTTTTGATGCTGAGTCGATGCTTTATGATAGCTTTTTACCAGACGGCGATAGAGTTCGTATAAATGCCGTAAGAAATGCTTCAGTAAATGAATTAGCCGATTTTCATCCGAATTTTGCCGACGAAAGGTTACCAGAACTTCTGCTTCACTATAAAGCAAAGAATTTTCCAATTTCACTCAGCGAAGACGAAACAAAAAAATGGGAAGAATATCGCCTTTCTCGCCTGAAAAGACAAGAACCATATTTTCTGAAAGAACTTGAGCGTATTGCAATAGACGAAAAAAATAGTTTTATCGTCGAAGAATTGAAACTTTGGTACGAATCGCTCGCCCCTGAATTATAGACAAAAGCGCAAAAATATAATAAAATATACCTAATGAGACAAGCTTTGAAAAAAAATTTCAAGTCTCTGATTATTTTCGCTGGACTTTTTGTCGGCGTTATTTTTGGTCTCTTGCTTATAAATTTGCCGAAGGCTTTTGCTGACAACAATTCAGAAAGTTTCGTTAAAGACACGCCAGATGCTTTTCATGTAGTTATTTATGATAATGGCGAAAAAACCAGTATTAAAACCGATGCAGGAACCGTAGGTGAAGTTTTAGAGCGCGCAAAAATTAGTATATCCGAGTATGATTCGGTTGACCCAGGCTTTGATTCCGAAATCAATGCAGACAACTATTTTATTAATGTTTACCGCGCTAGACCTGTGCTTGTTATAGACGGTGCTTCAAGAAGATTTCTTATGACTTCGTCGTTCGATCCAAAACAAATTGCTTTAGAAGCTGATTATTCGGTCTTCGATGGCGATGAAGTAAAAGTCACGCCAAACTCTCAATTTTTAGAGATGGGGGTAGCTTCGGTTTATGAAGTGAAGCACGGCAATGGTTCGAAAATTACAATTGAAGAAGAAATACCATTTACGGAAAAAACCGAAAAAGACTTTACTATCGGTTCGGGAAAAACTGAAGTCGTTCAACATGGTGAAATTGGCAGAAAAACCGTAACTTATTCTGTTAAAACTAAAAATGGAGTTGAAGTTTCTCGCGAAAAAGTCTCTGAAGAGGTTACAAAAGAACCAGTCGAAAGAATTACCAAAATTGGTGTTGATCCAATAGAAATGCATCCTTTGACCGCCTCGATGGGACGTAATCGTTATACCGTAACAAAAGACGACGGTACTGTCGTCGAACGCCAAGAAACTTATTATGATCTAAATATGTCAGGCGTAATGAGATTTTGTGGTCAAAATTCATATTCTGTTCGCGAAGATGGCGCAAAAGTGGACGCTGACGGATACGTGCTTGTCGCCGCCGCGCTTGATCGCTACCCACGTTGTTCTATTGTTCAGACTTCGCTTGGTCCAGGAAAAGTTTATGACACTGGTACTTTTGCACGCACGAATCCAGAACAATTTGACCTTGCTACTGACTGGACTAAACGGGACGGAATTTAATGAAGAATAAAAAATCTCTTGGCCAAAACTGGCTTAAAGACAGAATTATTCTTGACGACATCGCTTTGCTCGCATCAGATGGAGTGAAATCAAAAACCTGTCTAGAAATTGGTCCCGGTCTCGGAACCCTAACATCGGCTCTTTTAAGGCAATTTGAAAAAGTTATAGCGGTAGAATTTGACGAAAACTTAGCTAAAAATCTTCCAAAATCTTTTCCAGGCAAAAATCTGGTTGTGAAAAATGAAGACTTTCTTAAATTCGATATGGATGGGTTTGAAAAACCGTTTGTCGTTGCTGGGAATATACCGTATTATATTACCTCACCAATTATTGAAAAGTTATTAAACTCAAAGAATCTCCCGGAAAGAATTGTTCTTTTGATTCAAAAAGAAGTCGCTGAACGTATTTCAGCTGAGAAAGGGAAAAATTCACTTCTTTCGCTTCTCGTCCAAAATCGCGCAACTGTTACACTTGGGCCTGTTATTAGCAGAGAATATTTCACTCCGGCGCCAAAAGTTGACAGTCAAATTATTATTCTTGATCCGAAAAAACCAGAAGTCTCTGAAAAGGTTTTAAACTTAGCAAAAATTGGTTTTAAAATGCCTAGAAAAAAACTGGTTGCAAACCTGTCCGCTTCCGGAATTGTTTCTCGCGAAAAAGCCATAGAATCTCTAAAATCGCTACACTTATCAGAAAATATACGCGCCGAAGAACTAACACTAAATGATTGGCAAAAACTTTCAGACATATTGATTTAACTAGATTTTCTATATTTTATTTTCATTAAACTTGTGCTAAAATTAGGTTAATCTAAACAGCGAGGATAAAATGGGAAATAATAATACCGATGCGACAAAAAATAAGCATCAAAAAAAGAAAATAATTATTTGCGCAGTCATTGCGTTGATTTTAATTGTTTGTGGGGTCGTATGCTTGTTGGTCTTTATGCCGAGCCAAGCAGACCGAGCTTTTTCAAACTTTAGAGACACGGTTAAATCCGTCATTGATCCATCCGCCAATACCAATATTAAACATAAAAATATAGTTGCAGAAATATCATTTTTGACAAAAGATTCGAGTCGAGCCTCATCTGCAAACCCGAGTATGACAATTCAAGGGAATAACGAAAAAGCTTATATAAAGATTTACAATTCGGATAAGGTCAGTAACGAGTCTGGTGTCGAGGCCACAGCGACAAGAAACGGTGAGTTATATGTGAAAATATCTGGAATTGGTAATGCAATTGAAAATGATTCAGAACTTTCTACTTTGAAACAATTTGAAGAAATCCCGGCCCTAAAAAGCATATTTAAAGATTTAGACAATAAATGGTTATATTTTTCAGCACCAGAAGTCGAAGAGACATTTTCTGCTTATGGCGATAATATAGTAACTTGTCTTGCGAGAGAATATAAAAATCGTGCGATTATAAAAAAGGCAGAGGAAATTTATAATGCAGATAAATTTCTTAGCTATGAAGAATATGAAGGTTCTGATATAGAACCTACAAAATCAGGAAAGATCTATGAAGTAAAAATTAACTCAAATAAACTTTCGTCTTTCGCTAAATCTCTAAGTGAAACAGCATCAAATAATATCAAAAACTGCGTAGGGGTCAGCTCCGAAGAAGACAACCAAAACATATTTGAAGAATTAGAACCGTCAATTAAAGAAGAAGTAATACCGAAAATGTATGTGGAAATAGTTGATACAGACATTGTAAATGCGAGAATTATTTCTGCGGAAGGAGATGAAGTAAATATAGTTTTTAGCTATCCAGAGTCAATCGATTTCCCAGCTGTTGAAAAAGAAAAATCAATAATTGAATTAATAACTAAGATTATGTCCGACGTAGGCGCTTAACAGCATTCAGTATCGCCGTTCTATAATTAAAGAACGGCGATATTTTTTTGGCGAAATTTTTTCCAGCAATGAAACATACCTAATAGCTTTACATTAAAAAAAATAATTATTAAAGTACAACTTTTTTCAGCATTGTTTTTGTGCTAAAATAGATTTAACATAAGCGAAATCTATTTTTTGTAGAGAAAGGAAAAAATGGAAGAAAATCCAAACGCACCAACTCCAGCTCAACCAGAGCCAATGGCGCCAACGTCTCCTGCCGGACCAGCTCCACAAGAGCCAATTATGTCGGCTGAACCAATGGGAAGCGTCGTCGAGACGCAACCAAAAAAGAAAAAAACTGGACTAATTGTTGGCATTCTTATTATGCTCCTTTTACTAGGAGGCGCGATTGCCTGCATACTTATTTTTTCTAGTAGTCCCGAAAAAGATGCTCAGACCGCATCGATAAAATTCTTTGATACTTTGTCTGCAGTTCTTTCTCCAGAAGCCTCGACGGCTGAGAACAAAAATCTAAAAATCGATGGAAGAATTGAAGCGAAGATTAAGCCAGCTTCCGGTAGCAAAGAAACAAACGTCGGTGCGAACCTGATTTTAGAAGCGAACGATCAATCCGATGCTCGTGCGTTTGTTGATTTAGATCTTGGTGATGTTTTGACCGAGTATAATGCTGAAGTGCCAGAGATTAATCTCGAAACGAGAGAAATTTATAGCAAAAGCAACTACCTAAAATTAAATGGTGTTTCTGATATTCTCTCTGGCATGCTTGGCTCTTCTAGTAGTGAATTTAATTCAGTAATTAGCCCAATCATTGAACAAATTGACGGAAAGTGGCTTGAACTTGATTTAGACAAAATTGCTGAAAAAGCTAGCGAAATGAACCCATATTCGTATCAAGATGATGAAGCGGAAAAGCAAGCTAAATGTTTAACGAATGAATTAACTGCCGATAAAATTACTGCCCTAATTGATCCGAATGACTTGGCGGGAGCTCTTTCCTTGGTTGTTTATGAAGGTGATAGTAAAAAAGCCGAAAAAGGCACGGTATACAATTTGGAGATTGACGCTGAAGGAATCGCTAAGCTATTCAATAACTATTTAAAAAAGTACCAAGCAAAAATCAAAGAAGTTTCTGAAAAATGTGGCGTCGAAGATAGTACCAAATCTTTATACGAAAACGAAAAAGAAATTAAAGCCGGAGACTTAAAAGAATACATTGATAAAATTCCAGAGATTTTTGTTACCATCGAAAACAAGGAGATTACAAACCTCAGTACAAAATATGCTGATGACAACTACGATATTTCTGCTAGCCTAAATTTCTCCTATCCAAAGACACTCGAAATCGAAGAGCCAGCTAACGCAAAGCCAATTTCGGAACTTATTGATGAAGTTTACACAACTATACAAGATCTTATTGGTGGTGGAGGCATATATCCATCCTCAGTTGATAATTGTTCAAGTGAAGATGATTCGTGTACTCCTCTAGATCCAAAAGTCAAAGCTTGCCTTAAAGAGCTTGGCTACGAAATTGAAACCTACGAGGATTTTTACGCGAATAGCGAAGCCTATTCGGCGTGGGCAGGATCCGACTGCTAAAAAACTCCGCCCTTCGGGGCGGTTTTTTGATTGCTGAAAATCGCAAAATATTGTAAAATATCTCTATGACAAAGAAATATATCACCACAGCAATTCCTTATGTAAACGGTAACCCTCATGTTGGCCACACAATGGATTATCTTTTGTCAGATGCTTATTACCGTTATCTAAAACTTTCTGGCGAAGAAGCCAGATTCCAGTCCGGAACTGACGAGCACGGTAATAAAATTTTTCATAAAGCCCTCGATTCCAAAAAAGATATAAACGAATATATCGACGAAAACTCTCAAAAATTTCGCGATTTTATTCAAAAACTCGACGTTTATCCAACCGACTTTATTCGTACTAGCGACAAAGATCATGAACGTCGTTGTAAGGAAATTTGGAAGAAGCTCGAACCCCATATCTACTCTGCCGAATATGAAGGTTGGTATTGTGAGGGCTGCGAGCGTTTTGTAACCGAAAAAGAAGTAGAAGAAAATAACGGCATTTGCCCAGATCACCAAAAATCCTACGAAAAACTTTCTGAAAAAAATTATTATTTGAGAATTTCTGATTTTAAAGAGAAAATTAGAAAAGCCATTGAAACTGGCGAAATGAAAATTCTTCCCGATTTTCGAGAGAAAGAAATGCTAAAACTTCTCGATGAATCGCCAGACGTTTCAGTTTCTCGTCCGAAGAAAAACTTGAGTTGGGGGATTACCGTCCCGAATGACGATTCCCAAGTAATGTATGTTTGGATTGACGCGCTTTCGAACTACATCACCGTTTTAGGTTATCCGGATAATGATATCTCCGATTTCTGGCCCGCAACTGTGCAATTTGTTGGAAAAGATATTCTTCGTTTCCATGCAATTATTTGGCCGGCCATGCTTCTCGGTCTCGGGCTTCCTCTTCCGAAACTTCTTCATTCGCACGGTTTCATTAATGTCAACGGTCAAAAAATGTCTAAATCAATTGGTAATGTCGTCGACCCAATCGATGTCCTCGAACGTCATGGCGTCAACGCTCTTCGTTACTTCTTCCTTCGTCATGTTGACAATTTTGTTGACTCGGATTTTACTTGGGAAAAATTCGATTCTGCCTATAATAACGAACTCGCAAACGACCTCGGTAATCTCGTTCAACGTCTTGCAACTCTTTGTAGTAAAAATAATTTAAGCTATAAAACAAAAGAAACAAAGTTCTCTCCTGTATATGTTGAAGCAATGAATAACTTCAAATTCAATGAAGCTTTTGAGCATGCTTGGACTCATGTCCAAAACCTAAACAAAAAAATCGACGAAGAAAAACCTTGGGAATTAGCCAAAAATGGGGAAACGGAAAAACTTGAAAAAGCCCTTTCTGAATTAGTTGACGGGATTCTTCACGCAAACTTCGAATTAAGTCCTTTCCTCCCAGACGCTACTGAAAAAATCAAAGACATTTTCTTGGGCGAAAAAATTCTTCCACCAAAAACTCCGCTCTTTCCTAAAGAACGATAAGCTGATACATTTTTAGTTCACTCAGAAACATGCCTCTCTGGTCTTCCCGAAGGGGATATATATTCATTATAGCATACTTATTTTAAATTGTCAAGCATAAACAGATAAAAAATAACCCCCTTTTCTAGGGAGTTATTTTTGGGTAGACTAAACGTCTAGCTTTTCGCCATTGAAGACTGATGCGATATCTGAAATGCAGAAACCAACGACACTACCGAGAATTGGGAACGCAACATGAGCGCCGAGCGCAATTGCGATTTTCCCGAGAACATCTGAAACCTCAGCGCCAGATGTTGGTAGGATTTGGTACATAAGAGCGATTGCTGGATTCAAAAGGAAATTGTCAGAAAGCGAAGCAAAGTTTGACGAAACGATGATTGCGAACAGAAATGCAACAACAACACCGCCAGCAACAAACATTGCGAAAGTCAAAGCGCTTCGTTTGAATTGTAGAGCACGCGCAAATGTTAGACCAATAATGAGCGACCCAACAAACTCAATCATTGTCACCATCCAGAAAGCTGAAAGGAATGCATCACCTTCACCTTCAATTGCGGCCATTTTCGGCAAAACTTCAGCAGGATCTTGACCGGCGCCAACGACGAACGCTTTAACAATCAAGAAACCAAGCCAAGCACCAAGAATTTGAGCAATGATGTAAAGTACACCGCGGATTGCTGACATACGGCGTGACGCCATCATACCAACAGTGATAATTGGGTTCAAGTTTGCGCCTGAAAGGCCAAAAGTAAGGAGCGTTAAACCAACAAACACAAAGAACATGTAAAGTGGTTGATAAACGCCGAGCGTTAAAAGCACGATCGAAAGAAGCATCGTCCCGAATACTTCAGCAATAATTGCTCCCCAGATTTTTTTACCTTTAAAAATTGTTAAAATATTTTCACTTTTATCGCATTTTTTTGCAAAAAGCGCCTTAAAGAAACCAGGTTCTTTGGCATCTTTCTTGAACGGAACTTCTTTTACCTTTACGGCTTCGACTTTTTTAGTTTTGACTTCTGCGCCCACCTTTTTTTCCGCAACATTTTTGGTCACTTTTTTCTTAGCAGGAGCAGTAGAATTTTTTGCTTTTGCTTTGCTAGAAGCAGATGACTTTTTTGCTACGGCTTTTTTTGGCTTACTATTTGCCATAAAACCTCCTTAATTGATATTGCTAGCATTATAGCACATTTGTGATACAATTGTAAGGAAATTCAAAAAATTACAAAGGAATAAAATGGGTATAATGGTCACAAAACAAGACGACAATACAGAACTTACGAATAAAATTAACGCTAATCTTCGCACGAAAAGTTCAACAATGGAAATGGATGATAAAGATTTTATAGGTAGTTCTGAATACTTAAAAGAAACAGAAAAAACCGGAAAATTTTCATGGGTTTGGGCGGTTCTTATCGTTCTCGCAATTATTTCACTATTTGTTATTATTTTGATTTAAAGCATATTTATATCAGATACGTGTGATATAATATATAAGATATGTCAAAAATCGAAGAGTTGAAACAAGAATTAAAAAATCTTGGCTCTGAGTATGCCAAGATTAAAACTTTGCCACCTGAAGAAAGAAAAGCTTTTGGTGAAAAAATTAACAAGAAAAAACAAGATATCTTAGCTCAAATTACAAAACTTGAGGAAGAAGAAGAGTTAGAGTCGGTTGAAAAAATCGATTTGACTGCGCCATTTGCTGAAAACGAAACATTTAAGGCGAAAAAATATGGCACGAAACACCCTCTCACTCAAGAACTCGAAAAAGTAATTTCGATTTATTCTGGCCTCGGTTTTGATATTTTAGAACCATTTCAACTCGATGACGAATTTCATATGTTTGAAAGCCTGAACTTTCCAGCAGGACATCCTGCACGTGACGGCTACGACACTTTCCGTACCGCAGAAGGTTTTATCCCGCCTGCGCATACTTCTACCATGCAACACCGTGCATTAAAAAAGTATAAGAAAAACTTGGATGAAGGAAAAAATATTGCTGTTGCTATTCCAGGCCGTGTCTTTCGAAATGAAGATGTTGACGCAACTCATGAACATACTTTTTACCAATGCGAAGGAGTTTTTGTTTCGAAAACCGCAACAATGGGTGAAATGCTGGGCGTCTTAAAACAATTTTTCGAAATTTATTACGGACAATCATTAAATATCAAAACCCAACCAGGCTATTTCCCGTTTACCGAACCGTCCGTTGAACTTTTAATTGAAAAGCCAAAATCACTTGGTGGAAAAGGTGATGGCTGGCTTGAAATGCTCGGTTGTGGCATGATTCATCCAAACGTCTTGAAGTGCGCAGGAATTGATCCAGAAGTATATAAAGGCTTTGCGTGGGGTGGAGGAATTGATCGTTTGGCCATGTTGAAATATCAGTTGAATGATATCCGCTACTTCGAATCTGGTAAGTTAGAATTTCTAAAGGAGTTTTAATTATGAAAATCTCACTAAACGAAATTAAAAAATACGTTGATATTAAAATTCCTACCGAAGAGCTTCTAAAACTTATTGGCTCTCGATTGGTAGAAATTGAAGGTACACAGTCTCTCAAAGAAAAATACGAAGGCGTAAAAATCGTTAAAGTCGTTGAATGCGAAAAAATCCCCGAGACTCATCTTTCGCTTTGTCAAGTTTTCGATGGCGAAAAAAATGTTCAAGTTGTCTGTGGTGCACCAAATGTCCATACTGGTATGCTCGCTTCCTGGATTATGCCAGGCGCAATTGTCCCCGAGACTTTTGGTAACGAAAATTTTCGACTTAGCGTGAAGAAGCTCCGTGGCTTTGAATCGAACGGCATGCTCGCCGCAGCGGATGAATTAGGTTTTTCTGGTGCTGACCATGATGGAATTATTGAAATTGATCCAAAAGACGCAAATCCAGGTGATATCTTTTCTGATGTTTTCGGAATGGATGACATTATTCTCGATATTGAGAATAAATCTTTAACCCATCGCCCAGATTGTTTTGGTCTAATTGGTTTTGCGCGCGAGGTCGCAGGCATTCTAGGCGAAAAATTCCATGAACCAGAATTTCTATATCACGAAGAAGTTTTTCCTGAAGGATTTTTGATAGAAAAAGATGGGAATCTGGTTGCTAAAGATTCAAAAGTTTCAATCAAAATCGAATCGGCAGAAATCTGTCCAAGATATTCATGTGCCGTTCTTGAAGTCAAAGAAGACTTTTTGAAGAAAGGGAAATATTTCAAAAAGAGCGACGTTTTTCTCTATAAAGCCGATATGCGACCAGTTTCTCCGATAGTCGATATCACAAACATCTTAATGCTCGAAACTGGTCAGCCACTTCATGCTTTTGATTACGACAAATTCATTGCAGTTGGCGGAACGGAAAAACCCGAAGTACTCGTTCGTTTAGCCAAAGAAGGCGAAAAACTTCAACTTATTGATGAAAAAACAATTGATTTGAGTCCGAACGATATTTTAATCACTTCTAATAATATTCCTGTTGCATTGGCTGGAGCGATGGGTGGAAAAAATACCGAAGTTGACGTTTCAACGAAAAAAATCATTCTCGAATCTGCAACATTTTCGCTTTACAATCTTAGAAAGACTCAAATGGCGCATGGAATCTTTTCTGAAGCGATTACCCGTTTTACAAAAGGACAGCCTGCGAGCGAAACTTTCAACGTTCTCGCTGAGGCGATTAAAGAACTAGACGCAAAGCCACTTGATTTTGCAGACAATTGGATGTCAGGACCTAAAGCAAATGTTGTAAAAATTACAACACAAGAGATAAACAGTCTACTAGGGACAAGCTACACCACTACCCAAATCGTAAAATGTTTAGAAAACGTGTCGTTTAGTGTCGAAAACGATGGCGAAGCTATGATAATTACCGCTCCAGCTTTCCGTACTGATATCCACATCAAAGAAGACATCATTGAAGAAGTTGGACGACTCCTTGGCTACGATAATATTCCACTTTCCCTACCAACAAAACATTTCAAAATGCCGGAAATTGATCCGATAATTAGCCTAAAATCTTCTCTCCGCACTATTCTATCTGACAAAATGGGCGCTCATGAAGTTCTTACTTATTCGTTTGTTAGCGAAGATCTTCAGAAAAAAGTTAATGAGAATCCAGAAGATTCATACAAGATCGTGAACTCAATTTCTCCCGAACTGCAATGTTTCCGTCAATCTATCACGCCAAGCCTAATTGATAAAATTCGTGAAAACCTCAAGGCGGGATTTTCGGACTTTTCGATTTACGAATTAAACCAAGTCACGAAAAAATCACTTGGTTTAACGGAAGAAGGTGTTCCAAAAATGGAGACTCACCTTGCACTGGTAAAAATCGGAGACTATTATTCTGTGAAGAAGTCTTTAGAAGAAATGATAGATTTTCTTAATATTGAACCGCTATCTATTTCTGAAAACACTGAAAAATCTTATTTTGAATCGCTTCATTCGGCAAACCTTATTTATCAAAATAAAATAGTTGCCACTTTTGGGGAAATTCAAACAAGAATATTGAAAAAATTTAAGCTCGAAGGACCAATATCCGCTTTTGAAATCGATCTAGAAAAACTATTGTCTCTTCCGAAAAATATTTCTAAGTCTTTTAACCTTTCTAAATTTCCATCAGTGACTCGCGACCTAACCTTTAAGACGAATGAAGACATTAAATTCATCGACCTAGAACGCGATATAGAATCGATTCTAGCCTCAAAAGAATTAATTTTTGAACTTACGCCTGTTTCAATTTATCGACCAGAAAAAACCAGTAAAACAAAAAACATATCTTTCCGCTTAACTTTCTCTAGCAAGAAAAAGACTCTCGATTCAAACGAAATTTCTGCTATAATTGAAGAAGTTACAAAAAAATTAATCGATAATTACGGTGTGGAAGTTATCTAGTTGGAGGTAAAATGCAAGAATCAGAACTAAAAACCAGTATGAAACAGAGGATTTTTATTCTCGTTATCGCAGCTTTGATGGTTGGAGCTTCCGTAGCGGTTTATGTTGCAATTATCCTTAGCGCGAACTCAACATCTTCAGCCGATTCGAAAGTTGACGAAGCGTTAGTTGCTGAATTAACTGCACAATATGATGAAAAATCTGCGGAACTTGAGAAAAAATCTACAGAACTTTCTGACAAATACTTTGAGAAGTTTTCAGGGTATCGCTCAAAAGTCAAAAGTTTCAATGCTAAATCCGTTAACGAAGGCGGTAAAATCAAAACAGAGGATTTGAAAATCGGATCTGGCGACGAGCTTAACACCGATTCTACCGGCTATGGTGCTTATTATATTGGCTGGTGCTCCGACGAGAAAGTTTTTGATTCTAGCTTTGATGATTTTGAATCCCCAACAAAACTCAAAGATCCACTCGTTGTTGAGAAGGACGCTTTAATTGAAGGTTGGTATCTTGGAGTTAACGGTATGAAGCTTGGTGGCGCGCGCATCGTTACCATTCCAGGCGAACTTGCATATGGCGATTCGTACAATCCATGCGATTCCGAAAGTGAAGAAAAAAATGTTCCTCTAAAATTCTTGATTATGCCGATTAAAATCAGCGATGAGTATTCAAAACTTTCAGCCGAAGCACAGAAACTATATACGAAGATGCTTTATGCACAATATGGATTGGAGTATACAGAATAATGTTAGACTTAGCGATTATCGGCTCTGGGCCTGCCGCATTAACCGCTGCAATATATGCATCACGGGCGGGACTAACTGTAGAAGTTATTGAAAAAAACCGAATGGGCGGATCACTCCCAGACATTTCTTATTTAGCAAACTTTCCAGGTTTCGACGGAAGCGGTCAAGATTTGGCAAATAGACTGCTGGGCCAAATTAAGAATTTGGGAGTATATAATGATTTTGGCGTTTGCGATTCGATCAAGCCCTTCAAAATAGACGGAGAAGAAAAATTCGCTCGCTCGATTCTCGTCGCAACTGGTACCGAACCAATTCACCTAGATCTTCCAATCCAAAAACCAGTTTATTATACCGTTCCGAGCGTTAATGATAATGTGATTAGCCAGAACGTCTTAGTGATTGGTGGGGGGAATTTTGCAGTTTCTGAAGCGCTTTATCTTGCAAAAAATACAGTAAAAAATTTGACACTAATCTCTCATACCAATATCAAAGCCGAAAAAAGGCAAATCGACGAGCTTCGCTCGATGAAACATGTCACGATTTACGAAAACTATGAACCGACGGTTGATTTTCTTAACGCCTTTGATGCAATTTTCGTTTTGGTTGGCAAAAAACCAATGACAAGTTTTCTTCCAAAAGAACTACTGGATGACGACGGTTTTATAATTACCGACACAAATTATATGACAAAAATCCCAGGTGTTTTCGCTGCTGGCGACGTCCGTTCCGGTACGCTGAAACAACCTCTTGCCGCCGCTTCAGACGGTGCAATTGCCGCAATCAATATTTCTGACTTCTTGAGCCTCGGCAAACACTATTAATCTGTAAAAAATGTTGTAAAAATTACAACATTTTTATTTTGGCATAAACCGTCTAGACTTTTTCACTAAAAACGTGTATAATATTTGCGTTTAAATAAGAGGAAGCAGATGGAAAATAGCGAAAATTTTATCAAAATCCGTGGTGCTAGACAGCACAACTTGAAAAATATTGATGTCGACATTCCAAGAGATAAATTAGTAATTATCACTGGTCTTTCTGGCTCTGGAAAATCGAGTCTTGCTTTTGATACGATTTATGCCGAAGGCCAAAGACGCTATGTCGAATCTCTCAGTTCCTATGCCAGAATGTTTTTAGGCGTGATGGATAAGCCAGACGTCGACACAATCACCGGTCTTTCTCCCGCTATTTCCATCGACCAAAAATCCACCTCAAGAAATCCTCGCTCAACTGTCGCGACCGTCACGGAAGTTTATGACTATCTTCGTCTTTTGTTTGCCCGCGTCGGCGTTCCACACTGTCCGATTTGTCACAAAGAAGTATCTCATCGTTCGGCCGAAGACATTATTAACGAAGTAATGAAATTACCGCTTGGCTCAAAGTTGATGCTTCTCGCGCCAATTGTTTCCGAAAAGAAAGGCGAATTTCTACATATCCCAGAGCAGTTTTTAAGCAAAGGTTTTTCGCGCATCTGCGTTGATGGAATAATCTATGCTCTTGATGAATTTCCAGAGCTAGAAAAAAACGAACGCCACAACATCGAACTAGTCGTCGATCGTTTTATTCTTTCTCCAGATTTAATTTCGAGGATCAGTAGTTCAATCGAGCAAGCTCTCGAACTTGGTCAGGGAATTATTAAAATTCTAAAAATCAATGATAATTCTACTGCGATTGATGGCAGAATTTCCACTGAAAATTCAGAAACTCTAACTTTCTCGCAACGCTATGTTTGTGAAGACCACCCGAATGAGTTAATCCCCGAACTTGAACCACGCCTCTTTTCTTTTAACGCTCCACAAGGCGCATGCGAAACTTGTATGGGCCTAGGTTCTCGTATGGAAATTGATCCCAGCCTGGTCTTTAACAAAAACCTTACCATTGCCGAAGGCGGTATTCGTCCGTTTAATCGCGTCTCACAAGATTCTTGGTGGCTAAAACGACTCGATGCCGTTGCGAAAAAACACAATTTTTCTATTCATGTCCCAATTCGCGACTTAGATCCTGAAGCGATTGAAAAAATTCTTTATGGTACTGGAAGTGAAAAATATAAAATGAGAATTACTGGTTCTGGTCGTTTTGCCGACGGAACGGTTTACGAGACAACTTACGAAGGTGTAATACCAACTTTGGAGCGTCGTTACAACAACCCAGATACTTCTGATTTTGTCCGTAAAGATATTGAGCGTTTCATGCGCGTTCGCGAATGCCAAGAATGTCATGGTGCTCGTTTGAAGCCCGTCGTTCTAGCAGTTACGGTCCACGGTTTGAATATCGTTGATATGTGCAGCCTGAGCGTCGATGAAACACTGAAAGTTTTGAAAAAAGACCTTGAATTTTCCGAATCAGAAAAAATGATTGCGGACCCAATTCTCAAGGAGATTCGCGAACGAGTCCAGTTTATGCAGGATGTCGGCCTCGGCTATCTTGAGCTTAGTCGTTCCGCAAACACTTTGTCTGGTGGTGAGGCTCAGCGTATTCGTCTCGCAACCCAAATTGGCTCTGGTCTCCAAGGCGTTCTCTATGTTCTTGATGAACCGTCTATTGGCCTTCATCAATGCGACAACGAAAAACTTATAAATACTTTAAAGCATCTAAGAGATTTGAAAAATACTGTTCTTGTTGTTGAGCATGACGAAGATACGATGCTTTCAAGTGACTATATTGTCGATATCGGCCCAGGTGCTGGTAACCAAGGTGGGGAACTTGTCGCTTCTGGAACTCCAGAAGAAATCATGAAAAACCCCGATTCAATCACCGGAAAATATCTTTCGGGCGCTCTAAAAATCGAAACCCCAACAAAACGCCGCAAACCTAAACATGGGAAAGAACTTGTTGTTGTTGGCGCTCGCGAGAATAATCTAAAAAATATTGACGTTCATTTTCCACTTGGTGTTATGACGGTCGTTTCTGGCGTTTCTGGTTCAGGAAAGTCTACGCTAGTGAATACTATTCTTGCTAACGAACTTTCCGCTCGCCTGCATCGTGCTCAAACCGTTTCCGGTCTTCATGAACGCATCGACGGCATTGAAAATCTCGACAAAGTTATCGTTATCGATCAATCTCCAATCGGCCGTACTCCTCGCTCGAATCCAGCGACCTATACTGGCGTTTTCAACCAAATTCGCGAACTTTTTGCTCGTCAACCCGAAGCAGAACTACGCGGTTATAAAGCTGGAAGATTTAGTTTTAACGTTAAAGGTGGTCGTTGCGAACACTGTCAAGGTGATGGCGTTAATAAAATTGAGATGCATTTTCTTCCTGATGTTTATGTCACGTGTCCAGTTTGTCACGGAAAACGTTATAATCGCGAGGCCCTAGAGATTAAATACAAAGGCAAAACAATTTCCGACGTTCTCAATATGACAATTGATGAGGCAGTCGAATTTTTCGAAAACATTCCATCCATCGCTCCGAAGTTAAAAACCATTCAAGAAGTTGGCCTTGGCTATGTGAAACTTGGTCAACCCGCCACGACCTTCTCAGGTGGTGAAGCGCAACGTATCAAACTCGCGACCGAACTCTCTAGAAGAAGTACTGGAAAAACTCTCTACATTCTCGACGAACCAACTACCGGCCTTCATACTGACGACGTCAAACGACTTCTAAAAATCCTCAATCGTCTTGTTGATGGCGGGAACACTATGATTGTTATCGAACATAACCTTCACGTTATTAAATCCGCCGACTGGATTATTGATATGGGCCCAGAAGGTGGTGCGAACGGCGGTAAAGTAATCGCTGAAGGAACACCAGAACAAATTGCCAAAACCGACACAAAAACAGGTCAATACCTGAAAAATTACCTCAAAAACTAAAAAACCGCCAGAAGCGGAAATATACTCAGAAACATGCCTCTCTGGTCTTCCCAGAGGGGATACGCTTCCATTATATCACACTTGCTCAAATTTGTCAAGCATAACAAGAATAGTCAAAAAAGATATATTTTTATTGACAACCATAATCAATTTGATAAAATAAAAAGCATAAAGGTCATAAAAGGAGAAAAAATGAAAAAATCAACAATATTGGCTTGTGCATCAGTTTGTGCATTTGCCGGCTTCGGTGCTTTATTCACCGCAGGAAACGCCAACGCCGCAAGTGTAGCATATTTAAGTTTGGAAAGTGGTGAATTTGAGTGTCGTTTTTCTGAATATACTACAATCGCCGAACTTTGTGATACAAAATACGGGACATATGATCCGACGACAAAAACCCTGACTTTGAATTCGGAAATAAATTCACTAAATAATTCAAAGATAGAATTAGGTGGTAGCGATACTTATACAATTAAAGCAAACGGCGACATTGAGTCATTTTTTGAAATAAATTCCCTCCATCAGCCGAATTTGATATTTGATTTTGGTAAATATTCTTTTACAGATAAAGGATACGTATATACTTCTCAGACTAGGTATACTGATTTTGTCTATTCTGGTCTTACAATAAAAAGCGGAGTTTACAACATTAGGGCGTTGCGTCCTAATTCCTTAACGCTAGACGGCGGAACGATCAATTATACAGACTTTGAAACATTTGATGTGAGAGGAGATTTTGTCATCAACGGCGGCGCCATTAATTTTCAAAAAGCCATTGGTACAGTTCTGCGCGCTAAAAGCTTCACAATGAACGATGGCTCGATTACAGCCACGAATATTACAAACAAAGATGACGGATTTGGAAATGGAATATACGTTTTCGATTCTAGTAAAAGATCGACGTTCACAATGAACGGTGGAACGATCACTCTCAAAAACACAGTTAAAGGTGGTTCTGGGATTGAAGTTTATTCTGGAGATTTCGTAATTAATGGCGGAACGATTAATCTCGAAAATTTCGAATGGGGAATTGATCTCTATAAAGGAAAAGCTAGTTTTAACGGTGGAGTTACCACAATTAAGAATTCCAAAAGCCACGCAGTCAAAGTATCTTCTGCGGAGCATCCAAAAACCGATATAGCTTTCGGGGAAGGCATGGGTATCAAAGAATCAGACGCTTTTGTCGGCTATGAAGTTGATGGTGAAAATGGAAAATCACAGAATTATACCGGAATCGCCGGGAAAAGCATTGTTACAATCGCTAAAGGCTACAAGTATGTTCGTCAAGAGGGATGGGCTTATGCAGACGGAAAAGAAGCAGACGGGGGCGATACGGAAGAAACTACCATAAAACTAAGCTATAAAAACCTTAAACCAAATTCTGTCGATTTGTCTGCGTTAGTTTCGACAGATGAAGAAACTACCTGTGATATCTATCGTTCAACTTCTGAGAAGGGCGAATTCAAGAAAATCAACACAAAGAGCCTTCGTTGTGATAAGAAAAAGTCAGACACTTTCACAGATAAGAATCTAGAAGCGAACAAAACATACTATTATTATGCACTTCCTTCTGGAGAAGGGCTTAAATACGAGGGTAAATATCTAAAAATCACAACACCAACTCCAACATCTCCAGATACTGGTGAAAACTTTGATGAAAAATCAACCGCTATTCTCATTGCGTTGATTACTCTCCCAACTGTTCTTATCTCTGGCTATGTTGCTAAATATATTAAGAATCGTCGCGATCATCGTGTAAAATTCTAAAAAGGATAAAAAGCCGGCAGAAAAACCACTGCCGGCTTTTTCTCTTGAAAAATTTAGAAAATAGAGTATAATTTATAAAAATACTTACAAAGGAGTAAAATGTCAGAAATCAAATTAAATCTTGAAGCTCGTACGCTAACTGGTAAAAAACTTGCCTCACTTCGCGCTGAAGGAAAAATCCCTTCTGTTATTTATGGCGAAAAGGAACCAATTTTAGCATCATCTGATTATGTTGAAACCGAAAAAGTTCTACGTGTCGCTGGTTATCATTCTCCAGTTGAACTTATCTTAGGAAAGAAAAATCAACTTGCCCTCATCAAAGACGTCGCAATTGATCCAGTCTCTCGCAAAATTATCAACATCGAATTCCAAGCTATTTCCGCAACTTCTGCAGTCGAAGCAACAACCCCAATCGTCATCGAAAACTTCTCTGCTTCTGAAGCCTCGAAGACTTATCATTTCATGTATACTAAAGCTATTGAAGAAATCGACGTTAAAGCAAAACCAGCCGATCTTCCAGAAAAACTCGTTATCGACGCCTCAAAACTCGTTAGTGTTGACGAAAAATTGATGATTAAAGATATCATCCTTCCAAAAGGCGTTGAGTTTGCTGACAAAGAGCTTGACCCAGAACAAGTTGTCGCTTCTCTTTATGACCCAGCAGCTGAAGCGGCCGCTCGTGAGGCTGAAGCCGAAGAAGCTCCAGTTGATGCTTCCGATGTTCCTTCCGACAACGGTTCAAAACCTGAAGAAGCTTCTGAAGAAAAAGCTGAATAAAAACCGATTAAAAATAGGCCCCTCGGGGCTTATTTTTTTCTTAACGCTTCGCAGTTTGCGATAAGTCTTTCCTTAAATCCTTTTCGAGCCAAATCGCAGTTTTCGTTATCACCCTTCCAGGCGAAAAGTGCTGGGTCCTGGAGTGCTCGTGCGAACGAGAATGTCACTGGCCACGGGAATGGTCCGTTATTTGTTACGGCTTGGAGATTTTCGGTTGCCTGTTCAACGCTCTGTCCGCCAGAAAGGAACACTACGCCAGCCAGTTCTTTTGGAACGGTTTTTAGAAGTACTTTCGCTGTCGCTTCTCCGACTTCTTCTGGTGTCGATTGGACAGGGAATTTTTTACCGGCAAGAACCATATTAACCTTTAAAATTGTTCCAGAAAGGTCCACTTTTTTCTCACTAAGACACTCAAACAATTTTTTCAAAATTTTAGATGTCACCTCAATATTCTTCGAGAGAGGATAATCTCCATCATAAACAACTTCTGGCTCAACAATTGGCACGATTTTTTCAGCCTGACAGTCCGATGCGTAATCTGCGAGAATTTTACAGTTCTCTTCAATCGCAAAATCACTCGGCGTCGTCTCAGAAATCTCAAAGGCGGCGCGCCACTTTGCAAACCTAAGTCCCATTTTGTAATATTCTCTCAGACGATCTCTTAAGCCATCAAGACCTTGAGTGTATTTTTCTTCAGAATTTGTGAAATTAACTAAACCTTGATCAACTTTAATTCCAGGAATAATTCCTTTCGTTGTTAAATATTCTGTGAAATTTAATCCGTTATCAGCTTTTTGCCGAGCTGTTTCGTCGAACAAAATTACGCCGTTCACATATTTCTCTAAATCTTTAGTCGTAAAGAAAATATTACGATAATCTCGGCGGTGTTTTTCGTCATCAACAATATTCATAGATTCGAATTTTTTATGTATTGAACCGCCACTCTCGTCCGCCGCAAGAATTCCTTTCGGGAAGCTAACCAAAGTTTTTGCCATCAGTCTCAAATCAGCTTCACTGCGTTTTTCGCGCCCACTGATTTCCTTTAACCTCACAAAGCCAATCGAACCGTTCAGATTGGATTTCTCGACATTGGTTTTAACAATCCTGAGTGTGTCATCAAGCTTTTCGCCTTTAACAATACAGCCGATAAATGTCGAAGCGCCGATTGAAAAAGCTGTTAAATGGGTTAGTAGGTCAATTCTTTCAATCTGCCACGCCTGCCTTTTTTCACCGAACTTTACGCCTTCATTATCGAAATAACAGATATTCTTATTTTTAATATCATAAGAAACATTATCGTCAGAAAAAACAATTTTTGCGCGTTCAACAAGCTTTTTTCCTTTTTCACCGACGGTTCTTGGTGCATAAATCGTGAATAAAATATTTGGGTTTTCATCTAAAATTTCTAGGATTTTCCCAGCAAAATCTTCTGTTACTGTAGCTGACCGGTCAACGAAAATCAGTTTTGTATCTTCGTCTGGTTTTTCAATTATCGTTCTAGTCTTTTTCTCTTGTACGAAATAAGATGTCCCAGAATCAACGCTAAGAATGAAACGGTTTTCTTGTGCAGAAAACTTTCCGTCACGCATCCCCGCAATTCTCGCATCAAGACCAAATTTTTCAAAAACTTCAAGACTAACGGCCGATCCACCAAAAACGTTATGTTGGTGGAAATAAGTGTGCCCTTCGCCATTAAAGCCTAGATTCATCCAAGCCACACCTTTTTCATCTATTTCGAGCTCGTTTTTTTGTTCATCAAGCTTCAAATAAGTATCCTTGATGACATTACCAAAAATCAGAATCTTGCTCATGCTTTAAATTATACCATAAAAATGTTATGATAAAAAAGTGAAATATCTCGCAGTTCTCGGTCGTCAACCGAAAATATCATTAGCTGAACTTGAATGTCTTTTTTCTGATGTTAATCAACTCTCTCTGAATCTTGCTACTTTTAGTTCTGATAATACTCCAGATATCGACCGTCTAGGTGGGAGTCTAAAAATTGCTGAAAAACTCGAAATTCCTGTGCTAGAACATCTTAAAAATCTTCCAGAAGGGAAGATTACGCTCGGGATTTCTGATTATTCGAAAAATGCCACAAAGAAAACTGCGTGGTCTGAAGCCTTAAAACTGAAGAAAATCCTCAAGAGGTTTGGACGTTCTGTTCGGGTTTTAGAAAATAAAGAAGCAACTTTGTCAACAGCAATCTCTCACCACAATCAGCTTGCAGAAAAGAAAAATCATGTTGAAATTATTAAATACGATAAAGAATATTATCTCGTTTTAGGTGTCCAAAACATTACCGCCTACTCAAAACGCGACCAAGCTCGTCCAGCGCGCGATGCTAAGGTGGGTATGCTTCCACCAAAATTAGCCCAGATTTTAATCAATTTCTGTGGGCCACTGAAGAAAAATTCAATCATTTTAGATCCATTCTGTGGCACTGGCGTTGTGCTCCAAGAAGCGCTTCTCATGGGTTTTACGCCTTACGGAACTGACCTTAGTGATCGCATGGTTGAGTATTCAAAAAAGAACCTAAAATGGCTCGCCGAAGAGAAAAACTTGACAAATGAAGAAACTTATGCTAATATGGAGATATGCATCGGCGACGCGATTGATTTTGAATGGCAAAAAATCGATGCAGTCGCCTGTGAAACTTATCTTGGTCCTCCTATGTCGACCATTCCGCCAGATATAAAATTAAAATCCGCAAAACAGGAATGTAAGCCGATTATTCTTGGTTTTCTCAAAAACTTGAGTACTCAGATTAAAAAAGGCACACCTGTCGCAATTGCTGTCCCTGCTTGGCTTAAGGAAAATGGCGAATATTCTCGCTTGAATATTCTTGACGAGATTGAGAATCTGGGGTATAATGTATTAAAACTGAAAAATTCGAGTGAAAAAGACCTTCTTTATCATCGCGAAGGTCAAATTGTCGCCCGAGAGTTAATAATATTAAGGAAAAACTAGAATGTCACATGTCAAAGCTGGCGGTACCGCCAAAAATGTTCACAACAATGCTGGCCAACGCCTCGGCGTGAAGCGTTTCGGTGGCCAAAAAGTTAAAGCTGGCGAAGTTCTCGTCCGCCAAACTGGTTCAACCAAAATCGCTGGCCCAGGCACCTATATGTCCAGAAACTTTACCATCCACGCAAAAAAAGATGGCGTTGTCACTTTTGTAAAAACGAAAAAATGTCATTTCTCTGGCAAATCTCTTCCACGCGTTCGTGTCGAAGTCCGCTAAACTAGCTCTTAAAAATCTCCCGAAAGGGAGGTTTTTTGTGCTAAAATAAACATATGGATAATAACGAAGCTAAACCACCAATCGAAACAAACATTCAGACCGAAGCTCCAAAGAAGAAAAACAACACGCCAGTTATTATTTCGGCAGTTGTTGTTGGCTTACTTTTTCTCGTTGCCGTTATTTTAATACTAATTTTCGGTCAAAAAACCGAAGAAATTAAAGAGAACAAAGAAGAAATTAAATCCTATAATCTTGGCAGTTTTTATGATACTAGTTCAACAAAGTTTGATAATAAAATCATCAAAACAACAAAAGAGTTAGATGATTTTTACGCCGAACTTATTGAAGCTGAAATGATTGGCGGCTATAATTACGATGTCTATGAAGAAGAATTTATAGAATACGACAACGAGAAATCATCTGAGAGTACTTTAACTTATTGTGATTGGCTGAAAACGTATGGAAAAAGCGAGGAGTATAAAGAATCCTGTACCAATAAAAAGGATTATTCTTGGTTTCGTTGGAGTTATTGTCGAGGCTACATCCAAACAAATGTCGATCCTGGTGTTTCCTGTGATAACTATATTGATGATTATCTTGATCATAATGGTTTTGATGTCCCCTCTGGTATTAACGAGAAATATTTCAACAATCACGATCTAATCGCTATTAGCTTTGACAATTATTGGTGTGGCGGGGGTTTTAACCGTATTAGAAACGTTAGTAAGAATAATGGGGTTGTAACAATAGAAATTGGCTACAAAGGTAGTTGTGGCCCGTGTGCTATAGATACGAGTATCATCCTAGTTGAAGTTAAAAAAGGATTTGCTACAGCAACTGATGTTATCGAGACGGAAGAAATACAGGAGAATAGCTCACATTGCGATCCGGGCATAAGCTATAAGCCTATGATTTACATTTACCCAGAAGAAGAAACTATAGTAAATATAAATCTTGGTCGACCAGAACTCTTAACGACAACTTACCCAAAATATAATGTGGGAACCGGCTGGCAAGTTGTTGCTCGCCCTGATGGAACGCTAAAAGAACAAGGATCTAACCGGGAATACTATGGACTCTATTGGGAAGGAATTAATTCTTTAAAACAAAAAGATGATGGTTTTATTGTTGCTGGCGAAGACACTATAGATTTTCTTGAAGAAAAATTAGAAATCCTTGGCCTTAACGAACGCGAAGCGAATGAATTTATTATTTATTGGTTACCAAAAATGGAACATAATAAATTTAACTATATCCGATTCGTAACAAGCGAAGAAATAGAGTCAGAAATGCCTCTAGAAGTTTATCCAGAACCAAAAACATTAATTCGCGTTCTTATGGAATATAAGCCTCTCAACGAAAAAATCAACATCAAAGAACAAAAACTCGAAAGAGTATCAAGAAGCGGTTATACCGTAGTTGAATGGGGCGGAACCGAGCTAAAATAGTTTTTAGAAAGCTATAAACAATATGAAAGCACCGAAAATATTAACGATTCTTATCATCATAATTGCTGTAGCTAGCGTTTATATAAGAGGCGAAACAGAACGTTGCATCAGCACAGGTACATGGCCATCATGCAGTACAAGTATGCAGAATACGGCTTTATCAACAACACCGTTTGTTTTTTGGAGCATTTTGATTGTTTGGGTAGTGTTCGGAATTGTTAAAAAAATAAAAAAATAAA
>JAFWNF010000005.1 GCA_017510445.1 Candidatus Saccharimonadota bacterium
ACACATCTGGTATTCGTAGTTTGATAAGGATGGGTACGGTTGCCCGCCCCAGACCTTTTCAGAGCTCTACCCCCAGATGCTACTACATAACGCTAGCCCTAAAGCTATTTCGAGGAGAACCAGCTATCTCCGAGTTCGATTGGCATTTCACCGCTAACCACAAGTCATCCAAGCACTTTACTGCGTACCCTGGTTCGGCCCTCCACGTCGTGTTACCGACGCTTCAGCCTGCTCATGGTTAGGTCACCCGGTTTCGGGTCTAATACTGCCGACTTGTCGCCCTATTCAGGCTCGCTTTCACTGTGGCTCCATCAATTGACTTAACCTTGCCGACAACATTAACTCGCTGGATCGTTCTACAAAAAGCACGCCGTCACAGCAGAACAGAACTCACGACCCTCTCCGTTACTGGTTGCGCGACTTCGTCGCGACTCAGTCTTGGGTTCTGTTCTGCTGCTCCGACACCTTGTAGGCACTGAGTTTCAGGATCTATTTCACTCCCCTCCCGGGGTTCTTTTCACCTTTCCATCACTGTACTAGTTCGCTATCGATCAATCAATATATTTAGCCTTGGCAGGTGGTCCTGCCAGATTCAAACAGGGTTTCTCGTGCCCCGTCCTACTTGAAAAAAGATATATAATGTCTAAGACCGTTTCGCGTACGGGGCTTTCACCCTCTTTGGCGTTTCATTCCAAAAACTTCTGCTACGATCTAGGTTTTTTTACATTATGAGCTCAGTTAACGCTGTCTCTTTTTAGACAAAACCGTCTCGAGACGACTTTGTCCAAAAATTATCTAATTTCGCAACCCCTTTAATAACTCAGGTCGTTAAACCGTTAGGTTATCTTAAGGTTTGGGCTGTTCCAATTTCGCTCGCCACTACTTTCGGAATCATTGGTTATTCTCTTTTCCTCAACCTACTAAGATGATTCAGTTCGGCTGGTTCCCGTCTCCTTATCCTATGTGTTCAGATAAGTGCAATATGGCATGACCCATATTAGGTTTCCCCATTCGGCAATCCCCGGATCAATTCTCGTTCTCAGATCCCCGAGGCTTATCGCAGAGTCCTACGGCCTTCATCGGTATTGATTGTCAAGGCATCCACTATCAGTGCCCTTAATTACCTTTTTATGCATTGACTTAACTAGCAATCGAAGTTCGATTACTTGCCGTCAATTAAAATCTTTTCATCGTTAATGTCAAATTGTTAATTAAGGAGTTTAAAAGAAGATTTTGAGCGCGTTAAAGCGACCTCAAATAATCCTCGCTTTCCTTTTTCTTTTTACAGAGGTCGCAAAACAAGCGACTTGCTTAACTGCAGGTGATTATACCGCACCTTGAAAACTTTTGCAAGGGTTTTTTTCGACTTTTTTTTAGATTTTTATGTTCTTGCTATTGACTTTTTAAAGAACTTGTGCTATAATGTATAATAGGCGGGCTCTATACTCTAGAGCTTGTACTTTTATATTAAGGTTGGTGATTATATGTCAAACTATGAACTTGATCGCCTGAGGGCGGAAGAGCAAGAAGCTTTCAGAAGAAAGCAGACTCTTTTTCAAGTTTATATCGACGCGAAAAACCGTGCTTCGGAAGCACACGACGTAATGGATTCAGCTTGGCGAGAACGCTCAGAAGCTCGAGACGAGATGAACCGAGAGTATGAGGCAATGCAAACTCGGTATGAACAAAATGGCCAGGTTTGGGAGGAATATCGTAATCTTCGCAATTATAATAACTCTCTAATCGATTCCCTGCGCCGTGAAGCAGACTACGAGCATCAAGAGATGATTAGATGCTTCGATCAAGCCAGTTCAGCGTATGAGTATGGTGACAAATCTGCAGCCCCTGGTTATGCTGCAGAAGGGCACGAGCACAAAGACCGAAGAGATATGCTCAATTCGGAAATAGGCACGTTAATCCAAGAGATTAAGGATGCAAAACTAAACGCTGAGTGGCAAGCACCAAGGACTGACAATTCGGCGTTCAAATCGGCCAAGGAACGATTTGAAAGAGCAAAAATAATTCACGAATCGGCACAGACGGAATTTAAACGACTGAAGGCTGAAAGAGACCGCGCAAAAGCAGATTTCGATTCTGCACAAGCTGAACATGTTCGGTTGAAAGCTGAGTTTCAAACGAAGCTCGAGGAAGTGAAGGCTCAGAATCAGCGCGAACGCGATAGCGCGCTCGATAAAGCTGGTGTAAATTGGCTTGAAAGAAACGATGCTAAGGTTGTCAAGAAGTCTGACGGGACAACGCAGATCTATCATGGTGGGCTTGGCTCGGGAGATGGAATTGGCCACGGACATACTGTCCTCGACAGCTCGGGTAGGAAAACTTATGACCGTGGAGCTTTTTCGGAACACGGAAGTCAAAATTTTACTGATGACAGCGGAAAAGGTGTCACGATTTATGACCGTAGAGCGCGGAAAGATCATGATGTTGCAGGAATAGCTGGTGGCATCAATCTTCGTGGGGACTATTATCATGGAAAAAAAGCAGGCGTAATTGGGCACTCCACTCAGTATTATGATGATGGTGTAAGACTTTCCAGAGACACAAGAGATGGTGCCCACGAGGAAAATATCCACTGGACAGACGAACGTTTACCTGATGGCCATCCTGACAGACATCACAAACCAAAGGATTAAATTTTCAAAAAGGCCACGAGGAATCGTGGCCTTTTAATTTTGCTATTTATATGTTATAATTATGCTATGAAAAACTCTATTATTGATAAGATAATATCTGAAATTAATCGTTTATCCAACGAGAATCCTAGTGATTTTTTCTATATGATTGACGGATATGCTGACGATTATGATAAGGAGAGCTTACGTTCTCTTATTATGGACTGGGAGAAATTAGAGAGAAAATCTTTTGCCGAGTTTTTTCCTAAGACTTGGGCGGTTGTTTTGTTATTAAGAAACCTGAATGATGGACGCGAAAGAAATAAAGAAGAATATGAAAAAACTATACATCTAGCAAAAGAAGCGCTGGAAGAATTAACGCATGGCGGCGCAAAATAAAACGTTTACAGACACTGTCAAAAAATTCAAAGATAGTGAGCTAAAATTGCTCAAGGCTGAAGAAGAGGAATTATTAGAATTCCGATCTATAATTGACGCAGATTTAGAAAAAGCAGAAAAAATAAAATACAAGAGAATTAATGATTTATACCATCTCAAAAACGATATCGATGATGGACTTTCGATTGTTTCAAGTTTGGAAAATATGACAAAAAATCGAGATGATTTTAAGAGCCTTTCGAGAATATCCAAACTTTCTGATGGGCTACACGCTTTTATCGAAGATATATATAAAGATTTAGATAGTGGTAGTCTTTAGAGCCTTTTTTGACATTCTTATCTGTTTCTAGTATAATTTAGGCTCAATCTGGGAGGTCCAGGTTAGAACTTTAAAAAGGTGGTTTAGATATGAAAAACCTATTTCTTGTCATTGGTTTGATACTCGGGCCGGTTGTCATTCCCTTTTCAGCCTTGACACTTGTTGAATATGTCCGTTTCAGGAAAAACCCAAATCGCTTTTATGATGCTATTGGCGAAGATGAAGACGAAGACGAAGAAGACGAAATAGAACACTATGATTTTCCGGACGGGTCTCATTTAGAGATTAATCGTAGTCGCGGAGAATATAACGTAACTGGAGGAGATGAGGGAGAATATGTTTGTGGCTGTACGTATGGAGGTGAGAAAAAATGAACAAGAGTGATAACTTTCTTTTCAAAGTGACGGCAATTGCTGGAGGCATATGTGCTTTTACGGGCCCAATTTTAGGTGTTGTTTCATTATTGCTCGTGGCCGGCGTATTGTCTCTTCAGTCGTTTGCAACGAGAGTGTTTTTTATCATTCTCGGTGTGATAAGTTTTCTTAGTTTAGCTGTTATGATAACCTGTGAATGGGCGAAAATGGAATCACAGAGACATTCGGAAAAAGAACTCGCGATGGCGATGAGAAAAAGGCACAGAGAACAAACGAAAGCTAAAATCTTTGGAAAGAGGTGACAAAAATGCTATTTTATATAGCAGTTGGTCTTTTGGGGGTTCTTGGGATTGTTTGCATAATACATGAATTAGTAAGCACTCCGTCCCCTATTAAACGCATAAAAGAAGAAGAAGTTAACAAACGACTGGGTAAGGAATGTCCGATGAGAATCGAGGGTGGAAGTTGCTTTGCGGCTGGTCGCTTATGTGCAGAGGTAGACAGACCTACTTGTGAGGGGCTACGGGATGCATATAATATGGGTCATTACGATGGCCAAAACATACAGCAGGCAAGACGAAATGAACGCCATGAATTCCATTTTCCAGACGGGTCTTATCTAGAGATTATTGGTCCTCCCGACGGACCTTGTAAAACAACATATGTGAAGGCTGAGGAAAAAGACGAAAGAGGTGAGGAGGATGACTAATCGAGATTTGATTACGGCATGCGAGGCCCAGGATTGTGCCGACTGCGACTATGAGAAAGAATGTGATTACTTTTGTAGCATCTATCATATTTTACCATTCGACATAATCAATGATCTCAGAAAAATAGAAGAGGAGTTGCAAAAATTTCCTTTTCCTATAAAACTTGACGGTGAATGGCTCGAGAGTGAGGTGATGAAAATTGAAAAATCGTGAGTTGATTGAATGGTGCACTATGCGCCGAAGTTGTTATTATTGCGAATATAACAACGAATGCAACAGTTTTATAGTGCGCAATTTCATTACACCTGAAGAAGCTGGGATGTTAATTAAGGATAAAGTCGTTTTTGACGAAGACTGGCTTAACAGCACTAGTCCTGGGTCAACAATGACCAACAGAGACCTTATCGTTCATTGTATCGGTATTGGCAAGAGGTGTTTTGGTTATTTTTGTGAGAACTGTGAGGCTTTTAAATCTCATAATTATGAGCTAAATCCCCATGAAGTCGCAAAATTAATACTCTCTGGGAAAAAATTTGACGACGAAGAATGGCTTGAAATCGAGGTGATGGAAAATGACTAATCGAAGCTTGATTAAGATGTGCGAGACCACGGATTGCGATGACTGCAAATGCGAAAAAGAATGTGATTATTTTTATCATATTTATGGTTCTGTGCCAGTAGTGGTGGGGGATTTTATACGTAGTGGCATTGACGTGATCTACGGTCTCAAAAAGGTAGAAGGGGAGCCACCTAGAGTTCCCGTTCCCGTAAAGCTCGACGAAGAATGGCTCGAGAGTGAGGTGATGGCAAATGACTAGTAAGGAAGATAAAGAATTGCGGAAGGAATTCAGGAAAAACAGGGTGTCACGAAAAGAGTTCAAAAGACTCCAGCTAGACTATGGCTGTTGCCAATGTTGTGACCTTGCCAGCCGAGAGCACTGTGGTGTATGCGGATGGTATCAAAATGTTTTTCAGTTTGAAGGCCCGAAAGTCAAGAAAAGGTTACAAAAATCTATGTGAGGTGATAGAAAGTGTTCTTTGATGTGTGGGTAGCACCCTTAATAATACTTCTTGTAGCATTTTCAATTATCACAATGATAGCGTACAGGCTAGAAACTGGACGTCCGTTGTACGAAAGTCCGTGGTTTTACGCTATTATGTGCACAGTTATTGCTGTGCTTGCGTGGATACTTTTGTCAGAAATAGACGAGGTTGATCCATTTCTTACAATTCCTTTGTTTGTTGTCGGCCTAATCGCTTCTTGTAACAGTGCAGCAATTTATGCCGTTCTAGTCGCTAGGAGCTTCTCAAAAATACGACATCGTAGGCGAAAGAAAAAGCAAATGGAACAAGAACGACGCGAAACAGTGGAATCCGAAGATTTTGCAAGGTTCATAGACGAAGACCTTGGAATGATCATAACGGTAGACAAATCCAGGGGAGTAATCAGAGTTCTGGTAAAGGAGGAAAGTGACGATGAAACGCAAGAAGATTGAGAAAATCAACGAGAGATATCGCGAAGCGACAAAACACGTTGTCGTCTGCACCGATGACTCTCCAAAAGCAATCGCAAAATACCGAAGTTATTATGCGGCTCCTCGTTTCCCGAGAGAGGGCAAAAAGTGAATTTGAAAAGAGGTGAGAACATGACAGACAATAGAAGCTTCGGGCTGAAGATTTACCATTTCTTCACGGACCTCGTGCATATTCTCATTCTTCTGGGTATTTTGGCCCTTATCGTCGGCGCATTTGCCGGTGTTCTAAAGATGAATATTCCGTTCATCAATAAAACCTACCTCGCTACGCTTTCTTTGATGATCGTTGCAGCAGTTGTGGTTGAATTGATTTCCAGAGCGTTCGCAGAACATATGATACGGAAAAAGCACTGGCAAAGAAACGACGTGTTTGGCAAGCCAATTGAAGGCCTTCCTGTGCCAGAAAATTGGAGTAACCAAGACAGCCCAGATGCTGACCTTTATATCTGACCACCAAAATTGTCCCTTGCGAGATGCTCGCAGGGGATTTTTTCTTGACATTTTTATCTGTTTTTGACATAATATAATTCTCAATCTGGGAGGTCCAGATTAGAACATTAAAAGGTTGGTTTTTAAATTTTATTCTGAGAGAGGTGAAAATTTTGCGAATTTTGCTAAATCTGCCGGTAATACTTTTTGCGATTTTGGTTTTTACTTTGATTTATTTGATATTTTTCAAAGGCAAAAAGCCGAAAAAGAGAAAAATCCCTAGTTATTTCAACGCAAATCCGAGTGAAAACTCGATCGACGCCCAGTCGGTTTTTGAGTTTTTAGAGGGAAATGACATCAAAACTGATTATTTGAAGAATGAAAGAGGTGAAAGAAGTGACTAACGGCGAATTAATCCAGGCTTGCGCTGGACAGTGTTGCGCTAGATGTGATTATCACAGCGAATGTGATACGTTCAAACACGTCTATGACCGTCTGCCAGAAGAATTGGGGTTTATAGCAAAAAAGGAAGGTGCTACCGCTGAAGTGACCCTCAATTTGTCTATCCCTATTGATGAAGACTGGCTGAACACCAAAATGAGCATGACGCTCATTAAGGCTATTGTATCATCGACCCCCACGGCGTTTCGAATGAAAGTGGTGAACAAAAATGAAAAACAAGGAACTGATTGATAAATGTTTAAAGCAAACGCATTGCCCTAGTTGTAAGTTCGACAAGGAATGCGGCAAATTCAGAAAGAAGAACCATAATTTCATTCCCGAAGAAGTCGGCACAAGGCTTATCGGAAAGATAATGAAAACCCCAGACGGCGAAGTAATCAGATTCAACGAGGAATTTCTCGAAAGGGAGGTAGGAAAATGACACTCAATCAGCTTGTTGGCGAATGTTGCGCACGAGAGAACTGCACGATAGACGGAAAAGAGTGCCCTTTTAAGAGAGAGTGCGATATCTTTGAGGACATCTATGGGCATCTCCCTCTTGAGATGAAGACTCTCTCAGAACGTGAGAAAACCGCAATTCTGATACGAATCAGAAAAAGTCTTGGAGGAGGAAATTGAAATGGAAGAATATGTCACGAAAGAACAGGCGATTTCTGTCTGCATGGCCATAATTGAGGATATCACTGGCTACAATTATGAGACAACGGTCCGAAGATGTTATGACGCGATTGAACCTGCTGATGTCGTAGAGCGCAAGGAGGAAAAGTCTGATGGGTAAGTATATTGATACTGATGCCATAAAAAACGCAAACTTCCGAACTGGGCTCGGACTGAAAAAATTCATTGATTCCCTTCCTGAGGACGAAGACGTCGTAAAAGTTACACGATGCCAGAAATGCGATCATTTTGATCCGCCGATCGATACGACTCTCACTTGGGGAAATTTTGGCATATGCAAGGTCCATAATATGTTTAAGAGACCTACTGATTTTTGTAGTAATGCAAAACCGAAGGAGGTAAAAGATAATGGCTGAAAAATATGTCAAATTATCTACTTTAAACGATTACGACAAGTGGGCTGATATGCTCGAGGTTCCACTTGATGGAGATGCAAAAGCTTTGCTCAAATATGCTAACGAACGGGCAGTTGACAATGTCGTCGAAGTAACGCGTTGCTATGAATGTAAGTACGGCAAACCGCAGACTCAAGCAAGCTGCAACTATGTTGTTTGTACTGCCGACAGAGATTACCCAGCTTGTGCTCCGACGTGGTTCTGTCCGAGAGGCAAACCGAAATAAAGAATAACCAACCGACAAAAAAGGCCAGCTTTTCAGCTGGTCTTTTTCATTTTAAAGCGTTCCAAACAGATTTTTGATCCATTTTGATAAGTTTAATTCGGGAAGAGATTTCAGTTTCCGCGATTTTTAGAGTACGACGGAGAACTGGGACTTCTTTCATTTTTTCGAAGAAAGCAAAGAATTTCTCTGATTCTTCTTCAGTTTTTATCGTTCCGGCGGTATAACGAGGGTAATCTTCAATGGACTTTTCGCCAGACATTTTTTCGACATATTCCCAGTTTTCGAAGAGCCATTTTAAAGCTTCTGTTTTTGATTTATGGTTTCGGCGAAGATAGATATAGAGATAGAGATGATCTTGGGGCTTCACGATTTTTGGCTCTTTCAGAAGTTCAATTAGCCTCTTTACGCTTTTTTCTTTTCTGGCACTCGTTAGAGCGCAGAGGAGCGAGAATTTTAATTCTGGGTCAGAAACGGTTTGATAGTTTTCAAGATAAAAATCGAACGTTTCGTCTTCTTCAAAATAGAACTTCGCAGAAAGAACTGCGTAGCGAATTTCGGAATTAATTTTGAAGAAATCTTCATCGTAAAGACTTTTTAGTTCTTCAAGAACTGGCGAGTCTTCCGCATAGCGAGCAAGACTAAGAAGAGAAAGACGAAGACGATTATCATTGTCGGGTTCATCTTCTTTTGGGGTAACGCCAAGCCGAGTAAGATTCGGGGTTATTAATTCAACGATAAACTGTTTGAATTTCTTTTCTTCTTCTGTTTCTGGGTCGAAGAAGAGTTTTAAATCGGAGATAATTGAAATTAAAATATCCCAAACTGAGGCAGATTTCTCATCTTTGAATTTACCAAGCAGTTCGATGAGTGACGCGGAAGAAACGATAGAAGTTTTCGCGAGAAGCATACGGTCAACTAAGAGGCGAAGGCGCTGCTCGAGAGAGAGATTATCAAAATTTTCAATTTTTTCAGAAAATTCTGGTCCGCTGAGATTTAAAAGATAGTGGCCAGACATATCGTCTGTAATTTCAGGCAGTGGCCACTTTGTTTCATCAGTTTCGCCAGAAAGTAAGAACCGCTGAGCGACACCATCAGTGATAACCGGATAGCCAGGTTGAGAAATCCAGGCATGCATGAACTCTTTTACGTTGAAATTGGTAAATTTCTGGAGTGCTTCCCAGAGGTCGTCACCAGAGGTGTTTTTATAGGCATGGACTTTGAAGTATTCTTTAATTCCTTCAAAAAACTGTTTTTCGCCCATCAGACGAATCAGCATCAACATTAAATGAGCACCTTTTGCATAGACAATTGCGCCATCGAAGAGAGTGGCAATTTCAGCAGGGTCGTTAACGTCCTGTCTAACAGATTGGACACCTTCGAGAGCATCGCGTCTTAAGGCCGAAAGACAATCGCCAGTGAAAAAGTCTTCCCAAATGTTATATTCGGGGTGAATTTTATTCACAGCAAAATATTCCATCACGCTTGCAAAACTCTCGTTCAGCCAAAGGTCATCCCACCATTTCATCGTCACGAGATTACCAAACCACTGATGAGAAAGTTCATGAGAAATGGTAATTGCGACGGATTTTTTTGTATCAATCGGAGTTTTTTCGTCGGCGAGCAGGCAAGATTCACGATAAGTGACAAGTCCCCAGTTTTCCATTGCGCCCGCTTCAAAATCTGGAATTGCGACTTGATCAAGTTTTTTCAAGGGGTAAGGTGTACCAAATAGTTCATCATAAAAATCAAGAGATTTTGAGGCAATTTCGTTCGCAAAGTCGATTGTTTCTTCCCTTTGGTTCATGGGAACAAAAGTAGTAATTTCTATGCCATGCTTATTTTTGATGGTTTTTGAGTGGAATTTGCCGACGACAAAGGCAAGAAGATAAGTGGACATAACAGGGGTCGGCTCGAAAAATGTTGTAATTTTTACAACGTTTTTGTCGGTGGATTTTTCTCTCTTTAGAACAGGGGTATTGGAAATAACAGCATCATCTTCATCTGGAACAGCAATATCAAGTTCAAAAATGGCCTTAGCGGATGGTTCGTCAATACAGGGGAAACATTCGCGCGCGTAGTGGGATTCGAATTGAGTCGAAATTATTTTCTCTTCTCTGTTTTCGTGTTTATAAGTGCTCAGATACGCGCCCTGCATATTTTCGTTCAAAGCGCCGTGGAACCCTATTTCGATAGTTAAATCGTCCGAAGGGGCGTTTTTCAGCGTCAAAACGCCATCTTCTAGCTCAAAAACAGCATTTTCACCATTTATTCTAACGAAATCCACTTCTGTTCCGACACAGTGAAACTTGATAGTTTCCGATTTGGATTTTCCAAAAACTTCAACCGTTCCCTGACGAGTTTTCTGGTGTTTATTAAGATTGAGATGAAGTTTATAGGTTTTTGGTACAAAAAAATCTAAAAGTCGTTCCATTTTACCACCTTATATATTTATTGAGCCAATCTTCTAAATCGACTTTGGTTTTATAACGTTCAGTATCTTCGTCGGCATCGGCTTTCAACCAAGATTTTATCTCTCCTTGTCCGACGATTACTAAGGACGGATAGAATTTTACATATTCAGACATTGAGGTTTCGCGAGCATCTGAAAACATAATGCGATAAACTTTGAAGTTTCTTTCCTTTTGAATCTCTTCAAGATTTTTCCTAAGCCCCTCGGCGGTAATACAGCCACTTTGGTCGACAAAAACGAGAAAAGATTTTTTTTCGTTAAGGAGTTTTTCATATTCTTCGCCGGTGATATCAATATATTCTGTCGAACCAAGCTGATCTGAGTCTAGTGAAAATTTTTGGTTTGAAAGTGCGGTAATTATCAGGCCAACGGCGCCGATAACTAAAAAAACTGCGCCGAGAATAACAACGAATTTGCGGTTTTTCGATAACTTTTTATTCACTTTTGACCTTTGTTAGTTTTGAAAAATCGATGTTGTGGTAGGCAACTTTCCAAAAATCATAGACGGTTCTGCCGTCAGAAGTTTTACGTTCGGTTTTGATATCGTTATTGCCTTCGTAGCTCCAATAGGCACCAGCGTTATAAATTTTATTTTCATCCCAGCCAAGAGCAACAAGCATTTGTTTTGTAATGCCAGCATAACCACCGCCACCACACATCAAAATAATATTTTTGTCTTTTGGGAAAAGATATTCTAGAATATCCATTGATTCTTCATAATTTGCGGTATAGCTCCCGTCACTATGAAGTTTAAAGAGCGTTTCTCCTTCATAGAGCCCATCGACGTTTTCAGTCTTTTTTATTTCGCGATACTCCTCAGAAAAGCCGGAGAGATAAGGATAAGGAACAACTTCAAAACCACGAAGAAAACCAGTTAGATAACGACTTCCACCTTTGTTCTCCCAGCTCGCTGTATCTTCGAGCATCAGCATCATACGATAAACCGTATCTTCACGATCAAGATAGTTGTCAATTGTGGTTTCGTTGATGTTTTTGTCGATGTAAAACTTTTCGCCACGTATCCCGTCCGCGAGTTCAGGTTTTGGCAGTGGTGCAAGCGTATTATTGTTTCTGTTTAGGTCGTTATTGATAAAAAATCCGATCAAAAAACCGACCGCAACACAAATCACAACCGCTAAAATAACCGACAATAATTCTTTAAAGGCCTTCTTATCTTTTTTGGTTTTTTTCATATTACTCCTCACTTTTATGCTTTTATTTTATCATAATTCAACACCAACCGCAGGTTCGTTGGGACAATTCAAAAGAATCTTTTCGGCCATATCGTGTTCGGCTTGAGAAACCCAAAGATGATATTTGTATTTTACGGAAATTTGGCGGGCGACATACTGACAGCGAAAGGTTTTGTTTGATGGGAGCCAGCTCGCTGCATCACCGTCAGATTTTTTCTGGTTAGTCGATGCATCAACGGCAAGAAGATTTAAAGGATCGGTTGCGAGATTATATCTTTCGTCTTTTGAAATGTTTTGAGCGCCTTTTTGCCACGCATCCGAAAGCGCCACGACGTGATCGATTTGAATGCCAGATGAAAAATCGGATTTTTCGTGAAAAACCATATGTGAACCAGTATATGGTTCGTCGAATTCGCCAGAAACGACAGTGCAATTATCACTTCCAAGCACTGCCGTCTCGCCCATTTCGCGTTTTATAATTCTTTGGCGCAAGCTACACCCGTCGATTGTCGGCCAAGTTGAATAAAATTCGTCGCGCGAATATCCTGTTTTTGGTGCACGGCCCTTTATTTCTAGTTTTTCTAAGACTTCTGTGGCCTTTGGTGAATTTTCGTCGGGTTTTGTAACAGCAACTGCATCAAAATTCGAACTTTGATTTTCTGGAGTATCCGCAAGAATGTATTCTGTCTCATAACTTTCTGGATTAACAATTAGCCACCAAGCAACGCCACCAATGATGAACAATATGCTTAAAACTCGACGAAATCTATACTTCATATTTTTAAGATATCATATTTTAGTATTCTTGGATAAGCTTATTGAAAACAAAAAGTTTTTTCGAGATACTATGGATAATTTTTTCGTAATCATTCTCTCCTTCTTCCGTCAAAACGACGACAATATATGGACTATCAGTTAAAACTATACCAACGTCATGGAAAACGTTTCCCCAAAATCCATATTTATGCATCGTGGGAATGTTGTCGTCAAATTTTATATAGTTTTCTTCGTCGTTCACAAAATAACTTTTAAACTCAGAGCCACGGCTGGATGTATTAACAAAATCCCAAATTTTTTTCCATAGAATAATCTGGTTTTTGACCGTCGTATCGCTAAAATATGCGTTACTCCTATCAGTCATAAAGTTTTCCAGTCCCAGCTCTTCTCCATATTTCCTTAAATTAGTTAGCCCAATTCGATCCGCTATGGCAAAATACGCATCGTTATCACTTATAGAAATAGCGGACCTTATCTGCTGTTTTTCTTTATCATTTAGGCTAAGTTTTTCGTAGGCGTAGAGCCCAGCAACTGGTTTAATCAGGCTTGCACCATAGTATTCATGACTCGCATTGTAATAATAGGTAAAGCTTTTATCGAAATTATAAAAACCAATGCTTACTTTCCAATTTTTTTCTTTTATGTAATTTTCGAGCGACCTCAGATAAAAATTTGGGTCTTTCGTGGCAAAATTATATTCTTTTTCGACGATTATTTTTCTTTTGACTATAGTCTTATTATCACTATCATCAACGACTGAATATTCTATATAATATTCTCCAGATTTATCATTATTAACTTCTCCTTCTACTTTAACTCGACCAGTAATATCTTCGCCGTTATCGGTAGCGCAAAACCCTGGTTCGTTATATTCTTCGCCAGCAAGAATTGTTACAGTTTTTTTACCAAAAAGAACTATTTCTGGCGCGGTTTTATCAATGATAATTTCATCAACGGTTTTGTAGTTTAAAAAAGCTAAGAAAAAAATCGCCATCAAAATACAAACTAAGAAAAATGTTCGGAAAATAATCCGTGTTTGATACTTTCTTCGTCGTTTTTTATCTTTTATTTTCATCTGATTTGAGTATACAATAAAAAAGAGCCCGTAGGCTCTTTTTTATGGTTATTCAACTGTTTCTGTTTTTTTGGCTTCTTTAGACTTAATGTATTTTATATCTTTACTACAGCCAAGAATCATGTAGAAGATTGGCGCAAGAAGAATTAGACCGACAGCGAACCCGCCAGTTTTGCCGAAGGCTTTGGCAATTTTGACGTTTAAAATTACGCTTAACACAAACTGGAAGATCATACCAGCTATCATAAGAAGAACTGCACCGATTATACTAATAATACCCGTAGCTACGAAGGAATTAGAGCTAGATGAACCGTTAGCGAAAACAAAGGCCATCACGCCAAACCCAATTAAAGCGACTACGCCAATTGTCGTTAGGGCAACTGGGATAAGTGAAATCCAAAACCATTTCTTTTCCCAAAAAACTTTGTAAAGCGTGTAGCTATTATAAAAAGGTATGAGCGCTTTCCAACCCTGCTCGCCAGCTTTTTCAAGAATCTTCCATGTGCCAATAATTACAAGAATCGCTGTAGCGAGCGAAAATAAATTTGAAAACATGCTACTCATAGCAGATATAGCTGACAGTCCATCGAAGGCTGAACTTGGAACTGTTGAGCTTGGTGCGATAAGCCTACTACTAGGAGCCACAACGTCAGCTAAAATTGATAAGGTGTTCATTATTTCTTTCCTTGTTTAGTTTTTTCTATTTTATCATGTTTATGACAAATCTTTAAAAGGACGCCGTGATAAATCAAGACGTAGCTTGTTGCAATAAGAAGTCCTCCGATGATATCGGTGGCCCAATGCACACCTGAAAGGAATCTGCCGGCAACAATAAATGCCGTAAGGAAAGCCAGACAAGCGTTTAGATATCTTAAAGGTTTTTTGTCGCTATAAACGACCCGATTAAGAAAAATAATACCAAAGGAAATACAGATCGTAAGCAAAGTATGGGACGAAGGATAGGAAGCCTCGAGTTCGCCGTCGATTTTGAACGGGCGAACATTTAGATTTAGTTTTTCAAAAATGAAATATGTGACAAAAGTGACAACGAGAAGTCCAGCAAAAACGAAGAGGCCCTTTTCGACTTTTTTGAAACTTTTGTTTTTGATAAGCTGAATAAAACCAAGAATACAATAGCAAAGGACAACGAGAAATGGAAGATAGCCGAGGTAGTTGGTGATTTTGTAGAGGATATAATTGGAAGAAATCTTATCACGGACAGGTAAATTTAGACTGGCAAAGCTAATTGTCGTTTCGCCACACGTGTTGACAACGTCAGCACAAGTTGGGCAGGAAGCAGTATAACAACAGCCAGTGTTTTCTTTTGGCGTTTCGCCGGAAATGCAGGTTGGCATGAAAGAACGATTATCGATTTTTAGCGCAATTAGACCAGTAAAAATAATAGAAATGACAAGCAGGGCTATCCCGCAAATTAAAAATGATTTTGACTTTTTCATAAAAAGCTCCCGATTTATTTAGATTAATAAACGTCCTCTATATAGGGGTAGTCAACTTCCTGCGCAGTTTGGCAATTGAAGGTTGTTGGGTCGTACTCTCTTTCACATTCTTCGATTTCGGCATCGCAAGTAGTGGGCATATGGTCACAGACAACTTCCCCATAGATTTCGTATAATAAATCGTCGAGCATGGAGTTTCCGGTTGCGCGATAGTCGATTGATTGACAATTTGTTATATCACCATCCGTACAATTTGTTACTTCTTCATCTTCGGTCGTTTCAGGTTTACTAGACACGGCAATCATATCCAACGCCTCAGTCAATGCTTCTTGATTATAATTCTCATCGCGTGTAATCCACCAGACTTTTTTCAGCTCTTTTTCGGTTAAAACGACAGAATATTCGTCTCCTGAACAAGAAGGGCCGTCAGCCAGCGCGCCACATGTTTCGCGAGTTAGCAACAATTCACCAGATTCATAATTAAGACTAATGTCGTAAGTAGTCGTAGGCTCATTGTTATTTGAAAAATTATATTCTAGCGTTCCGGAATAAAGTTTTTCGGTTGGAATTGGCTCTGGTTCGATTGGGGTTTTTTCTAAAGTTTCGATTTTTGCCTTTAGATCGGAAACTTCGGATTTTAAAGTTGAATTTTGGAGAAATTCAAAAACGCCGAACGTCAGGCTTCCGACGGTCAGAATGATTAAAATAATAAGTGGGATTTTTAATTTGTTTTTTGATTTCGCTGGTGTCGTCTCGCTCGGCATTTCTATGCTAGGCTGAGCTTCAGGCTGATAATTTGCTGGGGTTTGGGGTTGAATGTTTTGGTTTTCAAAATTTTGGGGTTGAAAATTGTTATCCATGGAGTAATTATAACATTCTTTTATAAGTTTTATTATTTTCCTTTTATGTTTATTTTTTAAAAAAGCCCACATTTAGTGTATTTTCCTATTGACAAACGCTATATATAGCGTTTATAATCTAAACATAAACGTAATAAAAAAGGAAAAAAATGAAAAATATAATTTACTTTCAGCCAGCCGACCAAACTAAATTTGAGTTCGACCGTTTTTCTAATTCTTTAAATTCTTACGCCAAAGTACCAAAAGAAGCAATAAAAGAAGCACTTGCTAAGTTAGACAACTATGAAAACATGCATGTGAGCTTGCTTGTCGAAATTGGCGTAAAATTGCTTGAAAAATACGGCGACGAAAATATTGCCGAAAAGTATTATAATGACCATTCCAAATATTTTGGCGAAAAATTCGAAAGACTTCGCCGAATTACAGGCTATCTTGTCGGGACTTTGGAGCGCTGGAATGATGCAAAACAAGCTGAAGAGCATGCTCGCGTAAAACACTCTGTGAATTCTTGCGTGGATGATTTGACGCGCGCCGCAAAACTCCAAGACCAAGCTTTGGCATATAACGCAGCGTACGTCGGAAAACATGAATAGATAAAAAGAGCTATTATCTATATTGCCAAGAATTATTTTTAATAGAATCCGGCCCGTTTCGGTCTTTGTGCTCGGATTACATCAAAGAATAAATCCACTCTCGTGGATTTATTCTTATATTCACAGAATTATTAATTATTCTCCTCCATAAGAAATTCGGATTAGCCTTTCCAGAATTTTTTTCTTGACAGCATCCTGAATTTCCGGCTTCTCGTCTTCAAAGTTTTTTATATCTTCAGAAGACCTATTGCCGACTACTTCATCTGGTCGATTAGGTATATGAATCACCCATTCGCCAGAGGAAGTCATAATAATGCTTGCATCATTTTCTTTCATCAAGTTCTCATATAATGTTTTCTCGGTCGCTTTCCTAACGGGATCATCTTCTTCAATAGGTTCTTGAGTGCCATTCTCGTCAGTAGGAGGCATGTCTTCTGACGAATTATTGTTTGAAAGGGTCGTCTCGCCTGGTGCTTGTTCCGTGGCATCGATTTTCGCGAGAATCTCTTCAACTCTAGCAATCTCAGCGTCAATTCTTGCGGTTGTTGTTGCTATTCTTTCTGCCAGCGCATTGATTGTTTCAAGTATTTCTTCTGGCGTCTCTTCTGCTTGCTCATTTGTAGTTTCCTGTGCCTCCGAAGGTGTTTCAGTAGGATTATCATCTTGTTGCTCTAACCATTTTTGTAGGACACCAAGCTGATCAATATCTTTCTGCTGTTCAACCGGGTCAAGTTCAACAAATGGTTTAGCGAGTTCAGGATTTCCATACTCTGGATGCTTAACCCATTCGTTACGAGAAATCCAGTTTTCATGGATTAATGTGCCGAATTTTGCTCGCGTTTCTTCATCTTCAAGGTCAAGGCCAAGAATTGCTTCTTTTCCATTTTCGTCGAGAAGTTTAATTAAATATTCCGCTCCTCCACGGTTCTGCTCTTTCCAGTATTCCGAAAACTCATTATACGGTTGGTTTGCAATATCAATAACCGCGTCACGGGCTGCCATTTCAGACCATCCTTCAGCAATTAGATCTTCAGGTGATTTGCCTCTTAGCTCTTTTTCACCATTTACACCACGCCATGCTGGTTCAAAAGTGCCGTCTTCACGTTTTTTATAATTTTTTTCAGCATAGTCTCGCGCAAGAGGAATCGCAAGAGACTCAACTCTTTCATCAAGAACTTTTTCTTCGTTTTCGCCACTTATTGTTGGTTTATTTGGGTCTGACATATCTATTTTCCTTTTTTATTTTGACCTTTTATTCTTTTAATATAATTTAAAAGCAATAAAATGTCAAGATGTTTATGTTAATAAAACCAAACTAATTCCTATTTATTATTCAACAAGAATTAGGTTGTCTTTCAAATCCGTATTTGCATTATAGCACAGATATTCTAATTTGTCAAGCGCAAACATTTAGCTTTAGTTTCGCTTCTTAAAATCGATTTTGGTTCTTCTATTTTTTACTACTACGACAAGTGCAACGGCGACAAACGGCGAGACAATAAGTGTGCTTTTAACTGCTTTTGCAAAGCTTGAGTCAGAACCAAATAGGCCTGTTCCTGGGGCTGATGAAGGATCGTCTCCTTTTCCTGGATCTGTTTTCTTCTCAACACCGAGAACATAAACTTGAACCTCAAATGACTCGTTATTATCGAAATCGCCATCTTCTGCGCAAACTGCAATATAGGCGTTTTTACCTTTTTTGATTAATTCTTCTGGGGTTTTCCAGTAACATTTGAAGGTATCGGTTGTTGGCGGGTCAATTGTTTTGAGCTTGTCGCCGACCGTAGCGGTTTTATAAACGTTTTTTAGGTCATCATCATTTTCTTTTTGGGACGGGTATTCGCTCGGACGGTCAGATGGTGCAACGCGTTTTTTGATTTCCCAGTTTAGTCTTACATTTTCAGTAGTCTTATCGTTCCATTTGCCAGTTTTTGATTTTATTTCTACAGAATATGTTCCGGCTTTTGTTGCTTTTATCGTGCCTGAAACTATTTCCATTGTAGATAAGTTAAACCCGATGATACCAGTTTGTTCTTTGCCATTATAATAAATGTTCGTAGCTATAGTAGGCTTAATTGGTTGTTCTGTACCAATGATTGGGATTTTTATTGTTACTGGTTCAAAATTGTTTTTATCGTTTCCTTCGTAACAAATTGCCGAATAAGGGTTTTCGCCAACTTTGACTGTTTCGTTTTTGTTTTCCCAACTACAGCCATTGTACGGTTCAATAGTCTCCAGTTTGTCACCAACGTCGCCTGAAAGCTTGTTGGTCGGGAAAGTTTCGGCAGTCGATGCTTTTTTAGCAATTGACCAGACAAACACTTGTTCGATAACGGCTGGATATACTTCCCCGTCATTATGCTTCCATGCATAATATGCTTTGGGTCTTAAAACTGTCCGGTAGCTTTTTGCATCACGTTGAGATGGAGAATCGCTACCGCTAACAACATCCATCGTGGCTTCGTCAAATCCATCAAGCCCAGTTTGATTGTTGCCATTATAAACTAGGTTTTCTTTCACGGTTGGGATATCAATTCTCGTAAAGCCAATGACCGTGAATTCGACTTCTGTTGCGGTGTGGTTATTGTCCGCACCACAAAGTGCAATATATTTATTCTCTCCGTGAGATATTACTTGACTTGGAGTTTTCCAGGCGCAACCATCTGGGGCGCTGCTTTCTGCACCAGCTTTTATTTCGAGCATGTCGCCAGTATTGCCATTAATTGGGGTTTCGGCATCTCGCTCAAATGGCGTCGGATCGGCTTCGACTTTATTAATATACCAATAGCGACTAATGTCGTCAGTAGAACCGTTGGACCACTTATAATTTGTCTTGTTTATGATAGCGATGGTAATTTCATGAGGACCAGCATCCGTTGCTGTAGTCTCTCCAGAAATAGACATTGTTTCAGGATCATATCCTGGCACTAAATTATCTTCCAAAATATCATATCCTTCATCTCTGTAGTTAAGCGACCATGTACTGGGCGGAGTCAACACTGCCGGTGTAATTTCCCAGTTTAAAACTACGTCGTTGGTCGAGCCATCACCCCATTTATAGTATTCTGGTAACACGCACGTAATAGTATATGGTCCTGCGTTGGTTTCGCTCGTTTTGTCGCTAGCCCCAACACCACAGTTGAAAGGATTATTGATTGTTGGAGTATGTGTCGTGGTGTCGTATGTGAAAGTCGTCGGGGAGGCCAAACTTGGTTTTGTTTGATAACGAAAGCCCGTAACATAAATAGACACAGAAAGGTCGTTATAATTATCTGGATCTGGATTATATTTGGCTGAATATGAATTTCTACCGAAGGAAATTTGTTGATCACTATTTGACCAACTAAAGTTTGAGCCAGGCGAAACAGTACTTAAAGTATACCCTTCTCGACCTTCAAGGTTCGATGGCAATGTCGGTTGTGTTGGAGTTCCTTTGATAATTCTCCAAGAAACTTCAACCGCGGACGATGATCCGTTAGACCATTGCCCAGTTTTTGAGGTAACTCGGGCGGTATAGAGACCAACATCTTTGCCTTGATTGCCGGAAACATTCATTGTATCTGGGTCAAAATTGTTAATTGTGACTGTTTGTGTAGAACCATTATATGGGAGATCGTTGGCTGAAAGATTGGTTGGCATGACTGGGTCGGTAACATTACCTTTCACGGAGATATAGACTAGCAAATCATTATAGTTGCCTGTGTATGGTTGCGGATTATAATACGCTTGATAAGAATTTGTCCCAGAGTTAATTGTCGCGCTACTATATCTCCATCTATAATTATTCGGGAGAGAAACAGTACTTAATGCGTCTCCAACATTTCCCTCAAGACCAGTCGGAAGTGTCGATGGCGGATCCGGATCGGCCGGCTGGATGCTCCAAGATATCTGAATTGGGTCCTGGGTATTATTCGTCCAACGATATTGATTTATTGGTTGGACAACCGAAACATAGTCGCCAACATTGGTAGCCCAAGGCGTATCATATGCAGCTGTGTAGGACATTTTTTCACTGTCAAAACCTGGAGCGTATTGTTGTGAGCCTGTATATGTCAATGGGTTAGGATTTGAGCTAGGAATACTAATATAGACTATATCGTCATCCGGATCGGGATCGGGATCTGGATCGAGACCTGGGTCTGGATCAGGATCTGGATCTGGGTCTGGATCAGGATCTGGATCTGGGTCTGGCGTAGAAGTTTGTTTTGTATAGGTACCTGCTGGGAGAGTTGTACCACTAGAGAAGTCGGAATAACAATCGGTTGTACTACCGTTGCGGCACCAAGTTCCATTCAAATACGTGTTCCCCTTAAACGTAAAAGAGGTTTTGAGTATTAGAGTTCTAAATTTATCATTGACATTTGAATTATTTGGGATATCATAAAATGTCGCAAACATTCCCTCCATATTCGTAACGTTATTTGTCGTAAAGTTCGAACCTAGTGTGAGAGTTTCTAGATTATACATGCCTGCGAACATAAGATTCATGCTTGTTACGTTAGAGGTATTAAAACTTGAAAGATCAAGTTCTGTGATTGAAGAGGTACCACCGAACATTGCTGTCATATCGGTGACATTACTTGTTCTGAAACCAGAGTTAGAAATCAAATTATTAATACCGGTAGTAGTTAGACTTCTTGCTTTATAAAACATCCCGTACATTGATGTTGTATTGGATGTATCAAAAGTAACTGCGCCGCCAAGTGTGAATTTTTCGAGGTTGTCATAATAGTCGGCGTCAAGAGAATCGGCACTAAAAAGGAACATTGAATCAGTTGGCGCTTTATAGGTATGCGGTATAAGAGCGCCAACAAAAACAAATTCGTTGATACTGGATTTTGTCCAGCCATTATCATCGCCGCCAATTACGCACACGTTGTTATATCCATCTTGGACACCTACATTGACGTATCTGTTGGAACTTCCTATAACTTCTGAAGTACATCCGTTGCCCCAATTCATAGCAACTGCGTCGGCTTCCCTTGTCTTTAGAACATAGATAAGCGTAGCTGAAGCAATACCGACGAATAGAAAAATAATGGCACCGAGCTTCATCAAGTTCGACTTTGTAATATTCCGTATGGAAAGATTTGTTGACCTATTTAGCATAAAGTTCCTTTATTAGTTTTATCGGAACTCCACGACTCTGAGCCTATTATACAAAACTTAAGCATTTTTGCAAGAAAAAACCCGATATTTCTGGAGGGTTTTTAATGATTCAGAAACAATCGGGTTGTCTTTCAAATCCGTGAGTCCATTATAGCACAGATGTCTAACTTTGTCAAGCTTTAGCGGTTTTGGATATTTTTAGCATAAAAATTTTCTTGTTTTCGGATTTTTCTTATGCTAAAATCAGTAGAGATAAGGTCAACATTAATAATCGTCAAAGGATTTTTACATGAAAACAAAAACTATAAAGAGTTTGTTTATTGGTTTGGTATTTGGGTTGCCAATAGCGCTAATAACGACTCCCCAGAGGGCTTTTGCTGATGCAGTAACATACCTAAAAATAGACGGTTCTGGGATTGTTGACAATAACGGCAGTGCTTATTCTGATACGAGTATTTCGTGGGATGAGAGTTCTAAGACTTTGACCTTGAATGATTATGATTATCTGCCGATTGAGATTTGCCGAGAGGATCTAAAAGAAGCAAACCTGGTTTTAAATGGCGAAAATAAGATTCGTAATGAAAATGTAGCAGATGGCGTCAAGGCATTCACCGCCTGTCCTCACCTAGAGATTTCAGGCGAGGGAAGTCTGAAAATTGAATTGAATAGCGAAAATGCGCTTGGTGTTGATAATGTTTTACTCGCAAAAAATGGTTTTACATTGAATAGTGGCACAATTCTGGCTGATACACGTATCGGCGGAAATTCTGTCGTAAAAGGCGGCTATCTGGGTGGAAATTTAGGTTTTCCGAACGATCTCGACTCCTCCGTTGATTTCGATATCGAAGATGGAAAAGTTAATCTTCTTGCAATCGATTATCTTAATTATTATGGCGACGGCGATCCTTATTTTAGCTTAAATATCAGTGGTGGAACAACGACAATTCTTAGTGATGTCAGTTTTAATTATCAATATGATAAAAAAAGAGCATCCTACAATATCGGTGGTGGTGTTGTGAACATTCTTCAGGGCAGTTTTCTCTATGGTGCACTTACGGTGAGCGGCGGAGAGCTAAACTTTCCGATTATCCCAGATAACACTACCGTTTCTGGGGGAACCGTGAATGCGACAAAGGATTTTAGCAACGAAGCGATTAATGATGCAAAAATCTTGGCGTCTAGTTTTATGAACCAGGACATATCAACGGAACAGATTTTAGACGGAATATACAGTAAAGGATGTGGTTTTAGTAACTGGGCTATTAACTTTGAGATTCAGGGAGGAGTTGTTGATGTTTCTCCCTATTGTGGTGCAACAGATATTGGTGAATTTAAAATAACAAACGGAACATTGAACGCACCGGGTCTTAGAATTGCCGAATACTACATCCAGGAAGACGGAGAAGTTAATATTGTTGGTGGCGGGATCATGCTTGGGGCAGGGAGAGAAGGCGGGAGAGATAGAAGCCCAGTAATCTTTAGGCAAAGTGGAGGGAAATTGGCTATTGATGATTATTTGCCAGAGGAGCCGGCGCTCTATGTCCATATTGGTTATGCCGTGTTTGGCGGAGGAGAAACAAAAATATCTGGGGGGTCAGTGCCAATCTTGGTGGAATTTCCTGGAGATTTTGGAAATGTTTATGCAAAGGCGTTGGGAAGTGAACTAGGTACGTATGAAGAAATGTCTGGTATCAAGATTACGGACGCCGACAGTCTTAAGGAAGCTGTCAGAATAGTCGCGCGAATTCAGTTTGAAAATGAAACTACGGAAGAACAAAAAGCAGGGATGTGTAGCGATGTAGATGGTTTAAACAATCTAATCTTAGAAGAATTAAACAACGCCGGGGCAGATGCTAGCGAGCTCCCAAAATCCAGTTTCGCCGACTATAATGATTGTATGGAAAATGTGATAGATGTTATGGTAGAGTTTCAAACTTTGGGCTTTACGAAGATTATTTTATCGCAAATTGATGATAACACGGCATCGCTTCCAGAGGCTGGCGGTATAGCATTCAACGGTGGAGACGTAAGCCTTGAGATAGGCAATGGCGACAAAATGATTGATGATTACAAAGAATTACTTTGTCCGCATTGGAAAAAAGGTGGATTTTCGAGCTATGAAGATTGTTTATCAAATATAATCGACACAGAAGATCTTGATGAATATAACGTAATGCCAATGCCGATTTTCGTCACTAGAACCTTGTCCTCAGATGAATATGGCGAAGTTGATCCAAGCACGCTTTCGACGGACGAATCTGCGATTCAAATCGGTGAAGGAATGATATCGAATCCAGAAAAAATAACCGTAGCGGTGATCCAGACAGGAGATGGCTATGGCAGCGGCGATGCGCCCAATGGGGCAACATTTGGCGATGGTGAGGGGGAAGTAATGCTTGATTTTGATAACCAAATCGCCGAGCATATACCAACCACTGTACGGATTTATAGGTATGTTGAGCCAGAACCAGAACCAGAACCAGAACCAGAGCCAGAACCAAAACCTGAGGATGAGGAAGAAAAAGAGGAAGAAAATAAAACCCCAAATGCACCAAATACCGATGAAAAAACAGAAGATAAAAAGGAAGAAGAACCCGAGGAGAAGACTGGGAATTATGGCGCGTTGATGAAAAGTATGGAAGTAGTTGGCATCAGTACTGTTGGTTTGATTATATCAGTTGTTCTCATTGCTATTATATACAGAACAGTAGTTCGTTCTAAGAGGTAGAAAAAAGACCCGAGTTCGGGTCTTTTTTGGACACCCAGAAATAATCGTGTTGTCTTTCAAATCCGTGAGCCTATTATAGCACAGATTGATAAATTTGTCAAGCTTTAGCGGTTTTTCCCTGTTTTTAGCGGTTTTACCCACTCTGGTAGGGTCATGTCAAAACGAATTTCTGGAGTACGCAGTTAAATCCTTATGGTATAATTTAAATATGGAACAGGACAAAGCAACCGGACTTCAGAAATTTACTTTGGGAGTCGCTATATTTTCTTTGTTAGTTAACCTACTTAATTTAAATACTGTACGCACGATGTACCCAAACTATTTCAGCAGCGATTACCAACATTTTGGAGAAGATATCGCCGGACTTGGAATCGTAATTTATTGGTTGCCAAGCTTTGTTTTTATTCTAACTTTGATGATTGTGTGTCTGATTCAGCACGGATTAAAACCTAAAAAGATTATGATCTCGATTATCTTATTGTTTGTTGCGCATTGTTCAATAATGTTTATTATTGGTCTTCTAAAAACCTCGTTTTAATTTGGACAAGATTCTACTTCTGGTTTGTGGTGTTTTTGTTTGCTTTTTCATATAATCGGGATAAATCGAAGAAAGGATTTTATGGATTTAAGAAAAATTGGAAAATTTATCGCAAAAAATCGCCAAGAAAAAAATTATACCCAAGAAAGTTTGGCAGAAGAACTTGGCGTTTCGAACCGTGCAGTTTCGAAATGGGAGCGCGGGGTCTGTTTGCCAGAAGCGAGCAACATGGCAAAACTCTGTAAATTATTTAGTGTTTCCTACAATGAACTTTTGTCTGGCGAAAAAATCGCTAAAACCGATTATGAGAAAAAAGCCGAAGAGAACTTCAAGGAATTTGCAAAAATCGAAACTGCTCAAAATAAAAAGTTTTTCTTATACGAGAATGTCATTGGTTATATATCGACGATCACGTTTTTAATTCTAGTGTTTGTTGCTAGTTATGTCGAGGGGCTTCCTGTTTGGGCTCGGGTGGTTTTGCTTTTGTTTAGTTTTGCCCTTTTGATTGTCGGCGTCAGTTTTTGCATCAAAATCGAGACTGAAGTTGGTAAATATAAATGTCAAAAATGCGGACACCAATATGTACCAAAGTATTCCAGCGTTTATTTTGCTATGCACCTTGGCCGCACACGCTATATGACCTGCCCAAAATGTGGCAAAAAATCCTGGCAAAGGAAGGCTATATAGTTACAAGATTTTTTTGATATATTTTATAGTTATCAGGTCGCGTTTTGTAGCGAAGCGGCCGTTGTAGCTTTTTATAATTTCTTTATCAGCAACGGCGAGAATTCGCATAGCATCATTAACTGAATACCATTTTGGTTCGAATTCGCATTCAATCTCATCTTCGTCATAATCGGTTCCAACTCGTTTGCCTGGTTTTGCGATATATATAAATGATATATGTCTCTTAGTAATTCCGTTTTCGATAAAATATCCAATGGGCTTTAACTCGTCAATTTCATATCCGCTTTCTTCAATTGTTTCGCGCCTAGTTGCTTGTTCTAGGGATTCGCCATCTTCGATATGGCCACCTAAGATTTGGATATAGCCATATTTTCTAGAGTATTCGACACAGATTTTATCATCGTTAATCAGAAAAATTCTCGTGCAGAAACGTAGCTCACTTTTTGGCTCTATATTTGGATCGTTATACGGAAAATCTTTATCGGAAATTTCACCTAAACACGGCAAACTTGAAAAAACTTTCTTTTCTTCTTTTGTTGCACAATTTGGAAATGATAATTTCATTTTATTAATTATATTTCAAATACTTTATACTCGCAATTTTTCAAGTTGTTTTCTGAATAGTCGAGTTCGCCCGTTTTTCCAAACAAAAAGTATTGTAGATTTTTCAAAAGCCCGTTATGGCTGACAATGAGAACAGTCTGATAGTCCGAATTTTTAAGTTTTTCAAAAAAATTTTTTGCGCGATTTAAAATTTCTGCGTCGGTTTCGACGGTTTTATTGTCCATATAATCTCCCCAGTTGTCGATTACTTTTCCTTCTAGTTCTCCAGCATAACGTTCCGCCAAATCAGCATCACAGACAACTTCACATTTTCCGTCACAGACAATTTCGGCAGTTTCTTTTGCGCGAGAAAGTGGCGAAGAAAAACAAATATCAAAATCAAAGTCTTCCAATTCTTCTTTTAAAATCTCGGTTTGTTTTCTCCCGTTTTCGTTTAGATGGACATCAATTCGCCCCATTAGACGATTTCCTGCATTCCAATCTGTTTCGCCGTGTCTTGCTATAACTATTTTCATATTGATACGAACCTGATTAAAGCTCTACAAATTTTGTGAAGATTCCTAATTCTGCGAATATTGCGAAACTCGTGATTTATTTCGAGTTGGACACATTCAATTCCGGTTTTTTCATGAGATGTTTGAGAAATTTGTCCACCTTTAAAGGGATCGTTTATTGCAACATTCTTTATTCCGGATTTTTTGAGGCAATCAACAAGTCTATCGACGGTTTCTTTTTTCGCCATTTTTCCATCAAGCGTTCCAATTTCGATATCAAAATCGCGTCCTTTTTTCGCTCCGTGAATATCAATTTGTAGTTTTATATTATTCTCTTTAATTAAATTAACTAGAATCGTTTTAAACTCGTCATTATTCTTTTTATTTGGGTCGGTTCCGGTATCTTCATTTTTTACCAAATAATAACAGCTGGTTTTACGACTTACATATTTTGCAATTCCGCGTGTATATGGCTCAGCAAGTTTAAATTTGCCACTGCGTTTCTTCTGTCCAATACCGTGTGCAGAAGTGATAATAATCGGGCGATTTCCTTTTTTAATTTCATAAGTATCAGAGTTGTCATGTTCTAGGTTCTGAATTTGAGAAGAAAAACTGTTCATTTTTTGATTCTCTTTTCCCAAATCTTTCGCACAAATCTAAGTGAAAGTGTTGAAAGCGTGAAACCAATTACTGGGACGAGAGAGGAGAGAAAAACGTTCGTGACTTTTTGAATTGTAAAACTATAAATTACGACAACGATATAAGTTAAAAACACAAATACAAAGTCTGCGCGTCCAAGAAGTCTCCCATTTTTGTCTAGTTCAACTCTGACGTTGCGAGCTTTGATATTTTTGATTTCGGTTTCTAAATTCGTATCACTCATGGTTTTATTATAGCAAAATAATATATGTAAGAAGGCCTTGCTATTTCGTAATAAATTCTTTGACCTTAGCCACAAAATCTTGGTTGTCTTCATATTCGATTGTTTCTTCTGCTATGGAGGCAACTGCATTGCTAATTTCTGTTCCCTTTTTATAAAAACAATAAATCGGTTTCTCGTCGTCATAGAACCAACCGAGTTCTATACCCATGCCAGTTGATGGCTCGCTACATTCGGCGATCACGATATCATAGTTTTTGTAGTCTTCTCTAGAATTGTTAATACTAACACCATTTTCATGTGGCAGAACTACTTCATGTCCTAGAAAGAAACTGTCGTTTTTTAGTGGATTATAAATTTCATTTTCATAATCAATATTGGTTGAGTGCGCTACATAAATTCTCATATATATATTATATAACAGATATTAATTTAAAGATTGGAGTCTTGAATTTTTAAACCAACCAAAAATCTACACTCGTTTTCCGTTGAATGTTATAATTGCATAAAATAATATAGGGATTTTTGTATGGGGAAAAAACAAAAGAAGAAGAAAAAACAAAACATCGCAATCGGTTGCGCGTGTGGTATCGTTATACTCTTAATAGCACTCGGTGTATTTTTAAAAAATTCACAAAAAACAAATACCGAATCACCTTCTGAACAAGTTATAAGCACCAATGATGAAGGGGTTCCGGAAAGCCTCATAGTGTTTAATAAATGTAGAATTCTTAAAATGGTTGATGATTACAATGAAATAAAAAATGATAGATCAAAACGAGAAAATTTCAAACTTTATTATGTTGTCGACGATAAAACCACATTATGTCTTGAAGAACGTAGTAATAATGTGGCCGATTTCGTAAATGCTACTAATGGCAGCTGGGAGATTAGAAAAGGGGAGTCTTTTTTGGGAAATAATAGCTCACAAACTCCGGAGTACTTTTTAGAAAGAATCAATGCCCAATGCGAAAATTACTTAACTATTTCTGAATCTCGAGATTATGATCTTAAAAATTTCGCTTTATACTATGCATATTGGGGACAGTTGGGTGCGAGGACCAATCCTAGTATAGAGAATTTTATGTCATACGAGCATGCACGAGATCTAATATTCGAAGCTGACGCGACATATGTTTCAGACGATAATGGATTCACGCTTTCAATCACGCTCCCAAATAGTGGGCAGAAAATTGTCGTCAATCAAGATACCGACAAAGATAGTGGCGAAACTCCTAGGGAATATGGTAGGTGGGGTCGTGGATGGTGGGAAAATGTGCCGTGGATAGTAGAAAAAAAGTAAGTCTGGCGTGATGGTTTTTTCTCTTTCGGTATGATAAAATTATACCAATAATAACAGATATCACAGGTTGGTTATGAATTTAAAGATCGGAATCTTGAATTTTTAAACCAACCTATTTCTTTTATTCCATTTAGCATCAAAATCAAGATATCAAAGCCGCGACACAAATCATAATAACGGTCTATCCCCAACCCTCTTCTTTTAATACCGCAATCGCTAGAGCACACGCTAATCCCTCGTTAGCTCGAGCACTTACTACAAATTCGTGTCGATTATTAGCGTCCTTACTCCATTCTCTGCTTAAAAATAAATCGTCCAGGCTCGTATTCAACATCTTCTTCACTACATCTTCATTTTCACCACTCTCCTCTACAAAAACACCTAATCCATCTTTGGTTTCCCGATCATACGCAATCCCAGCCGCAACATCCTTACCTATATTACTAGAATAAATACAATATAATTTATCACCGTGTGCTAGTTTTCTTCTGTACTTTTTAACTTCCTCAATTTCGCGACATTTTTCTGGAATCACAGAAGATAATTTAATCAAATTAAAATTCGCTACCCCAGCATTACAAAGAGCATTGTCGAATGCACCTATAGCCGTCCGCCCATAACCAACCGATTTGATTATTTCAATCTTCATCATTATCCTTTCTCGTTATATCGTTACCTATACGTACAATTGTACTAAATTATGCTATAATTATACCATAGATAACAGATACACAGGTTGGTTATGAATTTAAAGATAGGAATTGTTGGACTGCCGAACGTCGGGAAATCGACGTTATTTAATGCATTGACGAACGCGGGAGCACTCGCCGCGAATTATCCTTTTGCCACCATTGAGCCAAACGTCGGTATTGTGCCAGTGCCAGACGAACGTCTCGATGTGCTTGCAAAAATGTATGAAACGGATAAAGTTGTTCCGGCTACGGTTGAGTTCGTGGATATTGCTGGTCTCGTCGCAGGCGCAAGTAAAGGCGAAGGTCTTGGCAATAAGTTTCTTGCACATATTCGCGAATGCCAAGCAATTTGTCATGTAGTGCGTGCGTTTGTAAACGATGATATTGTGCGCGCAGATAACAAAGTTGAAACTGATATTTTAGCACAAGCAAAAGACGATATTGATATTATTAATCTCGAACTTCAGCTTGCTGATGACGAAACGAAGGCAAAGATTGAAGCAAAGCGCAAAAAAGACCCAAACGACGAGAATATACCTTATCTTACTGATAAACCAGTGATTTATATGTTTAATGTTGATGAATCTGGGTTAACTGATTCTGACTTGCATTCAAAACTTCGCACGCTCGTGGCACCTGCCGAAGCGATTTTTGTGAATGCAAAACTCGAGGAAGAAATGTCTGGAATGAATCGCGATGAGCGCAAAGAATTTTTGGAAAGCTATGGTGTAAAAAACGATGCACTCGGAGAATTAATCCGCGCTGCCTACAAAACACTTGGGCTTCAATCTTTCTTAACTGCTGGCAAAAAAGAATGTAGAGCATGGACGATTAAAAAAGGTGCAACGGCGCCAGAAGCGGCCGGCACAATTCATACTGATTTTGAACGTGGATTCATCGCGGCACAGATTTGTAATTACGACGATCTAGTTAAACTTGGAAGCGAAAAAGCCGTACGCGAAGCTGGACTGATGCGTACCGAAGGAAAAACTTATATTATGCATGAGGGGGATGTTGTGGAATTTAAGTTTAACGTGTAGAATAGTTTTAGAAAAGGGAGGCAAATGGAAAATATCGAGTTTACACCAGAAAAGTCAGTTTTGATTTGTGTTTATATTCTTGTCGGTATTTTTGTGTATTTTCTGTTTCGCGATATTGTCAAAAGAACTTTGGGCTATTCCAAAAATCGATTGAGTGAAAAACAACTCAACCATCTCCAAACAATTCAGTCTCTTATTGTTGGCTTATCAAAATACGTAATTCTGCTTTTAGTCGTCCTGGCAACACTTGCAACTTATGGAGTTGATATTACATCTGTGCTTGCAGGGCTCGGTATCGCAACGGCGGTAATCGGTCTAGCATTTCAAGACATGGCAAAAGATATTATCGCTGGAATTTCGATTGTGGCGCAAGGACTGTTCGAAGTTGGAGACGTTATTGAAATCGACGGTTTTAAAGGTAAGGTGCTTTCTCTTGGGTTAAAGACAACTAGAATCCAAAATTGGAAAGGGCCAGTGAAAATCGTAACTAATCGCAATATTGGCGAAGTAATAAATTATTCTCGAACTTACTCAACAGCCATTGTTGATATTAAAGCCAGTTATGATCACCCAACAGAAAAAGTTGTCGAGGCACTCGAGGCCGTAAAGAAAAAACTTGATGGGACGCTTGAAAAAGCAACGGAAGAAATGAAAGTTTGGGGAGTGATGGAACTTAGCGAAGACGGAGTCGAATATCGAATCTCGGTAAAAACTGAACCATCTGAACATTTTGAGATCCAAAGAATCATTAAAAAAGAAATTCGCAGTGAATTTACAAAACGAAAAATCAAAATTCCGTATAAACAAATTGTGGTGCATAGCGAAAAATAGTTTATAATTGAGAAAAAGGAGGTTTATGCAGGACGATAGTATTCCGACATGGAAAATGCCACCAGGAAGTAATCCTGAAATAGATAGTGAAAAAGAAAGGGAAATCCCACCAGAAGAAGATTTCTCAAAGTCTTTCGAAAACAATGTGCCACCGTTTAGTGGCGAAGCTACGGAAGCTAGCCTAGACAACGGTAGCGAGTTTGACGAAGGCATGAACGACGCGGCCAGAATCATGGGTTATATTAACGGTGCGCCCTTAGGAAATGAAAGTCTTGATGCGGTCGCCGATGTAGTAATGGGGATTGATGGAAGTTCAAAGGACCCAATCGGCGAACTAAAAACCAAGCTGGGCTTTGCCGAAGAAGATAGTGAAGATGTAAAAGCACAACACGATAAACTTATGACTAGCGATTTTGCAACAAACGAAAACGCCTCTGGTGCAATTGACTATGCAGAAAGAACAAATGCTGATGCAATGACGGCTTTCAATTCCGCTTTGAGTAGTTTTAAAGAATGGGTGAGTGAAGTACGCGGAAGTGACCCAAAATATGCATGGGCGAGAGAAAAAGCAATGGATGCTGGTGTTGGGGTTTTTGATTATCTAAAACAATATACTGGAGCAAAAGGATTGGCCGACGTGTTCCAGATTCTGAGCACGCATGAAGATGAAGTTGAGGAAATAAGTGAAGATGTGAAAGAAGAAGAAGAAGGAAAGAATAGCGACACTACTGACGCTGACACTAACGCACTAAACTAAAGTAAACCAGTTTTTTAATTCAAACTTTTTTCCTGAAACGTCGGCGACGGCGAGAAGTGGGTTTAGATTTTTGAATTCTTTTTTAAATTTCAAAAAACTTTCGGTGGCAAATTCCATTTGTTTTTGTTTTCTTTCATCAACTGCAAAAAGTCCGCCACCGGCAAAATCGTCTTTGCGGTATTTCACTTCCGTAAAATAAATGTAATCGTCTTTTTTTGAAATAATATCTATTTCATAAAACGGTGTTTTGAAATTTCTCGCAATAATTTCGTGACCATTTTTTTCAAGATATTCTGCAACGATATTTTCTGCTTTATCGCCTATTTTTTTCGTTGTAATTCTCTCTTCTTCTAGTTTTTCTTCCGACAAACCAAGAATTTCACGAATTGGTTTAAAACTTTTCCGATGTTCTGGTGTAACTCCAAAATCCTCAATTGCTTTTTTATGAAACGCAGTTCCATAGCCGACGTGTTTCTCGAAACCATAATTCGGATAAATTTCGGCAAGTTTTTTCATATATTGATCTCGAGCTACTTTTGCGATTATTGATGCACCCGAAACTTCTTTGACAAGAAAGTCGGCTTTTTTAAGTATCGAGACGTGTTTTTCGAGTGGCGTTCCAGCCAAAAAATTTATCGTGCCGTCAATTACTATTTCGGAAAACGGGATGTTCTTTTTCTGGATTTCTTTGACGGCGCGACGTGTCGCAAGCTTTAAAGACTCCGTAAGTCCGAGTTTGTCAATTTCCTCGCTAGATACCCAGCCAAGTGCTGTTGCTGGAGCCTCATTTATAATAATTTCAGAAAGTTTTTCGCGTTTTTTCTTTGAAAGTTTTTTTGAATCAGTTAGTTCGTTAACCCATTCAGGTTTTTCTTCTGGCAAAATTACTGCACCAATAACTAACGGTCCCGCCCAAGGACCACGTCCAACTTCGTCAATGCCAAGAATCATAAATTAATTTTAACAAAAAATATCCCCTTTCGGAGATATTTAGTTTTAGGCTTCTTTTGGTTTTTCTTCAGACTGAGCTTTTTCTTCGGTTTTTTCGGCTGGTTTTTCTTCAGCTTCTTCAGCTGGTTTTTCTTCTTCGACTTCTTCGACGGTTGTGTCGTTGACTAAAACGCGATCGAAATCTTTGTTTGAAAGGCGTGCAGATTTACCAGAACGATTACGAAGGAACTTGAGATTGTTACGGCGAACTTTTGCACGACGAACAATTTCAACCTTTTCGACTAGTGGGGAGTGGAGAAGGAAAGATTTCTCTACGCCAACACCAGAAGCGATTTTTCTAACAACGATGCGGGCAGTGTGAGACTCTTTACGGTCAACACGAATTACGACACCCTCAAAAACCTGAGAGCGGAACTTTTCGCCTTCTTTAATTTTTTGAGTGACTTTAACGGTATCACCAGAGCGGACGTCAACGATTTTTGCTTTCTTTTGGGCGTCACCGATTTGCTTTAAAATTGAAAAACTCATTATATTTACCTTTTATTTTAGAGACTTTTTGTATTTTATCACATTTTCTCTCTTTTGAAAAGAGGGAAAATGAATTTAAGCTATTTGTTTTTCAGAGCGAGGCGGATGCGGTCTTCAGTTGGAAGATTTGGATCGATTTCTTCAAGAGCAGAAGTCGCTTCTTTAAGCTGAAAACCGAGAGCCATGAGGGCATCGAGCGCTTCATCTTTATCGTTCAGGGTATGACGAGTAGGAGTGGCACTGGAGGCGGAGCCAACTTTGTCGCCAAGTTCCAAAATTACTCTTTCAGCAGATTTTTTGCCAACGCCAGAAGCGGTCGAAATAAATTTTGAATCGCCGTTTGCGATTGCGTTTCTGACTTCTTCGGCTGAGCCGAGAGAGAGGATTGCGATGCCCGCTTTTGGGCCAATACCATTTACAGAAATTAACATCTCAAAAAGGCGTTTTCCAGCAAGCGAAGAAAAACCATAAAGCTCTTCGGCGTTTTCGCGCACGGAATGATAAGTATAAAACTTCATTTCGTCGTTTAAATTCACGGCGTCAAAATCAAGAGCAGGAACGGTTAGCTCATAACCGACACCATTCACATCAACAATGAGCGAGTTCAAAAATTTTTCGACGACGATGCCTTTGACGTGCGCAATCATTTAACCAACTTTCTTAAGAATGTCGGTCGGAAGAAGGACGACGGTTTTTTGAGATGGATCGGCAGAAATTTTTTCGAGAGTTTGAAGAGTACGAATATTCATACCGCCTGGAACACGATTAAGCATTTGAGCTGCATCAGAAACAGCTTGGGCGGCGGATTTTTCACCTTCAGCGGCAATAATAGCGGCACGGCGTTCACGTTCAGCTTCAGCTTGTTTTGCCATTGCACGTTTCATGTCGCTTGGGAGCTCGATGTTTTGGAGGCGAACTGATTCAATATCAATTCCCCATTTGTCAGTTTGGGTATCAACGATTTGTTTGAGCTGTTCGGCGATTTCTTCACGTTTGCCAAGAAGATCGTCAAGCTCAAAGTTACCCGTGACATCACGAAGCGCAGAAGCGGCAAAGTTTGAGGTCGCGGTGCTGAAATTAGCGATTTCGAGCACGGCTTTTTCTGGATTTAGAACGCGCATATAAACAACCGCGTCAACTTTTACGGTGACGTTGTCTTTTGTGATAACTTCCTGAGGAGGAATGTCGCAAGTGCGTGTACGAACGTCAACTTTTGTAACTTTTTGAAGAATTGGAATAATGAGATGGATACCAGGATTAAAAGTTTTTTGGTATTTTCCCATTTTGAGAACGACGCCACGTTCAAATTGATTGATAATTTTTGGACGGACAAAAAGTACTAAAACAATAACTAGAACAAAGATTATTGTATAAACCCCTCCAACCAAGCTTTCCTCCATTTTTTCCTCCTTTTTAAAATTTTCTGGTTATAATTATAGCATGAAATATTCAATCGTGGTTAAGGCTGGAAGTAGCCAAGAAAAAGTTGAAAAGACTGAAGATGGTTTGATAGTTTTTACCCATGCAAGAGCGCATGATGGTGAAGCAAATAAAAAAATCATCGAAATTCTCGCCGAATATTTTGAAGTTTCAAAAAGTCAAATTGAGATTACCTCTGGCCAAAAATCGAAGAAGAAAACTATAGAAGTAATTAAATAGATATTTAAAAAATAAAAAACGGCCACTCCAAAAGAATGGCCGTTTTTTCAGGCTTATCTCTATTTTATCACAAACAGTTTAATTTGTCAAGAGTTTTATTGTTCTAGATGTGAAATTAGGGAGTGAGTAATGGCGACAGCGAGAGCATCAGCGGCGTCGTCTGGCTCGGGAGCCTTCTTCAAATTTAGATGTTGTTTGACCATTTCCTGAATTTGTTTCTTCTCTGCGTGACCATAACCAGTGAGGGCTTTTTTGATTTGGTTTGGATTATATTCGAAAACTGGCAGATTTTCCTGTTTTGCAACAAGAAGGACGACGCCGCGCGCCTCCGCGACAGAAATACCAGTAGTAATGTTCTGAACGAAAAAAAGTTTTTCAATCGCCATGATATCAGGCTTATTAGTTTTAATAATTTCATGCATTGATTCATAGATATCCAGAAGGCGATCGGAAAGTGGAGTATGTGGAGGCGTAGAAATTACACCACAATCTAGCATTTTTGGACGACCACGATAAAGCGTATTCACAGGCGCTGGTGAAGATTTGTCGGGTTTGATATTTGCAGAAACTTCAATAACACCAAAGCCACAGATGCCAGTACCTGGATCAATCCCAAGGATTTTCATCCGCAAACTCCTTTGGAATTAAAGCCATTGTTAATTTTGCTGTCTCCCCGTTTGTTTCGACGTTCATAATGCGGAACAAGCTTCCTTTATCAATCAAATATTCTTTTTGACTTTTTGAGTAACTGAGGTCGTTAGTGTTCAAGGCTATGCCATCTTGAGCACCACTTGGAAGAAGGATTTCGATTTCTATATCGTCCTTTTTGCGATAAGTGTCTTCAAATTCACGGTCAAAAAAACTGTCTTCGCGAGAAAGCGAGGTACTTGTGAAACCTGGTTCGAAGAAGAATTGGCCATCAAGATTTTTTAAATCTTCTAGATTTTCTACGCCGTAGCCACGAAAATTATCTAGATTTGTCCCACGATAAGTTTTTAGGTGGCTGTGAAGTTTTGGAGTTTTTTTAATAATCTCACTGATTCTATCGGCCGATTTTCTGATTTCTGCTTCTTTCTCGGAGGTTTTTCTACCAAGTTCGTCATAATTCCAATAACCACGCAAAACTGAATTGATAGCTTTATACTCTATTCCGGTATATCGTCTTAAATCTTCAGCTTCTCTATAACTAAGCTTTTGTTCTCCTAAATTAGGGTTTTCTGGAAAATCCTGAGTCGTAAGTTCTTTGGAATATTCAGTAAGAAACCTAATTTTACTATCTGGCATTTTTTTTAAAATTCTTTCGACATATTCTTTGTTGTTGGTCTCAAAAGCGGCTTCGTCTGGAGGAAAATTCTCGACAGGTTCACTTATGGTTTCTTGTTTGTGGCGTTTGAATATATTCATTTTACATACTCGATTAAAGTTTTACGTAGGTCGGTGACGTGGTGGACAAATTTTCCACCTTTTGCGGAAACAGGAGCGATAGCACTTGTGAAACCAAGTTTTTTCGCTTCGGCGATTCTTTGGTCGGGGCGGAAGGCGGAACGAATTTCGCCACCAAGTCCAACTTCGCCAAAAACAACTGTGTTTGCGTCGAGTTTTCTGCCTGCAACTGCGCTTGCGATTGCAAGACAAACAGCAAGATCGGCAGCGGAATCTTGAATTTTCATACCGCCGACGACGTTAACGAAAATATCTTGGTCGCTCAAATTTAGTTTGGTCCTGCGTTCTAGAATTGCGATAAGAAGCTTCAAACGATTCAAATCAAAACCAGAAACTGTGCGATTTGGATAGCCAAAATTTGTTTTGCTAGCTAGAGCCTGAATCTCAACTAATATTGGGCGAGTGCCTTCGAGCGTTGCGAGAATGACAGAACCGTCAGTGTTTGTACGCTCAGCAAGAAGCGTGGCGGAAGGGTTTTCGACTTCTTTCAGACCTTTTTCGTCCATTTCGAAAATCGCAGCTTCGGTTGTTGAGCCAAAACGATTCTTTATCGCACGAACAACTTTGAAACCGCCATAACGATCACCTTCAAAATTTACCACCACATCAACGAGGTGTTCAAGAACTTTTGGCCCAGCAAGAGAGCCTTCTTTTGTGACGTGGCCGACAATTACAACGGCCGTGTCAGTTGCTTTTGCGGAACGAATGATTAAATTTCCTGCGTTTGTAACTTGGGAAACCGATCCGGGCGCGCTCGAAATTTCCGCAACTGAAAGGGTTTGGATTGAATCAACGACCACAAAATCAAATTCGGCGGATTCGATGGTTTTTGCGATATCGTTAGCGCTGGTAGAATTAGCAAAGTTTAGATTTTCGCTAGTTGCACCGAGACGAGTTGCACGTAGTTTAACTTGACCAGCAGATTCCTCGCCACTGACGTAGAGAACTTTTTTCTTTTTTGCAATTTCTGCACAGATTTGCATAAGGAGCGTAGATTTACCGATGCCCGGCTGACCAGTAAGAAGCGAAACGGAACCGCGCAAAATTCCCCCGCCAAGAACAATATCAAGGTCAGAAAAACCAGTTTTTAAGCGCTCTTTTAAATCAGACGATTCAATAGAATTGATGTTTACATAATCTAGTTTTTTGCCAGAAACTTTAGCTTTCGCTAGAGCAGTTTTTGCGTCAACTTCTTCAATGATTTCTTCGGTTAAAGAATTCCATTCTCCGCAATTCGTGCACTTTCCCATCCAGCGTGTAAAAGTAGCTCCGCAGGCGTTACAGACAAATTGGGAAGAAGGTTTTTTCATTATTTTTTCCCGCAAACAACGTTATTGGCGTGAACCCATCCGTCAATTGAGCCACCATCTAGATATTGGCCAGTCGTTGGAGCAATACGAACAATACCACCTTTTTCAACAAAGGTTTCAAGTGGATCGGTAGCCATATATTCTTGGTCCTTTGGTCCAAAATCATTTTCGTGAACATATTTCACCATTTCTTGGAGTAATTCTGGCGACATAATGAATTTCGAAACGTGAGCGAGGTTTGAAGTCACATCTTCGAGCGCAGGTTTTTCGATAATCTTCTTCAAAATACCGTCTTCCATGGTAATTTCGCCATATTTTGTCATCTCTTCTTTTGAGACTTCGACGCCGAGAATGGCAGAATCGGTTGGGTCTTTGATTGATTTTAGAAGCGATTCAGAAGCGGATTCGCCATCTGGATTCCAGATAAAATCATCACCAAAGAAGACAAAAACTGGTTCGTTGATGTTGTATTCTTCAACGACCATAGCGATTGGTACGGCGGTACCATATTTTCCAGAAGGGTCTTGAGAAGTGAAGTGGATTTTTACATCATCTGGAAGGGTTTTGGCAAGTTCCAAACGATCATTTTTACCACGAGCTTCGAGATATAAATTTAAAGCAATATTGTCTTTATAGAACTCGCGGACTTGGCAAGGCTCAACGTTAGAAATGACAAAATAAATGTCTTTTACGCCTGCTTTGATAAGCTCTTGGACAGAATAATCGACAAGTGGACGATTGCCAACAGGAAGCATGGACTTTTCAATAATTTTGGTAATAGGTAGGCGCCTAGTTCCCCAGCCAGCGACGGGAATAATTGCTTTGGTAATTTTAGGCATAGTTTTCTCCTTTTTAGGGGTTATTTTTTACGAGTTCTAACTCTACTTATAATACTCCAAATTTCGCCAAGCGCAATATAAAGGAAGAAGCCGGCGATGAAGGAAAGTAGAGTCGGAAGATGTGGTTCGATTTTGTCACCGACAAAATATGCGACGATGGCGGAAGGGATAAGTACTAAGCCTGAAATAATTTGAAGTCTAGCGATTTTTTTTACAGGCATTTTTGCGCGAAGCATGATTGAAAAGTCGCCAATCTCTTGCGGTATTTCGTGGGCGGTTGTAGCTAGAGCCGTTAAAAAGCCAGTGCCTAGACCCGCAACGAAAGATGTGCCGAGCACTATTCCATCAACTGCAGTATGAAGCGAATCGACAATCAGCATAGCGAGAGCTTGTTTTTTATCATGAAAAGTATGTTCGTCGCCGTGTTTATGAAAATGACCAGCAAAAAAGCTGACGATAAAGCAGAAAACTAGACCACAAAACATAAAAATAACCATTTGAACGGCCGACAAAGTTTCTTCTTCGAGAATTTCAGGGATGATATCAAAAAAGACAACTGCAAAGAGAACAAGAATTGAAAAATAAGTGCCAAATTTCTGAACGATTTTCGCGAGTTTTTTGGAACCTAGTAGCAAAGCAAAACCACCAGACAAAGACAGAATAGCGGTCAGCGCCGTCGCAAGAACCATTAACAAAAATTTTTCCATAAAACTATCCTATCACACGAATCAGGGGTTCGTGCCAGCTCTCTGGATAGTCGTTTTCGCCGAGCAAAAGAGCGATAGTCGAGGCAACATTGGCTAGACCTGGGTAACGAGTCCTACTAAGTTCGTATTTAAAGCGATTTTCGGTATTGTCATAAATTACAAACGGGATCGGGTTGGTTGTGTGGGCAGTTTTTGGTTGATTGTTCTCGTCAAGTAATTCTTCGATATTACCGTGGTCAGCCGTGACGAGCATCACACCGCCAAGTTCATCGACTTTTTTCGCAAGACGTTTGAGCTGAATGTCTATAGCCTCCATTGAAGCAATACTAGACTCCATATCTGCTAAATGACCAACCATGTCGCCGTTTGGATAGTTCACGCGGACAAATCGATAATCGCCAATTTTTTCAAGAAGTTTGTCGGTGATTTCAGAAGCTTTCATCCAAGGACGATGATTGTAGTCGGTCGGACCAGACTCAATTTCAATATGGTCTTCTTTTTCGGCCTTTTCGTAGCTGTTGCCGTTGAAATAGTAAGTAATATGGCCGAATTTTACGGTTTCGGAAATGGCGAGTTGAGAAATTCCACGACTACCGAGAAAAGTATTCAAAGGCTCAGTAATTTTTAAAGGTGGGACAAGTTGATGTTCAGGAACATGGGTGTCGGAATTATATTCGGTAAGTCCAGCAAAGAAAACGTCGTTAGGGGAATAGCCCCCGCGAGAAAAATGAGGAAAATCGTGATAAGTAAACGCCATGGCGATTTCAATTGCGCGATCGGCGCGAAAATCAAAGTAGATGAACGAATCACCTTTTTCAACTTTGCCGACAGGCTCATCATTTTCATCAACAATCACAAAATCAGGAAGATTTTGGTCTTGGATTTTCGGATCTTTTTTTCTGAAGAATTCAACGCCTTCAGCCGCAGAATGGAAAGTATGTTCGGATTTTCCGTCAACCATCATCCGCCAACCACGTTCAACACGTGACCAATCTTCTTCATAGCGATCGGAGACGGTCGTCATTCTACCACCGCCAGAAGCGAGTTTAATGTCCGCTTCCGGAAAGTTTTTTACAAAAGTTTCAAAACGTTCAATGTATTTTGGTTCAGATTGAGCCGAAACGTCACGCCCGTCAAAAATTGCATGGACGCGAATTCTTTTTATCCCTTCCTGAACGGCGCGAGAAATCATTTTTTCTAAGTGTTCAATGTGACTATGGACACCGCCGTCAGAAAATATGCCAGAAAAATGAAGGGTAGAGTTGTTCTCTTTTACATTTTTAATCGCAGAAAGCCAAGCGTCGGATTCCCAAATTGCGCCTGTTGAAAATGCGTCTTCGATGCGCGCGGTGCCTTGTTTAAAAATCTGTCCGCAACCCATGGTGTTGTGGCCAACTTCGGAATTACCCATCTGACCTTTCACTACTCCGACTGCTTCACCAGAAGCAGAAATCGAAAGTGCAGGATAGTCTTTTAGGGCGTTTCTTAGAAAATCTATGTGCGCATAAGCAAGAGCGTTGCCAGCGACTTTTTGACTTAGACCCACTCCGTCCATCACAACAAGAACTACAGGCCCATCGTAATGTAGTTTATCCATAAGCTTATTATACTTCAAAAAATGATTTTTATAAATATTTTAAGATATTGTTGTGCCGGAGGTGGATTTTAGGGCATCTTCGAGATTTTTAACGGAACAAAGAATGCTAGTTTTTCTCTTTTTAGCGAATTTCGAGGCGATGGTAAGTTTTTTGCCGATCGTTTCAGAGTCGAATTGGTTGGAGTTTAAATATCTTTTAACTTCTTCTGGCGTAAGTAGGCGTAATTTTAATTCCGCCTCGGTTTTGAAATTCAAGGAAACTTGGGATTCGTCCATCAGGAAAACCAAAAAATCAGTTTTCGTTACTTCGGCGATTTTTTCTGCGACACGATCCCTATCAACAACCGCTTCGGCTGGACGTAAAAGTTTCAAAACTTTTGTGCGATAAACTGGACTGGTGTTTTTTATAAGAACAATTTTTCGGCCGAGAAGAAGCTCAGAAATTTCACGTCTTTCTAAAATATCGGCAGGCAAAACAGAGGGGACAAAATGACGATACTTTTTCTCGCCATCTTTTTTCATCACCCAACCTTTTTCCTTCGCGATTTTTAGCGCGCCATAATAAGAAAATTCTGGACCAGTAAACGCCGAAGGAGTTTTGAATCTCGGGTCGGTTTTATTCACGAGCGGTTGAATCGAGAGGGAAACAACGCCCTTACTATGATTTTGGTTAATGTTTGCATTTTTTAAGGCAAGCGAAAGCTCCTGTTCTGAAACTTCACTATCAAAAACCACTGCGATGTCGAATCGGGAAGACAGTTTAATGATTTTTTCCGCGAGGACATCAAAAGTTTTTTCGTTTTTATCACGAAAAACACTGTTGCCAAGAGAAATAATCAAGCGTTCCTTCATATTTAAATTATAGCATAAGTTTTTTGATACTTTTTCAATAAAAACTCAGAGAAAAACAGTTGATGTATTTTTGTAACTCCGCTAGAACCTATTATGATTTATACCCATCATCTAGCACTTTTTGAAACTCATCTTTTGTCAAACCATATTCACCTAGATCTAATCCGGTATATATTTTGTCTAGAAGATAATTAGCGTCGTGTACTTTTTCTTCAAACTCATCATCGGTTAGTTCAGTTCCTTCAATTCTTTCGATATCACTTCGTATTTGTGCTTTATTAGAGAATACTGCGCTAAGAAAATCTATGTTTTTTGCTTTTTGCTCTTCTGGAGTATTTTCATAAGACTGGTTTACATGAACAAGTTTAGATTCAATTTGATTACAAATACTGTCGACTTGCGCTGAGTCGTAACCCATGCCAATCAGCATATCTTTGGAATTCAAGATTAGATCCATTTTCGTTCGGCGGTTTCCTTCTTCAAGCCTTCGAGTTTCGTCCATGTCGTTAGTTGGTGTTTCGTAGGAATTGATACATTCGGCGATGTTCTCATAGGTTTTTGAAATATAGGTTTTGATAGCAGACTCTAGTTGTTGATTTAAGCTATCAATTATGGCTTGTCGCTCGTTTTCATCAAATGCTCTACCCCATACCTCGTTGGCTCGTATCATTCCAAGTCTATTTAATTCTTGTTCCCCAAAATTAGACTCATTTCCTATACTGTAACTATTATCTCTGACATCGAGTATATAGCCAATTCTAGGCTGCAACATATCTAATACATCTTGATCTAATTTCAAATTCTTTTCTCTTCGCAATTCATACAATACGTTTACGAAATCTGCCGAGTCGGCGTTAGCCTCACTTGTTAACTCTCGTTCTCGAACATCCATTACTGGCAAATATCTTTCTTGCACTTCTGGCGGCTGTTCCGCAAAACCACGATAACTCCCTACTTTTCTTCTAGTGATTTTATCAGCAATTACAGAATAATTTGCCTGTAACTGTTCAGTGGTAAAGGTTGATAAATCGAATCTTTCTTCGGTGTCATCATAAACTCTTTTTGTATTCCACTCGTCACCACCATCCCAATCATCTTCTTCTCGATAGTTTTGATGACCATATCTTTCGTAAAAATGTTCGTCTTGTCCAAAATTTCGAAAACCGCATTCGCTATTTTCTTTGTGAGTATTATCCCAAGTTACATCAACTCCGTAATATTGTCCGTCTAATTTAACAACATTGTATGCGTGGGTATCTTTCTGGTTCTGGTAATGGCATTCGATTCCAGCTCGATTCATCATTTCTTGAAAAGTAAAAGCAAAGCCAGCACAAACTAATTCTCCGTAAAGAATACCATTAAGACCTCTTGCCGCTGTCCCTTTTGATAGAAGTTTGTCGGACTCTTCGCCGTATTCCATATCTACGGCAAGACAATTATAGGCATACATACATTTCTGAGTTTCAGTCCAATTAGGATCAATTTTGCTTTCGACTCTCTCAAAATAACGAATAGCACGTTCTAGCCCTTTTGGCGACATCATTGTGCGCTCTTTATAATTATCAGTATTGTATTTATCAATACTTTCGTAATCTAGTCCGCCTTTTACGCTAAAAAATACTCTGTCTGAGTCAATTTGACTTAGAACATCGCTAGTCAGTCCACGTGTATTTTCTAGAATAAGCGTAGTCTTATTTTTGAAACTATTAATCTCGGCAATGTTTTCAGCGGTTAAAACTCCCTCAACGTGGTATACGTTCTTTTCGTCTTCGGATGCAACGAGCTCAGCTTTTTTCTTAATTGACTCGGAATTATCGTCTTGCTCACCACTTTGCTGATTGGAGTTACTGGCAAGCACTTCGTCAGCCATTTCCTGCCATGGATTCTTGGCAGTGATAGCATCTTTACTACTATTTGCGGGCAAACTTTCTTCGTTTTGCATCCTTACCTCACTTATAGTTATCTAACGTTTCTTACTCCTGATTGTTCCAAAACGGAACATTTGGTGCCCGAGACAGGGGTTGAACCTGCACGACCGTGAAGTCACTAGCACCTGAAGCTAGCGCGTCTGCCAATTCCGCCACTCGGGCAACAGAGGAATTATATCATTTTTGAGATTTAAAAGGAAGTTGTGATAAAATGGTAGTGTTAAAGAGGTAGAAAAAATGGAAAAACCAAATACCAATGTAAGTCAGGCATCAAGAATTATCAGCGAAATCTCTCGCGACCCGATGGGAGGTTGGTTCGATTTGCCTCTCAAATTCAACGTCCAAGATATGGCACGTTTGAAAATTACAGCGCAAAAAATCCAAGCAAACTCGAAATATCTGGTTTGTATCGGAATTGGCGGTTCTTATCTCGGCCATAAAGCAATCACAGAGGCTCTAAAATTAAATAGCCCAACAAAACTACTTTATGTCGGAAATTCTTTGAGTTCCAGAGAACTAAACAAAGTAATCGCTGAAATTGGCGACGATGATTTTTCCGTGCTCGTTATTTCGAAATCAGGCGGAACGCTTGAACCAGCCATCGCCTTCAGAATTTTCAAGAAAAAATTGCTCGAAAAATATGGCGTCGACGGTGCAAAACAGAGAATTTACGCCATCACAGACCAAGCCAAAGGCTCACTCCATAACGAAGCAGTCGCAAACGGCTATACCTACTTCGCTTTCCCAGAAAATATCGGCGGAAGATATTCCGTTCTTTCGACCGTCGGGATGCTTCCAATGCTTGTCGCTGGTGTTGATACAGTGAAATTACTCCAAGGCGCAAGGGAATGCCGCGAAAAACAACTCGCACCAGAAAATCTCGAACGCTCGGCGCTCGTTAACTACGCCTTCACACGCCACAAACTCTACACTTCTGGCGCAAAAATTGAAGTGCTTGCTAGCTTCGAGCCAAGCATGATGTATTTCAACGAATGGTGGAAACAACTTTTCGGCGAAAGCGAAGGAAAAAACGAAGGCGGACTTTTCCCTGCCTCGGTAATTTACACAACTGACCTGCACTCGCTCGGCCAATATATGCAAGAAGGCCAAAGGGGAATGCTCGAAACCTTCATCAAATTCGTTGCGCCAGAAAACTATGTTGACCGCGTCGTAATTCCACAAATTGACGAAAGTTTAACGATTGATGCAAACGGCAAGAACAAATTCCTCACACTCGACGATCTTCAAATTGTCACTGGAAAGACCATGGATTATGCAAACGACGTAGCGATGGAAGCGACCGTTTCCGCACACGACCGTGGCGGAATTACAACCGTAACAATCGAAATGCGCGACGACGAAAGTCAAGAACTCATCACTGAACGCTCGCTCGGCTTCCTCATTTACTTCTTCGAGGTCGCTTGTGCAATTTCCGCTAAACTCAACGGCGTAAATCCATTCGACCAACCAGGGGTTGAGGCTTATAAGAACGAAATGCAACGAATTTTCCGCGGTCTTCCAACCGAAGAAGAGATGGAAAAGGCAAAACAAGAAGCTCTGAAAAAGTCAAAAACTGCAGGTCCAAAAGCTAAGAAACCAGCCCAACCAAAAGAAGAACCGAAAAAACCGGCTACACCAGAGAAACCGAAAGATTCTGGCGTTAAAATTACCGCCTAATTCCCTTGTAATTTAGAAAATACTTGACAAAATGGTTATGGTATGATATAATGGAAGGGTAAGGCCTTGAGATATAGACCTTAGGATTCTAATGTTTTAAATTTTTATCAAAAAACCGCCTCTAGGGGTGGTTTTTTGATTCTCTGTTTAGTATTTCCCTTTCCAACCAGTTTTTCTTCACTAGTCCTCGTCTCGCGAAGTAAAAAACACAACATATCCGCCTAGACTACGCCTCGATCATCTGACGCTTTGCGTCATGATTACTCGGCTCCGTCGGGGAATGTTGTGTTTTTCACTGTCGGTTCCTGCGGAGACGTTCAGAAAAAGGTTGGGAAGGGATAAAATAATGAATTGAAAAAGTGGGTATGGGAACCTAGAGACCTAGACTTTATTGATCACTGGGATGACGATTGGGGTGTGTCCCGTAGCGTCGAAGAGAATGTGAGTAATATCTTCTTTGATTTCCTCTTTGAGAACTTTTAGTTCTGGGTCGGTAGAAATTGATTTGTCAGTTTTCTGGCGAAGATAGTGGCGAATCTTCCCTATCAACTCCTCGGAATTGTCGAGATAGATGAAAGCGCGAGAAACGATGTCTGGAGTCTTAACGAGATGGCCAGTTTTCTTGGAAAGAGTAAGAACAATGATAAAAATGCCTTCACGAGAAATGTGGATGCGGTCTTTAACGACGGCTTCGTGAACTGGTTGGTCGGCGTCGTCGTAGAGTTTGTTGCCGACAGAAATGCGACCGTGTTTTCGGATGGTTTTGTCTTTGCGAAGCTCGATAATGTCGCCATCATCGCTGATGATAATGTTTTCGCGAGGAATACCAATCACGTTTTCTGCCATTTCGGCGTTGTGTTGGAGCATGTAAAATTCACCGTGATAAGGGAGATAGTTTTTCGGATGAATACGAGTGACAAAATCGACATGGTCTTCAAAATAGGCATGGCCGGAAAGGTGGAGTGGGCCGAGATTGGTGATGTGAGACTTGCCGTTTTGAATCACACTCGCGCCTTCGCGAAGAAGACCGTCAACAGTCGAGACAACATGAGGCTCGTTCCCTGGGATTGGGTTTGAGCTGAAAACAATCGTATCGGTTGATTTGATTTTGATATATTTGTGGGCGCCGGTGACCATACGGTTCAAAACAGCGTTCATTTCGCCTTGAGAACCAGTACAAATAATACAGACTTTTTCATCTGGAAGTTTGATGATGTCTTCCATCTTCATAATTGTGTCTTTTGGTACTTTGACGGATTTGGTGCGAAGCGCAACTTCGATGTTGTTAATCATCGAGAAACCAGAGAAAGCGACTTTGCGACCGCGTGCGGCGGCTTCTTTTAAGATGAGTTCGATACGGCCGATTTGAGACGAGAAACAAGAAACGATAATGCGACCGCCAGCGTAGTTATCCATAACTTTACCGAGGTTTTCGCCAACGTCATATTCGGAATGTGGGTGATGACCTGGGGAATCGATGTTGGTCGATTCGTTGAGCATGAGGTCAATTCCCTCGGTTTTGACGATTTCGTCGATGCGTTCGTAGTCGGTTTGGACGCCCATTGGGTTTTCTTCGTGGCGCCAGTCGCCAGAGAAGTAAATTGTGCCGTTTGGAGTGCGGACGACGATGGCGGTGGATCCTGGAATAGAGTGGAGAACGTGGATAAATTCAACAGAAAAATGTTCAGAAACTTGGAATTTTTCGTGTTTTAACGGATCAACGACTTGATAATTTAGCTCAGGAACGTCCTCGAGTTCAGACATTTGTTTTTTGATCATGCCGATAGTGAAATCAGTGCCATAAATCGGGGTCAAGAGATTAAATTTCGGGAGAAGATGACGGCAAGCGCCGATATGGTCGAGGTGGGCGTGAGTGAAGAGAATTGCTTTGACATTGTCGCGGTTATCCTCGAGATATTTAATATCTGGAACCATATAGTTTACGCCTGGATAATCTTCAGATGCGAAAAGCGAGCCCATGTCGATAACGATCATCTCGCCTTTATACTCGACGACGGTCATATTTTTACCGATGCCGAACTCGCCGACACCGCCGATTGGGATGATGCGAACTGCTTCGGGATCAGGGCGCGCGGATTTAATCTGGGCGTTTGTGACTTGGACGCCTTTAAAACCGTTATAGCGCGATTTGTTGACTGGAAGGCCGATGATGTGCTGGGTCGCTTGGGCGTTGACGTCTTGGGAAAGCATTTTTTGGTGATGGACCATCTCGCCTTTTTTCGTGCTAACAGAAAGATTAACCTTTCTCAAATCTTTTTCCTCATTTTTCTTCGGTGCTTCTTTGACGGCTTTTTTGGTCGTCTTTTTAACAGCTTTTGATTTTTTCAAAAGCTTTTCGTCTTTGCCACCTGGAGCAAAATTAGAGTTAAAATTTCTGTTTTGGGCTTCTTCAAATTGTTTTTTGATATCTGGGAGACGCTCGGCTCGCATCTTGAGGAGACGTGAACGGCGCTCTTCTTCTTGTTTATTCATTAAAAAATCCTTTGTTTTGGTTATTAATACAAGAAAAAATAGTGAATCTATTATAACAAAGGTTCTGGTTTTTTGCAACAAAAAACTCCCCGAAGGGAGCTTTTTGTTTATTCTTCGTCTTCTTGTTCTTCGATTGCAGAGAGAAGTGCGTCTTCGACGTTCTTCTTTTTCTTCTTCTCTGGAACTTTGGCGACTTCGATGTCGATGTCGTAGCCAGTAAGTTTGCTGGCGAGACGGACGTTTTGACCTTGACGGCCGATGGCGATGGATTGTTGGTCTTCAGTGACAAAAACTTTGGCATTTTTGTCTTTGATTTCGACTTTGACGACCTCGGCTGGAGAAAGAGCCTCGCGGATATATTCGGAAGCGTTGTCGCTCCAGTTGATGATGTCGATTTTTTCGCGATCACCGATTTCGTTCATGACAGCTTGGACACGAACGCCACGGCCACCGACGAAAGTACCAACTGGATCAACGCCTGGAACAGTGGAAAGAACGGCGATTTTGGTGCGTTTGCCAGCTTCACGAGCGATGCCTTTGATTTCGACCATGCCGTTGTCAATTTCTGGAACTTCTTGGCGGAAGAGATATTCAACAAATTCGCCACAAGCACGAGAAAGAATAAGTTGGGCGCGAGCGTCATCGCGTTCAACATTTTTCACATAAACTTTGATGCGGGAGCCAACGGTGTAATATTCGCCGTCGATTTGTTCGGAGCGAGGCATAATTCCGCTAGCTTTGCCGAGATCAACGCGAACGAGTTTTGGCTCGATGCGAGAAACGACGCCAGTCATGACAGTACCGAGTTTGTCTTCAAACTCAGCAAGCACAGCTTCGCGTTCAGCTTCGCGGAGACGAGCAATGACGACCTGTTTAGCAGTCATTGAGGCAACACGGCCAAAGCCAGTGACTTTGTGTTCTTCTTCGACGATATCGCCAATTTTCTTGCCTTTGCCAGCTTCCTTCAAAGGAATTTCGGTTGAAGGATTATAGGCAACGTCGTCTTCAATAACTTCGCGAATAACATAAACTTTTGCGTCGCCAGTGTTGACATTTAAGGTTGCGCGAACATTCATTTCTTTGTCGCCGTTATCTTTGCGCCATGCGGCAGCGATGGCAGCTTCAATCACACCAAGAACGACATCTTCAGGAAGATTTTTTTCTTCGGCGATGATTTTGACCATTGAGGTCATTTGTTTGAGGTCGAGACCTTCCATATTTTCTCCTTTATAATAAAAACGCCGTCCCTTAGGGCCGGTCGAAATCTGTATAGTTTTATTTTAGCGCGCGAATTCTGGCTTGTCAAGTTTCTCTTGAAAAGAAAGCTAGAAAAAGTTATAATTAATCCCGCGGGGCAGTCGTTCAACGGATAGGACATATCCCCTCTAAGGATACAATGCTGGTTCGATTCCAACCTGCCCTACCATTCGAATTAGAAATGCCGTATTTTGGCATTTTTTCTTGCCGTTGCTCTATCAATAATAGCACAAGGCAAGAAGAAAATACCAAACTCCAGCATTCTATCTTCGAATGTTCATGAAAACACCAATCTGACGGATTTTTCCGAAAAATTCGAAGATGGAATCGAATGTGGTTTTGGCCTGCTCTTTCCTACTGTGCTATAATTTAATCTATAAATAGGAGAAAAAATGAAGAAAAAAGTTCGTGCAATTGTTTGGGGTCTAGCAATAATCGCGCTAGGTGTGATTTTTGGCGGAAACGCGCTAAGTCTCTTTAGTTTTAATATATTCTTTGATGGGTGGTGGACACTGTTTATTATCGTCCCAAGTTTAGTGAGCTTCTTCACAGAAAAAGAAAACCTTTCGAGCCTTGGGTTTTTGGGCGCAGGGATAATTTTGCTTCTTGCTTCCCAAAACGTCTTTTCTTTTGACGTGGCTTGGAAAGTGATTTTGGCTTTGTTCCTCGTTATGGCAGGGCTGAAGTTGGTGTTCAAGGGAATTTTCCGCAGTAAAAACGACAAGGAAGTCGAAGCAAAAGTTGAAAACCTAAAAACCGACAAAACTGATGCCCAGACAGCAGTTTTCTCGGGTTCGGATCGAGTTTATAAAGACGAGGTTTTCTCGGGTGCAAATCTTGTTGCGGTTTTTGGCGGGGTTGATCTTGATCTTCGAAACGCAAAGTTCGAAAAAGACACCGCGATTAAGGCGTTTTGTCTGTTCGGGGGGATTGATATCAAAGTTCCTGATGATGTGAAAATTAAAATCAAATCTGGATTTGTTTTTGGTGGCGCTTCAGATGACAGAAAAAGCGCTTCAGAAAAAGGCAAACATACGATTTTCATCGACGCGACGGGCGGATTTGGTGGCGTCAGTGTTACTGATAAATAAAAGTTTTTGATATTCGAAAAGAATGGTCTCGGTCGGTTCGAGACCTTATCTTTTCATTACAGCATACCATAAGCGATTTGTCAAGAATTGGGTTGTTTTTCTAATCTTATCCTCATTTCTTTTTCCATTTTTTGGAATAGTTTATTTTTATCTATTGTCTTACAGTTCGCTGATAGTTCTTTTGACAGTTTTGTAAGCAATTCGCGTTTCCCATACCATTCAAGTTCTTTTCTTCTGTTTTTTCTCGAATAATCCTTTACCTCACTTAGTCCATAACTATATAGAGAAACAATAAGATCTCTATAATTAGTTAGAAATACAGAGAACATAGTGCCGACTTCTTTAGAGAACAGTAGTGGTATCTCGGAAACCGTATATTGGATCTTTTGAACCGATTCCTTCACATAATCAGAAAAATCACGTTTAAGCATTACCGACGAATCTACTAGTCTTTCTTCGTCAAACTCTCGCCCTATAAGAACCAGTAATATGGGTAAAACAGATGATTCCGATGGGTCGCTTAAACCTTCAGCAAATAATTGGTTTTCGTCGTCAAATTTTATCCTGTTTTCTATTCTTTTGAAATTATTCTTACATTGAAATAAGTAGCTGTAGTTTTTAGTTCTTAGTTCAAAAAGACCTTGTTGGTTTTGGGTAATAATTTGTTCTTTTTGTAGGTCTACAGATTTTTCTGAAATATCTGCAGCCTTTCTTGATAGTCTCGCACTCTTAGCAGCAACGACCGCAGTCGCGACGGTTGCTATAGAGGCAAGAATACTAACTATACTTTTAACTATCTCTAGGCAGCTGCTAGAAGATAATGCCTTGGCTATTTCTTGGATACTTTCTTCAATAGACATTGCTATGTTCCTTCGTTATTTTTAGTTGTTATTCTTAAAAAAAGATTTGCTTTAAGTCATATAGAACCTAACGCATCGCCTCTATAATTATATCACGTTTTTAGTGTTATTTCTCAAAAATAAACAGATATTCGTGAGCTAAAAGTAAGAAATTGTATTTGATACTGTTTGTTTTCCAATAACCTGTTGCGCGACAGTTGTGCTGTTCTTTCATTATAATTTCTTTCAACTTAAAACCAGCTTCTTCAAAAACTTGCATAGTTTTAAAACTTAATGGAATTACGTGTCCTTTTTGACGCGTGTCGCCCATTAGAATTGCGCAGAACTTTCCTTTTTTGAGAACGCGATAACTCTCGTTCGCGACAGCTTTCATTTGGTTTAAAAACTCGTCAACTTTATAATTCGACAAATCAGACGGAATATCTTTCCCCTCGCTATAATGAATAATATTCGCGTATGGTGGGTGAGTGCAAATTAAATCAATGCTCTCGTCAGAGATCTCTTTCAGATTTCGTGCGTCGCCTTTTTTGATATGGACTTTTCCATTTGCACCCTTATGCTCGAATTTTATTTTTTCTCGGCACCTTTTCAAAGCATCGTCATTAACATCAATGCCGATTATATTTCGATTTAAAAGTTTTGCTTCGACTAAAGTAGTTCCGCCACCCGCGAATTGGTCGAGAACCATATCGCCTTCTTTTGAATAACGCAACAAAACATTTCTTGGAATATATGGTGACCAATTCCCGCGCCATTTTGCATCGTGAGTAGCCCAGTTGCCACGATTAGGAAAACTCCAAACGCTTGTCATTTCGAGTTCGAAATTTTCTGGCTCCCATTTTGTTATCGTTTTCATAGGTGATTTATTCCTCGTCATTTTCTGGAACTGGCAAACCAAGTCTTGTCAGTGGAATGTATTCGAAATAATAATCACAACCTACGCTATGTATATAATCAAGAACATCTTTATATTTTGGATCTCTAAACCAATTATCAAGTAAGTAAATATATTCAACATCTATGTTGGCTTTGGACATAAGCTTTTGATATTGTTTTTTCTTAAAGTCACAAGTTTGGAGTTTTTCATCAACAGAACCAGCAACTTCTTGGTGTTTGCACTCGATAATAAATAGAACGTTGTTTAAAATTACATAAATACTGTCATCAGGAAGGAGTCGTTTTGAAATGTATTGTGTCCAGTCTATACCAAGCTCTTCAAGAAATACGCTATAAAACTTGAATTTTTTGAATACTCTTGCCACCAGTTCGCCATTATAAAAAACTTTTTCATCATTTTCGACACTATATCCTTTTTGTTTAGATAAAAATGTTGCTAAATCAGTTTTACCTTCAAAGATTAAACCTGTTTTTGTATTTCCACCATATATACCACCTTTTTTCATTTTCTTCCTTTCTTTAAAAATTTGATATTAATAACTCGTTAATCTTTCCGCGTTTTTCACTGTTACTGTTTATCATACGCGTTGCGGAAACTCGTTTGATATTTTGCTCTGAATAAGCATCGTCAAAGAAATTATCATCCTCATTTGCATTTTTCGGGTCAGAATTACTCGCGACTATTTTTGCTCCTTTTTTATCTAGTTTTTGTACGAATTTAGCAAGTTCAAGTTGATTCTTGTCGTCAAACATACCTTCCGTGTAGGAAGTGAAGTTCGCAGTCGGAGTAAGTGGACGATAAGGTGGGTCAAAATACACAAAGGTTTTGTCGTCTATAAAACTTTCTGATTCTTTATAATCGCCACAAACGATTTTGACATTTTGCAGTTTTTTAGAAACTAATCGCAAATTATTTTCATTGCAAATAAGTGGATTTTTGTATGCGCCCATAGGAACATTGTATTCGCCTTTACGATTGACACGATAAAGACCGTTGAAACAAGTTTTGTTTAGGAAAATCATTAGTGCGGCTAATTCGATTTTGTTATTCTTCTTAGTTTTCAGTTCGTTAAAACGTGCACGTTTGGCGAGATACACTTTTTTGCGCTCATCATTGTTCAACGACAAATATTCGTCCTCGTATTTTTTCAAAACTTTTATGAGCGAATCAATATTATCTCGAATAACGATATATGTGTTTATTAATTCCGAGTTTATGTCGCTGATATAAACTTCTCGTAATTCAAATTTGTTTAAAATATCAAAAAGAACCGCACCACCACCGACAAATGGCTCTGCGTATTTTGTTATTTTTGGGTTTTTAGCAAAAGGGTAAAACTGTTCAATTTCTTTTAATAATTGACTTTTGCCACCCGCCCATTTTAGAAACGGTTTTGCATCGCCGGTTTTTATTTTTGCATCTTTTGTTCTAGCATCGGACGGCTTATTCGACCCGTTTGGAATAACCCAAGAGTTACCAACTATTTGCGCGCCTGGAATTCTTCCTTCAGAACACAAAACTATGACTCTTCGTTGAGATATATCCCACTTTGATGCCGCTTCTTTTGCGGATATTAAGTCCATAATTACCTCACTTAACTTAAGAACTATTATATTCTAAAACGAGAATAATACTAGATCTATTTTGTTTGTGTTTTTCCGATTTTTTTATTCTTCGACGCTAGACATGAGACTGTGATTGTATTTCTGAGTCGTTATTACATCTAAGTCGTCTTTTGAATAAATGACAACTTGTGGCAACTTGACTATTTCTTTGGAATTAAAATGTTTGTATGGCATATACCATACGAAATAATCTGCTTTCGATTTCTTTAAAATATCAGTGAAAGCTTTATCAAGAAAAGACAAATGTAGTCTCGCTTCGACCGCTTTCCCGGCAATGACTATTTTGTCACTGGGATTATCAACTTGTATATATTGCGAAGACTCATCCAATATAAGGTAAACGAGCTCATAGTTTTTGTGATTCTTTGCATATAGACTATAGCTCGAATTATGTTTTTCTAATACTCTTTGAAAATTTTTTATATACTTACTATAACTATGGTCTTCTTCTGTGGGTAGATCGGTTATCGTATTAACTATTATGTCTCCGGAAAAAGATATACCTTGTTTTTTAAAGAGATTCTGAATACTTTTATATGTTCTGTTCTCTTTTTGAATATGAGGATTAATAATTTTACCTTTATCGTCTTTGAAAGCATGATCGTCAACTCTCATTACTTCCATCATTAATTGATAATTGTCAGAATAAAAATCAGGAGGAGGATCGGACTTTTGATTTGAGTGGCGCCATGCATCTTTATTGCGAATTCTTTGTAATAATCTCTTGCTATTCTTATTTAATAAGCATATATTTTCATCCTTACAATCACAAAAGTCTTTAATGATATTTATTTCGTTATCGTAATACGCCATATAAGAATTTTTATTATACCATTGCCATTGTTTTTTTGAATACATTCAAGAAATGGTCTTTGTGGGGGAAGACCCTATCTTTCCATTATATCATACCATAAGCTTTTTGTCAAGCGACTTCGGTGTTTTTGGCTTCGGCGTAGCGTTTGTCGCCCCACCAATTCGGAATCATTTCTTTTAGTTTTACGGTTTTTCGGGTTTTAAAATCTGTCAAAATTTCCATGTCGCGGTTTTTATAGTCGAGTTGCATGAAAAATTCTCGACAAGCGCCACATGGGCTTCCGCCGTTTCCCATTGGCGGTTTGTCGCGGAAGGCAATCAACCTTCTCACTTCTGTATTCCCTTCGGCTGCATACATTTTTAGGCCGGCAACGCGCTCGGCGCAAAGATCCATGACGCCACTGGCGCCTTCGATGCAAAAACCTGTATAAATCTCGCCAGTTTTTGCGCTTTCAATCGCAGCAACGACGTGATGTGCGATAATAAACGGTGAAACTTTTTCGGGGTGATATTCGGCTTTCGCCATTTCGTACATTTTTTCCCAAATGTCCATTTTTTCTCCTGTTTTTTCGTCGATTTCGTAAGTCGCGCTCATAGCGCTTTTTCGCGAGTCGATTGATTGTTTGATGTATTCGTCCATCACTTCCTTTCTTTTAGCCATTTGGCTAAATCATCGATTGCGGTGCCGTAGTGTGAGGCTTTCTTTTCTGGGCTTTCGTCACCAATTTCAGCGAGAGTTTTTGTTTCGCCGTCTGGAATGAAGAAGAAATCATGCCAGCGACCGTCGCCTCCGCGAGCTTCTTTCGATATCGTACCAGTGCATTCGCCAGTGAAAATCACTGGGTCTTTGCCTGGTTCGCAATAGGCGAAACAATGTTCTAATCTAGCTTTGCGATTCTTTTCGTCTTTAAACATTTTCAGGAATTTTTCGACGCCAATTTGTTTGTCAAAATAGGCATTGTAGGGGCCTGGAAGTCCGCCAAGGGCGTCGATATAAAGTCCTGTATCGGATTTTAGGCAAGGTTTTCCGAGTTTGTCGGCGGCATAGCGAGCTGAAAACCCAGCAACTTCGGCGCAAGTTTTTGCCTGGATTTCGTAAATCTCGAAATCTGGATTCATCGCCTTAACATTCAAACCGTATTTGTCACGAAGGACGATGTTTGCTTCGCGAAGTTTGTATTTGTTAGTTGTAAGATAGACAAGTTGTTTCATGTTAGGGCTATTATAGCATTTTTGATTATTTATCCCAGTCGAGGCCTTCGCCAAAGTGGCCGTAGCGAGCAGTCTGTTCGTAAATTGGGCGTTTCAAGTCGAGGAATTTGATAATTCCGTTTGGAGTCAAGCCATAACTTTTAATTTCTTCGACTATTCCGTCGACAATCACGGTTTTTTCGAGTGGTTCGGCACGACCGATAGCATAGGCGAGACGAACTAAGACTTCGTGAGCCTTGCGCTTTCGGAGGTAATCCACCGCGATGCGACGAGCCATGTAGGCTGCGGAGCGATCAACTTTCGACGGGTCTTTACCCGAAAAACAACCGCCACCAATCGGAACGCGTGGGCCGTAGTTGTCGACGGCGAGTTTTCTACCCGTGAGACCGGTGTCGGCGTCGAAACCGCCCTGGGTCCAGTCGCCAGCTGGGTTCAGATGAAGTTTGAGTTTTCCGCTGAGATGATGAATTTTAATAAATTCTTTAACTAGTTTTTCTAGTTCGTCGCGTTTGGTGTTTTGAAAACTCGCCACAATGGAATCAATCGAGCCGTCGGGTGCGATAGTGACTTGGGTTTTGCCATCATATGGATATTTTTCGAAAATAAATTGGTTTAGCCTGCGAGAGAGAACAACTTCTTTCGGCAAAAACTCTGGAGTTTCGTCGCAGGCATAACCAATCATGATACCTTGGTCACCCGCTCCGCCCGTGTCAACACCTCTCGCAATTTCGGGAGATTGTTTGGCGATTTTGGTGTGAACTTCGACATTATCGCCAGCAATGCGGTGAACGATTTTTTTGATGTCGATGTTTTTCGCGGTCGAAGTCACTTCGCCCGTAACGAAAACTACGCCGTGTCCGCCACAAGTTTCAACGGCGACGCGCGCGTCTTTATCCTTTTTTAGGTAGGCGTCTAAAATGGCGTCACTGATTTGGTCGCAGAGTTTATCTGGGTGTTTTGGAGAAACACTTTCTGCGGTGCGATAAAATTGGTTTGAGTTTTGAGACATGATATCTTTCCTTTCGGCTGGAATTACCACCTTACCTAGGCAGGTTGGTAGGAAGTCATCGGGCCAGTCCCTCGTTCCTTCTTGATATTAAATTGTTAATAACAAAATTATAGCACATGTGGCTATTTTTTAGAAATTTTGAGCATTCGAAGATAATGGTCTCTTTTTTTCGAGGCCTTATCTTTCCATTATATCACACCATAAGCGTTTTGTCAAGTTTACCCTGTTAGCGAGGGCGAGTGGTTGCGACTTTATGGGCTAGGTTTTCGATTTCGTCGTCAAGTTCTTTCAATTCAGTTTTTTCACCAAGATTTTTAAGCGCGGTCTCAAGAAGGAAGTCGGTAATTTTCGGGTTCTTTGGAAGAAGTGGGCCGTGGAGATAGGTGCCGATGCAGTTTTTGTAGATAATTCCCTCGTCGGTTTTTCCGCAGTTGCCGAAGCCAGAAACAACTTCGCCAAGCGGTTCTTCAAATTCATCGAGAAAAGTCAGGCCAGAATGGTTTTCGTAGCCGACGATTTCGCCGAATTTTTTGCTTTTTAAGACAATATTTCCGATATAACGATCCCTGCTAGCGACTGTATGGAGGTTGAAAATTCCTGCGCCTTTCAATTTTTTTCCGCCGGCGGGTTGGTAATATTCGCCGAAAAGTTGATAAAGACCGCAAACGAGGAGAGCAGGAGTGCCTTTTTCAATTAAAATTTTTAAGTCGGATGAAATGCGTTTGAAATCGTCGGCGATTTTTTCTTGGCCAGAATCTTGACCGCCACCGCCGAAAATTATGTCGACTTTTTTCGGAAGTTTATCGCCTGGTTCAAAAGGAATTACTTTTATATCGATTCCCCGCCACTCAGCACGGCGAGTGAGCGCGAGAATATTTCCACGATCGCCGTAAAGGTTCATTTCTTTTGGATAAAGATGGAGAATGTTTAGAGTCGTCATTCGATACTCCTTCCGAAAATGATTTTTCTGAGTTCAAGCATTGCAGTGTAGGTCGCGAAGATGCGTTTCTTTTTCCCTTTTTGACTAGCGAAATTTTTCAGGGCGGTTTCGAGGTCTTCTTCAACTGTGCCGACTTTTACGTTGTCGTATTTTAGACGGAGCGCCATGTCGGAAGCGCGGATGCCAGAAGTGATTTTTACGTTTTTTAGACTGGAAAAATCAACGTCCCAAAGCCAAGAAACGTCACGGCCATCGGCGACGTTGTCGTTTATGGCGATCATGTAATCGTGGTTTTCGTCGGCGAAAGATTCGAGACTGATTTGGAAGGCGGAAGGATTTTTGACGAGGAAAAGTTCGATTTTTTCGCCTGCAAAATTAAACACTTCGCCACGGCCAAACGCAGATTCGATTTTTTCGAGCGTTTCGACAAATTCTTTCGGGTCGGCTTTTGGCAAAATTTCTTGGCAAAGCGCGAGGGCGCCGGAAGCATTAAACGAGTTGTAGACGCCTTTGAGTTTCAATTCCGCGGAATAGGTTTTGTCGCCGATTTTGAAGAAGGATTTTTTGTCGTCGATTTTGTCGAGAATCACGCTCGCTGGGAGTTTTGATGTTTCGGTTTTTGAATATAAATTATCTTCGGACGGAATTTTTTTCAGAAGGTCGGGAGAGAGGCCGAAAAAGATTTTTTTCGTCGCTTCGATGTTTCTAATTCTCGCATCTTCGCGGTTCAAAACAACAGTTTTTTTCGCTTTTTTCGCAACTTTTTGAAGCAAATCGACGACGTGGTCGACTTCGCCGAAACGGTCGAGTTGGTCGCGTTGGGCGTTCAAAAGCAGAGCGTAGTTTATTGGCACTTTTTCGACAAATTTCACGGCGTGAGCTTCGTCAAGCTCGAGAACGGCGATATCGAAGTTAAATGTGCCAGTAAGTTTGATGTTTTTCAACATGGCGGAAATGACGCCACGGAAAAAGTTGCTACCAGTTTCGTTTGTGAAAACGCGCAGGCCTTGGCTCTTCAAAAGTTCGGTGACGATTTTTGTTGTAGTGGTTTTTCCGTTGGTGCCGGAAACTACGACGACGCCATAAGGCAATTGTTTCAGAATGTTTTCAGCGAATTCGGGATCAAGTTTTTCGATGACAAGACCTGGCAAAGCAGAGCCACTGCCACCGCGGAGTTTAGAAACTTTTTGGACTGTTTTTCCAACTAAAATACTTAGTTTTTTCATTTTTTATATTATATCACGCGAGAGACTTCTTCGAGAGAAGTTTCGCCTTTCAGGACGGCGATCAGGCCCTTTTGCTCGAGAGTCAACATGCCAGTTTTCTTCGCGGTTGCTTCAATTGCGTCGGTGTTTATGTCTTTTACGTCGCCACGGATGAAAGCTTGGATTTCTTCGGAGACAACGAGTTGTTCCATGATTGCGGTTCGGCCAGAATAGCCAAACGGATCGCCTTCGGTCGGAGTCGGAGCGAAAAGCTGGAGATTTGCCCAGTCAACGTCAACGACGCCGTCGAGTTTTGAATGGAGATAATTTAGGGTCGCTTCGTCTGGGCGATATGGAGTTTTCGAATCGGAAAGTTTGCGAACGAGGCGCTGAGCCATCACGAGACGAATACTTGAGGAGAAAATCGGATTCACGCCAATTAGGTCAATCATACGCGAAAAAGCGGCGGAAGTTGAGTTGGCGTGGAAGGAGGAAAGAACGAGGTGGCCGGTAATTGAAGCTTGGATGGCGGTTTTTGCGGTGTCAGCATCGCGAATCTCGCCAACCATAACAACGTCAGGGTCGAGACGAAGCACGGAGCGAAGACCGTCGGCGAAAGAATCACCTTTTGTGGTGTCGATGGGGATTTGAGAAACGCCTGGAATACCATATTCAATCGGATCCTCGAGAGTAAGAATTTTTCGTTCGGTCGTATTTAAGGCATTTAAAATTGAATAAAGGGTCGTTGATTTACCAGAACCAGTTGGACCAACCATAAGGACGAGTCCGCGAGGGTGAGAAATAACTTCGTTGATGTTCGCACGCTCTTCTTCGGAAAGACCGAGAAGATCGAGATTTAAAAGCGTTTCGTCAAAATTGAAAAGACGGAGGACGGCGTCTTGGCCAAACATAGTCGGAACGGTTTCGACACGGATGTTCAAAGTGTGGGTCGCACCGTTAGAATGAATGTCTTTTTGCATATGACCGGATTGCGGTTTTTTCGAGGCGGTTGAAACGTTGGCGCGAGAAGAAAGTTCGCCCATGAAAACGCGATATCGGTCTTGGCTGATGTTTGCGACTGGGTGGAGAATACCATCGACGCGCATACGAATACGAATTGTGTCTCGTAAATTTTCGATGTGAATATCGGAAGCGCTAAGTTTGTCGGCTTGTTCAAGAAGGAAGTCAAAAACTTTATCAGTTCCGACTGCGTTCAAGGTTTGGGAGACAGAAGCGATGGTCTCGGAATCGCCTTCACTACTGATTTTGATATCATCGAAATGTTGCTCCATCGGCGGATCGTAGCGGAGCATAAAAACGCGGTAGGCGGAATTTGAAATTAAATGGAAAATTGTGTGCTCGCCCTGATCGGAATATTTTTTGCGATATTCTTGGATCACGGAACGCGGGGTTTGGCTTGTAATCATGAATTCGTAAGGTTCTTCTCCACCGCCTGCCTTCAACGGCAAGATGAAGTTTTTGTGCATTTCGGATTTTTCAATCAAGCCTGGAACGAGAGGAATTGTGTCTTCGAATTGACGCGTATCGAGATAATAAAAACCAAGAATCTGCGCACGACTAGCGGTCGCCTGTTCTTCGTTCTCGCGACGTTTTCTTTGGACTTCTTCTTCGTTCATTCCTAAAATTATACCATAAGAATTTTACTTCCGAAAGGTTTTGTGCTAAAATTTTCGCATGGCTAGAAATAAAGTTAAAAAAGTTATTGCGAAACTTAACCGCAACAACAATCATAAACACAGTGACAAGCGCAAACACGCTCGTCACAAAGACGGACGTTAAAAATCACCCGAGTTAGGGTGATTTTTTTAGACATGAAAAAGGGGGGAGCCTGTTGGCTCCCCCCGAGGGATTCGAACCCTCTTTTAGGAGAAATGTTAGTTAGGTGAAATATCAATTTTGAGGATTCTCGGAATTGAGTTATCCTCGGTCGGCGAATACGTAAATTTCACTTCTTCGCCAACCTTAAAGGTTACCATCCTCTCGTTCACAGTAACGGGCGCGCTATAAAGTACGCCGTCAATCTGGAAATAAAAGTAGGTAGTGCCTTTGATGTCCGCCGTGTAGACGGCCTCGATTCGGCCGGTTTTTTCGGCGGTGATTGCGGGTGTTTCGGTGGTGTCTGTCGCGGTTTCGTTGCTGGGCTCGGGCTCTTTACCCGTAAGCTTTGCCATGTAGGCCGAAATGGCCTTATCGAGCGTTTCCGCCTGAACTGCAACCGAGAAATTCTCGACATTGCAAATGGCATAGCCCTGAGCAAGGCCTGACTTACCCTTCAGAAGCATCAGATAGCTCGCCTGCCCGCCGATATTGGCAGGAAGCGGGAAAGTTGCCTCGTATTTCTGGGCCTGAACGAGAGTTTCGACCGCTGATTGGGCAGAGCTTTCCTCTGCCCCAAGCACCTCATACTGAGTCATTCTGCCAGTACTGGTGTCGATAGTAAGCCAACCGAGGTTACTCTCGGCGTTGTTCGCGGCGGTGAGACCAGTGTAAAACTGGACCTGACCATCCTTATCGACAATCGAGCTGTAGCCGAAGAAGTTAGCAAACTTTCCGGCTTCGCTGTTTTCGCTCGAAGAGCTTGAGCCTCGATATTCATACGAGGTGTTCCACACTCCAGTCTTGCTGAGGTTGAACCAGCCGTTGACATATCTGTAATGCCATCCTGCGATGGTCATCAGGTAGTCGAGCGAGTAGATATGGTCCACCCACTCAGGAGCCTCGGAAATTTTATACTCCTTAGACTCACCAGACTGGGCATCCGTAAGAATGAAACTCGTGACGGTTTTCACGCCAAACGGACCAGCGGTCGGGCGAAGGACACCAGTAACCCAGAACGGATTGCCCTCTTCATCAATTTCGATAAACGATGTATCAAATATATAGCTTTTGAATTGACTTCTGAGGTGACGCTTTAAATCTTTTGAGAAATAGGCGCCAGGTGAATAGCGGATAGGCTCGTCAAGGGTGACGACCTGCGCTTCCTGCGTAACGGTACCATTTTCGGGAGTAACGCTTACCAGGACGTAGCCCGGAAGACCGAAGTCGCGGGCTTTACGGAACTTAAAATATCCGCCGTAATCAATAACCGACAGGCGGTACTGTTTCCCCTGGAATATGACGAGATTATACTCATCGTCAACGTCGTACCAGGAAGCGTTCTTTAAGCCAGCAACCTTTTTGTCGCCAAGGATTTTTGCCGTGTCTAAATCGACGAGTGGCAGATTCTGGCGATTCTTTGCCTCGGTCAAATCAGGGAATGCTTCGCTGATTCCTTCTTCACTGACCGTAACGTCTGCTACTGCCCTCGCCTTCTCGTAGTGGAAGGCGTGCCCCGAAACAATGCCACAGATGGCAAAAATCAAGGCGAAACCTACCACGCATAACCACGGAATGAAGATTTTGTCTTCATAGTCCGCGGCAAAGAGGAAAAGCGATACTGCGCCTGCGATACATACCGCTACGAGCAGTAAATAGCACCACAGGCCAGCGCTTGCCAATGTGAGAGCGGGGAGGGTTACATAGCCCACAAGAATGCAGAAAATTGCTAAGATAACAGAAACGACCGTACTGAAGATCACATAAATCACTCCTTATTAATTTTAAAAGTACGATGTTTTTACATTTCTCCTCTGTAGCCAGGAATTGACTACATTCTTGTAATTATAGCACAAGTGCTTTAAAAAGTCAATGGTTTTCACCTATTTTTCGCATTCTTTCAAGTTTTTATGCTTTTTCTTAAAATTTCGGTATTTTTAGGGCAAAGTGGCAGATTTTGCCTAAAATGCCTATTTTTGGTGTTTTTTATCAGATGTGGTATAATATCTTAGCAACAGATGCCCTGTTCGGTCCGGTAGCTCAGTTGGTTAGAGCACGAGCCTCTTAAGCTTGGTGTCGTGGGTTCGAGCCCCACCCGGATCACCACGAATAATAACCCGCCAGAAGGCGGTGTTTTTGTTCTAATTATGAGACACCAAAATCTCGGTTATTCCTTATCTTTCGGGAGATACATGTTTGGATTAAGTTGATTAGCTTTTAGATATTTAATAAATATTTCTTTAGGTAATATACCGATGCGATCGAGATATTTTCCCTCTCTGACACGTAGGCCATCAAACATCCATTTTGGCATAAAGCTGAAGTCTGAATAATCATACAAGTTGTTTTCGTCTTTGATGATTTCGGCGCGAGCGCTAGGCCACTTCACATTTTCATCAAAACCATAGAAATTAGAAAGAATTACTTCATCATCTGTTGTCAGTAAATTATTAGCGAAAATGTTATAAAAATCCGTGGAGACTACGTGGTAATATTTTGTTTTTTCTTTGACGGTTGAGATTTTAGTCACTTCGATTGGCACAAGTTTTTGATTTTCGTCGAGTTTATAGATATGCATACCGACATAAAATTCTTCTTCGTTATCGACTGAAACAAACTGATTGAGCTCGATACTAAAGACGCCATGGCCAGCGAAAGTTTTCAGGGTTGTTCCGTCGTCGAACTCAATTAGCTGGTAAGTTGTTGTTCTTTGTTCTTTTTCAATCCATACTGGCTTTCTAGAAACGGTTTTGCCCTCTTCATAACTCCAGACAAGAAGAGAGTCGTCATAACCAACTTTTTCAATTGGTTTTTCCGTTCCATCTGCCATTTTTATCATCGTCCCCTCAATTAAGCACCCGCCAGTAGCTGAGGCTGTTATAGTTATATCGCCAGAAACATTCGGTATGCTGACAGCCCCGCTGTTGCTGTTATAGCTATAGTCAGTACCAGACGACAGTGTGGCTCCCCCCATTGTTACGGTAATTGAATTCGGCAAATCTCTACCAAATCCTGAAGCGCTAAGCGTAGCAGTATAAGTAGTGCCGATTAGTGCAGTTGATGCGCCGTTTGACGACATATTTGTTAAATTGTTCGTTACGCTAAAGCGCCATTTCATTGCTACACTACTTGAGCGCGAACAATGCCCAGCAGAAGTTGAACAGTTGGCAATTTCGCTTGCCGTGGCCGTATTTCCTGCTGCGTCCACGCCATAAACTTTGGCATAGTACGTTCCTGCGTTAAGCCCAGTAATTGTCATATTTTTCTCATCACTAACCGTATTGTATGTTCCAATAAGCGTATTACTATTGTTGTATAGTTCTACTGTATATCCAGTTGGCGCCACATCGTCGGTACCGTCCCACGTCACAATCGCTTGGCCCTCCGTGTTAGACATAGTCAAAACGACATTAGAAATTGTTGGTGCTGTAACGTCTTGATATGAGGTTTCATCAACAAGCAAAGTCACTGTTCCAACGTTTGCGCGCTCATTGTTTGTGGACCACAGTGAAATCGTTGTACTTTCTGAAGATGAAGTAAATACAGCACTGCTCAACCTTTCGACATAAAAAGTGTAGGTATTAGTTGTCTCCGCACCAATCGTAAATGAGTTAAGCGTATTTCCAGATGAATCCGTCAGTTTGTAGTGAGCGGTATTTGCAATGTATAAGTTGAAAGTTTGCGTTGTATCATGGGTATTAATGACGCTCATCGTGAAAGGAGTCCGAACGTTAGACCCCGTTAAATCGCCTGTCGTCGTACCAGTTAAAGTAGCATAAAGACTTCCAGTGGGTTGCTCGGCCTCGGTCTCAACGGTTGCTTCGCCATCAACGCTATAATCACCATTCGATACATTCAATGTCATAGTTACTGTAAAAGTGAGTGATGAACCAGGCGCGACCGTGTCTCCCGCGGAAAGCCCATTCAAAGTGAAAGAAAAGTTTGAAGGGTCAACCTGCACGCCATCAGAATCAGTAATTGTTGGGCTAAAGTCTACACCTTGAAACGTTTGGTTATGGAATGTGTCATTTTGGACCGTGATTCGATATGTTGCGGTATATGGCTGGCTAGTATCATTTTCTGAAAAATGTAAATTAAAATCTAGCGTATCATCCGTATGGCTTGGCTGATAACTCGTGTCAACGTTTGAAGAGCTAACTAAAGTTAATTCCGTAAAATGAACTTTACCGGGAGCCGTAACGGTCGTCACACCTTGTGTTTGTAAGAGTACGGAGTAATGTGCGAAGCCCCATGTCATGCCGAGCAAGACAAGGGCCAAGCAAGAAAAAAGCACGATGTCGCCTTTCGCAAAAAGGAATTTCTTTTTCGTGCTTTGTTTTAAAACCATTATGATCCTAGATTTCGTTTCTTTAAGTGATAAATCCAGACAATCCCATCATTCGTAATGAAAAATGTGCTTTCGGTGCCAGCTTTATTTTGATAGAAATTAATTGGCATTCTGATTTCATTATAAGCGTCCAAAAGCTCTTCGAAGGTCTTCACCTCGAATTTTTGGAATTTTGCAAGGCTTGGCATATTGTCTATATTCGTAATAATACTATCGTTTGTTGATAGAATTTTGTCGAGAGCCGAGATATATTGGTGATGTTTAATAAATTCTTTTCGTTTGAGAATAACTTTAACCATGAGAACAATGGATAAAATTATAAGTAGGAAGCCGACGACTCGGACGATAGTATAAACTGGGCTTAAATCTTCTTGAGCCTTTTTGAACTCTTTTGCCTGATTTCCGGTCTCTACATCGACGCTTGCTTCTACAGCTTTTTCCAATAGCGGTAAGCTAATACTTGATTTCGACTCGAATTCAAGTGGATTATCGAAATTATTTGAATAAATAGAATTATCAACAACTAAAGCTATTTGAATTGTGCCATCCGAAGCGATTGGATATTGCGCACGAAAACTTTCGAGAACTGAATTGTAATATGGGTAATCAATTGAGACTGTGGTATCAAACCCAACTGAATCAACATCGTCAAAGTCAAGGACGACTGGATCGGTCAGTTGATAATCTTTAGACCAATATGTTCCCGTTTCGCCAATTTTATCAGTTTTATCCGCGCTAATTGTTGCCTTTAAATAATAAGAAAGTTTCGCGTCAGCTACGTCTGTGAAATTTTCTAAGTATTTAAAATCAATGTCAATGTGATCAATTAGACTTGTGATGTAGGTTTTCCCTGCTTCAAGAAACGGCTCTTCAAAGAAATCATTTTCCTTTAGGAAAACTCGATAATTAACCGAATTATCTCCGGTTGAATTAAAAACGATTTCTCTGCTCGTTTTTTGAAAACTAATTAAAACAACAGACACACCAAATACGAAAAGTGAGCCAATCAAGAATAATTTCATGATGTTTTTCTTTGGCTGTTCAATTTGATTTTTCATTTAGAGATTTCCTATTTTTTCATTAAACCATACTGTTGGTATGCCAATATATTTAACTACATATGAAACTTTTCCGAGTACTAAATCTTCCATAATTGCATAGTTATCTTCAGTATTGTTCGCGTCTCCCTTAGTATAATATAATTTTTTCTTGTCGCTTTCTTCAATTTTGACAATTCGGTGGGTAATTATGTTCCCGCCCATTGAATATGCCATTACATCGCCAACCTTTAATTCGCTTTCTTTATCATAAATTATTGCATCGCCACGATCAAATGCCGGAGACATCGAACCGCTCGCAATAGCAATCATCTTATAGCGTAAGATCCCAGAAATTAACACAACTAATGTCAGTAAAAATACTACTGCAGGGACAGTAACGATTGAAATGTTCCTTCTTCTTATGCTTTTTGCTTTATCAATCTCGCCACCATGCTTCACGACTTCTTTTGGCAAGTTTTTGCGCGCCAATCTGTAAATTAGGTAGGGTACAAGTACCCACATCACTGAATACAGATATTGGCTAAATGCTGGCGCAATTGGCAAAATATATAAATAGAGATTCTTAGCGAATCTATAAACAAATGTTGGAGCCATTCCTGCACGCTTCATGAGAAAAGTCGAGAGCATTCCCTCTGCAACTGTTGGCATGATAATAGTCGACGTAACAATAAATGCAGTTTCGATAGAATTGATTTCAGTGGTTCCAATTTCGGCAAAAATTGCAATCGCCGCCAAAGTAATCGTGACGAGTACAAGCATAAGCTTGCTTTCGTAAGCGCTACCGACGATTATTCTTCGCAAAAATTCTTGAGCTACAATTAACGCCACAATTGGCAAGAACTTGTTCAAAAACACTTCGATAGATAAAGGTACGAATGTTCGAGTGAATCCAATTACTAACCCGAGCGTAAACCCTAAAATGAGCACGGCCACTAAAACGGCTACGACAGATTTCAGTGCAATTTTAGCGTTGGCATGATTAGTTTTTTGCGGTTTCAAAGCGATATTTGCAATCACTGCAAAAAGCACCACTAATCCAATTTGTAGTATGGTTTTTAATGTGCTTGATATTGGTGTGAAGAGGATGACTATTGCTAAAACTAGCAACGCTACGCTAATAATGACAATAGATTTCTCATTCCTCTTCACATTCTTCCTATTTATTTAACCTACGATTGGTTATAAGTTGCAGCATCAACGTAGTCGAATGACGCATTAAGTGTTAAGGTTACGTCAGACGAAGGTAATTCAGCGGCAGCGGCGCGTTTGTATTCAACTGTAACTTCTACATTCTTGTGCGCACCGGCATCAAGTGGGATTGGCGTCGTTAGAGCCGTCGTCCCAGTATAGGTCGTTGTGTCATATTTTACTTTATAATCTAAGTAATTCGCGTAGGTTGTGATATCCGACATTGTGATTGTTGTCAAAAGAGCATCAATAGTACCACCGTTAACTGCATCAACGTTAAATACGCATTTATCCCCAGGTTCTCCAAGTGTTATATCGAACGTAATCACGGTACCACTAGTCCTTGTAATTGTACATGAACCAGCAGTGCTAGTGATATCGGTCGTCTTTGTCAAAAGACCTGTTGTTTCTCCACTTTCACCGGCCCAGTGAATGTCCCATTTGGAAGCTTTAACTGTCGCGTTATTTGCACCTTGACCATCAGAACCGCCACCAATATAAAGCGTTGTTGCATAGGCAGCAAAACCAATGCTCATAAACACTACTGAGGCGACCAATGCGATAACGGCAAAGCTCTGAGAGCTGCGCTTTTTGGCAGTCTTATTTGTGCCACCTCGAATCGAACTGGCAGTTTTAGGTCTGGCCGTTTTTGCGGTTCGGGTTGATGTTTTCTTCTTTATTGCCATAGAAAAATTCCTTTTTATTTTAATTATGTTTAGTCAATATATTACACAAAAAAATTTTTTTGTCAACGGTTATGTTTATTTTTGCTAAGCTTTTATGCCAGATTCAATATCTAAGTTTTCTGACCATATCGCATCTAAAGGGATTTTAGCCATTCCGATATTTCGTTTTCGGATGCGGATGCACTAAAACGGCGACCATCAAGAACGTTAAGACCATAGCCCTTCAGAGTATTTAAGCTCTCTTCGATCCCGCTCGACCCAGAAGTGCAAAAAGCGACAACTTCTTTTCCATTTAGAGCATCAGTTTCGATGAAAGTATTAATGATTTTTGGGACTGTTCCCCACCAAATTGGGTAGCCCAGATAAATTTTCTCGTAGGCGGAGAGGTCGATTTCGGTTTCGATTTCTGGACGCGCTTCGGGATCGTTTTGCTCGAGATTCGCACGCGAATCACTAATCGTCCAGTCTAAATCTTCTTCGGAATAGGGATTTTTTGCTCTAATTTCAAAAATGTCAGAATTCGTTTTGTTTTTTATGACTTCTGCAACTTTTTTAGTGTTGTTGGTTTGTGAAAAATAAACTACGGCTGATTTTTCCATGGTTTCTCCTTTATTATTTAAATTTGGGTTGCTTGTTTCCGGTTTTGTATTTAGCATGATTGTTGTCACTAGAACAGAAACTATGATTGTGATGAAAATCGGAATTGAGACTGCTAGTTTTTTACCCATTTAGGCCTCTTTCTTCCAGCGCTTTAATCTAGGGAAGACTTTCGAACAATATTCACGCATTTCTTCGTTTGTCATACCGGCCTGCTCACCAAATTGCGAACATTTTTCAATATATTCTTCCATTGAACATTTATCGAGAAATTCGCCGTCTTTATAACACCATTTGCAATAATCTTCGTTCACGCTACCATCTTTTTCAGTAGCGTATAAGTCGGGTGATGTGAGTGGCATTGCACAACTTTGACAAATTTTTTGTTCCATTTTTGCTCCTTTTCTACTTCTATTATAACAAGTTCAAAGCTCTTTGTTTTGAATAATCTTGTGCTATAATTGGTGGACAACTAAAGGAGGTATTATGTGTGGAATTGTAGGATATGTCGGTAATAAAAAAGCACAAAGCTTTTTGATTTCTGGTCTAAAAAGACTAGAATACCGCGGATATGATTCAGCTGGAATTGTCACTCTTGACGAAAATGGAAAAAGCACGTTACTTCGTGCAAAAGGAAAAATCGCAAATTTAGAAGAAAAACTTGCGAAAAATGCAAAAACGGACAAAATTGGTATCGGCCATACACGATGGGCTACTCACGGTGAACCAAGCGAAAAAAATGCCCATCCGCATCAAGCTGGCGATATTTATCTAGTTCATAATGGCATTATTGAAAACTATAAAGAACTCAAAGAATCTTTAAAGGAACATAAATTTAAATCCGAAACGGATACTGAAGTTCTCGCGGCCTTAATTAATTCGTTTTATAAAGATGGAAAATATCCTTTAGCGAACGCCGTCGTCCAGGCTTTGAAGCTCGTTCAAGGAACTTATGGAATTGCAGTTGTGTCTCGCAAAAATCCAGATGAAATTGTGGTAGCAAGAAGCGGTTCCCCGCTTGTTGTTGGTGTTGGCCATGACGAAACTTTGATTGCATCTGATGCTTCTGCACTTGTTGGTCACACAAAACGTGCAATTTATTTAAACGATGGCGAAGTTGCGCTTGTCACTAAAAATAGTATCGAGATTCGTACGCTAAATTCTGAACCAGTTTCGGCAAAAGTTGAAGAAATCGAAACAAATCTCGCTTCGATTCAAAAAGGTGGATATGAGCATTTTCTTCTCAAGGAGATCATGGAGCAACCAAAGTCGCTTGCGGAAACTTTACGCGGACGAATTAATCCAAAAAATAATACCGTGCATCTTGGTGGCCCTGGTTTTTCTGAAGCAGAACTTCGAAAAATCAAACATCTTGTAATTGTTGGTTGTGGAACGGCTTATCATGCAGGTTTGCTCGCGGGATATTATATTGAACAATTCACACCAGAAATTACTGTTGAAACTGTAATTGCAAGTGAATACCGTTATCGCTCGGCTTATATTCCAAAAGATTCTGTGGCACTAATCGTTTCGCAATCTGGCGAAACAGCAGACACACTGGCTTGTCTTCGCGAGATTAAAAAACAAGGAATTAAAACAATCGGTATTGTAAATGCGATTGGTTCGACTATCGCACGTGAAGTCGACGGTGGAACTTATGTCCATGTTGGCCCGGAAATTTCTGTGGCTTCGACTAAAGCCTTTACGTCACAAGCTATTGCTATGACTATGTTTGGCTTAACGATTGCACAAGCTAAAGGTGTAAAGCCTGGGCTTTTGAAACCTTATGTTGAAGAAATTGCAAAACTGCCAAAAGAAGTCGAAAAAGTTTTAAGTTCGACAACCGAGCAAATCAAGAAGATTGCGAAAAAATATGCGAAATATGAGCACGCGATTTATCTTGGACGTGATACCGCATATCCAACTTCAATGGAAGGCGCCTTGAAATTAAAAGAAATTTCTTATATCGACGCGAATGCATATGCATTTGGCGAGCTAAAGCACGGTCCTTTGGCGTTAGTCGATGATCGATTCTTTGAAGTAGCATTTTTGCCAAAAGGTGCTTTGTTCGACAAAGCGATTTCTAATGTCCAAGAAGTGTTGGCGCGTGGTGGTCATGTGATTGTCGTGACTAACGAAAAGAAATTTGATATGCCCGTAGAAAATGTTGTAAAAATTACAACATCTGTTGAACTCTTTGCGCCAATTCTAATGAATTTGGTCTCTCAACTTTTCGCATATTATATGACAACCGCAAGAGGGCTGAATGTAGACCAGCCTCGCAACCTCGCAAAATCTGTTACGGTGGAATAGTCTATTTTCTGAGAGTTTTTAAATAATCTTTGACTTCTTTTTCGACACGGAATGAGTCGCAGATTTTTGAGATAGCTTTGTTAAAAGTCCATTTTGGTAATTCTGTTGTTTTTAGAAAGCCAAAAGTTTCGTCAGGAAACTTGATAAAACATTCAGCAACGAGCCAAGCAACCGCCATTTTTATATAATATTCATCACGATTTTTAAGCGATTCTATACGATCAAAGATTAAAAATATGTAGTCGGGTTTTATATAAAAATCTAAAAGTGAAACTAGGCCGACGCGAACGGCAAACTCGTTTTTTGATTCTAAAAGCTTTTCAACTTTCCGATCGAGAAAGTCGGCTTCATGGTTTTTTATGGTTTTCTTAAGGCTAGCACAAAAAGTATCAACTGTGCACCAATTATCGAGAAGTTTAATATGGGAGTCAAAAAATTTTAGCATCTCGTCATAAGGAAGGCGAGAAATCAAAAAGCCGCGCGCGAGAACTTCCTCAATTGCAATTGGCTCATGTTTTATGAAGTCTGCGATTTTTTCTTTTGGGATTTTTTGAATGAGTCGTTTTATTTCTGGAATGCGCACACCAAGAAAGGGCCGGTCACAAGGAACTCCTCGCATCGTAAATTCGCGATATTCGTCATCAGAAAGAGAAGCTAGGGCCGTCTGAAAATCCTCGTAATTATCGATTTTCATTTTCTACTTTTTACCGCATCAATGTGCGCTTTTCTTATTTCATCACTAGGACGGGATAACGGCGAAAGCGACTCAAGTATTTTTTTGTAATTCTTTATTGCTAATTCTGATTTTGGTGTATTTCTAAAAATATCTCTCAAATGGCAATTTATGCCCAAAATATGGTCGTTATTGTCTAGGTTTTTAATCTTCCACTTCCCGCGTGATGTTGTAGTTATTAGCGGAATAATTGGTGCTTTTATTCCATTCTTTTCTAAAAACCCTCGTAAATTTTGCTCGTGATTTTTGTTTTGAAAAATAGGATTGTAAAAATAACACTTTTTATTGCCTATATATTGAACCCACTTTTGTCTTTTTGCGTCACCATATATATTCCCACCATAATTTTTACATTCAAAAATAAAAATTCCTTTAGTTGATATGACTATCAAATCTATTTCTGATGTCCTACCTGCAACAGGAATATATACATTCCGTAAAATCTGTTTTTCTGGAATTTTGAACTTTTCAACAAGTGTTTTGTAGACAATTCTCTCGCCCGAACTGCCAGCATCTTTCCACTCTTCACGGTTTTTAATCTTATCAATGCCATGATCAAAAAATAACCAGACTACGAGAATCAAAATAAAGATTATGACTATTATTGCCAAAAAAATGAATATCCATTGACTCATAAAAATTATTTCCTTTTTTTATTATATCACTAGAGAATTAGTCGTCGGCGTCGATGTGGCGGGGAGTAAAGCCGGCAGAAAGATAAAAATCTCGAGAATATGGAAGGTTTGAACGTCTGAGGATATAGTTTGTCGCTTCGTCTACCATAATCAATGAAAACAGAATTACTGAAACGATGAGAAATTTTCGTTTATCAACGCGTCTAGCGACAAATAGAGCGAACGGGAACATGAGGTAGACAAAGAACATTGAGCCGATGCCAAAAATCAAGGCTGATACTGGGCAAACAAACCCGTTAATATGGCCCCAACCCCACCATTCGTCACCGTAGTACCAATACCGAGTACCATCCTCAACGACAAAAACCAGCCAACCTGCAATAAGTTCTAAAATTCCAGTCGAAACAGCCGTAATAATAAAAGTTAGAAGCGGATTCTTTCGAGTTTTTCTGGAAATTATTCCAACTAGAATTGCGCCGAGAGCATAGATGTTTATCCACGGCAGAAAATTTCCACCAGTAATATAAGCTGTTTTAAATCCACTTTTTAGAACTTCGAGAGAGAATTCCCAGACAAATCCAAGAAAACCGGCAAGAACAACGGAAAAAAGAAAAATTGCAACCATTTCGGATTTTTTGAATTTCAAATTACCGTTGAGATAGTCTTTAAAGGTTTTCTTAAAAGTTACCTTTTTTACCATAAGCATATTATAGCATAAATAAACCCTGGGTTTAACCAGGGTAGTCGGCGGCATCGAGAAGCTCTTGCCATAGTTTTTTATTGTAACTTGGTTGACTTCCGTCTGAAAATGGAACGAAAGAAAAACTTGCTTTTTTGAAACCTTCTTTATCTCGCAGAAAAGCAATTCGGTCTTCAGTCGCAGGGATAACGAAAAGAATTTCGTTCACAATAAAAGCAAGAATTTTGCCTTCGACGCAATAGACTTTCTGACCTTCGTATTCCTCTATAAGGTCGTTTACACCAGTAATTTCCGCTTCTGTGTCTGTCTGGGGAAAATAGACTGTTGTCTTTTCTTTGACCGATACAGCATACTGAGTGATGTCAACCATCGTCGCAATGGGTATTTTGTGAAAGTACATCATATTTTTTATACCACGTTTTTAGCCCGCGTGGCTATGAAATGGTCGAGAAACAAAGTCTTCGACTCGTGCTTTTACTATATCACGAATTTTCAAAAAAGTCAAGGTTACTTTTTTCTGGAACGAAACTGAAAAATGCTATAATGAAATTGGATATTAACTTAATGGATGTTGAGTATGGTAGATACTAAAAAATCAACGGCGAAGTCAAAGGCTGACGCCAAAAAAGCACCAAAAACAACCAAAAAAGTTGAGGCGAAAAAGCCAGCAGATAAACCAGCTGTCAAAGCCGAAACGAAAAAAGCAGAAAAACCAGAAGTAAAAGCTGAGGCAAAAAAACCTGAAGAAAAAACAAAGAAAAAATCAAATAAAGTTTTCTTTATCGTTCTAGCAGTGGTTCTTGGACTAGTCATTATTGGAGTGGTTGTCGCAGTATGTTTGAATAGTCTCGGTAATATTGGAAATCTTTTTGGAATGAAAAAAGATGAAATTATAATCGAAAATAACGGCAAAAAAGAGACCTTGAAGATTGTCGAGAGCGAAACGAAGAAGCTCGAGTTTGACAAATATGATAACGGGCTAGTTTCGTTCGAATATCCAAAAGGATGGACGGTTGATGTAGCCCCTGCGGACTATATTCACTATAATTTCAAGGTTTATAACCCAGAAGATCCTGATTATATGTTCTTCTTTGGGCTGAAATTTGAAGGTTATATGAAGTCTGATGCGGCACGTAACTGGCAAAAGAAAAACTACCCGAGCACAATGTTTGCGAAATTGCCAGCAATCGACCCACAAACGACCGAAAGATTCTACAAGGTTTGGAATGAAGCTGTAGATTATTCCAACAAGGAAGAGATGGGCGGACGTAAGTATTTCAACCACATCAATAATTTCAAAGTGATTGAAAAACTTGGAAATGATATGGTTGGTGGCGACATTCTTCGCGCAACTTATACAAATGACGACGGCGAACTCAACCAAGGTCTCTTTACTGCGGCGGTAAAATCAGCTGGTTCATATTATGTTTCTGAAAATATTTGGAATCTCTCTAGCAGGCAAATTGATGTCTGGCCACTAATGATTTATAACATCATGTTCATGAGTGCGCCTGACGATGATTTTGTGAACTGGCAATCAGCACTTGATAAATGCCTCGGTTCAATCGAATTTAGCGATACATTCGTCAATGCCTTTAACAGAGAAGAATCTTCAATTTTGACAACTATCCAAGCGAACCAAAAGGTCTATGACCAAATCTCTGATATGATTATGGATTCTTGGGAAAAGCGAAGCAATTCCTATGATATCATCAGCCAAAAACGCAGTGATGCAACGCTTGGATATGAACGTGTTTATGATACCGAAACTGGTGACATCTACAAAGCCTACAACGGCTTCACCGATGATTACACTGGCGACAGGTACCAGCCAATTTCAGACAATCAATATACCGAAGCAATTTCAGGATATATTGAAAAATAAAGTCTAGAACGAATATCTCCCCGAAAGGGGAGATTTTTTGAATAGAAAAATCCCCCTAGCCGAGACTAGGGGGATGCGTTGAGTTAGTTATACGCCGTAATCGCGAGCCGTTTTCTTTCCATAATAGGACGTGGTCGGACGGTTTTTGTCGGCTTTGCTACCGGCACGCACCCAGGCAATTTTCGCTGAAGCGTCGCCGTCGCGATAGGTGGCGTCGCGCGGAAGGGCATAAACCCATTTTGAGTCGTCATTGCGGGCGTTGTTGAGCGCCCAGATGGCCCAATATGAATTTGGCGCAAACTTGAAATCCTCACTAGAGAATTCGTAGATTTCTTTTCCATCTTCTGCATGACTGGGGGATTTAGCGTCTGTTATAAGTTTTGCGGTTGCGATAAGAGTTGCTTTTTCGTCTTCTTCAAGACGGACATACGGTTCCCTCATCTCTTCGACGGAAGCAGTCACAATCTGCGACCATTCAAGACCGTCTCGCTCAAAAAGCGATACAATGGCTGACTTGATTTCGTCAACCGAAGCTTCAATTTTTGACTCAGATCTCTGTATTTTCATTTCCGCAGGTTTAGCCGATGGGAAATTTTTGCCCATTCTACGCAAATGAACAGCCGTCGCTGCAAGCACTGCATAAGCTCCTTTAGTTGGGAGCTTGGAATTCACCAAGCTCTCGTCTGTCGTATCGAAGATGAAATTCCCTGTTTCATCAAGCACGATGCGCGCCGAAACGACTACATTTTGGAGATTTTTCTCCGGATGGTTTTCCCGGTTGGGGTTCTCCAAAAAACATGGAATTTTTACCCAGAATTTTCTGAATTTTTCGATTTTTCTGATTTCCTTCATTTTACGCTCCTTTTTCCCGCGCTTCTTTTCTTAGGTGGCGGACACCTTTTTATGATCGCGGAAAAGATTTCCACGATTCACTTTGGCCGTTTTTTGCGGACAAGGTGAATCGCAGAAATCAGGAGGGCAACAGAGAGCTTCCGATTTTACTAACTCAAAAAGTACGGGGACTATACACCCCATAATTGCATTATAGCACAGATGTCCCAATCTGTCAAGGGGTGAGACCAGAGAAAAAGTTTGCCCCAGTGAAATCACTGGGGCGGTGCGAGGGAAAGAGGTCACGCAAAAATGACTATGAAGAAGTCGTTGCGGTCACTTAGAGAAGTCTCCCAGGTTGGAAAGCGCCGTGCTCTATTTTTAGCGAGTGATTATAATTGTATAGAGACTTTGTGGATATCAGCAAAGAATAAGTCGCGCTTTTGGAGAATTATTATGAAAGGAAGGTCTCGTAAAAAGCATTAGACACTTGTGGCTCTTGTTGATGCAAGTTTGAGGAGGTCGGATTGCATGTCCGATTTTACAAACAGAGACACGACGCTTCCCGCCGAGGGAGGACTATATAAACAGCGAAGCTAAGAATCTGGAAACTATGGCGGCAAAACCCTTTCCAGCGAAAATTTTAGCTATCGCTTGCTTATCAACTTTTCCCGTTAAGGTGCTTAGATTTCTCTAGGTTTTTCAATCATACCATCTTAGTTATTAAAAATCAATGGTTTTTTATGATAAAATAATCTTAAAGGATTATTATGACAAAAGTATTTTATTCAAAAGAAATAACACCAGAAAAATTAATCGAGGTCTATGAAAAACTTGGCGTAAAACTCGAAGGAAAGGTCGGAATCAAGGTTTCGACTGGAGAAGATGGTGCAAAAGGCTATCTAAAAGCCGATTTGATTGCACCGTTTGTTAAAAAGCTCAACGGGACAATTATTGAGTGCAACACGGCTTATCCCGGAAAGAGAAACAATGAAAAAGACCACCTAGAAGTTGCTAAAAAACACGGTTTTACAAGTTTTGCGGACGTGGATATTATGGATGCTAAAGGCGAGTTTAAGATCCCCGTAAAACATGGAAAACATCTGAAATTTGACCTTGTTGGCGAGAATTTTAAGAATTATGATGCGATTGTTAACCTTGCACATGGTAAGGGCCATATGATGGGTGGATTTGGTGCGAATCTAAAAAATCAATCAATCGGAATTGCATCGAGAAACGGAAAAGCCTACATTCATTCCTGCGGAAAAACAAAAAGTCCAAAGCTTTGTTGGGTTTTAAAAAACGAGCAAATTGACTTTATTGAGTCGATGGCGGAAGCGGCGACAGCGGTGGCAGATTATCTCAAAGAAAATAACAAACCTATCGTTTATATTACTGTGATGAATGCACTCTCAACATCATGCGACTGCGATGAAAACCAAGATGACCCAGTGATGGAAGATCTTGGAATCGTGGCAAGTCTCGATCCAGTCGCAAACGACCAGGCGTTTATTGATTTGATTTGGGCATCAAAAGACTCTGGAGCTAAAAAGCTTAAAGAAAGAATCGACTCGAGACTCGGACGAGAAATCCTCCCATACGCAGAATCACTTGGGCTCGGTAGTCGAGAATATGATCTGGTTGAGATTTAAAAAAGTATCGTTATTTATTCAAATAACTAATGGCGGAGATGGCAGAAATGGCGCCGTCGGATGTTGCGGTGACGAGTTGGCGAACGGATTTTTCACGACAATCACCCGCAACAAAAATTCCTGGAACGTTCGTCAAACAATCTTCTTTTGAATCAAAGTAGCCAAATTTGTTGGTTTTAATAAGCTCGGAGAAAGCTTCTGTTTCGGGAATTTGGCCAATAGCAACGAAAAGTCCGGAAACTTCTAGTTCCCTTTCCTCATCTGACTCTTTGGCTTTGATTTTGACTTTTGAAAGCTTCTTTGTTTCGTCAATTTCAAGTTCAGAAACGCTAAAACCTAAGATAATTTCAACGTTTTTTAACGATTTTAAACGAGAAACATTTTTTTCATCAGCTTGGAATTCGTCAAGCCAGTGGACCAAATAAACTTTTTCGCAAAGATCGGAAAGATAAATCGCATCCTCGACGGCGACGTTTCCTCCGCCTTGAACGGCAACTGTTTTTCCTTTGTAAAAAGCTCCGTCGCAAGTTGCGCAGTAAGAAATTCCGCGACCAGTTAAACGTTCTTCGTTTTTTAGACCAAGCTGGCGGTTTTTTGCACCAGTCGCAATAATCACAGCTTTGGCAAAATAAACATCGTCTTCGGTTTCAACTTTCTTTTCGCCACTTTCTAAATTAGAAATTTTTGTGACTTTTTCGAATTCAAATTTCGCACCGAGTTTAACGGCTTGGTCGTACATTTCTTTGGCTAGTTCGAAACCAGAAACGCCCATTTTTCCTGGATAGTTTTCAATATCTTTCGTGCTAACGATTTGGCCGCCAAAGGCGTTCTTCTCAAGGACGAGAGTTTTTTTCTCAGCTCGGCATGCGTAAATTGCGGACGTGAGCCCAGCTGGACCAGCACCAACAATAATTACGTCATAATGATTTTCGTCGCTCATTTTAGACCCATCATTTTCAAAATACGTTTTTCGCTAATCATGCCAGCATCGCGATTGACTTCTTTGCCGTCTTTGAAAACAACTAGACAAGGAATTGTCATCACGTCATATTTTTCTGCAAGTTCGTCTTCTTCGTCAATGTCGACAGAAACGATTTTAAAATCTTTGTGTGCTTCGGCGAGTGGTTCCAGAATAGCGGCGGTTGCTTGGCACGGACCACACCATGAAGCGTTAAAATCAACTAGGACTGGTATATCTGATTTTAAAACTTCTTTTTCAAAATTTTCTGAGTTTCCTTCAATCATAAAAGCTCCTTAATTTCTTTTTCAAATTCTAGCGGATTTGTTGTTGGTGAAAAACGTCCGACGACGTTCCCTTCTTTATCGATTAAGAATTTTGTGAAATTCCATTTTATAAAACCTTTTTCGCCAGTTTTTTTAGCGAGCTTTTCAATGGCCTTCATGGCCATTTTGTTTTTTAAGCCGTGGACTTCTTCGTCTTCAATCGCGTTTTTCAGAAATTTAAAAAATGGTTCGGCTTTATCGCCATTCACTTCGATTTTTTTCAGCTGGTCGAATTTTGTTTTATATTTTGCAGTACAAAATTCATGGATTTCATTATCTTCCCCTGGGGCTTGGTGACCAAATTGATTACAAGGAAAGTCAAGAATCTCAAATCCTTTTTTATGGTATTTTTCATAGAGGGTTTCGAGGCCTTCGTATTGGGGAGTAAATCCACAACCTGTGGCGGTGTTGACAACGAGGACGACTTTGCCTTTGAGATCTTTCAAGTCTAATTCGCTACCGTCACGTTTTTTTACTTTGTAATCATAGAATGTTTTCATAGTGCTCCTTTACCCCTATTATAGCATTTTCTGTGGTATAATATAGGTGTCACGCCGTAGTATCATATTTCTTACTACGATGTATTTTAGTCGCACCCGTAGCTCAGTGGATTAGAGCATCTGTCTTCGGAACAGAGGGTCGTGGGTTCGAGTCCCTCCGGGTGTACCAAAGTAGCATGAAAAAAGTGTTGTAGTTTTTACAACATTTTTTGTTATCCTAAGTCTTTTTTATTCTAGTTCCGATTCGACATATTCGCGAGTTATGACAAGATTGGCGCCAGCTGAAGCTTGGCCGTTTAAGACGGCTTTGGCGACAATGTTTTCGATGGTTTTTTGGACAATGCGGCGCATTGGACGGGCGCCCATGGTTGGATCGTAACCACGCTCGATAAGGAGCGCCTTCGCTTCTTCGTCGAGAGAGACTTGGATTTTTTGAGTATCGAGAGTTTTGTTAACGGATTTTACAATCAGATCGAGAATCTGGCTGAGGTCATCTTTTGAAAGTGGCTTAAAGAGACAAATTTCGTCAAAACGGTTTAGAAATTCTGGACGGAATTCGCCAGAAGCAATAAGTGCGTTGGTAATTTCCTCTTTTGCTTCTGAAATTGAAACGCCAGAGTTAATCATGTCACGAATTTTATCGGCGCCAGCATTGCTGGTCGCGATGATAATCGTGTCACGAAAACTGATTTCGCGGTTTTTAATATCGCGGAGAATGCCTTCGTCGAGAACTTGGAGCAGTGTCGTTAGGACTTTTGGATGAGCCTTTTCAATTTCGTCGAGAAGAACAACGGAAAATGGATGTTTGGAAACTTGAGCGGTTAAACTTTCGGCGTTGTCAGAAGCATCAGCAATCATGCGATTGATGTCGAGCGCGCTAGCAAACTCGTTTAAATCAAGACGAACAATGTCGCTTTCGCCGTTAAAATAAACTTCACTGAGTGCTTTCGCTAACTCGGTTTTACCTACACCGGTTGGACCAATAAAGAGGAAAGTGCCGATTGGGCGATTTTCGTTACGAACACCAGCGGCGGAACGGCGCAGAGCGTCACTCACGGCGCGAACCGCTTCTTCTTGATCAATCATGCGTTTATGAATCTCGCCTTCAAGATCAAGTAATTTTTTCTTTTCGTCTTCTGTTTTTTCGGTTTGAATTTTTACGCCTTGAGTCTTTTCGATTGCTTCTTGGACGGACTTCGCTGTGACAAGTTTACCTTCAGCAAAGTTAGCGGACGACTGAAGAAGGAGCTTGGCCTTCCCTGGCATTTCAACATCTTTTATGTAGCGATCGCTAAGCCGGTATGCTTCGACTAATGAATAGTAAGTGAAGATAACGCCGAGATTGTATTCCATACTAGGGGTGAGGTCCTGAAGAATTTTTAGAGTTTCTTCACGATTTGTGCCGGTGACCATAACTTTATTGAAAGCGTTAGCGAGAGCAGAATTTCTGGTCGAAAGCTCGAGGAATTTTTGTTCATCCATTTCGAAAATCATGCGGACTGCGCCTTGAGTAATAATCGGAAGAAGGATATTCGAAATATCAACGGCGCCGTTACCGTTTTCAAAGAAAAGATGAGCATCATCAAAACAAAGAATGGCGTTTTTGGCTTTATAGGCTTCGTTGATGATTCTAGGGACAAGCTGTTCGAGGCTACCTGGTTCGTTGGCGGCGCTAATAAGCGCGGAGGCATCAACGACATAGATTTGGCTGAATTTTAAGTTCGAAGGGATTTTACTATTTGCGTCGAGAAGAGTTTCGGCAAAAGCTTCGACAATGGTAGTGCGACCGCTACCGTAGGGGCCGATAAGTGCCACGTTTCGGTTACCGTTTTTTGAAAGGAGAGAAACCATTTTTTCGAGAATTTCAACGCGGTCACCTTGGTGAATTTGAGTGCGAGAAGCGTGTTCACGCTGAGCTGAAACGTTGACGGAAAAACGAGAAAGAAGCGGAGTGTAGCCGAAAGCGAGATCACGACCAATTCCGCCCGTGTGACGTGGTTTTTCGGCGTCTTTGACCATACCGTTGAGGTAGTTAAACCAAATGGTTCCCTGACGTAAGTCTTCAACGGTCATTTTAAATTCGCGAAGGATGTCTTCGTGATTTGGGTGTGCTTCGATAACGGCGATAATAAGAATGGCGCCAGTAATCTGTTCGGAATTTGTTTCGTTGCGGATTTTCATGGCTGATTCGAAAATTGAGTTCGTGCCAGCTGGGAGATCTTTAGCGATCATTGTTAGAATGTTAGAGCCAAGCAGGAAACGATTTGAGACAAAAATGCCACTGCGAGTTTTTAGAGCGATGTTGACAATATCGATTGGCGTCGGGTCTTTCGGCATCAGAGCCAAACAATCGCGAGACATGACATTCATGAAGTTTTCTGGAGAGTCGTTCGGCAGAGGCTCGAGATTGTGTTTGTTCCAGAAAGTCAGCATAAAAAACGGCGCAACGGGAGCGAAGCAAAGCCAACCAGCTGGGTTTCTCATAAACATGATGATGGCTAAACCAGACACGATCAGAACTAGAGACAAAACAAGAAACAGAAAGCGAATAATAGTCGGTTTCAAAATTCGGCTGAAACGAGCTTTTTTAGCACGAGTGGAACGATAATTAAACTGCTCGTTCATAGATTAACTCCAAAAGTTAAACCTGAGCAAGCGAGAACGATAAAAGCAACTGGGAAGAATGGAATAAGTGGCCAAATAATGCCGATTAAGAGCCCAAAAATTAGTTCAACTAGGATAATTATGACGCCAGCGAGGGCAATAAAGAAGCGAACAATAGCGCCAATAAAACGAGAGATTAAACGGCCGAGCCAAGCAGAAAGTCGACCACTAAGCCCTGGGGTAGTCGCTTCGCCAGTATCAATTTGACGGAAAGGCGAGAAAAAAGTACGAAAAATCGTGCCGAATGAGAAATAATCAGCGCGGTCGGAGATTTTTTGCATTAAGAGACGGAAAAATGTTTTCCAGCCTTCAAAATACCACCATTTTATCAGGCTAAGCGCTAGCATAACCATATTATACACGGCAAAGAGATTTTTTTCTAGTTATGATATAATTAGGAAATGAAAATTCAAGAAAATGTGCCGATTTCTGAAATAACGACCATGAGAATTGGTGGAAATGCTAGATATTTGATTGATGTTTTTGCTAAAGACGAAATTATTGATGCTTTTAAGTTCATAGATGAAAATAAGCTAAAATTCTTTTTTTTGGGCGAGGGGGCAAATTCGATTGGTAAAGATGAGGGATTTTCAGGAGTGATTTTAAGAAATAGGCTTCAGGGGGTCGAGACTTTAGATGAAAAAGAACGTATAATTAGAGGTTTTGGAGGGGAAATCTGGGATAATGTTGTAAAATTTACAACAGATTTAGGCTGGTCTGGGATTGAGGCGATGAGCGCTATCCCTGGAACTCTAGGGGCAGCGCCAGTACAAAATATTGGGGCTTACGGGCAAGATATTTCTCAAGTAATTGTTGAGGTTGAAGCTTTTGATACAAAAACTCGTGAGTTTGTGACAATTCCGAAAAAAAAGATGGAAATGGGATACCGTAAGACGCTTTTTAATTTCGGGGAAGATGCGGGTAGATATTTTATTATTTCCGTAACTCTAAAACTAAAAAACGGGCATTTAAATCCACCATTTTATACTTCCCTGCAGAGATTTGTGGAGGAACACGAAATCTCTGACTTTTCGCCAGCAAATATCCGCGAGATGGTAATGAAAATTCGAGAAAGCAAATTGCCTAATCCGAAAACAACTGCAAGCGCAGGAAGTTTCTTTAAAAATATTTATCTTTCCAACTCGGAAGCTGACGAGGCGGAAGCGCGAGGGATTCAAGTTTTTCGCTCGAACGGTGAAAACACGATAAATACTGGCTGGCTGATTGAACAAGCAGGGTTAAAAGGTAAGGAGTTTTTTGGATTTCGAGTTTCTGATAAAGCATCTTTAATTCTGATCAATGAGAGCGCAAGAAGTTTTTCCGATCTTTTGAAAGCTGAGACGGAAATTTCAAGAATTGTGAAAGAGAAGTTCGGGTTCGAACTCGAGATGGAACCAGTGAAGATAGAGGCTTAAATGAAGATATTAGACGGAAGAGAACTTGCGGGGTTTGTTAAAGAGCGACAAAGACAAGTAGTCTTGAGTCTTAAATCCGAAAAAAAGACGCCAAAACTTGTAATCATTCGTAATTCCGACAATCCAGTGATTATGAAATATGTCGGACTAAAAAAACAATACGGTGAAGATATTGGTGTCGAAGTTTCTGACGTTTTTGCAGGAAGTTTAGAAGAATTAAAAACATCTGTCGAGAGCGCCAATAAAGACACGAGTGTTTCGGGAATAATTGTACAACTACCACTTTCTAATGCCGAATGGACAGACGAAGTTGTCTCTTTAATTGCGCCAGAGAAAGATGTTGATGGGCTTTCGGGCAAAGGAAAATTTGATTCGGCAACCGCGACAGCAATAAACTGGCTTCTTTCTGGACACAATATCGAGCTTTCCGGCAAAAAAATTGCGATTGTCGGGCATGGGAGACTAGTTGGCAAACCACTTGAAAAAATGTGGTCGGATTCTGGGCTGAGTGTCACAGTTTTTCACCGCGGAAGCGATTTTTCTCAGCTCAAAGATTTTGACGTTGTCGTTACGGCGACCGGAAATCCACATTTAATCACTTCTGAGATGATTGCCTCGGGTACAGTGGTTGTTGATGCGGGAACGGCAAGCGAGGGCGGAGTAATTGTGGGGGATATAAACGAAGAAATCCGTGGGAGAAACGATCTCTTAGCACTAACGCCGAAAATCGGCGGAGTTGGACCTTTGACGGTAACAGTGCTGTTTGAAAACGTGGTTCAAGCAACAAAATAACTCCCGAGGGAGTTATTTTTGTATCCATTTTACATGCCCATATCTGAAGTATATGTGTCGTCTTTGCTATGATCAATTTCTGTAGCGTCTGTAATTGGAGATGGGGTAGAGGACGGCATTGATTTATGAATAAATTCTTTTACTTCACTTGGCATAAAGCGGCTTAGCCTGCTGTCGTTGTATATCTTTTCGAATTTTTCTAAATCTGCGCCCTTACTAGCAAAATCGCTTATCTTCATCTTTGTAATATCGCCACCAAATACTGCATTCCAGTCGGTCAGCGTCATAGTGGCAATCTCGTTGTCGGATAAAGTTTGCATCGCCTTGATTCGTCTCTCGTCTCCCCATCCTGAAATAACCGTTCTGAGCTCCGCCTGCGCTTCGTTGTCCCTGTTGTGAACCATTCCATAAAGTATAGATCTATCAGAATATTTTCCACTAATTTCTTCGTTCTGAGACATAACTTTAATGTAGCCTCTACTAGCATTCTGGAGAGCCTCGTTGCCAAGATTATCCACATATCCCTGAAGATCGGTGAACTTCGTGCCATCGTAGGTAGCTGATGTTCCATCACGCTTCTTTAAGTCATAAGAACCACTTCCCTCACACCATTGTTTAAAGGTTGGAATAGACAATAGGTCAACATCCGCAACATTATTCTTCACGTCAGAAACAAATTTCCCGTAGGCTTTTAAGGTTGGTTCGGTGCTTGCCGCATAAAATTCGTCATAGACTCTCTCGATCTCTTCGTCGTCTGTCCTTGTTCTATTTAACGCATAAGTTTGAATATCATCATCTCCGCCCTTTTGCATAATACCCTTTAGCAAAGACCTAATATAGTTTGTATCTGACTTTTTGTCAGCTGGAAGATCACCCAATATAGAAAGCATTTCGCCTTTAGGTTTAAGCTTGAGCTCTTCGTCATACATTTTCTCCTGAGAAATATCAAAGCGTTGCTTTTCAAGGGTTTGGGCATAGCCAAGCGAGATGTTTGGAGTAATATTGATATCGTTTTTCGCAGTTTTGAGATTATATTCGTTCTGAGCTTGCTGTCTTGCAACTTCATAATCAACTGCTGCTTCACCAACATCGTTCTTGGCAGATTTGACGTTGTATTCGTTCTGAGCTTGCCGTTCAGCAACATCACGATTAATTTTAACTTCGCCGACTTTTTCACCTGCAATTTGAGTTTCAAATTGGTTGGCTAATTTAGTTGAGCCAGCAGAAACAGCGTTCGTAACTTGTCCGACAGTTCTACCGATTGAGAGAACATTGTCGGCTTCTGGTCGAACCATTTCTTGTTTGAGCTCAGTCGTATCGTCAGCACTCATAACCGCGCCAATTGACGCGATACCACCCATATTGTTGCTGATTGATTCCAGAGTCGAGTCGATATTTTGTTTGATAAATTGAGAGCCGTGGCCTGCTTCGCCAATCCTACTACTATTATCAAGAATTCTTTGAGCGGCGTATTTCTCAAGGACGCTGGCATTTGGATTGTTGATGAAATCGGCTTCGAGCGAGCCATTCTTCGCAGAAACAGTGAGCCTTTCCTTCTGAGCAGTATCAAGTGAAGCGCCCCCAGAAAGCGCAACTTGCTCAAGCGCGTCGATCTCTGATTTAATGGCTTTAGAACCTTCTGCCGATGAGCCAAATGATGAATAATCTTTACCACTACTTAACATTTGTTTTGCTAGAGCTATTTGTCCTGCACTAGCGAGAGTAGAGGTAGCAATGCTGGAAAGAGTGCCGTTTTTGGCAGCGGCGACAAGCTGTTCTTTTTCTGAAGTTGTGACAATGCCAGTTTCTTTTCGTAATGAAGCTTCCGCATTATCTATAAACTTTGATATGTTGGCAGAAGTCTCTGTGCCGGCGCCAAACGATGTGAAATCTTGACCACTAGCTTTCATCTCTCGAGCGATTTGTTTCATTTTTTCTGACGATTCGGCGGAGCGAATAATGTTATCGAGATTACCAGCCTTTGCTGCATTAACAAGTTTGGCTTTTTCTTTAAGGTTCAAAGGAACTTCTACGGTTGATTCTACCATGGCCGAAGTCAGAGGTTTAACACCGGCGGTTCTTTCAATCTCCATGGCGCCGACATTGCCCTTCATGGTTTCAGTTAGCTTTGTTCCGGCAGCCTGCGATGCAGAAATTCTTGAAGTTGCAGTGTTATAACCAAGTCCTTGAAGATCCCTAAGAGCATCGGCTTGACCAAGAGTGGCATTTGTACGCGACATTCCTTCATTTTCTGCGCTAAGTTGAGCAGCGCCAGCAAGTGCTGTAGAGCTTTGGCCAGCATAACCACCAATAACGCTTCCTCTTCCTTGGGCACGAGCTTCGGCGGCTTTGGTGCGTTGGAGTTCTCCCCAAGATTGAGCAAAACCAGCTGAAGTAAGCTTATCGCCGCCTTCGAGAACCCTGCCATGAGAATCGACAAAGTCGCCTCGACCGTTTCTTCTGGTGTAATTTTGGAGCATTTGTCCTTTGGCGAGATTATCGTTAATTTCTATCATTTCCTCTTTAGTTGCCTCAACGCCGTCGTGCTCGTATTTACCGGTATTTTTGTTGAGAGTGAATTCTTTTTCCCCATTTTCCCCGATTCTAACTTTATCTGGATTGCTGCCAAATTGAGCCTTCTTAATATCCTCAAGTTGTTTTTTGTTTACATTTTTATAAATAGCGTTGCCATTTGCGTCTTTTTTCCCGGTATCTACTTTCCAAGAATTCGATTTTTTATCATAGAAGGCTTTTTGTTTTTTTTGTTTGCCGTCTTCGCCGATAATAGCTTTGCCTTCTTCGTCATAAGCGTCGACGTCCATGGCAGAAATGGTATCGTTATTCCATTCTTGCGTATCGTCCAGCTTATTATCGCTGGAAGTGTCTTGCTCTTTCATTGCTCCAGTAATATAGTCTTTGTTCGCGTTTCGCTTATTTTCGTTCAGAAGGGCGTTCGCCGACTCGGCACGTTTACCTGCTGCGGCAAGATTTGCTGCGGCGATCTGTGAACGCATCCCTAATTTCTGTTTTTCTTTATCGGTCAGGTCATCGAAATTCTTTCCGAACTTTTTCTGAGCAGCTTCATTAAGGTTTTTTCGGCGTCTTTCGTTTAGTTTCCCATTTTCGAATCTACTCTTCATTGCTTGAGCATTTCTTTGTTTCGCAAAGTTGGAATTCTGGAAACCTCTTTGAGCGGAATTGATGCCTTTATTTCCCATTGCTTTAAGTTTTTCAAAACCACCAGCAACGGCACCTAGGGCTTTTTTAAGAATTGAAGGAACAAGGAAAAACGGAACGAAAGGAAGAGCGGCGCCAATCATAAGCATAAGAAAACTGGTTATTGCGCTCCCGGTGTAGCTTCCAGCGTTACCAATAATAATAACGCGAACTATTTTTGCACCACCGTATAATGCGGCAATAATAGGATAGATCATCAATAAACTTTTCATCATATTCATCCATTTGTTGAACAGTTTTTGAGTGTTCGGAAGAATTAAGCAGAAAAACGCGAGAGGCGAAATCGCGACTAAAATCATACACATGATTTCTCGAGCACCAAGAAGAAGGAAGACAAATGCCAGAGCGAGAACCGCGGCGAGAAGTGCTATTAAAATACCTATTAAAATGACCGGACCGCCTAAAGTCGTAATGGCGGTACCCAGGGACGAAATAAGGGCTATTGCGCCGGCACCAACACCAAAAACGACATCAAGAATAGAAGCGAAAACCGCTCCTGGCGTCATTCCTGTTTGACCAATTTGACCTTGGATATCATTTAGCCATCCTAAAATGCCGTAGCCTAAAAGATTAGATACATCAACAGCGAGTGCACAGATAACGAAGGAAATGTTAATTAGAAAAATCGAAACGATAAATTTCGGGAGCATTTTTTTAATGCCGTAATTATCGATAAACATCCCCGTGAGCTGAGAGAAAATAATGATAAGCAGAACGATAATCAAAAGGACATTGGCGGCATTTCTGATATAACCCCAAAGTAGGTAGGCGGAGTTCTGGTCGCTCATCTCGAACCACGAATGATCGAGGGCGAAAAGGTTTGCTGAAAACTGGCTAAGTAGATCGGCCATTAATCATCCTTTCCATATTTTATGCACGTCGTTCCGCCAAGAAGATTATCTACGGCACACTCAAGTTTGTCGGCGCCCCTGCTCATTGCGTTTAGAATTGGACAGATTAACCAGCCGAGACTGTATTTCTTCTTGCATGCTCTAATAAATGCATTTTCGTTGTCAATATGGTCTATCCCTTCTATATCAGTTTGCCCACCTTCTGTAATGACTTCCTCGTTATCCTTTTGGATATCTTCCCTAGCAGCCAGAGCGTTAATGTCGTTTGCTAGCTCTTTACAGGTCATATTATGAAGACTACCTCCATCCGTATAAGGCGAGAATTTGTCACTTGCACTTGCAGTTTCGGATTCTAGATAATAATAGTCGCGCCACTTTCCTTGAGATTCATCATACATTTTAACTGTATACACAGCTGAAGAAGCATCTGTTTCGGATTGACTAGCGCAGGCTGAAGTAAATAGTTTACTTTCCAAATAATACTTTTCCAAATCCGTGTAAGTACTTAATGCGCCGCCTGGTATTTTGTCTTCACCACCAAAAACCTTATTAACGATAACTTTACGGAAATAATCTGCAGCGTCGGACACATAGGAAAAATGTCCTTTAAAATCCACAATACCGTCTACTTTGCCATTATCAAACTGCTTCGCACAGTCATGGTAGGGGTCTATAGTCATGGCCAAATCTATCGCACTCGGACCCATGATGCCGTCACCTTGCCTGCTACCATCATAACTACACACGATATCCTTCATCGTCAGAGACTGGCCATTCTTTTGAGCAAGATTATTAAAGACTTTCACGCCAGATGTAGCCAGTTTACTGTTGTCATCCTCGCATACCATCGCTCCATTAATCCAGTCATTATATTTATCTGTGGTTCCCTTTTTAGCATCTGTAACATGATGCTCAACTAGACTTCCAACTTTTTTAGATTCGCCAATGCCGTTGAAAATGTCACCTTTTTTTACGTCATCTGTATCGATCGTCTGTCCATTGAGAAGTTTTTCACCCTCCTTAATACATTGGTGCATCGCATTATAGTAAAGTTTAGCCAGCGCCGTATCTGCATCACCCTTGCCGTCATCCCTAGTAGCAAATGCATTTTTTTGTGTCTGAGAAACTCCAACTAGTAAAAACACACTGGCTAAAACTATTGATACTAATACGAGTACTTTATTTTTCATTTTTCTCTTCTTCCTTTATCTTAGTAAAGATTTCGTTGATGTTCACGTCTTCTTCATTGATAGTATCTAGATAACTATTTAAGTCATTGACTGCTTTTTCAAGAAAAGCATTCTTTTTGTTTAAAAACGCATTGTACTCTTCTTCGCTAAAAAAATTCTCAGGTTTAAAGTCTGTAATCCTAACACAGTATGCATCAAATATGTTTTGCGCTGCGCTAGATATTTCTTCTGGTTCTCCTTCTATCAAATCATTAATTTGTGTAGTTTTTTTACACGAACCAGAATCTTCTCCTATGAGGGGTTCATATGAGGTGTAAATACGTTCCATCGTATTAACGTTCTTTTCAAACATCGGAATGGCTTTATTAATTTTCTCCTTTAAACTCGAGATATTCTCAATCTGCGCCGGTGATAGTTTTAGTTTTTCTAACGAGGATTTTTGGATTTTGTCGTTAGCCTCATTAAGCGCGCGATATTCTTCTTTTAGGTTTGCAAAGTTGCCTTTTGGAAAGGTCGCATCTTCGTCATAAGTCACTTTTGGGACTAAGCCAATCTTTCGTTTATACTCGTCGATAAAAATATTCCACTCGTTTTTTAGTTCGTTTATATCTGCATATAGTTGTTCTTCCGAAGTAATAACAAGTTCAGTTGGATTTTGTCTTGTCCTTCCGCCAATAAGAGCGAAGATGATGATTAAAACCACTGCGGAAACAATGACGATAATAAGAAGTTTGGTTTTTGATTTTGGTTCGGTCGTAGGAACGGTAGGATAATTGTTTGCAACATAATAGTTGTTGTTACTCGATTTCGAGCGAAACCTATTCAAACCACTAAAATTTGGACCCATATGAATTTAGTTTAACATAAGAATTTTCGAAAAACAATAAAAAACGCCGTTTTTAGGCGGTTTTTCGTCAATCAATAGTAGAGTAAAAATTTTTTGAGTATAATTCCCCCCATTTTACTACATTATACCAAATTATAAGCATTTTGTCAAGAGGACAACAAAAAACCACCCCGAGGGGTGATTTTTTGCGACTTAGTCTCCTTCGTTGACTAAGCTGTGAAGCAGTCAACAAATTTAGCGATTAAGTTTTCTTCGGCTAGAAATATAGTAACCAGCGACAGTAGTTAAAGCGCCAGCGCCAAGAGCGGAACCGATGAATTCAGCACCAGTAGATGGAAGAACTTCTGGATCAGGTTGTTTACAACCTTCCATTTCTGGGTTGGTTTCACAAGTTTTTGGTTCATCTTTTGGTTCTTCTTTACAGACTTTGTTAGTATTAACGATAGCGTTGTCTTGGAGAACTTTTGTACCGTTGATAGAAACTTGAGCCCAGTTGTTTAATTCGTTGTCGCCACAGTAAAGGTCATTATCGACAACTTTGGCAATATAACGAATAACAGCAACGGAATCTTTTTCATAAGAACCGATTTGAAGACCGTCAGTGGTTAAGGTATCTTCGGCGGTGAGACCGTTGATTTGACCGTTGTAAAGTTTGGTTGTACCTTTTTGGTATTCAAGGTTAGTTGGCATAACATCTTTAACAGTAACACCTTTTTGGACACCATCAGAAGTGTTTTCGTAGGTGATTTGGAATTCAACGAGATCACCAACTTTAGCGTCGACAGATTCGCCGAATTTGTCTTTGGTACCAGCCATACGCACTTCTTTGTTTACGGTGAAATTAGTATCGTAAACGGCTTTAACTTTGATGCTAACGTAGCTAGCATATTGATAACAGCCTGGGATACGACCATCAAGAGCGTCATAACCGATTTTTACACCTTCGGTAACAATTTTGTCATCGAGTCTAACGCCACCATTTTTACCGATACCGTTGTTCTCAAGGAGACCGGAATCTTTATAGAAATCTAGGTGGAAGTTTGAGCCATCTTTACTCTTAAAGATAACACCGTCCCAGTAACTTTTTGGAGAAGCGTTATCAGTGTCAATTTGGCCTTGAATTTTTAATTCGCTTGCAGAACTTTGGTCAATTGCAAAAGTTGTGGTAACACCAGTTGCAACAGCTTTTGTTCCGTTTGGGTTATTGTTGTGGACGTACATGCTAACAATGTAGTCTTTACCGTCCTCAACAGTAATTTCGTTGGCGCTCCAAACGGCTTCTGTGTCTTTTGTTTTGCCGTCTAATTCACGAGCAGAAACGAAGTTTTTCTCATCACCAGCAACGCTGTTTGAGATGGAGTTCAAGACGATATTGTCGCCAAGAACACCGCTATCGATTTCTTCGATGGTATAGCTTTTACGGCTGTTGCCATCAGAGTCGCCCCAAGCCATAACGGCAACTGGGGAGAAGGTTGCGCTAGAAACCGCTAAAACAGCAGAAGCATAAAGCGCAGTTTTTAAAGCTTTTTTCATAATAACTCCTTTAGTTAAAATTATAGTTTATAGAAAAATTTTCTGATTAAAATTAATATTATTTAATTTTGCTAGCCGAATTTTTAATTTTCGTCTGGATCAGAAAACCGAATCATCTCAGAAACAAATCATGGGGGTGTTCCCCAGCGGTTTTACCCGCTGGGGAGAAAGATGCGAAGTGTATGTATGTGTTAGTCCGGAAGAACGGGCCTTCCGGAGAATGTGTTGTCCGGCGTGATAACGGTTGTCGTCCCAGTGTCGTCTTTATAGTAAGACGAGGGTCTCTGGGTCGGCTTTGCCGTCGGTGCCGTGGTGGTCGGGTTGGTAGTGGCCGGTTTCTTGGTGGTTGCCGGCTTTGTTGTTGTCGGCTTGGTGGTAGACGGTACCGTAGTTGACTCAGCCGTTCTCGCCGAAGTGAGAACGGTCATCCTGGCCTCAGTAGTTCCTGGACCAGGGTCGTCCTTTGTCTTGACTTTGCCACTATCAACTTTGCCTTCCTCCTTGTTCGCAGGATCCGACGCCGGAGTCTTCGGTGGCGTCGTCTGCTGACGAGTCGTCTGTTGTTTGGTGGTTGTCTCTTTGGTGGTCGGAACCGTTATCGTGATATCCGGGAAGGTTATCGTGATATTCGGCTTCGTCGTAGACTTGGTCGTCTTCGGGGGGTTAGTGGTTTTGGGCGGGTTGGTCGTCTTCGGGGGGTTGGTGGTTTTGGGCGGGTTGGTCGTCTTCGGAGGAGTCGGCTTTTTCGGCGTCTTATCAACTGTGTTGCCACAGCGACAGAGCTGAATGACTTGTTTAGTCTCAGCCTTTTTCGCCTCGGTCGTACCTTCCTTGTTATTACTCTTTTCACTGTTTTTATCATTTTTCATGATATCAGCGAACTGAGCATCGACGTCGCCTTTCAGCGATATGACCCAACAGGCCTTATTACCTGTGACGCCAACTTTCTGAGCATATACAATGCCGTCGTCGTTAGATGGAACGGAGTTGTAATATTTCCCAGCATCTTTACCGAGGTCGGTCGTGTAGACCATTGTTTCTTCAGAAAAGATGACCTTTTTGACCGCGTTTAAGGTTTCTTCGCCCGTTTTGTTCAATTTTCCGTCTTCGCTATAAAGCTCAGAAGGACGAACATCAGGGGTGTTGAACCCGAGGTCGTGGAGATAGGAGCTCGTGGCGGCAAGTAATAACGGGTTAACCGTTTTGCCATCCTGAACGCCTTTCCAGTAGGCCTCTTTCGAAGCGGTTGAGGATGTAGGATAGGAGTCCGCCGAATAATTTTCAAAATTATCGGTGAAACGTTCTTCTTTTAACATCCTCTGGATATACTCCAGGTCGACGTTATAAGGCGTCGCTCCTGTCGTTGTTTCGGTTGTAGTGGTTTCGTCTTCTTTGACAGGTTTGTTGTGCAACTTTACAGCCACACAGGTGCCAACAATTAATATAGCGGCCAGCACTATTGAAACAATAACGACCGCAGTGGGTTTTTTGCCAAGTTCATTTTGTGCCATAGCAATTCTCCTTTCAGACAAATTCATTTAAAAGAATGATGCCACAAACGACGATGACGGCAATAACAAAGACCGCGCATCCGACATATACCCAATTGACCTGCTGATACCAGCGAGGTGAATTTGAGTAGATGTCTTCGTATTCATCGTTTGCGGTTCGAGCGGACGGAGTTTCGCGAGCGGGGGACTCTTCTTCGGTTTCATCTTCGTCATCGTCGCCACTGAGCCAGTCGGCGAATCTCAGGACAACGCCAGAAATTCTCAAGAAATGGACAACGGCGATGATGGCAACCACGATAAGTGGCAGGATGAATGCCCAGAGAAAACCTTTGAGGGTTTTCAGAGGGTTTAAGAAGTTTGCTCCCGCGAGAGAGGCCTTCGCATAGACCACGCAAACCGCCATCGGTACCGAAAGGCACCAGATAGTGAAAAGCGTTTTTACGCTTCGGCCTTTGTCTTTGACGGCTTCTTTCTGTTCGTAGCCGTAGTCGTCAAAGACTTTTCTCCCCTTATCGTCGTATACTTGGACGTATTCAGTCCAGATCTTGACGTTGACCGTCAAGAAAACGATAAAGGCGAAGTAGATAACGGCGATAACGAGCGTGACGATGGGTACCGGTTTCGCAACCAGTATCGCGACGAAGTTGGCCAAAAAGAGGCCAACTGCCATCTCGACGAAGCCCTTTCGCGCGTTATCACGGCGTTTCTTTGGAAGCGTCTTGTAGACATCAGAGTTCAAAACGCTATAGTATCTTGCAAGGAAAATGATGCTAACTAGGGAAACGATTAATGTTGACATTAATTTCACACTCCTTTCAAAAGTATCTATATGTCAACGTTTTTAGGCGGAATTATATATGAACGAGGCAAGCCTCGATTAACAAGGGAACACACATACACTTATTCCAGATACTAGGTTTGTATCTGGGATGATTCGATTTTAATGACCTTTTACGTTGGTTTCTCACCTCCCAACGTAGACTGTTTCCATTATATCACACATCGCTAAAAAAGTCAAGGGTTTTATGGTTATTTTACACCCCTGTTTTATCTCTATTTTGGTTATGGTTATCTGTTAAAAATGTTTGAAATTTTTAGATTTTATTGTGAAATTTGCATGAAAAAGCCCCAGCTGGCTGCTGGGGACTTTTTGTGTTGCAAGAGGTTTAGGAATTGTTGATTGCGTCGAAGATAGCTTTACGGCCTTCTTTTGAGGCCAGAAGTTTTTTGACGAATTTATTCAGTGTCTCAGGATCTGAGATAATTTCGTCCGAAAGCTCTTTGAAACAAGCCTCTTCAGCCTGGATACGGCGTTTAGTGTCTGCGTTTACCGCATCGACGACATAACCGTTCCAGTCGTCGTTTGCAACGATTCTGTCGAGCATTTTGGCTCTTAAATCGTCGCAGTCGAATGCCGTTTTCAGGAGATCGCCTCCCCATTTGTCCAACAGGGCATCAGGGGTTTTTTCGACAACATTCTGAACTATTTTCAGAATGATATCCATAGCCGAAGGATCATTGCGGATAAGCCGAAACTTTTCGCTTAGAGACAATCGGGCGAAGAGCTGTGAAAGCGGGACATTAACGCTCAGTTTGGCATCGACTTCCTCTGTTTTTCTGACAGCCTCTTTGAGGTCGGCCATCGAGGGGCCGTCGTTGGCTGTCGTGTAGGTGGCTTTTCTCCTAGTCGTAGCTGATTCAGAATTTGCCGGTTCAGACTTTTTCTCTGCTGTAGATGTGGACTCGGACTTCGCCGGTTCAGACTTTTTCTCTGCTGTAGATGTGGACTCGGATTTTGCCGGTTCAGACTTTTTCTCTGCTGTAGATGTGGACTCGGATTTTGCCGGTTCAGCCGGTTTCTTTTCTGCTGACGCGGGGGGCGTCGATTTTTTAGAGACCGGGATGTCGGGCTTCTTTGCTGCGGTTTTTGCGGGCTCTTCCTCAGGCGGATTGCCGAGGATGTCATTCAGATTAAAAAATGACATTTGCCATCGCTCCTTTCAAAAAATTTTAATGTGCAAGTGCAGGGCACTCGCAAAAAATATGTGTTTCTTGCAACACCCTTTCATTATATCACAGATTATTAAAAATGTCAATGGTTAGAAAATCTTTTTCCTTTTTTCGGAGTTTGTGGTATAATCTTTCTATCTGGTGGGATTAGCTCAGATGGTTAGAGCGTCTGATTGTGGTCCAGAAGGTCGTCGGTTCGATCCCGATATCCCACCCCAGAGAAAGCCCCCTTTTGCGGGGGCTTTCTTGGTTTTTATGATATACTAAAGCTATGAAAAAAGTACTCTCATTTGATATAGATCAAACTTTAAATGTGGCGAAAACGCCAATTCCAGATGAAATCGCTGAGCTTCTGACAAAATGTCTCGACCACTTCGAGATTTGCCCGATTTCGGGGCAAAAATTTGACCAATTTCTTATTCAAATCGTCGATAGAATGAAAGACGCGACCCCTGAGCAATTAACTCACCTTCATCTGTTTGTCGCACAAGGAACTCAATATTATCGCTATAATCTTGAGAAAAAGGATTGGGAAATGATTTATAACTATCCTTTGACAGAAGAACAAGTTAAAAAAATCACTGAAACTATTGAAAAATCTGCCAGAGAGCTCGGATATTGGGAAGAGGACAAGCTTCAGCCCGGCGACGAAATTATTGAAAATCGCCTCTCTCAAGTGACTTTTTCGGCTCTCGGTCAAAAAGCTGGAACAGAGGAAAAATACGCTTGGGACCCTGACCATAAAAAACGCGAAAAAATCGTCAAAAGATGTAAAGAACTCGCACCTGAATTTGATTACGAAATCGGCGGAACGACCTCTATAAATGCTGTTACTCCTGGAATGAATAAGGTATTTGGAATGACCCATCTTCTCGAGGAGCTAAACGTCAAAAAAGAAGATATTCTTTATTTTGGCGATATGACTCAACCTGGAGGGAACGATTATCCTGTGGTCCAGATGGGAATCGATACGATTACCGTCAGGAGCCATGAAGACACTGCGTTTGCCTTGCGTGGCATCCTTGGCGTGTTATAATTTACTTATGGTAAAAACGTATATTATTGGCAACTGGAAAATGAATTTCACCGTCGGTGAATCTTCCCTTTTCCTTCATAAACTTCAAACAAAAATTCATCCTTCTCGCGACATTCAGGTCGTTGTCGCGCCCTCGCTCATGGCTTTGCAACCTCTTTCGCTTCAAATAGACCGACGAAAACTAAAACTTTCCGCCCAAAACTTCTATCATCAGGATTTTGGCGCTTTTACAGGGGAAGTTTCCGTCTCGCAACTCCGCAATCTCGTTGACTATGCGATTGTCGGCCATTCTGAACGTCGTCATATTCTCGGAGAAGACGAGAAAGATATTCGTTTGAAAGTTGCAGCGGGTCTTCGAAATGGGATCAAGCCAATTCTTTGTATTGGGGAAACTGCCGAGGAGCGAAAGAACGGCGAAACGGCCGATGTAATTCGCGACCAGCTTCTCTCTGGACTGAGAGAGGTTTCTAGAGAGGAGATTAAAGACGTTATTATTGCTTATGAACCAGTTTGGGCAATTTCCACGACTAAAAATGCTTCACAGGCTACCCCTGATAAAATACAAGAGGTAATCGACCTGATTAGAAAGACCTTAAAATCAACTTTTGGCAAGGAAAATGCTGAGGAAGTTGCAATTCTCTACGGTGGGAGTGTAAAACCTACCAATGCTGCCGCATATCTAGAAATTGAAGGCGTAAACGGCCTACTTATTGGGGGAGCTAGCTTGATTGCCCCTGAGTTTCTTGATATAATAGAAACAGCTAAGAGAATTAGGAATGAGAGATAACCGAAAGACAATGGATTTTTTCCGCCCAGTGAGGTCGACTGACCCTCTGGTAAGTCGTCCGGTGCCAAAACCTGGGCCGACCGTTATTCCAGCGGAAAAAGTTACCAGTCTTCCGCCCGCGCTCAAAGAATCACCAAATGCCGAGAAAGAGCGCGACGTTTATAACCTCTCAAAACCGCCAGTCTATTCTTCTTCTGTAATTGTTGAGAAAACTGTTATTTCTAGAAAACCAGTTAAAAAACCTGAGAGGGTTTCTTCGTTTGAACCAGACTATGAATCGCCTTTTGAGAGAGAACTCGAGGAGTCCTTTGATGACGACGATTGGTTTGACTCTTTGAAAAAAGAGGGATTTTTCTCCGATTCTAGATCTGAACCGGAAGAAGAAGTAAAAAACGAGCCAGTAAAGCTCGACCGAGAGACGAAGGGGAGATCGCTTTATTCTTTTACAGGAGAGTCGCCGTTTCTAAAATCAGTTCAGGTAGAAAAACGACCACTCTCTCGCTCCGTACCGATGAATAAAAAAGCTCCGGTTTTTGATGCGCCTGTTTCTTCGCAAAGCAAAAGGGAGACGAAGAAATCAGCTTTCAAAGCTCCTACTGTTAAACCGAGAAAAGAAAAGGCTGAAAAACGCCCAGTGGAACATAAAGGTGTGCCATTTTGGGTGACGATTCTTTTGACGATTATTCTCGGGATTGCGGCGGGGATTGCTGTGTTTGTTTTAATTGCTTAGTTTTTAGATATTAGAAGACCCCGAAGGATTTCGGGGTCTTTTTTTGAGGCGGGACGGCGCCTCAGGATAGAAGGACTGTTTCGATAATGTCTTCCGCTACTTCGCGGAAATTGGGGTCTTTGGTGTTCGGAATTTGCTGGCGGATGAAACTATAAAGTACATCGTCAGGGATACTCTTCACGGCTTCTCTATGCCAAAGTTCGACAAATTCGTCTCTGGCAAATTCCTTTGCTCCAGTAGTGTTATTGGCATTTACGTCAATTCGAAGCCTTCTTAAGAGCTTCTCTGTGTCGATGTTCTTATACTCGGTCGTAATTGACGTCAGGTCGTCGCTATTGAGGTAAAGAACGACATTCTCAGAAAGCCTTCTCTGGAGTTCGATAAACTTCTCTCTGCCGTTAGGCATGGGAGGAAGGAGCGCGTAGAGAATGTCATGAAGAATGTCGTCAGAAATGAGACACCCTTCATCACGGTTGAAATAAATTTCATCGAGGAGCTTGCATTTCTCGACATCGGTGAGAACAACGACGTTATCAATTCTTCTGTGGTTGCGGATAAGCTCAATAATATCGTCAGTGGACCAGGCTTCGCATATTTCTTTTAACTTTTCTTCAGTCATATATCTCCAAAATCAACGTACAAATGTTCGGTTCCGTCCAACCTTAGCGGGTTCCCGCACGTCGATTTTTTTGGCAATGTGCAACAATCCCCCACTTTTCAGGGATTGTTGCTATTCTATCACACTTTTGCTTTTTTGTCAATATCTAGGAGTTTTCTTCGAGGTTATTTTACGATAGCGAGGCGGTTTTTGCCTTTTTTCAAGATGCCGGCAGCAAAAACACTGGTTTCGGTGAGTTTTTCGCCGTTTAAGGTGATTGCACCTTGATTCAAGAATTCACGAGCTTTTTTCTTTGACTCGGCAAAACCAAGTTCAATCAAAGCGTCGATTAGAGGACGCTCCTTTGAAATTGTCGGTAAAATGGTCGAAAAATTAGCCAAATCTTCGCTAGACACGGTTTTTAGGCCGTCTTTTGCGAAAAGCTTCTCGGATAGGCTTATAACCGCGTTTGTTTTTTCGGGGCCGTGGACGACTTCTGTGGCGCCTTTAGCAAGGGCTTTTTGGGCAATTCTCTGCTCTTTATTTTCAGAATGGCGGGCGAGAAGTTCGTCAATTTCCTCTTTTTCGAGAGTGGTGTAGATTTTTAGGAGATATTCGACTGAATCGTCAGGTTGGTTAATCCAGAACTGATAGAAATCGAAAACTGGGGTGAAATTGCCCGAGCCAGTATCTTCAGAAGCAAGCCAAACGGCGTTCCCTTCAGATTTACCGAATTTTTTACCAGAAACTGGGTCAATAACCAGAGGAGTAGACCAGACATCTGCGGTCGCGTTTTCAAGGCGTTTTATCATGTGAATACCAGAGGTACAGTTGCCGTATTGGTCAGCACCACAGAGCTGAAGATCGATACCGTATTCTCGGTAGAGATGGAGAAAATCGTAGCCCTGAATCAAGGTATAGGAAAATTCGGCATAAGAGATACCGGAGCCACCTTCGCCGATACGATTTTGGACGAATTGGCGGTCGAGAAGCTGGGTCATTGAGAAGGTCTTCCCAACTTCACGGAGAAATTTCAGGTAGTTTATGTCTTTAAACCAGTCAAAATTATCGACCATTCTGATTTCTTCGGATTTGATGATCGATTCTATCTGTTTTTTCAGGCAGACTTTGTTGTGGTCAACTTCCTCGAGAGATTTTAATTCCCTTTCACTATTTTCTTTTGGGTCGCCAATTTGGCCTGTGGCGCCACCAACGAGAAGAGTTGGTTTGTAGCCGTGACGGACGAAACAAGCACACATCATCAGCGCGGCGAGGTTGCCGATTGTCAACGAGTCGGCGGAAGGATCTGCGCCCCAATAAAACTGCTTATTTTCGCGAGTATCAAGTTCTTCAGGGTTTTTAATGGTGGTTTCGGCGGAGAATCCGCGCCAAATTAGTTCTTCAGATAGTTTCATAAGGCTATTATAACAGATTTTTGGGCAACAAAAAATCCCCGGCGAAGCGGGGATTTTATTTAGAGTTCGTAGTCTAGTTTTTTATGGGATTTTTTGATTTTGAGAATTACGATGATGGAGATGACTAGAGCCTCAATACCGGCGAAGATGATTGTCGCGACAACTGAATCATTCTCTTTTTTTAGGGCTCCCGTTTCTGGAACGTCGGCAGTTTTGTCTTTGGTTTCCTTTTTATACTGATTTTCTGGTTTTAAGTCTTTATTTTCCTCTGGAGTAGGCTTTGGGGCTGGATTAGATTCTGGCGTAGGGGTTGGTGTAAGTTCTGGGTCGGGCTCCGGTTCCGGTTCAGGAGTAGGCGTTGGTTCTGGACCAGGCTCCGGTTCCGGTTCTGGTTCAGGAGTAGGATCTGGAACGATAGCTTCACAAGTAAACTGAGCTTTATAGGTCGCATCGCCAGTAACTTCAACAACCGTCGGAGACCAGCCGCTAAAAGAATAGTTGCATTCTTGGTCAGACGCTTTAACTGGGGTGTCGCCGTCATAGGTCGGAAGATCTCCATAACCAACTTGTTCATCGACCTCTAGCGTGGAATCATTATCTCCTAGCCAGGTTACCTCGTAGGCTTTGCGATTTAGGTGAGCAGTGAACGTGTCGTTGCATATGTTGTCGCTGTTTTTAATAGTTTGAATTTCGTTAATTTGATCGGACCTAAGGGGAGATCCAGCTTCGATGTTTTTTTCGCCAACTACGACGTCTCTGTTTATACTCCAATATTCAATTTCGTATTCATCTGTGAAGTCCGTTTTAATATAGGGGAAATATTCATATTCATAATATGCCCCTACAATATATTGGTATGCTTCGTCTGGGATCTCTAGTGAATGCGTCAAGTTTTCCCCGCTAAAATCTGCTTCGTATTCCGGTCCCGGATCACATAGCGTGATGCCTCTAGTTGCGCCGTCAGCATAGGTATTGTTTAGGGCAGAAAGGCTTTGGTTAACTAAAATACCGAAAACGCTACAGAATAGAAAAATAAAGACGATAAAAATTGATTTTTTCCTTAAAAAATTTTTTAACATTTTTGACCTTTTTGTTTTGACCTTGTGTGATTTAAGTATAAGCTTTATTTTTCGTTTTGTCAATAATGTTTTTAAAAACAAAAAATTCCCACTGGGGAGATGGGTATTCCAAAATAATCAGCCACTTTTCAGGCTTAACTCCATTTTAACATAAACGGTTTGATTTGTCAAGACTTTAGGGGTTTTTTGTTTTGTGATAGAATATGGTTATGATCAAAAGTGTGGGCGAACTTGAAAAAATTTCTAGGAGAATCCGAGCGACGGATTATCTAGTTGTCGCGCAACTTTTTTTGCAAGATAATTTCCTACTCGAGAGAAAACTGGAATTTTCTGATATTAAACCGAGACTTCTAGGACACTGGGGGAGTTGTCATGGGATTAATGTCGCGCTTTCGAATCTACTGAGCTTTTTTAAGGGTGATGACAATTTTTCTTTCATTCTCGGACCTGGACACGGTTTTCCGGCGCTGAACGCTAATTTGTTTATTGATGGAAAACTCGATGAAAAGAACCTTGCAGATTTTTGTCGTAAATTTTCGTGGCCCGGAGGTTTTCCATCACATTCAAGTCCGATGACGCCTGGGGTAGTAACAGAGGGCGGAGAACTCGGATACGCACTGGGAACCGCCTATGGGCAAGTACTCGGACACCCAGAGAAGACGGTTGCAGTACTTCTAGGAGATGGCGAGATGGAGACAGCGACAGCACTGGCATCGATGAATCTGAATAAACTGATTTCGGGAAAATCGAACGGGAAGGTTTTACCGATTTTACATCTAAACGGCTATAAAATCTCTGGGCCAACGATTTTAGGGCGAAAAAGTGAACGGGAAATACATGAACTAATTCGAGGATTTGGGTATGAGCCGATTGAGGCGAAAGGCGACGAGCCTGGGGAGTTGATGTTTGCGCTCGAAAAAGCGGATTTCGTTTTTCATCCATTTATAATCATGCGCACAGAAAAAGGGGCTGGTGGACCAGATTATTTGGACGGGAAGAAAGTGGCTGGGAATTTCCTTGCGCATCAAATCCCGTTACCTCTGGCAAAAACTGACGAAAAACAGCTTCAGATTCTTGAGGATTGGCTTTCTTCCTATAATTTTTCGGAACTTTATGACGGAAAGGAGTTTCTTTTATGATTGAAAAAGTAGAAAATCCTGGTTCAGAAAAGTTTTCACCAGCGAGAAAATTCGGACACCTTCTTCGCGAAAGAATCGAGAAAGATCCAAGGTTTTATCTGTTTTCGCCAGATGAAACGACAAGTAATCGACTTGATGAAGTGTTTGAGGTTGCGACGAGAGCTTGGGCGACGAAAAAAGAGGGTTTTGATTTACCAGAGAGCGAAAGCGGACGGGTTATTGAACTACTTTCCGAAAACACGCTGTTTGCGGTGATGATTGGGCATATTATGAACGGCGAGCAGGCGATGATGACGAGCTACGAGGCGTTTTTCTCTGTTATTTTGTCACAAATCGTGCAACAGATTAAGTTCTTTAAACAGAGTGATAATGTGCCTTCGAGGCCAAAATATCCAGCGGTGAACCTACTCTCAACGAGCACCTGTTTTAGACAAGATCACAACGGGTTTTCGCATCAATCACCGGTAATGATTTCGGCACTTCTCTCTATTCCGAGCAATAAAGTGAATTGTCTTTTCCCTGTTGATGATGTTTCGGTAGAAAAAACCTTTGATTTTATGTTGAAATCTGAAAATGTTGTAAATTTTACAACATTTGATAAAAACGATAACCCAAGGTGGATTGATTCGTATCATGCACAATTTTTGTTTGATAACGGGGGCGCGAGCGTTTATCGCTTTGCATCTGATAATGACCCAGATGTGGTTTTGACGGCGATAGGGGATATTGTGACAAGAGAAACGCTTTTTGCGCGAGATATTCTCAAAAAAGATATGCCGGAGCTAAAAATTCGCTTCGTAGGGATAAATGCGCTTTCTTATAACGCAATCGGAACTACCGACAATAAACTTAATAAAAACGTGTTTGATGAATACTTTACAAAAGATAAGTTAATTGTCGCGAATTTTCATGGTTATCCAGAGACTTTGAAACATATTTTAGGGCAATATACTAATGAGGCGAGAATTTCGGTACACGGATTTTCGGAAGAAGGCTCAACGACAACGCCGTTTGAAATGCTAGCGCTCAACCATGTTTCGAGATTTGATATCGCGATGGACGTGGCGGAAAAGTTCGGCAGGTTTGATTTGAAAGAAAAATATCTAGCGGAAATCTCAAAAAACCACGAAAATGCTCTGAAAACAGGTTTGGATTTGTTTTAAATAGAAAATATGTTATAGTTTTTGTATGGAATTTTTGATTATTTTAGCATTATTGATTTTTTTAGAAACAACAACGCTTCTATTTTTGAGACTAAAAAAGCCGGTTTTGAACTCTAGGGCGCGACGAAAAATCTATGTTGACACTTCGGCACTAATGGACGGAAGAATTCTAGCGGTAGCAAAAACTGGATTTATAGGTGACGATTTGATAATTCCTCGTTCGGTAATCCGCGAAATGCAAACACTAGCGGACGGAAAAGATACAGAAAAAAGGATGCGAGCGAGAGCTGGAATGGATGTCGTGAATGAGCTAGAGAGAATTGTGTTTTTTAACACTGAGATTTTGCAGGACGAACTCGACCATACGCCAGTTGATGAACGGCTTTTGGCTTTGGCTAAGGAAAATCACGGGCTGATTCTTACGAATGATTTTAATCTTGGAAAAGTGGCTAAAACGGAGAAAATTGAAGTTTTGAATATCAACGATCTAGCTTTGACGCTTCGAAGTAATTTTTTGCCTGGTGACAAAATGAAAATCAAAATAATCGGTGCAGGAAGTAATCCAAAGCAAGGCGTTGGTTATCTACCTGATGGAACAATGGCGGTTGTTGATAACGCGTCAAAAATGGTTGGAAAAGAAGTCGAAATTGGACTCGTTAGATATTTACAAACATCTGCAGGGAGAATGATGTTTGGGAAACTTATTCCTTCTTCTCGTCAGATTTCTGGTCGGGCTGTGAAGCGGACTGGTTCGAAGAGGAACTCCCTGAGAGCGAAAGCGTAGCAGAAGCTTCGCTTCCAACGGTATCAGTAACAACAACAATAATGGTCTTTTCTGTGCCCTTCAAATCGAAGACGAACGGATTCGTAGTTAGTTCTCCACTCAAGGCTTGAACACCATCGATCAAGATTGTGAAGGTTTTTAGTGGGTAAGTGCCTTTGGTGGCTGAAACAGTTGCGGTCTTTTTATCAGTACTGGCGGTAATCGTTACAGCTGGTTTTGTGTATTTACAGTCGTCAGAGTTATCTTTGTCGTATCCTTCTGGTACGGTGTAGCTCTCTTTCTTTGTCATCGGATCTATAATTTTCGTGACTTCAATTGAGATTTTATCTGACTCAGCAGTACATTTTGATGCAAGTTTTTTAGTGTACTTGTTGAATTCTAACTTTTCCTTGGAAACACCAGAAGTTTTTGAGTTGTACCAACTTGGCCAAATATCTGTGGTGCCGTTAACGCTCAAAGTTTGAATTCCTGCAGGACGTGCTGGCTGATCGCCACTCTTCCATTTTCCTTGAAGAGCATAAGGGTTACTTGAACTCGGTGTATTTGCGTAAACCTCTTTGTGGACGCGCTCCATATAATTCGCAATCATACGTCGAACAATGTTGTTTGTGTTATTTCTAACGCCAGAGCCATCATGGTTTCCATTCCAAACGACTGTTGCAACTGCGGTAGAATAGCTGACCATCAGTGAGTCCTTCGCGACGCTATCGTCTGCTGTTGTGGTAGTACCAGTTTTTGATGCAGTCCAAACACCGGGGACAACAAACCCATAGCCGGTGGCTTGCGATCCGAACAGCGTCCTTGCGCTAGCGTCACTCAAAATATTGGACACCATGTAGGCTACTTGTTCGTCAACCACTCTTTCGCCCTTTGTATCACCCCAAGATTCGATAACGTTTCCGTTATGATCTTTTACTTCTAGAACATAGACTATATCTTTAAAGGATCCTCCGCGCGCAAGGGATGCATAAGCGTTTGCATGCTCCACTAGTCGAACATTACAGCCAGACCCAATTGCAATTGAAAGACCAGCACTAGTATCTTTACAATACGATACGTCACCAAGCTTATGGGCAACATCAAGGCTATTTTCAATACCATTAATATAAAGGGCTTTGACGGCTGGAATATTTAGTGAGTTGGCAAGAGCTCTACGAATTGGGATGTTCCCATAAAAACTTCTAGATGCGTTGCGTAGACGACAAGGTCCACCAGTGTAACCGTTACAATAAATACTATCGATGTTTTCATCTTTTAGAATTGAGCCTGGACCAAAGTTTTGGCCAGGTCTTTGTTGAAATAGTGGTGCATAGTCGAGAATTGGTTTGATCGAGGAACCTGGTTCAATTAAAGAAGTTGTGACATTGACTTCCCCATATCCTTCTTGGAAGAAGTCATAAGAACCAACCATAGCAACTACTTGAGAAGTTTCCACATCAAGAGAAACTAGGGCTGCATTATCGCTTCCGTTGTTCGCTTCCCAGGTATTGCTCATTGATATGCCCGTAGCTACAGCTTCCTCGGCAATTTTTTGAGCATCAAGGTCAATTGTAGTTTTAATATGAAGGCCGCCTTGGTTCATAAGCTCCGGGTATTTTGCTTCGAGTTGTTTTTTCACTTCAAGGACAAAATGAGGCGCAAGAATATTTGAATACTGTGTTGATTCTGGTTGAATGGTTGCAAGAATATCAATATTTTTTGCCTCATCAGCTTGCTCCTGAGAAATATAGCCTTGACCAACCATGTCATCGAGAACTTTATGTTGGCGCTCAATTAAACCATCGTGGCCATATTCATTGTATGGGTTATAAATTGCAGGATTATTAGGAATAGCAGCGAGTAATGCTGATTCAGCAAGCGTCAAATCCTTTGCGGATTTTCTAAAATAGGTTTGCGCTGCAGATTCAACGCCATTACGACGTCCACCATAAGGAGATTCATTAAGATACATAGTGATGATATCGTCTTTTTCATACATTTTCTCAAGCTCTAGAGCAAGAATTAGCTCTTTAATCTTTCGGATTAAGCCACCGCGGTTTGCGCTAGCTGCTTCATCTGCAAAATAAATTTGTTTAATCAGCTGTTGGGTAAGCGTTGATCCGCCTTGAACTTGTTTTCCGGAAAGAGTCATCATCGTCGCGCGAATAAGTGCTATTGGGTCAACTCCTTTATGGTTATAGAAGTTTTTATCCTCAATAGCAACTGTTGCTTGGCGCATATAAGTCGAGATTTCGTCGCCTCTAACTACCAAACGATAATCTTCGTCACCAATATCTTGCCAGAGGATGTTACCATTACGGTCATAATATGTATTCACCGTTTCCGAAATACGAATATCGTTGAGCTGGATGTCCTCAAGGCTTTGTTTATAAATAACAAAAAGGCCGCCAAGACCAATTATACCTAAAAGAAAACAGGCAAAAACAATCTTCAAGAATTGGTGTGCACCGTATAGCGAAAACCAATAATGAAAGATTCTTTTAGGATGGAAATGTGCAAAAAAACGCTCAGGATATTTTTTTGGTAGCGTTGCACGCATTTGCGCATGCTGACGGGCGCGTTTTTCGGCGCGAAGACGACTTTTGTATTTTAATTTTCCGAAAGTGCTAAGATTGCGATATCTTTCGGGGTTAATAGTTTTTCGATGATTTGAAGATTTAATTTGTCTAGATCTTTTTTTAGCTTTTGCCATGAGAATATTATAGCATAAATAGCATATTTCGGGGTTTTGGAATGGCTGTTTTTTATATTTAGTAGATTTGTAAAAGCTAACGCCTTCGTAAAATCTACAAGATTTTTATTTTTTACACGTTTTCATTTTCTGAGTGGCCCAAAGCGTAGTTATAAATCTTATCAACGGCTTCTTGAAAAACGGATTCTCTATTCTGGTCGGCATTAATTTCAATCAGCAAACCAAGTTTTCTATAGTGACTGATAACTGGAAGTGTTTTTTCTCGAAATTCATTACATCGCTTTTCAAAAATCGCTTTTTCTCGATCGTCATCCCTGTCTCCTCTGTCTCCAAGTATGTTAGCGGCTTCCCAGCGTTCTAAAACATCGTTTTCTGAAATTTGGAGAAGTATTACTGCTTTCGTCTTATGACCTGAACTTTCCGTCGCTGATAAAATTTGGTCTTCTTCTCCACTCCAGCGCCCCACAGAAGATAATATTAAAGGAAATAGTTTTAAATCTTCGCGATTGAAATAAGGTAAAACCAGATTATAAAAAATATCAGTGGGCGCAAGTTCGCCTTTTCCCGTATAATTTTTGCCTGTTTCTTTTTCGTTCGCTCGGATAATCAGTCCAGAAGAAAGAAATCGTCCACCGATAAGTTCGGCTAGACGAACGCCTACGGTGTCTTTACCGCTCATTGGTAGACCAAAAATATTTATTGAACCAGTACCAAGCCAGTTTTTTATGTATGTTATTTTTTCGTTTAATTCCATATTAACAATATATCATAAAAAATCCCCCTTACTGGGGGATTGTTTTAAAATCTAGCTGGTTTTTTCTTTTTTTGGTTTTTTGATAAAAGAGGAAACAAGATTATGGCTGCGATCCCAATTCCGCTAACAACCAATACAATTACGCAAATAGTTGTAACGATACTATCTGGAGATTCTTCGGTTAATTTTTCTTCAGTAACACCAAGTGGTTTAGTAAAGTATGTAGTTGCATTGTCGTCGTCTTCGTAAAACATAATCGTCGGTTCTTCCTCTTCGTCTGTTTTTCCTTCGTCTTTTGGAGTCTCAGTAGTTGTTTGGGCTGTTGGAGCAGGAGCAACAACGACTCTTCTTTCAACAACCTTAACTTCTTTTTCTTCATCATCATCTTTTTCTGTCTTTTCTTTGTTTTCGTCTTCATTTTCGTCTTCGTCAGTATTATAGTAGTCGTTTAAGACAGCAGTGATATCTTCGACCCTTATACCAGATTTTGGAGAAACACTGTTGAGTGAATTCGTGTTTAAGGTATTAGAGGAATTTGTTGAAGAAGAGTTTTTTGGAGAAGAGCTTGTTGTGGAAGAACTGCTGTTTGATGAATTGGAAGCGTTGGTGGTAGAAGGAGTCGTAGTGCTAGACTGGCTGGAAGAATAAGTTTCGAAAGGATCAGTCGGAGTACATGGTTTTTCTTCGTCATATGGTTTTAATCTTTCTATAGCTACCGTTTCATTTTTTTCATTTACAATTCCCATGTCTTCCCAGCCGACAGAAGCTTTTTCCCCACTCTCATATATCGAGCAGTCATTGATACTTTGCCATGATTCTGCTGCTGTATTATCTAGTTCAATTTCGGCAACTCTACCGCTTGCCGATTTTGTGTAGTTATCTGTTTGTGATTTTTGATACTCTCCATCAGCATTATAATATTCTACTTTATAATTAATTTCATTTAATTTATATACCGCATAAAGTTCAAGTGTTCGGTTGTCTGGAGTAAGCGTAATTATTGCTTCTTCTTCGTCTTCGCTATCTTGGTCTGGCTCTGCAGTTCCCAGTTTCCTAACTACGAATTTTGTCCTATTTGCATCATACTTATAAAATACTCCGCCATTTTCATTATTGCTTAAACAGGCAATTGTGTTTTCAAGTTCCGTATCATTGCCTTCGCCAGAACCATCATGTGACTCAATCATAGAAATATGGCAGCTTGGTTCTGGATCAAAATCCGTCCATCCTAGGAATGAATAGCCTTTAAGTTTCGGGACATAGTTTGCATTTGCAGTCCCATTTTCGTTGTTTAAGTTAACCTTTGAAAGATTGTTAACATCTGCGACTATAAATTCAAAGTGTCTTTTCTTTGTTTTTTCAGGATTAGGGTCATCGTCTGTCGTCTGATACTTTTTTTCTCCTGCGCGTTTTTTCGCATTCGTATCGTCGGGCTCTTCTTCTCTACATTTATGGTCTGACATGTCACAAGGCTCTTCTACAGTTTCGGTCACAAACATCTCCTGGAAATAATAACCATGATGAAACACGATTCCATATTGAGTGTCCCAAATTGCATAAAGATTTGTTTCGGTGGATTTTGGCGTTAAATGAGAATCTGGCTGGAAAAGAGCCGTGTCGTCTACTGGCGTTTTTTCTAATGACCATCCTTTGAATGGATTCACGCCATCTTTAGGCGCTTTAACAACAAAATAACCTGGTTCCTTTTTATAGAATGTCTTACTCTCTGAGATATTTAAATCAGAATAATTAATAGTATACTTCGCAAACTCGTCATCGATTGTATTCGTCAAAGCCACAACGTTCTGCGGGATGGTATACACCCCATCTGGAGTTTCGTCTGATGTTTTGATGGCGTAGTAGATTGTATCTCCGCCTGAAAGGACTATAGTTTCGTTTGCTGGTGTGAAATTTTCCCCGTCAACCGACCATCCCCATCCGGCTGATGACTGAGCTTTCATTTCCTTAATGGTCATTTCTTTTTTTATAGATGGTATTTTGTTTTTTTCACTAACAAGATTTGTTCCGGTTTCCTCACATTTCGATTTTTCGCCAACAATCTTATCGATTACTACGCAGTCTGGGTCAAGAATTACCTTGTAGCCAGTAGGATTATAAGTTTCTGCTTCAATTTTAACTTCTATAAGTGAAATGTTTTGTCCGTTCTTTGCATTAAATGTTGGCTCTTTTAGTTTGATTTGGAATGGGTTAATCCCATTTTCAATATCTGCATCAAAATCGTGTTCTCTATAGTTAATTTTTTCGACGCCATCTGTTGCTATCGACGTTATTGAATTCAGAATAAAGAGAGGTGTAGAAACGCTAATACCAAAACAAATAGCAAGGAGTAATGCTGGGTTTTTAATCTTATGAAAAATTCTTGGAGTATTTAAACCAAAGTGGTTAGAGGCCTTCGTAAAACCAATATTTTTTCTTTGAATGGTTTTAATTTTGGAGAGAATGATTAGGGCGATTATTGTAGAAATAATAAAAGTAATAATTGGCGAAATAAATGATTTTTGTTCTGTTTTATCACTACCATTCAATTCGGCGGTCATAAAGCCGTGGTCTCCGGTATCTGGCACCGATCCCGTATTTTTTACTTCAACACGAATAGTGTAAGGTTTCTCAGGTATTGAGTAGTTTGCCGGGAACAACTCTTTATTTCCATTTTCGTTGACAGCGGATGCGGAACCAGAAATGGCCCCGATCATAACGACAGATATTAAAAGATATAGTATTATTTTTATTTTTCGAAAATTCCCAATTTGAGAAATATTCTCGAAAAGCCTGCGATGCTTTTTCATTTTTTCTCCAAAAAAATTTTAATTTATGACCTTTTCTCATCTGATTATAGCATAATCATTTTTAAATGCAACAAAAAATACGCCAAAAAGGCGTATTTTTTCTTAGTGTAATTTTGCGGAAGGTGGAAGGGTCGTTCCTTTTAGCAAATCAACGAGTTCCTTTTCTTCAAGTGTCTCGTGTTCAAGAAGCGCTTTAGCAAGTTTCTCTAGAGCGGTTTTGTTCGCCTTAAGAACAAGCTCAGCACGGTTTGAAGCCTCCTCTGTGAGTTTCTTAACTTCCTCGTCAATTAGCTCTGCAGTTTTTTCAGAGTAAGGCTTTCCGGTGGTAATTGTATAATAACCGGTATCTTCGGATGGGAAAACAAGGTTTCGAAGCTTTGAGCCCATTCCCTCCTCTACAACCATTTCTTTGGAGAGCTCGGCGACATGCTTTAAATCGGAAGAAGCGCCAGTCGTAATATCGTCTACTCCAAAAACAAGTTTTTCAGCAATGCGTCCACCCATCGCACGAGCAAGAATGTCTTTTAACTCAAAAATGTTTTTATAAGAGCGATCTTCTTCTGGCAAAAACCAAGTGACGCCACCAGTGCGACCACGAGGGATAATTGTCACTTTATGAACTGGGTCGGAATCTGGGAGAACATGGCCGACAATGGCGTGGCCAGCTTCGTGGAAGGCAGTTATTTCACGCTCATGATCGTTCATAACTTTAGATTTTCTTTCTGGGCCAATTGCAACACGTTCAAATGCTTCGGTGACATCATCGTTAGTGATTTCTTTATGGCCTTCGCGAGCAGCGGTAATCGCGGCTTCGTTGGCAATATTAGCGAGATCAGCACCAGAACTACCTGCGGTTTTAGCGGCGAGAGCATCGAGATTGACGGATTTATCAACTGGTTTGTTTTTAAAGTGAACGTTCAAAATTTCGAGACGGTCTTTTCTTTCTGGAAGGGTAACATTTACGTGACGATCAAAACGGCCTGGGCGAAGAAGAGCTTTGTCGAGCATATCGACGCGGTTTGTCGCTGCGATAACGATTACGCCAGAATCGTTGTCAAAACCATCCATCTCAACGAGAATTTGGTTTAGAGTCTGTTCATCTTCACGACCAGCGCCACCGCGAGCGTCGCGTTTGTGAGCAACGGCGTCAATTTCATCGATAAAAATGATTGATGGTGCATTCTTTTTGGCTTTAGAAAACAAATCGCGCACACGTGAAGCGCCAACGCCAACAAACATTTCGGCAAATTCAGAGCCAGAAATGCTGAAGAATGGCACGTTGGCCTCGCCAGCAACAGCGCGAGCCATCAAAGTTTTTCCTGTTCCTGGATCGCCAGCGAGAAGAACGCCGCGAGGAATTTTTGCACCGAGAGTTTCATATTTTTTCGGATGTTTCAGAAAATCAACAATTTCAGCTAAATCTTGTTTAGCTGACTCGTTACCTGCGACATCACTAAAGAGAACGCGTTTTTTATCTGGGCCGTAAAGACGAGCTTTAGCTTTACCAAAACCGATGTTTTGGTTGTTGATGTTTTGTGCTTGATTCATCATACGACGGATGAAATACACTACAATAATAATCGGAATACCAATTAGAAGTACATCTAGAACAATCCCGAGTACATCAATATCGTCAACGTATTCGATTGACGGATATTTTTCTTGACATTTAGTTAATAAATCACCAGTGTAGTCAGAACACTTGTTAATTAATCCTTGTTCAAAAAGAGTTCCGGAACCATCTTTTCTCGAGGTTTGGGTTGGATAATCTTTGTCGCGCAAAGTGATTTCGAGATTATTCCCTTTGACAACGATTTTTTTGATGTTTCCATTTTCGTCGTTTGCGCGAGCAATCACGTCAGAGAGTGGAACTTCTTCGAGTTTGCCGTTGCCACTAATAAACGAAGAAAGCAGAGCGGAACAGAGCAAAAATAGTAGAAAGAAGAATACAAAACTACGAACAGTGTTAGATTTAGATTTTTTATTATTAGGGTTTTTTACAGATTGTTGTGCCATAAGTTTAATTATAGCACATCGAATTTAGCGGGAGAGGAGTTTCTTTCTAGAAAATATATGTTAATAGAAGCATGACATACCCGAATATGAGGGAAAACAAATTGAGGAGGAAGGAAAGGAGGAATGGATTCAAAAACTTATAATCTTTAAGAAACGCTTTGTATATAAATGCTTCAGCTAGGAAAGCAAACAGTTCCATAACGATCATCGCATGAGGAAAATTGTTGTAATACGGAACAGCAAGGGTATAAAGATTTGTTGAAAGCGCGACAATCGGATTAGTAATAACCTGCGCAAGAATCACTATAAGGAGGTTCTTACCTTTAACTCTAAATACAAGGGCGAACAAAGTCTCAATGATAATTGTCGGAATTAGACATGATAAAAGCAGAATCACTACTTGGACAGCATCTGGCAAATTGCCACTCATATCCGCGAAAGAATTGTGTATTGAAGCGAAAGAACTAAGCATCTTTTTCTCCTTTCTCTTTATCTTCTAATTTGGCTTTTTTGGACTTTGGTTTTGTTTCTTCTGGTTCTTTTTCAGAATCTGGTTCAAAACCATCGCCCTTTTCTTCGGATTTTGGTGAATTTTCATCAAGGAATTCATCGAAGTTTTCCTCAATCTCATCATCAGTTTTTTCGGACTTTAGATCTTCTTTTTTCTCCTTTTCTTCCCTGTTTTCAGAATTTTCTCCAGCTTCTTCTTCAGGCTCTTCTTTAGTTTCGTCATCCGATTTTTCGGATTTTGGTTCATTTTCTTCAGATTTTTCATCAGTTTTTGGTTCAGAATCGTCAGTCTCTTTCGATTTTTTAATATGTTTTGCAATCGCTAAAGCAACAATTATGGAAATAGACACAACAATTGAGCCGACCAAAAACCATATTATTGTTGGGATCATTGTTGCTTTCGGATCTATCTCGTCAGGTATTTTATAAAGCACCAGGTCGTCAGGATCCTCATTCTCCATTTGTTTTTCGAGCTCTTCTCGTTTGGCTTTTTCAAGCTCCTTGATTTCGTCATTACTAAGGTCTTTTATCCAGCCAACAATTTCGTGGTCGTAAGAATTCTTTTTTTGTTTTCCGAGATAATACCAAGTCTCGGTGTTAGTATTCTCTTGATCTCCACTTGCCTTTGTGTAGTAGTAGAGTATCTCATAGGCCCCAGCTTTAGCATATTCTCCTGTTTCTTTTCCATCAACACTATCAAAAATAGGTTGATCATAGTTAAGAACTTTCTCGGTATATTTGCCATCTTTATATGTTCCGGTCGCATATCCCTTTCCGTCTATCCAGCCCTCAGAAAATTGATTGTTATTAGATTTTGTTCTAATGTAGGCTTTTGTACCATCTTGGCCATACCATCCTTTGCTTGCGGTGTATAAGACATTGAATTCTGTATTGGCTGGAATTGTCGATGAATCCGATTCGGAATCGACCACGCTCGTTATTTTTGTTTCTTTGATTGTAACGCCTTCGCTTGCATTTTCAGTTTGGAACGCAACATCATAGGTTGTCGAATCTTTATGATACCAGCCGGAATATTGCCCATAGGAGACGTAGACGTATGTTGAGAATTTACCAGATGGAATATAATACAGGACTGGGATCTCGGTCAGAGGTTTTACGTCCAGCGTGGCGATTGTTTTACCGTCTTCGTTTGGCGCGTCTTTAAGATCAATTTTGTCTCGTGTAGTGACGAACGTTCTATTCCACTTATCCGTTGCGATACTCGCAGTATTCCTATCGCCTACCCATGCATGCATATGCTTGATCCAGCCAGAATGGCCTTCATATTCAACATACATCCAAAGCCCATCATAATAATCGGCTGAAACAATAATACCGGCAGGAAGATGGTATTCACCATCCACTTTCCCAAACCTTTCGTTTGGGCCTTTATAAAGATATGATTCGTCATTGACTGTGTACACGGAAAGGGGGGAAGATGCTTTCGAGATAGTAGACAGGTCAAAAGTATCATCAGCATATCCAACATCGGAAGCCCTTATAAGATAGTTTCGTCCTTCATACTCTACACTCATCATCTTTTCACCATCTGCTGAGGAGAAATCATAGACAACTGTCAATCTTGTTTTTTCTGGAACTGTAATCACTTCGTCATAAACGATCTTGTTTTTTTCTTGATCATATCTACTCTCCAATAATTGGGCACCGCCTTGTTTTGTTACAATAACATCATATTCGTACACATATGGAGCGCTGATGTCAGCATAAGTAGAGACTGAGAAGAAGGGGGTTAGTGAGAAGGCGAAGAATAACGCCGTTAGTATTAGGGTTAGTTTATTTCTTTTTTTCATTTTTTAATTCCTTTCTAACTAAGATGATTGTGATTAAGATTATTACGATAACAATTGTTGAGGTGATAATGAGCGGGAGCGGATCAGTTTGCCATGCGGGCGGAACTCCCGAGATCTGAAAATCAGGCATGTTTTTTCTCCTTCTTTGTTATTTTCATGAGGACGAAATGACAAATCAGGGTTGCGACAGAAATGACAATGCAACTTGTGAAAAAGTTACCTAGTTTGAAAAAGAAAATCGGAACCGTGCCGAGGAAGAGGCCGATGGTTGTCAGGCCGAATGCGAGACCTGGAGTTTTCTTTAGAACCGAAACAAGAAGTGCGAGAGTGATTGCCATAGTCATTGAAAAGAACATCACGCCAATAAGTGAAACAACCATAATGTTGTCGCCAAAAAGAAGAAACGGTAGTGCACCGAGCACACTAATCATTGCAGTTTTTCTGGCGCCGATTTTGTCACAAAGAATCCCGCCGAGAGCTTTTCCAAAGCCCATCGAAACATAAAGCAGAATGGTCTGGAAAGTTGTTTTGTTCCAGGAAGTCGGAATGCCATAACCCATATAGCCTCGAACGATGACGACGAAAACTGCAAGAAAAATCAGAAGTCCGACTGGGAAAGATTTATTCGCAAAGTCGAAATTTTTGCAAGGATTTTTGTCTTTTTCGGTACGCTTGCGAAAAATCTCCGCTAAGAAAACTGGCGGTAAAGCAGACAAAGCAAGCAAAATAATGAACCAGAATGGCGCAACATCTGCTAGAAGTTTTCCTGTAATTACACCAAAGGAACCGCCAGCAACAAAAATTGCTGCGGGAGTAATTTTCCCGTTTGAAGCGCGAAGCGTAACTTCGGCGCCTGCAACATGCGCAAAGGCGTTGCCGAGACAAAGAATCAAGACTGAAATAAAAATTGGAAATGTTGGGAGAAGTGAAAATAGAGCCAAGGCGACCGACATGAAAACTAAGCCAAGTGCGCCAAACGGAATCTTGGGAAATTTGTCACTAATTCTACCGACGAGAGATTGAGGAACGAACGCAAGTGCATCATAGAAAAACGGCACAGACCAAAGTAGAGCATTATCGCCGATGACCTTAGAAAGAAAATAAAAACATATTACTTCGGTCGCAAAATGAATGTAGAAGTAAAGCGGTCCGGTAATATTAACTTTTCTGCCCATCTTTTTTATTTTAGCATAAATTTTATCGTTTTATAACGTTGACCGTGATGAGGGCAGTTTCTTTGTCAGTCTGAATTAAAGCGTAAATTTTGCCAGTTTGTTGAGCGAGGTTGTAACCAGCTAAAATAGCCGTACGCCCATCATAATTTTTATTATCAAGAATGCTTAATCCGCCAGTTAATGTTCCGAGAAGCGCATTTTTTGCCCTATTAAAATCAGTGTTGCCCTTCAGTTTGTTGCCACAGACATCAATTTTGTAGGCGGAAAGATTGGTTTGGGTTTTTCGAATTTCTGCTTGGATGTTAGCTGAGTTTCTATCAATTCTTTCAAGTTCCTCTGCGTGATCTTGTTCAGAAAGTTCAGCAGCGACGTGAGCGATGTCAGCGCCAGCTTCAAAGAACATGATTGGGATTTCTAGAAGGGTGTCAGTATCGAGTTCAAAACAGCCATCAGCAAAAATGTCGCCAAGGATTTCGCTTTCTTCATTTTTTTCTTTTTTGGAGTTATCTTCATCGGGTTCTTCTTCGTCTTCTTCGGACTCGCCCTTTTCTTTTTCATCTTCTTCGTCTTCTTCCTCCTCATCAAATAGGTCTTCGATTTCTTTTTTTGCAACTTTAATGGTATAGCTATCTCCATCGTCTTTTTCGACAATTGAATAATTAATAATGGCCAATGCGTAATCGCTATATTCTGGACTATCTGATATTTCTAGTTTTAATTTTTCTTTCCCAGACTCAATAACTACCCATTTTCCGTCACGGAGCCCAAGAAGACTGACAATTACGCCATCGTCAGAGGAAAAACTGATGGCTGTATTTTCGAATTGACTGGCCGAAAGATAATAATAATTTATCTGTGAATAACCGATCGAATTGTTTTTCGTACAGAAATCATCGCAAGAAAGCGTAGTCCCATGTGGGCGGGAGTGATCAATCGCTTGAAGATAAACTGCGGGATCATAGTCATTAGTCAAATTTCGCTCCGCAAGCCTTATTAAAGTACTTTTCATCGTATCAACTCCAAATATGTTTTGGGCCGTCTGAAGTTCTTCATTAGAGAGAAGCATTTTTAAAATTCCGTTAATATCGCCGGTTTGTTCATAGAGATTTTGAAACCAAGCAACTGACGGATAGCCTAAAAAATCTGGGCATATTTTATCTAAACTAGTGTCTTCAGAGCATTTCTCTAGATAGCCCTTGTAGTGGTCTGCGTTAATAAGACTATTTTCTGGTTGGTGTTGCATCACGTTGATAGACATCATATTCGCCGTACCTTCAACGGTAAAGTTAGTAGCACGATAGATGTCTCCTATTGCGGAATATGAGTAATTAGTTTGGTAGTGGTGGCCTAGTTCGTGAGCGATAACGGCCGGGGTCGAAACCGCAGATTCTCCAGCAAGTTTGTCTGGATAAATTGTGATTAGCGGATACGACAGAACGTGGGAAGAATAATCTTTTTCTTCATATGTTAGAGAGCCTAATTCAGTCCTTATTCTATGCCCAAGGTCCACATTAAGGCGATTCGCATAGAAAGCTACTGTTTTATTGCCACTTGTTTCGTTATATGGATTTACTATGTAGACTGGCATTGCCGTTTCGAGAACATCAAGGATGTCTTTATTAATACCACTATTGCGCAAAACTTCGTTTTGAGCGTTTTTTATCATGTTAGATGCATAAAGATTAGGGTTTTTTGTCATTAGGTCTGAAAAATCAATTGGATTAATTTCAAATTTTTCATATTCATAGTCCAGCCCAAGATTAGATTTATATTTTTTTACGGACTCATCAAGAAAATTACAAGCTTTCTCTGCTTCAGCATCTGAAATTTTGTCACGACCAGTATCGGTATAAAAAACAACAAATTTGCCAGAATTAGAAAGTTTTGCTTTGTTTAATGTCGTAACGCGGTGTTCAGATTTCTTCGCATAGGCGTTCTGAGAAAAGAGTGACGGGAAATAGGAAGTTTCTTCGTTGCCACTAGCATCGAGACCAAATTCGACATTTTGAAATGAAAAAATGTCATAGAAAAGTTGCTTCGTTTCGATGCTAAGCTCATCATAATTGTCTTCTATTAATCTAGCAAAATCTGGGGCCATCGCTTCGGATTCGCCCTTGAATTTTTCTGGAAGTGAACCAGAATCAAAATAAGAAAGCAAGGCATTATTCACGTATTCGTCAGTCGAGATTTCGCCATTTTGGTAAGCGATTTCAATTTTCGCGGAAGAAGTTAGCTTTACTTCCCTTTCAGCAAAAACATTTTGTTTGATTGAATCTCTCGCAATGTTGGCGAAAATGAAAAAAGAAAGGAAAATGATTGGCGCGAAAACTAATGTACGCCAAATCCCACCGCCAATAAGTTTGCCAATAATTCGGCCAGCAGAACATTTTTCGCGTTTTATGCGCAAAATCCAACGAATCAATCCCCAAAGGAGGTTCAATCCGCCAACGATAAGTGCGACAAGAACTAGAGTATCCCCCCACCAGCTTTCGACTTTGTCGGTACCATCGGCCAAAGCCTGTGAAAGTTCGGAGCTTTCTTTCAGAGAGATGCCAATTGGAAGTGTCACAGCGACGCCAAGCCAAATTAAAACACGCAAAAATTTAATCCAGCCATTTTCTTTTTTCGGTGTCTGAGCAGACTCGGCACTTGGAGATTCCTCGGCCAAAAACGGTTTTGGCTGTTTAGTAAACGAATTTTCTGATGGTGTTGGTTGTTCGGTTGGAGTCTCGTTTGGAACTTCTTCGGGCGCGGACGCTTCTAGCTCGATGTTTTGAGCTGGTTGGTTTTCTGATTGGGGAGAGATGTCTTCTTGATTTTGAGTTTGTCCTGGTTGAGGTGTGGGCTGATTTTCGGAATTTTCTAAAGAATTGTTTTCTTTTAGATTATTATCCATATTTTTTCCTTTTTAAACCTTTTATGGTTATAATTATAACCTTTTTAGGAATTTAAAGGAAGTTTGGCACCAGCAAGAAATGGTCTCGGCGGTTCGAGGCCTTATCTTTCCATTATAGCACAGCATAAGCATTTTGTCAAGTTTTTCCTGTTTTCCTTAGAGTCCACAATTCTTTTTCTTTCAAAACTCTCTTTCTCTCTCACATGGACAAATTCTCGCGGTCTATATTTTTTACAACATAGTTCACGACTTTGAAAAATTCTTTAGTCGTTTCACTTCGGGAATTTTTCAAAGTCGGAAATGTTAGTGAAAAATCCGGAGAATTACTCACAAAACTTCGTTTTGTTCGCCGAGCTCGAGAAAAGGAGAGTTTTGAGATAATCGAAAATAGGTTAGGGACGGCTTACAAAACAATGTTATAATTAACCATATGTGGAAAAGGTTGTGGAAAACTTTGCACCAATCGTGGTTACTTGTTGCCCTATGTCTCGGTATTGTCTCTGGTACGGTGCTGGCTCTCATCGTTCGTTCGACCTTTTTCGTTTCGCCATATTGGCTGATTTTTGTGGCGGTTCTTTTTTTGTTTGCGTTTTTTAAACCTAATTATTTGACTGTTATAATCATCTTCCTTTCTGGGATTATTTTGTCATTTTTTCGAGCAAGCGCAGATATTTCTGGTGCAGATTATCTTTCGCAATTTGTGAACGAAACGGTGACGATCTCAGGAACGATTTCGGAAGATCCTGATTTTGACGAAGATAAAACAAAATTGAAACTAAACGATTTGGTTTTAAACGATACTAGCGCTAAAGGAACGCTTTATGTGCAGATTTCGGAAACGGAAATGGATATTCAGCGTTCAGATAAAATCACGCTCACAGGAAAAATGAGTGACGGTTTTGGGAGTTTTTCGGGTTCTATGTATCGCCCAAAAATTGTTTCAGTGGCTCGGCCAGAGCCTGGCGATTTGTTTCTGAGGCTTCGGAACTTGTTTGCAGAAAAAATTAAGCAGTTTGTACCAGAAAAGGAGAGCTCTCTTTCCCTTGCATATCTGCTCGGTATGAAAAATGGCCTGCCTGATGATGTGCTGGAAATGCTCCGGATTATTGGCTTGACACATATCGTTGTGGCGAGTGGAACGCATCTTGGAATTATCGTTTCGGTGGTTAGAAAAATTTTTGGGAAACTTTCGAGGTTTTCCGGGCTTCTATTTTCGATTCTTTTTATTTTAGTGTTTGGTGGGATTATCGGTTGGACAGCATCAATTGTGCGTGCGACGATTGTGACAGTCTTATCGCTTCTGATGTGGTATGTCGGAAGAAAATTTGAGGGGTGGCGAATTATTTTGATTGCGATGGCGGTGACGCTCATAATTAATCCGATGTTTATCACGAACCTCGGCTGGCTTTTATCTTTCGCATCGTTTTCGGGAATTTTGATTTTAGAGCCGAAACTTAAAGAGTTTTTCTTTGGCGAAAAGAAAATTAATAAACTACTCGAGATTTTGCTCGTCACGGTGTCGGCACAACTGGCGTGTATTCCAATTTTGATTTATTATTTCGGTTCAATATCTTTAATTTCGGTGGTGGCGAACGTGTTGATTCTGCCAACGATGCCGGTGGTGATGGGTCTAACTTTTCTCACTGGCGTTTTTGGTGGGATTGAATTCCTTGGTATGATACTCGGAAAAATCGTCACATTTTTAATCGATTACCACTTACTTGTTATGAACTTCTTTGCGGAACAAAAAATGTTTATCGTCAGTTTTGGAGAGAAAAATCCGCTGATCTTTCTGATTTATGTGCCAATTGTTTCGATGCTTCTAGTTCTTTGGGCAAAAAAATTGCGCCAGAAGAAACTTCTGACGCAACTTTAGTCCTAGTCTAGGCGCCAACGCGATCTTTGGAATTTCTGCGGGTAGCGTTGTGTTCGACATATTCAATAATTTTCGAAGCAACATCGCGACCAGTGACACGTTCAATGCCAAATCCTGGCGAAGCATTAACTTCGAGAACGACTGGGCCTTTATCGGAGCGCATCAAATCAACGCCGGCGATGTGAAGACCCATAGCTTTGGCGGCGCGAAGAGCAAGTTTTTTCTCTTCATCGGTGAGTTTGATAGAAGTGCCAAGTCCGCCTTTATGGAGATTGGAACGGAAATCATCATCGAGAGATTGACGTTGCATCGAAGCGACCACGCGAGATCCAACCACGAAAGCACGGATATCAGTGCCAGCGGATTCTTTGACATACTCCTGAAGAAGAATGTTGGTGCCATCTTCGTTATAGAGATAGAAAGCCTGGAGAGCGGATTTTGCGGCTTTTTTAGTGTCAGCGAGAACGACGCCGTTGCCATGAGTACCGGTCGCAAGCTTAATAATCACAGGGAGGCCGATTTGCTCGAGAAGATCGTCGATGTCAGCAGTATTACGAGAAACGAGGGTTTTTGGCGTATCAACACCAGCTTTGGTAAGGATTTGCTGAGAACGTAGTTTATCGCGAGCACGAGTGATAGCGATTGAGCTAGATGCGGTCCAGATGCCTTGCATTTCAAATTGGCGAACAATTGCACAACCATATTTGGTCATGCTGTTAGAAATACGAGGGATAATAGCATCAAAACCTGAGAGTTTGTCACCTTTGTAATAAATGTTCGGGTGTTTTTCATCAAGAGAAATATAGCAGTTTTTATACTTTATTACGGTGACTTTGTGACCACGTTTTTCGGCCTCTTCAACGAGGCGTTTGGTGGAATAATTGGCGTTGCCATTGGAGAGGATTGCGATTTTCATTTTATTTCTCCTTCTCGTTTAATTTTATATACTTCTCGTGAAATTTAAAGGGATTTTTTTGGAGTTCGCGGTTCAGTTTTTTTGAACGGAGACGCGCTTTGGGTTCTATTTCTCTTTCCGAAACATCAACAATGAATTTATTTTTGATGGTTTTTCGGCCAATGAGGACTGGGAAATTGTTTTTTTCGCGATTTGAAAGAGTAAAGAAGGCTTTAATGCGTTTTGAACCGATAACAATCGAGAGTGGAGCGCGATAACGAATTTCTTCTTCACCATTACTACTACGAACAACAACGGCTTTAAACTCTTTTCGCTCTATTTTTTTGCCAAAGAGCTCAAAAGAGAGAACTCCGTCTTCTGACACAGAAATATTATCGACGTGGACTGAAGAAGAATCGGCACCAGTGTCGATTTTGGCGGGAATGCCTTTGATTCCTTCAATGGAAACAAAGGTATTAGCACCAATAATTTCTAGGTTTTTACGTTTAATATTTAACATTTCAAAATAATCCCAAATTCTTTCAGTTGGTGCTTCTATTCTAGCACAAAATGCTTATTTAGTCAAGATGTTATGCTTGACTTTACTGTCATTTTATGATAGAATTAAGGAAGCAGGGTGGCGTTATTTAAAATATTTATGGAAAGAGGTGATTTTGATTGTTGGAGGAAAAATCCACCATTCAAAACCTTTTAGACGCAACAAAAGCGGGAGACAGAAAAATTTCGGCACGACCGAATTATATCCCCCCGAAATATTTAGCTTTTCTAAAATCCGAAATCGGCGCCGTAAATCGCGAGGTCAATGTCGTTGAAATGGTAGAGACGCTTAATCCGGAAACGACAAAGCAAAAATGGATTGACCATGCAATGCATGGGCGATTCGAGAACCCGATATTCGACTATGATACCGAAAAGATACTAAAGATAGCAAGCAAAGAGGCAAAAGTACTTGAGCTTTTTGACCTCGTTTACGACTATTCTCCAAATGATTTGCGAGAACAGTTCGAAATCGAGATGATGCTCTACGTCTTACAAAATTTACTCTTGACCGTAGAGATTGCGAAAAGCATGCTTCTTCGCGATGACAAGGCAACAGCGAAGCTTGTTCGCAAAAAGTTCGGCTCGATGCCAGATTTTGTAAAAAATCTCTGTTTTGAAAAACAGCCGGAAGGTGCTGATTTACAAAACAAGAAATTCGATGCCGAAGGCATCGCAGATGCGTTTTACCTCGCGCAAGATTACTATGGTTTCAACTGGCCGATTGTGATTAGCGACAATGCGGTGGCAATTGATGTGCGCGACAAGTCTGAAGATGGCAAACAAATTGTCATCCCGAGAAGCCGAGTTGTCGATTCGAGCCAGTTGCTCCGACTAATCGGACATGAAATCGAATCGCACATGCGTGGCTCTATGAACGGATTAGTATTGTTCGGATTTGGCGGTCTAAACATGAAAACCGATAATGAGGAGCTATACGAAGGGCTTGCAATGCTTTCGGATAGAGACTTTGATCTCTGGAAAAAAGGCCGTTATCAGAATGAACCTGCAAGCTATTATGTGCAGGCTATGAAAATGGCTCTTGATGGTTCGTGTTTTGCAGAAGTTGCAAAGTCGCTCTGGCAACAGCGAAGGCATGAACCTAGATCTCTAGAGAAAGCCTACAATATTGCGAGGCGAGTTTTCAGAGGCGTAGCTGATACTAATAACCCTGCCGGCTATGCGTTTACAAAAGATCTCGCGTATTATAACGGATTGAATCAGGCGATAGAGCTCGAAGCTAATGGATATGGTTGGCTTTTAGAACTTGGCTCGTTTGATCTAAACCAACTGATTATAATCGCCAGGCACTTTCGTTTATCACCCCAGATGATTCCCTACAAAAGAATCGACCTCAAAACTGATGAGAGATTTTTGAGCGATTTGGGGCTCATCTAAACGCGCCGCTCGAGGAAACTCGGGCGGTTATTTTTTTGTGCTAATTAAAAACAAAGCATCTTTGCAAGATTTGATGCTGGTGTGATCATATTTGCCGAGCATGGCGAGGCGAAAAGCGTCATCAGCGTGATTAAGGTTTTTGGAGAAATATTTGATGTTGGCGATGAGGCCTTCGTAGTAGATTTTTAGTTTCAAAAATGCACAACCTTTCGTCGTCCAGTCGGTGCCGCGAAAGGCATTTTCGACATGACGATAAGCTTCGTTCAGGGCATAGTCGAGAAGCTCGGGAGTAATTTTTCCATCTTTCGATTTTTCGATAGCAAGAAGGGGGGCGATGATGTTTAGAACTTCCATCGCATTTCGCTTTTTGCCGTCGGCCCCAAGAGCCAAACCGGCAGTAAGATAACGATAAATAATGCGTTGATAGGATTTGTTATCGAAAGATTCGTCAACCGAACATTCGCAAAGAGTTGCTAAGCCTTCTTCGGCGCGAAGATAATCTGCCGTGCCGTATTCGAGGAGTGGACCACCGTTTTGCCGACCGTAAATAGCCCGGGCAGTATGGACGCCGATTTCGTGAACGGCGAGACGACGGAGCTCTTTACCAGTTCGAGAAAGATCTTTTGGGAGTTTAAGTGTATGGTCGATGACGGAATCAGTTACAACACTAACTTTATCAGAGATAGTAACGTGCCAATCAAACCCTAAATCAGACATGATTTTTTGGAATATTTCCCTAGCTTCCTCAGCGTTATAGATATGTTCGTCATCTTTTATGCGAAAAAAGATCGTGGGGTAGTTCTTTAGAAGAAGTGCATGGATTTTTTCAAAAACTGCGAGAGGCTCTTCGTTTCTAAATCTCGCGGGGTAAAGCCTAAATGGCATAGATTTTAGAAGAAAAGTTTTATATTTTTTTGCCAGTTCATCTTTTGGTTCGAATTTTTCGAGATGATATTTTTTTGAAGTGATAATGCCATTAAAAAGCCTCTGGTTTATATGCCCATAGAGTTGAGAATTCAAACGGTTAAATTGAGCTTTTTTGGCGGGGGTTGGATGGACTTGGATGGCGTGGGCAGTTTCGATGAGTTTAATGCGAAGAAGATTCTCTTGGTTCTTTTTTCGAAAAAGTTTCCGCTCTTCGGAGTCGAAAGTTTTTTGTTTCATCAAAAGTTCAATTTCGGTGTTTGAAGCGAGAATACGTTCTTTGGTCTTTTTTAGCCGATCGATTCCCTTATTTTTTCCTTTGTTTAAATCAAAATCGTCGAGAGGAAGATTCAGACTGGGGTTTTTGGTGGCTTTTTTCAAAAACTTTTGTTTGAAATGAGTACGGTTTTTTGAAGAGGCATTAAAAAACGACACTTCGGAAATTGTCGGATTAACGCGTTTTTCTTCTTTGCCCACCATATATATTATATTAACACAAGAATAGCATTTTATTTATGGTTGATTTATTTTTCACGATGAGCTAAAATCGGAAAAATTTAAGGAGGTTTATGGGTGTTTTGGAGGATATGTTAGTGCGCAACGGATTGATTTTAAGACAACCTGACGGCACAACATCTTATATTGAGGGGAGCATTTTAAGTAATTCCCTAGTTGTCCGCAACTCTCACGGTCTCGTCACACATCGAATCGAAAAATCAGCTAACGGTGCGGATATTATTGTTCGGAACTGCTCGACGGGATGCGTCGAAACCAGAATTTCGGGAGCAAATTTATTTTAATTTAGCCCCAAAATGGCATTTTTCTGCCTTTGGTGCCACGGAACTCTTCAAGGAGTTCTTTTTGTTTTCTGGAAAGATTCTTTGGCGTCTCGACGATGATGTTGACGATGTGGGGGCCACGATCACCGTCGGCGCGCATGATTAGACCATGGCCGGAGAGACGAAAAGGTGTGCCAGATTGAGTGCCGGCGGGAACTCTCATGCGGACTTTGCCGTCAACGGTTTCAACATCTACTTCACAACCAAGAGCGGCATCAACCATAGAAATGGTTTGTTCGGATAGGATGATATTCCCTTCACGAGTGAGGTGTTTGTGAGGCTTAACGTGAACGCGAACATAAAGATCGCCTCTTTCCCCGCCCTTTTCGGGAGCGTCGCCACCTTTGCCGGCAAGACGGATTGCCATGCCATCATCGATTCCAGCAGGGATTTTAACCTTCAGATTTTTGCCGTTTTTATCTTCAATCGTAACGGTCGTGCCAAAAACAGCTTCTTTAAATTCGATTGTGACACGCGCTTCGACGTCGGCACCACGACGCGGGCGACGACTTCTTGAACCGAAGCCAAAAAGATCACTAAAAATGTCGGCAAAGCCCCCCGCGCCACCAAAGTCGAAATTGAAAGACCCGCCGTTGAAATTAAAGTTTCCGCCCTGGAACGGGTTGCCGGATGGTCCCGCATTTCCACCAACACCAGCGTGGCCAAATTGGTCATAGCGTTTGCGTTTTTCTTTATCGGAGAGCACTTCGTGAGCCTCGGAAACTTCTTTAAATTTCTCCTCCGCTGCCTTATCACCAGGGTTTTTGTCGGGATGGTATTTGATCGCGAGTTTGCGATAAGCTTTTTTGATTTCATCATCAGATGCGTTTTTGGAAACGCCCAAAATTTCATAATAATCACGTTTTTCTGCCATAAACTCTATTATAGCACAAAATTAGCACTTTGGGGGGTTAGAGTGCTAATTTTGGAATAAGCAGGGCGCTTTCCTTCTGTTTGAAGGGGTTATGGTTAATCCATTTATCAAAAAACCACCCCTAGAGGTGGCTTTTTGATAAAAATTTAAGCATCAGAATCCTAGGGGCTCTTTTTTCGAGACCCTATGTTTCTATTATAGCATACTTTTTTCGAAAAGTCAAGAAAAGCACCTTTGTTTATACTTATTCATTATTGATGCCGTCCGTATTTTAATTTTCTTCAAAAAGATGTCTTATTTTTTCAGAAAACTTTTTAATACCGTCATCATCAAGACGATCCTCTAGCTTATTGGACGCTCCGAATTCTTTTGTAGCATTGACGATCATATTCAATGCTTCGGCTGTCCATGCATATTCGTTTTTTTCCGCTTCGGAAGGATAATGCTCCTCTGAGCTCGAAGTCATTCTCTCCATCATATGGATAGTAGTTTCTCTTACTCTGCGTTTTGCAGCTACATCAAGTGGTTCCTGAATAAATTCCCCATCTTCACCTCGTTGGACCTTCGACTGGTTTGCAACATCGTTAAATAATTTCATGAACTTTCTTTCTCCTTTAGGAAAAAGCTCTGGATTTTCGTCATGTTCGAATTTTATATTTTTGATTACTTCGTCAAATACGCCCGAAATATTATCGCGAGTTTGTTCAAATTTTTCAGGCGTTTGGAATCTATGGCTATCTTTGTTGGTCTTTTTCAACACTTCAATAAAGCCCTTGTCGTTCCCACCTTTTTCGTTAAGGGATTTTCTTCGCAAATCTAACTGATGGAGAATAGCATATTCGTCGGTAGGCCCATACCAATTTCCATGATAGGAAAAAATATCGTGATCAATCTCCTTTTCTAACGGAGAAGAAACGTCAATTTCTTCAGCAAGAGAAGGGTTTATTTCTTCCCATTTTTTCTTTTGTTCTATTAAATTATTCTTCCAAACCTCCCGTTCCTTTTGCTCGGAAATCTTTCTATCATATTCGTTTAATCTTTTTTCAAAAAGTCTATTTTCAATTTCTTTACGTCTTCGATATGCAGCGTCTGGATTAAACGGCGGAACACTTTCCTTATAGCTTTCGCCAAAAGGAGTATCATCTTCTCTAGATTCTTGTTCTTCGGATCTGCTTCCGTTGTATGAGTTTGGATTAACCATCATTTCCTTTCTATTATTCTTCTTAAGAATACCCTCCCCCTGACCAATATGTCAACTTTTTTAATCTGTAAAAGATGGTATAATATGTGTATGATTATTGAAAGCGAAGCGGAAATGCTGAGATTTGGAGAAGAGTTTGCGAAAAGCTTAGTTTTCCCTGCCGTGATTCAGTTGATTGGGGATGTGGGGGCGGGAAAAACAACGTTTACACGTGGGCTAGCAAAGGGATTAGGCGTTTCTGAACCGGTGACAAGCCCAAGTTTTGTGATTTCGAAACGTTACGCTGGAAAAAAGGTTGATTTGATACATTATGATTTTTACCGATTGGATGATCCGGGAATTATGGCAGAGGATTTGGCCGATTCCCTGTCGGAAGAAAACGCAGTTGTCGTTGTTGAGTGGGGTGGAGATGTTGAAGGGCTACTGCCGGAAAAATGTAAGAGAATCGAAATCAAACTACTCGAAGATGGGTCGAGGGAGATTTTATTATGAAAATGTATCTAGACACTTCGAACATGGTCGCAATTCTTCGACTCGATGAAAAGGAATATCAGTGGGAGGGTGGAAGAGAGATGGCAGAAGGGCTGCACCGCTTCATTTTCGAGAAACTCAAGGAAAATGGAAAAGATTGGAAAGATATTTCCGAGATTACTTTCTTTTCGGGACCTGGGTCATTTACAGGGTTAAGAATCGGGGCCTCAGTCGTCAATACTCTCGCACATGAACTAAAAATTCCGCTTTTTGACCATCATGGTAAAGAACACGAGATTATTTTGCCAGATTATGGGCGGGCGGCGAATATTTCAAAACCACGAAAATAGTGTGGTATAATTGAACGTGGAAAATTATTAATTTATATTATTTGTTACCCCGCTGATATAGAGAAAAATATCGGCAAAACAATTAGAAAGAGGAATATGGAAATAGCAGGAATTATTATCGCCGCTGTGCTTGGTGTAGGCCTTGGCGCGGGCGGAATTTTCGCTTATAACAAAAAAAATGAAAAAGGCGGAAAAAATAAGGCGGAAGATCTCGTTCGCAAAGCAAAACACGAAGCATCAGAAATTGTTCTTAAAGCGAAGAAAGAAGCTTCCGAGATTGCAAGCAAGTCGCAAAATGAAGAAAATGAGCGTCGTAAAGAATGGCGCAGAACCGAAAATCGTCTGGCGGAGCGAGAGACGACGCTTGATGGGAAACTTGACCAACTTGAGAAAAAATCCGAAAAACTTAACAAAGAAGAAAAAGAAATTGAGGAACTCAAAAACGAGATTCGCGATATTCGCGTTAAACAACACGAGAAACTGGAAAAAATCGCGGGACTTTCAAAAGCTGATGCTCGTGAAAAGTTGATGACAATGACTCAAAATGACATTAAACAAGACCTCGTTAATCTTGTCACAAAAGAACAAAAAGAAGCGCAACACGATATCGACGAAACTGTGCAAGCGATGCTTGTTACGGCGATGGAAAGAATGTCGAGCGAAGTGACAGCTGACCGCACTATCACCGCACTTAAACTTCCTGATGACGAAATGAAAGGAAGGATTATTGGTAAGGAAGGCCGCAACATTCAAGCAATTCAGCGCGCGACTGGTGTTGATGTTTTAGTTGACGACACGCCTGGTATGGTTGTTCTTTCTTCGTTTGATCCAATTCGTCGTCAAGTTGCTAGATATGCGATGGAGCGACTCATGAAAGACGGGAGAATTAATCCTTCTTCGATTGAAGATGCTGTCGCAAAAGCTGAAAAAGAAATTGAAAAAGAAGTTGTTCGCGCCGGCGAAGATGCGGCACGCGAAGTTGGTGTTGTTGGTATTCCACGAGAACTTCTTCACCTTCTTGGCGAGCTTAAATTCAGAACTTCTTATGGGCAAAATGTGCTTCTTCATTCGGTTGAAATGGCGCACATGGCTGGCATGATTGCAGAGGAAATTGGTGCTGATAAACGTATCGCAAAAACCGCGACTCTGCTTCATGATATTGGTAAAGCTGTTACCCATAAAATTGAAGGGAAACACGCAGAGATTGGCGCAGAACTGGCAAAGAAATATGGTATGCCAGATGAGATTGTTCACGCGATGGCGGCGCATCACAATGATATTGAGCCGACAACTACTGAAGCAATCATTGTGAAAATTATGGACGCAATTTCAGCGGCCCGTCCTGGTGCACGTAATATTTCTGCAGAAAACTTCGCTGAGAGAATGAAAGATCTCGAGAATATTGCAACATCGTTCCCTGGTATTGATAAGGCTTATGCAATTTCCGCTGGTCGTGAAATCCGCGTAATTGTTGAACCAAAACAAATTGACGATCTTTCCGCCCTTAAACTCGCTCGTGATATTGCTAACAAAATCGAAGCAACAATGAGCTATCCTGGAGTCATTAAAGTCAATGTGATTCGCGAAACTCGTGCAGTTGAATATGCAAAATAGAATCAAAATTGGGCACGTTTATCAGCATTTCAAAGGCAATAAATATATTGTCCTTGATATTGTGAATTATTCTGAAGATGAAAATGAAAAAATGGTGATTTACCAAGGTCTTTATGAACCATATCCGAAATGGGCGAGACCACTTTCAATGTTTTCTAGCGAAGTTGATCGAAAAAAATATCCTGAAGCAAAACAAAAGTTTCGATTTCAAGAAATAGAAATATAGTTTTTGTTGTTTAGTGCTTGTGTTTTTTGAAAAAATCTATTAGAATAAGCTTATATTTATATTTTCAATAAAAGAAGGTCAAAAAAATATGAAAATAAGCGAACAAAATAATTTGCGTGTTTTGCTTTTGGCAATCGCGTTAACGATTCTTGGTGGGGCGACTGGGATAATGTTTTATGCCAGCCAACAAAACGAGGCTGTACTGGCTTCAGAATCAGAGCTTTTGGCTCTTAAAACTTATTGCCCAAAAGGGCAACATAGAGAAAATGGTAAATGTGTGCCTGATTTTGTTGAGCCAACTGATGAGGAAAAATGTAATGCGCAAGAAGGAAAGTATTGGAACAAAGAAACTGGTACTTGCGACGATATTAAACGAGAACCTGTCTGCACAGATACTCAAGAAAAAGTCAATGGAGACTGTGTTGAAAAGAGTACTATTTGTAAAAACGATGGTGGCTTCTGGAACGAAAAGACAAAAGAATGCGTTCATTGTAGTGATAACGAAACCTATGTCAATGGCGTCTGCATCAAAAAGGACAAGTTAGCATGTGAAGAAAATAAAGGGAGATGGGATGAGACAACAAACAAATGTCTTCCAGTCTGTGCTGACGACGAAACGCTAGTTGGTGAAACTTGTGTTCTAAAAAAACAAATTTCGTGTGAAGAACAAGGTTGGATTTGGAAAGACGGGGAGTGCAACCCGCCAGAATGTAAGGAAGGTGAAACTCTCGAAGGCGGTAAATGTATTCCTGTTGTTGAAAAAGACCCGAGAGAGGAGGAACGAGAAAAATGTCTGGCGGATGGACGACTCTGGGATGACCAACTTGGATGTTATGATAAGCCAGTTTCTGGAGATGTTGATGGTGATGGGATCCCGGATGACAAAGATGACGATATTGACGGAGATGGCTATCTGAATGATGATGATTTAGACGCTTGGCACTATAACGTTGGTGATCGAGATATTTTAATGTTCGCAACTCTTGCTTACGAGCCAGTAAGTGCAAGCCAAGATAAAATCTATGGCGATACAATGACCGAAAACGGAAAAACCGTGAAAGAAAATTACTACGAAAATTACGAGACAGAGCCTGCAGATACTGCAGAGACTGGATATCCTGACTACTTTAACTATGTCTGTAACGGCCCACGTGCTGTAGCTCAAACGGCATGGAACAATGCAAAAGACGGTCCAAATCCATGCATGATTAACGAAGACCAGATGATTGGTATGCAACCACAAAGTTACAATTCAGAGCTGAAGACTCTTATTGACGCCTGGAAAACTTCTGGCAAAGACTTTTATTTTGGTGATGATGGACACATCGATGGAGGTGCAGATTTGTATAAGAGTAATTACGAAGCACGTGGATTGGGAGAAGAAGCCTACAAAGGTTATGCTAGTATTGATGAAGTTAATCAATGGATTATAGTAGATCACACAGCAGACCATATTCAATATCTAGATAGTTATTTACCAAATCTCTCGAAACATGAAGGCATAATGCAGGCAACAGTATTCCGCTTAAACAACAACTTTGTTATTGCTTATCGCGGAACAGACTTCCCTGATATTTTTGACTGGTTCTCTGATGCTACATATGCAACTAACAGCATCAAGGGATACGAAGACGCAGCTAAGGATTATGCTAAATATATTGTTGAAACTTTTTCAAAAGAGTATTTCGATAATCCTGAAGAGTATCTTAAAGAATTTGGCGGTGAGCCAAACTTCTATATCACTGGCCACAGTCTTGCCGGATATCTTGCTCCAGTCAGCGCATTAGGCGTTATAGATAGTAACGTACAAGGCAAAGAATTCCTGAGAGAAGTAGTCTATTTTAATGGTATGGGCGTTGGTCTCTGGGGCGGTAACGTTTTCACTGGCGGAGAGCGAGATGGCGACTTCAATAAGTTATTGGCTTGGGCGCAAGAGACCGATGAGGCCGGTGCACTAATCCACAAAGTGATGTGTTATAACATTTATGGTGATCCAGTTTCGGCATTAGGCCGTCATGTCAACCAAACCGGCTATTATTCTGCAGAAGGCGCTATTAAATATCATTCGACTGAGCACGTAGCATTTCTGCAATCCGCTACGCGAACAAAGATATCGGAAAGTTTTTTGAATACTTTTCTTTGGGGTAATCCATTGTTTAAAGTACAGGGAGATTTAGGCTGGATGTATAATCGTCTAAATTCCGCTAAAGACTATATGGAGTATTACAGTGATGTCTATGGTGATTCGTTTGAATCATTGTTTAAGACCACTGGTGGCATTTCCATGTTTGATATATTCTTCTTCTGTCACGAGCCATCAGCATCTCTCTTTTATAACATTAGCCAAGGAACCAGAGGGTACGAAGAGCAAGTTCATATTACAACTGCCCATTCTGGCAAAACGACAACTTTAACGGCCGAGGTTAATAGTGATGTAGAGTCTTTCGCATGGTATAAGGATGGAGTACTAATTAGTAATGACGAACATATCAGTTTTGTACCTAGCGAATTATCAAACGGTTCTTACAGTGTGTCGGTCATTGCGAAAACGAGAAATAGCAATAAAGAAATCAGAAAAGAAACTATTGACGGAAGCGTTGATATTGATGAATCTGCGCCGAAGATTACGGTTAGAACAGAAAACGACATAAGGAATCTGAGGTCTGGAGAAACTATAAAGTTTATTGTCAGGGCAGAAGATGATAGTGGCTTTAGTGATGATTCTTTATCTTTGAATGATATAAGCATTTCTGGCACTATTTTGAATAAATATTTGAAGATTGAGGCCCCAGTATTGCTGGATGAGTCTACAGATAAATCAAAAGCTTGGAGCGTTTCCGTAACGAGCTCGGTAGCTGGGACATTTGTCTTGAAGGTGAAAGATGGCGCTTTCAGCGATTCGTCTAAATTAAAAAGCAAAGAAGCACAAAGTAGTCTTGTTACGTATACAATTTTTGAGCATAAACAAGACGACAGAACAAAACCAACCGTAAAAATTACCCCTGCGACTGTCTGGGATACAACGAAGGGCAGTACTCTTAATTTTAGAATCGAAGGTTATGATGAAAATGGCTTTAAGAATGTTAATCTAAAGGATAACGTAAAACTAGTATGCACCCTCGGAAAACCTTCCATTGAGTTTTCTGAAATTAGTTATAGCGATCAACGAACTGCCTACGCAACAGCTACAGTAGGATGTAACAATGATTTGTCCCTAGTCCCATCCTACGGTTATATCAACGTAAACTCTGGAGCATTCGTTGATTCAAACGACAATAAAAACTTACTTAAGGTGAATACTACCCCTATCAAGTTTACTGCTCCTGCAGATAAAACTGCGCCATTTATCAAGATTACATCGATTGATGGGTGGAAGGGTTCTTATGGAGGATCGTTACAATACACCGTTACGGCGAACGACGAAAGTGGCATTTCTGATGAATCAACTCTTGAAGGAAACATCGAAGTATTAGATGGTTTGAGAGACAAAATTTCAATAAAAGTAAGTGAGCCGTCATATAATGACAATAAGACTGTCGTTTCGTATGTTGTAACGGTCTCTACTAATGAAAACTGTTCTAAAACATTAGGTTGTGGAGGAACATTCAAAATTAAGGCTGGCGCTTTCAAGGACGCTAACGGAAATGCTTCACTGATGAAAATTAGTGGGAATATAGTTTTTGCGTCAGAACTAGATATAGTCCCTCCGACTGTTCAAATCATTCCTGAAGGGTCAAGAAGCGCAGAAATTGGTGATTCCCTAAGATTCAGAGTTATCGCTAAAGACGCAGGCGGGATTGATCCTAACAGGGTTCTTAGCACAGAAGACTTCGTGATTGTTGGTAAGGGTAATGCAAATATTTACGTAGAAAATGTTTCTGAGCCGAAACCTAATAGTTCGTATACACAGGTAGAATATTATGTAACGGTAAAAGGCGAAGACGTGTCTTCAAATGTTCAGCTTAAATTGGTAAACGGAGCTATAAAGGACAATGCGGGAAACTCTAGTTCAAGTTTATTGAGTGAAATAATTATGTTTATCAAGCGTCGAGATTTACTTCCCCCAACTGTTACGATCACGCCAGTGACTGCCTGGAATGCGATAAAAGGTAACGAGCTCAAATTTATAGTAAAGGCAAAAGACGAAGGAGGATTATCGAAAAATAAAACTCTTCAAAGTTCTGATCTTTACATGACAAAACTCATAACGAACGATGTCGTGATAAAAGATGTTACCCCGAACCAGCCTTTGTATAACGGTGATGGAACTGAGGCCTCATATATAGTAACGGTTTATGCAACAAAAACCGGTAAATCTAGTTTGAGCGTTAAGCAAGGTGCATTTAAAGATGTTTCTGGAAACCAGAACCTAGTAAAACTTAGCAACACTATCACATATGAGAATTCGAAGGACTCTACCCCTCCAAGCGTGACCATCACAAACTCTTCACAGTTAACAGCTAAACAAGATGGAACAATTCTACTCACTATCACGGTTTCGGATAGCGAGCTAGCAACCTTTGATCTTAAAAAAGATCAGTTGAAGATTATCGGAAATGATGATATTTACGTGGATGATGTTTATCGTACTGTAAAAACAAATACTCAGGCAACATGGCGCGTAACAATAAAAAATAAAGGTAAATTTGGGTTTGGACAGCTTGTAAAAGACGCTACTTTGGTAGTTGGGAAAGGTCTATTCAAAGACGGGAACAACAACCAAAGCCCAAGAATAGTAAGTAATCTTTTAAGATTTACAAAGTATTAAAAAGAGAGCCTTCGGGCTCTTTTTTTTGTTTGAATATGGTCGGGGCTAGCAGGATCGAACTGCCGACCTCACGCCCCCCAGACGTGCGCGCTACCACTGCGCCAAGCCCCGATTAGCCTTATTTTAGCACACTCTGCATTTTTTCTTTAAAATAAGAATTTATGCTAAAATATGGATATACTATCAAAGGAGGAAAATGGCTGAGGAAAAAAAAGAAACTAAAAAAGAGGAAGGGAAAGCTAATCCTGGAATTATTGTCGCAATATGCGCAGCAGTCATATGTGTTGCCTGTGTGATTGTTGCAATTCTGCTCACTAATGTAGGAGCACCAAAGAAACCAATTGTGGGTTCATGGAAATACTCGAGTATGGATGCTATGTACACATTCAATGAAGACGGGACTTGTACTTATAAATTCTATGACAGTGAACGTAAATGCACTTATACCGACGCGGATGAGTCTCTCGAAATTCTCTTTGATGGCGATACACTGGCAAGTACTTTCAGGTATCATATCGAAAATGAAAAAATTCTTCATATGGAAGATAGTTTTGGTCAGGACGTCATTTACGAAAAACAATAAAAGAAGAAATCTCCGAAAGGAGATTTTTTGATGGTAAAATATAAGCATGAGAAAAATTTTTTCTGTTGTTTTTCCGATTGCCGTTGGCGTCGCTCTGGTATTTTTTGCACTTCCGGTTTATGGTGGTGATTTGGATTTTTTGGTACAGAGGGTTTCTTCAGATTGGGAAGTGCCAGTTCTCGCTGTTCGGATTTTGTTGTCCGTAGCATCGGCTTTGGTACTTACGATTCTCTTCCAGCTTTTAAAACGTTTAGCAATTTGGCTAGCGGTTTTAGTTGTTCTGGCTGCGCTTTTCGCGCCAGCACTCTTATCGGATCTGCCTGGAGTAGCTGAAAACGCAAAAACCGTAGTGGAAGAAAAACTAAATTTATGATATAGTTTATAAAAAATAAGGAGTTATATGGCAAAAGAAAAATTAATTTTGATTACCAACCCAGGAAGTGCTTCGAGAAAATATGCGCTTTATCGCGGGAAAGAATTTCTTTGTTCACTTCATTATGAGTTTGAACGTGGAAAAGTAATCTGCACTTTGAAGCGTGCTGATGATACAAAGGAAAAGATTACAACTGATCTTTCTGACCTGAGCCGTACGGTATCTCATCTGAAAAAAATTCTGGATGAGAAAGGTTTTATCTCTGAAGAAGTAAGTTTGGACGCAATCCTCGCTCGCGTTGTTGCTACTGGTGATTATTTTACGGCTGACCACATTGTTGATGAAGATTGTCTAAGACAACTTGAGGTTGCGAAACGCCGCACTCCGCTTCACGTTCCAGTCGTTGCGAATGAAATTGAGAAGTTTGTTCGTATTTTCGAAGGAACACCAGTTTTAACAATTTCTGACTCCGCCTTCCATAACGACCGACCAAAAATTGCAAAGTATTATGCGATTGATATGGACCTTGCTGATAAACACGAAATTAAAAAATACGGCGCGCATGGTCTTTCCGTTGGTTCTATTGTCGAATATATGAAGTCAGTTGATATTTTGCCAGAGAAACTGATTGTTTGTCATATCGGTTCTGGTTCGTCCGTCACGGCTGTTTTCCAGGGCAAATCCTATGACACAACCATGGGATATACTCCGCTCGAAGGCGTAATGATGTCGACTCGTTCTGGTTCGATAGACCCAGCCGCGGCACTCGCTATTGCGCGCGCAAAGCACTTTACTGAACATGAAGATCTGGAAGAATATCTCAATAAAAAATGTGGGCTTCTTGGTGTTTCCGGAAAAACTGATGACATGCGCGAAATCATCCGCCTCCGCAATGATGGCGACGAGCGTGCAACTTTCGCACAAGATATGTATGCTTACCGCATTCGTGCTGAAATCGGGCGCATGGCGGCCGCAATGAACGGCGTCGATGCGATCGTGATGACTGCGACAATTGGCGAACGCTCAAAAGAGGATCGCGAACTTATCTGCAACGAGCTCGAATATCTTGGTTTTACAATGGATGATGCGAAAAATAAAGGCGACTTTTCTGAACGCCACACCAACATCGCGGCTGACGGCTCAAAACCAATCTGGGTAATTCGCACTGACGAATTTGAAGAAATGATTCGTAGAGCAAACGAGCTTTTGGAAAAATAATGAAACAGGTATCTGACAAAGAGACCATGACAATCCTCCAACTCGCGGAGGATTGTCTTTCTTCGGAAGGCGATTTTGTCGAACTTGGATGCTTTGAAGGTGATACTTCCCTACTCCTTGCTGAAGTTTTGAAGAACAATAACTCAAAGAAGCGCCTTTGGATTTATGACTCATTTGAAGGGCTGCCAGAAAAAACAGAAAATGATTTTTCTGAACTAGGAAGGGATTTTAAAAAAGGTGAGCTTTTTACGACGAAAAGGTTCGTCAAACAGCGTTTTCTGCGTGCGAATTTGCCTGTACCGAGAATTAAAAAGGCGTGGTTTTCCGAGTTGAAAAATGATGATTTACCGGAAAAAATTGCATTTGCGTTTTTAGACGGAGATTTATATGACTCAATTAGAGATTCTTTAAATCTCGTCTTTCCTAAACTAAACGAAAACGGGAAAATTGTTGTCCATGATTATAATAATCCTCAACTTCCTGGCGTTTCTAAGGCGGTAGATGAGTTTTTAGAAAAATCAGATTGGAATCTAAAAACAACTTTAAGCCTTGCAATTCTTTCGAAGAGGTCTTGATAAAAATCTAGAGATAATATATAATATCTTTATTGGACCCGTAGCTCAGTTGGTTAGAGCGCTGCCCTGTCACGGCAGAGGTCGCGAGTTCGAGTCTCGTCGAGTCCGCCAAATAACCGAAAGGTTATTTTTTTATTGTTCACTTCCTCTCATAATTTCTATGCTTTTGTCGTTCCAATACCATACTTTTCTTAATGGATTAATCCGGCTAAGCCATTCTCAACTCATTTTTCTTCACTAGTCCTCGTCTCGCGAAGTCAAAATTATCAATCTTCAGTCTCGTTCGTACTCGATTGTCGGGTAGAAACGCCTTGACTACTCGTACTCACGAGTGAAGATTGATAATTTTCACTGTCGGCGACTGCGGAACCGTTCAGAAAAAGAGTTGAGAAAACGACAGCTCGCGGCGAAACTACTTATGAGTGAAATTCAAATCCCCCTCTTTCGAGGGGGATGTGTGTCCTTTCTGCACGTTAGGGTTTATGTTCTTTTTTAGAATTCGTCCTCGTCGTCTTCTCTATTTCTCTTCTCGATGAAGTAGATTGCGAGTGCGCCAGTGATGACCAGAGCGATAGAAGTACCGATGACAATGATGAGAGCAGTATCAGTGTATTCAACTCTAGCTCTGTTGATAACACCGAGAGGTCCAGTAGGTTCTTCTGTGGAGTTAGGCGAAGTGGTGCCGGTACTTGGTTCGGTCGTGCCTGGCTCGGTTGTCGTATCTGGTTCTCCGCTACTGGTGCCATAGTATTCATAGGTATCTTCAGGCTCGTATTCTTCGATGGTGGCGTATGGATCGGTGAATAGACCTGGAGTTGCCGAATTTGGACCGCCATCTGGGCGGGCGGAAGCAATCGTTCTGTAGTAACTGCCATTCTTGTTTGTTGTACCGTTACTGCCAACGAGATTATCACTGTATTTGAAGATTTCTGTAGTGCTGGCCGATGTTGAAGACCAGTCGCGATTGGCGTAGATAGTGGTGTAGTCGCCTTCATAGAACATTCTGTCCATTGTTTCGACTTTTCTGATATCCCAACCAGTCTTATAGAATTTCCCGTTAATTGGCTTGATAACGCTAGTAAGGTTAAGCTCGTCAACGTGGGAGCCGCTACCTCTTGCAAGTTGATCTGGGTTTGTACCATCGCCAAACATACCCGACATATTAGTGACATTAGAAGTATTCCATCCGGAGAGGTTTAAGGTCGTTGTTTTACCTTCGGGTTTCTCAGCATGGAGATTAGCGAACATGCCGTGCATATTAGTGACCTTCGAGGTATCCCAGGCGGATAGGTCGAGAGAATCATAAGCAAGGTAACTGCCACGGAACGTTGAATCCATGTTGGTGACACTAGAAGTATTCCAGTTTGAAACGCCACTAATCATAAGACTAATAGCATCAGCTTCGTTTCCTAGGCCACCCGTACCGTAGAATGTCTCAGCCATATTTTCTACTTTTGATGTATTCCACTTGGATAAGTCAATCTTGAGAGGTTCAGGTTGCTCTATCTGATCATTCTTCAGACCACGGGTATACTCGAACATACCATACATATTGGTAACATTAGAAACATCGAGATCTTCTATACCTTTGAGTTCCCTGTAAATATTCGTAGCTAAGAAGCCGGCGAACATAATGGACATGTTTTCGACTTTAGAAGTATCCCAACCTGTAAAGTCAAGACTCATTGATGATGTGATACCTTCAGTATCGATTTCTTTTTTGCCAGTCTCAGGATCGACTTTAAACTCAGCATTCATATCCCACATGAACATACCGAGCATGTTTTTAACTTCACTGACGTTGATGTTAGTCGTATTACTATAATCGGCAGTCCAGTTAAGCGCAAACCAAAACTGAGTGCTCTCTGGTTTATAGTCCTTAAATGAGGCTTCGAAATCGATTTGGTCATAACGTGCGACTTCTTCACCCAGTATTTCTATCTTGCCATCGCCATCTGAGTCTTGACCGAAATGTATTGCAGACCAGCCTGGGAAATATTGTTCGGCTGTACTAGTATCTTCAAGTATATTCCCCATGTTATTCAAATCAAAAGCAGTTGCGATAGGTGTATATTTAAAGGCGTCTTCGTGGAAGACTTCGGTAATTTTCGAAGATCCAGCATCTGTTCTGAATTTTGATCCAATAGTATATCCTTTTTTATCATACACGAAGGTCAGATAACGGTTTTCGGTATAGATGGCTTTCGGTGTTTTATAAGGAGCTTCTATATTCCAGACGGCATAAAGGGTAACCATGCCATAAACCGTAATTTCGTCACCTGGTTGGTAGCTAGCAATGAAGTTCGCGGCATTTGCTTTTGAGGTTGCCCAACCCATGAATTCGACGCCATCAGCGCGGGTCGGGACGGTATCTGGAATGGTAAAGGTTACACCCGTTTCTTCGTTTTCTCCAGTCTTCTTTTCTTTTTTGGCTTCTGGAAGGTTGGAGACATCCGAGTCGGAATTGCCATCAAAGCTAAGTGAGAATTCAGAGTCAGCAACACAGCGAACGGAAAGACCGTTTCTGAACATCGAACCGTAATTGCTTAGAGACTGAACCTGGGAACCACCTCCTGCTACATCCATTTCTATGTAATAACCAATGTTAGATAGTGACTCAATAGTTGCGTGAGACAGTCCGATTTGTTCAACATACTCGTCAGGGATGGAAATTTCTTTATGGACTCCTGGGGCAGGAAGTATGTCACTAAGATTCTCAAAGAACTCGTCGTCATCTACGGCAAGATAGAAGCCGTTGTTTGTAAGAAAATTTGAGCTGGCACTAAGTTTTTTGTCGTACACGGTCATGCCGTCGCCTTCATCAATAGCTTGGACCTTGTTGGCGGACATGATATGTTTGAAATCAGTTTTGGTCGCAAGGTGCCAGTTTGCAGGACAAATTGAACCGCTTGTCGTATAGTATGCACTGCTGTCATAATTGTTCTCTGCTGATGGAGTATTGTAGTGAATTTCAAATGTGCCAGCCGTAGCAGAAAGGAGATTATAATAGTTCCCGTCAGCTTGATTTGTGGCATCGAGCGAATAATGAGGAAAATCTTTATATTCGCCAGATTTAAATGCCCCATCGTAAAGGAGCGTCGTATAGCGGTCTACCTGTTCTCTGCACCATGATTTATAGTTGTCAGCGTCAGCAAACTCATCCCCCGCGGTAATCGCGTTACAGTCTCCTTGCCAAAATTCATCCCATTTATGTATTAATACATTTTGAGCTGAGTTGTTAATTACATCATTGAAACTATTGTTCCATTGCTTTTCCTTCTCGGTAAGTTCTTCTACACCGAAGAAGTTAAGGAGCTTTTCACGAAGAAATGCAATGTCCTCTTCCGTGAGGGGGAACCATGAGTCAGGGGTATAGTTTTTGTCCCAAACGTATGGATAGTTGCCAGTGATGAGATCGGAGATATAGTTTTTTGTTGACATCCACTCATCATAGCCTTCCTCTCCTTCTTCTTTACACCATCTTTCATTGTCCTCATTACATTCTGCACTTATGAGATTTAGTCTCAATCTGGTATATTCCATTAATTTCGGTTTATATTCATCGGAGAAGGGGTTGGCATACTCCCATATTTCTATGTTAGTTGTAGTGTTGGTATTCGGGGTGTATGTAGTGCCTTCGGGAAGGTTAGTGTCAGCGCTAGTAAGAGTTGTCCCTGTAGAGAGGTCGAGATCAAGGGTGCTAACCATCCAACAGTTGCCGTCTTCATAGCGGGCGACACCATAAACCTTGCCATCACGAGAGTCGTACATCTCGTATAAATCGTAGATGCCTTGTTCAAAAGAAGCACATAGCTCAGGGGTCATCTCTTGAAGAGCATAACGCCCAACATTCAAAGCTTCGACGGTTAGATTTGTCTCATAAGTTGCTGCTTTGTTCGATTTTGAACGAACGCCATACCAAATATCGACAGTTGTCTCTTTGGTGGTATCAGCTTGAAAGATAGAATAAATGCCTTTGTCATCAGAATAAACAGGATAAAATTCTGAGTTCGCGGATGGCTTATCTTTACCAACATAGATACCATATGTGTTGTCTTGAAGTGTGCCCTTTTCAGTAATTGAAGGAATCTTGTGGGCTGGATTATGAATATCGACAAGATCTGAAGACGTGGAAGTAATATAAAGCTTTGTGTTATCTCCTGAACCAGCAGGAATTTTCACGGTAGAATGGACGACGGCGATATCGTTAGTATCGAGAATCGGGGCGTCAATTGTTACTTTTTTCGCAGCGTCTATAGGAAGGTTGTCGACCTTCTGAGGGACATAGCCCATCGCAGTGGAGACAAGTCCAATTAGCAGGGAGAAAGATGCTAAAATCGTTGAGAGAAAACGAAAGTTTCTGAATCCTTTAGAATTCAGGTCGTAGCGCTCTGAGTCTTTTCTATGAATCTTCTTTATTAGCTTTGGAAGAACAAAAGCAACTACAATTAAAAGCACAAATGCCGTGAAAGCGATTGGTGCAATATCAATATTAGTTCCGTCTTGACCGTTTGTTACGTCTAAAACGGTAAAGAGACCGGTATCTGGATCGCCAGTATCTGGAATATCTGGGTTAACAGGGTTAATAGGCTCTTCTTGGGTGGAGTATAGATTCACCCGAAGATTTGTTATTTTTGACATTTATTTTTTCCTCCCAGAGTTATCTCATTTTTCTTGGTACCTGCGAAATATCAAAAGAAGAGAAAAACTCTATTTTTATTTGCTTTTTCTGCGATTATTTTTATTGACCTATAAAACTCCCAATAAAGAGTTATACAGGTTAATCATAAATGGTTTGGAAAATATTGTCAACAAAATTGTGAATGTTTTTTCTAAAAAAGCAACTTTTCCACAGGATTTACAGAGAAGAAAAAATGTTGTAATTTTTACAACATTTTAGACTCTTTTTACTTTCACCATCGCTGGGCGGACAACTTGACCGTCATAAAGATAACCTGGGCGGAGTGTTTCGGCGATAATCTCTTTTTCTCCATCGCCTTCCTCGACCATCACGGCTTCGTGTAAATCTGGATTAAAGTCGGTTCCTTCATGTGAATCGATTTTCTCGAGAAGAAGCTCGGATTTCAGTTTATCAATCGACTTCTGAAGAGGAGAAAGTTGTTCTGGATATGTTTGAACTGCACGATCAATGTCATCAAGAAGCGGCAAAAACCTTAAAATAGTCGCGAGTTTTTCGATTTGTTTAGCTTGGTTTTTTTGAGCTTCCGTTTGTTTACGAAAATTTTCAAAATCTGCTCTGGTTCTTTGTAGGTCGTTCGTGAGTTCTTCGACTTGGTTTTTTAGAATATCGATTTCGGAGTTTTCCACAGAGTTTTCCACAGGCTCTACATGGGTGTTTTCCTTTTTTTCTTCGTCTTCTATAACTTTTTTATTTTTCATCTTTCCTCCTTAAATTGTTTTTTCTAGCATAATCCCAGCTCGGCGAACGAGCGACATAACTTTCGAATAATTCTGGCGGGTTGGACCAAGAACCCCAATATAGCTGTTATCAGAAAATGGCGAACGAAATTTTGAAATAATTAGAGAGACGCCGCTGGATTTGCCGATTGGGTTTTCCTGGCCAATGAAAATGTTCAAGGGTTCTCCTGGGGAGGCTTCCCTGAGCCAAGGCTCAAGATTGTCGAGCAGTTTCGCGACTGCACGAACACGGTTATTATCAGAGAATTCAGGTTGAGTAAAAAGCTTCGAAATGCCAGCAAGATAAAGTTGATCACCGATGGTCGCAAGGCCTAGGTTCCCTGTTAATTCGACTAAAGAATCAACGGCGGCACGAATTGTCGCGTCGGCTCGAGACTGGGAAGAAACGCGAACTTCTAAAGCATGAAAACCGCGCTCTGGTAAAGCAGTGAAATTTTGAGAGTCAATTTCTTTATCAGTTTCTTCAGTAAGACAGTTTACATAATAACGATAGCCTGCATCGGTCGGGATGCGACCGGCAGAAGTATGAGGCTGAGCAATAAGACCTAACTCCTCAAGTCTCGACATTTCGGCACGAATTGTTGCAGAGGAGACATCAAAAACTTTCGCAAGAGTAACGCTTCCAACTGGCGAAGCCATTTCGGCGTATTCTTCAATGATTGCGAAAAGAATTTCCTTTTGTCTCTCGGTTAAAACCATACTTATATTATACAAAATTAGCACTTAAAAGGCAAGACTGCTAATTTTAGTCGTGTTTGAGCATCACGGTGAAAGCATCGGACGGAATGTCGATCTTGCCGAAGCGTTTCATGCGGGCTTTACCGCGTTTTTGTTTGTCTAGTAGTTTAGCTTTGCGGTCGCGATCACCAGTATGAATTTTAACGGTGACGTCTTTTCTGTAAGCGCCAATGGTTTCGCGGGCGATAATGCGGGCGCCGATGGCAGCCTGGAGAGCCACTTCGAAGTTTTGACGTGGGATGATGGATTTTAATTTTTTGGTTATTTCTCTACCGATTTTATCAGCCTCAGAACGATGGCACATAATAGATAGGGCGTCGTTTTTGTTACCAGCGATAAGAAAATCGACACGTACGAGATCCTCAGCACGATAATCGGCAAGCTCGTAGTTGAATGAGGCATAGCCTGAGGTTAATGACTTTAGCTGATCATAAAAATCAGTAAGAAGATTGGCCATTGGAGCTTCAAAATCGATAATGGCGCGGTCTTCTAGGTAGCTTAGGTTTTTTTGGATGCCACGTTTTTCAACAATAAGATTTAAGACGTTGCCAATCATGGATTTTGGCAAAATAATTTCGCCTTTTACCCATGGCTCACGGATTTCTTTAACTTCGGAAATGTCGGGAAGATCGGAGGCGGATTTAATTTCGATTTCTCCACCAGAATTTAAGACGACTTCGTAGTTGGTGGAAGGGTTGGTAACGACGAGGTCGAGACCAAATTCGCGCTCTAATCTTTCGCGGATAATGTCCATGTGGAGAAGGCCAAGAAAACCGATGCGAAGACCAAAGCCGAGAATCGGCGAGTTTTCTGGCTCGAATTTTAAGGCAGAATCAGAGAGCGAAAGCTTTTCGACGGCTTCTTTTAGGGTTTTATAATCTTCATTTGAGACTGGGAAAAAGCCAGCGTAAACGAACGGGAGAACATTTTTATAGCCTGGAAGTGGAGCAGTTGCCGGAGTTTTTGCGAGCGTAACCGTATCACCAACTTTAGCGTCGCTGGTGGTTTTCAAGTTTGTAACGATGTAACCAATTTCACCTTCTTTTAGTTCTGATTTCGGCGACATACCTGGATTCAAAATGCCAACTTCAAGAGCGATGCCAGTTTTTTCGGCGGCCATCATTTTTATTTCGGAGTTTTTCGGAAGTGAACCCTCAAAAACGCGGACGTAGAGGATTACTCCACGATAGTCGTCAAAATAAGAATCAAAGATGAGAGACTTAGTTTGTTTTTCTTCGCTGAGTTTTTTTGGTCTAGGCGCTCTTTCGACAATGGCGTCAAGAACTTGTTCAACATTTAAACCAGTTTTGGCGGAGACACCGATAATTTCGTCTTCTTTACAGCCTAAGAGATTGACGATTTCTTTTTTCACTTTTTCGACATCAGCGGCGGGAAGGTCGATTTTGTTAATTACGGGGATAATATAAAGACCCTGTTCGAGGGCAAGGTAGACGTTGGCCAGAGTTTGAGCCTGAATGCCCTGAGTAGCATCAACGACGAGCACAGCAGTTTCGACAGCTTGGAGTGAACGGCTTACTTCATAGGAAAAGTCAACGTGGCCTGGGGTGTCGATTAAATTTAGCTCAAAACCCTTGTAGTGCATTTGAACTGGAGTGAGTTTTATTGTAATGCCCTTTTCGCGTTCAAGTTCCATGGAATCAAGAAGCTGGGCCTTCATCTCGCGTTTTTCAACGGTGCCAGTGATTTCCATCATGCGATCGGCAAGAGTAGATTTGCCATGGTCGATGTGGGCGATAATGCAGAAATTACGGATTTTGTCGGTGTTCATTGTGGTATAATTATAAAACATGAAGCGTGTTTTGGCAATTTCTGGCGGGGTGGACTCGATGGCTCTGCTTGATTTTTGTGTGAAAAAATATCCGCTTAAAGACCTCGCTGTGGCGCATTTCGACCACGGAACCAGGCCGTCTGCAAAAGAAGATTATTTATTTGTTGAAAAAAAATGCAAAGAACTTGGCATACAGTTTTTTGGTAAACATGCCGAGCTCGGTGAAGGCGTTTCGGAAGAAAAAGCACGCAACGCAAGATATGAGTTTTTTTATAGTTTGCTTGAACCAGAAGATAAACTTATCGTCGCGCATCATTTAGATGATTTAGTAGAGTCGGTCGTAATTAATCTTTTGCGCGGAACGGGATGGCGCGGGCTGGCAGTAATGAATTCGGAGAAAATCGAACGACCGTTTCTTAGCTGGACAAAAAGAGATATTTTAAAATATGCCTTTGAAAATAATATCGTTTTTCGAGAAGACCCAACAAATTCCTCGGACGAATATTTAAGAAATCGCGTGAGATTATCGGTAAGAAACTTGGACCGAAAAACAAAAGAGAAAATACTCAACTTAAGGAACAACCAGGTAGAAATTAGTAAAAGAATTGAAGAGATTGTAAACGAGATTATTGCAAAAAATAAAACTGAAATTCAGAATGAAAAAAAACTGATTCCAAGAAAGCTTTTCAAAGAAATGGATGAAAAAACCGCCGTTGAAATTTTAAAAGAATTACTTGATGAAAAAAATATATTTTGCACGCGTCCTCAACTTATGAACTTTTACCGCGCGATCTTAGAATACAAGGCTGGAAAGTTTTTTAATCTTCCAAATGACAAACTGGTGCGGATTGATAAAAACACTTTTGTGATATAATTAGTTTATGTTAATTAATGGGTCAAGGCTAAAAAACTATCCTGTGCTTTCGCTCCATATTGGCGGAAAGACGGCACATACAACAGAACCAATTATTGACCCACGAAAATTCCAGATTGTCGGGTTTTATGTTGATGGACCGCTCGTTAATTATGAAGAAAACGGAAATATTCTAGAAACAAAAATGATTCGCGAGTTTTCAAATCTCGGCATGGTGATTGACTCGGTAGATGATTTTACGGAAGAAGGAGAAGTCGTAAAGCTCGACGAAGTAATAAACCTGCACTTCAAACTCGAAGGAATGAAAGTCGTAACGAAGAAGAAAACAAAACTCGGAAAAGTTATCGACTATACGGTCGATCCGAAAGATTATATGATTTTGCAGTTGATCGTTCAGCGCCCGCCAGTAAAGGCCTTTTTAGATCCTGAACTTGTGATTTCAAGGAAAGAGATTGTCGAAGTAACGGACGAGAAAATTATTGTAAAAGACGAAGAAGAAAAGATAAAAAAGAAGGCAGTAAAAGAAGATTTTGTGCCGAATTTTGTTAATCCGTTTCGCGAACCAAACTTTGCGAAAGCTGATAGTCGAACCCCTGACGAACGAGATAACTAACTAGTTTTTCATCTGTGTATTTTTTTCTTTTTTTAGTAATTATCTTTTTGATTTCTTCTGCTTCGTCACGTGGATTTTCGGAAAAAACTTTTTCGATTATTTCGGCACTAATTCCCTTGTTTTTTAATTCAAGCTCTAGCCGACGACGGCTAATTCCCTTTTTCTGGTTTTTGTTTTCAACGAAAAACTTTGCAAATTTTTCATCATCAACATAGCCTCTTTCTTTGAGCCGTGCAATAACTTTTTTGATGTTTTCACCGGTGATTTCAGGAAGGGCTTTAGTTCTAATTTTTAATTCTTTCTGGCGTTTTTTTAGCTCTGGGTCTTTTTTGAGTTTTTCTTTGTTTAATTCCCGTTTTCGATTCTCTAAAGTACGTTTAAATTGTTTTTCTTTTAAGTGGTCACGTAACTCTTTTTCGGAATGTGGACGCAAAAGAAACCACTCTAATGTTGATTGATAGAGTTTGCCGAATTCAGAAGCATTTTTCATTTCGGCAATTTCTTTAGCAGTGAAAACTTTACCGATTTTTACACCAAAATCGACAACTTGGGAAATATCAAGCGAAAACTCAAATTCGCCTTCGATATAGATGTTAACGCGATTTTCGTTTTTGAGAGCTTGCCTGATGTCGGTCACTCGAAAAGAATCGGCTACGCCAGTAGCGCTTGTTTTGATTATATCACACTTATGGCTATTTGTCAAGATTTCCATTTTGCTCTAGCATGAAGGTAATCAGTTCAAAGAAAAATTTGTTAACGAGAAGTGGTTCTTTTAGACCAATTTCTTCTTTTCTGTATTTGAAGGTTTCAAAATCTACCCACTTTGTTGCCTGAGCTTCACCGTCGACAAAATGCATTTCTTGATTTTCGTCCGTGATATCGTAAAGATAATAGCTACAGATTTCATTGATTTGTTTCAAGCGAAATGCAAATTGAAGCTTCTCTGGATTTAAATCGAGGTCGAGCTCTTCCTTTACTTCACGTAGAACTGTATCGATTGGGGTTTCGCCGAGATTTATGTATCCACCATGGATATCCCATTTGCCTGGGTTTGTAAGCATTTTTTCTGAACGTTGTTGAAAGAGGAGCTCAATTTTTCCCTCGTTTCTTCGATAAATCACGGTAGATGAACCGCCGAGAATATGGATGCCTTTTCCTTCTTTGTGTAATTCTTCAAACGAGATGCCAGCATTAGGAATTGGCGTGCCGTTTATATTAAATTTTTGCATGATGTCTTGCGGATGCATTTTTTTCTCCTCCACCGATTTTTTCAGTTTTGATTTTGTTTGCCCAAATATTCAAATATGTAGTAAAAACTTTGTCTTCTTTAAGTTTGGTTTTTAACATATCGCGAAATTTTTCAAACTCTTCGTATTTTACCCATTTGACTTCTTCGACTTCATTATCGTCGAAAGAAAAGTCGTCTTTGTCGAAAGTAAAATCATAAAAATATAGACACACATAGTTATTCTCACGGACATAGCAAGCGGCGAGTTCTAAGTTTTGTTTCTCTAAATCAACGCCGATCTCTTCCTTCGCTTCGCGAATTGCTGAGTCGATTTTTGCTTCGTTGTAATTAATATGTCCGCCGGTCGAAACGTCCCATTTGTCGGGATTGCCACGAAGGAGTTTGGAGCGATGTTGAAAAAGAAATTCGACATTTCCGTCTTTTACGCGATAGAGCATCACGGCCGTACCGCCATAAAGATTCCCTTCCTGCACGGGATTTCCTGGCATGAGCCCGCCATTCATGATGCGTTCGCCACGGGCGTCATACTCCTGCCAAATTTCACCTGCGTGTTCCATTATTCGGTTTCCTTAGCTTTTTCGCGGACTTTCGCTTCAAGCTCGGCCATAAGTTCTGGTTTTTCTTTCAAAAGTTTCTTTGCGGCTTCACGTCCTTGGGCAATAGTTTCGCCGTTATATTTTACGAAAGCGCCGGCCTTTTCGAGAATGCCATATTGAATCGCAAGATCAAGAACGTCGCCGGTTTTAGAGATACCCTCGTTATACATAATGTCAAACTCTGCAGTGCGGAATGGAGCGGCGATTTTGTTTTTGACAATCTTAACTTTTGTGCGGTTACCGGAAATATTCTCGCCTTCTTTAATTTGACCAATTCTTCTGATATCGAGACGGACTGAGGCATAAAACTTCAGAGCGTTACCGCCAGTGGTAGTTTCTGGGTTGCCAAACATAACGCCAATTTTCATGCGGATTTGATTGATGAAAATAACTGTAGCTTTGGATTTTGAAATAATGCCAGTAAGTTTACGCATGGCTTGGGACATAAGTCTGGCTTGAAGACCCATTTGAGCATCGCCCATATCGCCGTCGATTTCAGCTTGGGGGACAAGGGCGGCGACAGAGTCGACAACAATAAGATCGACTGCATTCGAGCGGACAAGAGCGTCGCAAATTTCAAGCGCCTGTTCGCCGTTGTCGGGTTGAGAAATCAAGAGGTTGTCGGTGTCAACGCCGATGCGTTTGGCGTAGGCTGGGTCAAGGGCATGCTCAGCGTCGATAAAGGCAGCTTGACCGCCTTGTTTTTGGATTTCGGCAATGGCATGGAGGGTCAAAGTTGTTTTTCCGGAAGATTCTGGGCCATAAATTTCGATAATACGGCCTTTCGGAAAACCGCCACCAAGTGCGAGGTCGAGAGAAAGGGACCCGGATGAAAAGAGTTCGACATCGATTTTTTTGGCGTCGCCGAGTTTCATAATTGAACCGTCGCCAAACTGCTTGGTAATTTGAGAAATGGCTAATTTTAAAGCCTCATTTTTCCCGTCGTTCTTATCTGTTTTTTCCACCGTTTTTTCTGCTTTCTTAGCCATAGTATTACCTCTTTTAAGTTTATTGTTTCCATTATAGCATAACTTTGAGTGCTTAAAAGTTTCGACAAAAAAAGACCGCAGGTGCGGCCTTTTTTGAGCTCTAGATTAGTAATAGTTAATTTCTTTTTTGGATTTTTTCTTCAAAAGAGCAAGTAGCAGAGTAGAAACCGTCACAATCGCCACGGTGCCAAAAATTGAAGCGAGGGTGGCAGAGAATTCTTTTTCAAAGTGGCCAGTGTTAGGCGTTTTTTCTGTTGATTTTTTTGTTTTTGCGGACTCAGCAACGGTCCCAGCTTCTGTTTTAGCTTTGTTCTCGACAGGGAGAATTTCAGTTTGTTTCTTTTCTTTTGGACCAATCTTAACTTTGTTAGCAAGTTTAAAAGATATATCTTCTGAATTATCTTTCTCGGTTGTACTATTGTAAGCAAAATATTCTCGATAAACTGTTATTCTACTATCCAGCTCATGATTACGTTGGTCATGGGCAATTTTAAGATTATTATCTTTGATTTCTTCATTATCGCCAATAATAATTCTTTTTTCTATTTTTTCATTACCGACAAAGCTTAATTCAGCCATGACTGGACTAGAGAAATGGCTAAGGTCATAATTTCCATTTTTAAACGTTATCGTGCCTCCATAAGATGCAATACAAGCGGTCGAATTGATATCCATTTCTGCAGAGATTGAGCACGTCATCCCATCTCCGTCTAAGGTAAGATTTGTGCCGTGAGCAAGAATACCAAGATTATTTTCTCCAACAAAGTCAATTGTCAAATCGTCCAGATAAGATATTTCTAATCTAATCGTTTCCTCGGCGCCTTTATCGGCACTAACATTTTTCAGAGTCAAAGTGTTCTTTTCTGCGTCATAGGCAACTTTGCCTTGACAAATATCATACCGGTTTTCGTGGCAAGCAATAGATAGTGGCGGCGTACCTGCTTCATTGCGAAGAATACTATATAGAGGCGTGCTTGAGCCAGAACCGTATTCTAATGCTGATATATTTATCTGACTTGGGCCGCCTGAACCAATGCCAATACCAATAGATGATAATGATTCAGCATTAGCCGTTAATGGTTTGAGTTGCCCTGCAAAAAATGAAATACCAACTGCTAGACAGGATAACAAAAGCTTTTTGTTCATAATGTTGACCTTTTTATGTTTATAATTAATAGTTAAATGGTATCACCCCCCCCCCAGGTTGTCAATATTAATTTTTATGTTTTTTGTAACTAGTGAAACAAGGAGGTTCAATCCCAGGGTACATACCAAAAAAATAAACCCTTCGGGTTTATATTTTGGTAGTACCGACTGGGATCGAACCAGTGACCTTGGGCTTATGAGTCCCACGCTCTAACCATCTGAGCTACGGTACCAAGTTATTTTATTATAGCATAGATTCAGAAAAAGCGAAAGGCGCCATGCGGCGCCTGGAATAGACAAGTATCAGAGAACTTTGCCAGTTTTTGCGGACAAATAAAGCTTGTTGTCGTTTTCTTCGTCGATAAGAACGAGGATGTCCTTACTCTCGAGCTCATCACGAAACTGCTTTGGAATTGTAATCCTGGTTCTTTGGTCAGGTATTATGACTTTTCCGAAATTAGATTTTTTGCTATCGACTATCTCTATCATCTCTTTACCAAGGTCGATAGAAAAACGCACACCTTCCATGTTTTCGAGCCCAACGTTATCAAGCGTAACTCTCCCTGCATCGTCCATTTTTACAATGTCTATGATTTTCACACATTTCACCTCCTAAAATAGTGCGCGTTTATTATATCACTTATTATGAAAAAAGTCAAGATTTGAGTGTTTAAGGGTTGAAAAAAACCTGTTTTCTGATAAAATAAACCTCGGAAGGGTGGCCGAGTGGTTGATGGCACTGGTCTTGAAAACCAGCAAGTTAATAGCTTCGCAGGTTCGAATCCTGTCCCTTCCGCCAGGAAGACAAGAAAAATGGCCCAAGGGGCTATTTTTGTTGGCTTCTTCGATAGTAAGAAGCAGGATTCGAGCCAGGTTCGTTATTCGGAGCGAAGTGACGAATCTCGCCATCCTATCCCTTCCGCCATTTTGGGATGATAAAGCTCGCTATCTTAGCGGCTTTTTTCGTTCGCTCATCCAATAGATGCGCTTCACTCAAAGAATCCACTGATCTAGCGAGTTTTATCTACCCCAAAACCGTTATTATTAGATTCGAGCCAGGTTCGCATCGAAAAAAGTTTTTCGATACCTTACCTTGTCTTTTTATTCTTTTTCTTTTTAGGTGATTTTTTTAATTTGATGATTGAAACTATTGCAATTAATGCCCAAACGATTTGAAGAGTGAAGGAAAACCATGCGTTTTTTGGATATAAACCAATCGCCATTAGAATACCAGCAAAAAGATTTAGTAGTTGGTAAGGTATTCCGTTGTTAATTTTGTTACTCGAAAGAAGTCCGTAGGCAAGGAGGACCATGGCCATTCCGATCCAACCAATAATATCAAAAAACATAAGCTTATTATAGCACATAGTCTGGAGTGAAACGTGTTATAATATCTTTATGAAAATGAGAAAAGGATTTACTTTGCCAGAATTAATTGTCGTCACGGCAGTTGCTGGATTGATTTTTATTGTATTTTTTATACAAAAAGCAAATGTTGATGCGATGAACCGAGATGACACGAGAAAAACAGCAATAAACGCCATGTATTATGCGCTTGAGGAAGGATTTTATGCGGAAAATGGCTATTATCCAGAATCAATCTCCGAAGACAATTTGAAAGCTATGGATCCTGCGCTTTTCACTGATCCAAACGGAATAAACCTTGGAAAAGATGGTTCTAATTATTCCTATGAACCGGGAAACTGTAAAGACGGAAAATGTAAAGAATATATTTTGCGCGCAACGCTTGAAAAAGAAGACATTTACATTAAACGCAACAGAAATTAATCTTCGTTTTTATTTTTGATAACGTGAACTAGATGCGAGATGGTTTGAATCTCGTCGGTTGGAGTATCAACGTAAGGGAAGGTGTAGGTTGTTTCGTCACCGACGGTGGACATGCGAATAGTTCCGTAATGGAAAATAGACTGAACAATTCCCTCTTGTTTAAAACTGACATCTTCGATACGGGAAAGCTCAACGACATTGGTTGAATGATGAAAAAGGCCCGACATAAGGGTTTGGATTGCGCGTTTGTTGGTAATATAAAGTTTGTTACCAAAGTGAATTTTTGTTGCGACAATTGCAACTAGAGCTATCAGGATAATCATAAGTGGAACAACAAAAACAAGGGTAGGGATAAGATTAATCGCTGGCAAAAGCGTCTCGCCAGTTGTCGTGTTTGCGATAAGAATTGCGCAAATGATTACAAGCAAGCTTGAGACAATGGCCATGAACCAAATAGAAATAAGCGCGAAGCTCGAACGCGTAATAACTAATTCAACATATTCTTCTGGCTCGAGCGAAAGAAAAGGAAAGTCTTTTTGGCTACGAGCGTGACGAAGTTCTTCGAGAGATTTTTTCATATTACCTTTATTTTATCATATTTTGAGAGAATTAAGATGGTCCTTGGCCTTTTTCGTCACCATTCGACCTCTCGGCGTGCGTTCGATTAGACCAAGTTGAAGGAGATAAGGTTCGTAATAGTCTTCAATTGTCGAAGCTTCGTCGCCAGTTAAAGCGGAAATTGTTGTCAAACCTACTGGGCGGTCGCCGTAATTTTCTAGCATGAGGCTTAACATGTTACGATCGGCGGGGTCAAGACCGAGATCATCAATTTCCATAAGATGGAGAGATTTTTCGGCAACTACTTTGTCGATAATTCCGTCACCGTTGACGTCGGCAAAATCTCGAACTCGTTTCACAAGACGATTAGCAATTCTCGGGGTTAGACGAGAGCGGGTAGCAAGGAGTTTTGTTGCTTCAGGTTTTATTTCGGTATTAAGAATTTTTGCAGTACGAGAAATGATTTTTTCAATTTCGGGCAGTTTATAATATTCAAGACGATGGATAATGCCAAAACGGTCACGAAGTGGACCAGCGAGCGAGCCGGTTCGAGTCGTGGCGCCAATAACTGTAAAATGAGGAAGATCAAGGCGGACACTACGAGCAGCTGGACCTTTGCCGATAACAATATCGAGTTTATAGTCTTCCATCGCAGAATAGAGAACTTCCTCAACGGCCCGACGGAGACGATGAATTTCGTCAATAAAAAGCACATCGCCGTCTTGGAGATTAGTTAGAATGCTAGCAAGATCGCCTGCCCGTTCAATGGCTGGGCCAGAAGTTACGCGCAAACTTGAACCGAGTTCATGAGCAATGACGTTTGCCATTGTGGTTTTCCCTAATCCTGGAGGACCATAAAGAAGAACGTGGTCTAAAGTCGTCCCGTCGTCGCGTTTTTTTACAGCATCGATGGCAAGTTTTAAGTTGTTTTTTAGTCTTTCCTGGCCAATATACTCGGAAAAAGTAGTCGGACGAAGCGAAATTTCGATTTTTTGCTCTTCAGAATCATCTTCGTTTAAGGCGGTGTCAATAACTCGGTTAATTCCCATGTCACTATTTTAACAGATAACAAAAAAAGCGCCACTTTTGGCGCTTTTTAATTATTCTGCATTCGTATAGACAGCAGTGACGTCGTCGAGATCATCGATTGCGTCGAGAAGTTTTTCAAGTTTTTCAGAATTATCGCCTTCGACTGGAACGGTGGAAGTCGGAACGTATTTTAGTTCGGCCTCAGTGACTGTCATACCAGCCTCGATTAAACTCGCACGGACTTTCATGAGATCAGAACTAGGTGTAAAGATTTCAATACCATCTTCAACTTCTTCAGCATCTTCTGCGCCAGCTTCTAGCGCTGTCATTAAAGCATCTTCGCCTTTATCAGAAATAACAATCACGCCTTTGCGAGAAAACTGGAACATGACGGATCCTGGGTCGGCCATGCGTCCACCATTTTTTTCAAGAGTGTGGCGAACTTCAGGTAGAGTGCGGTTTTTGTTATCGGTAGCAACTTCGATAATAATGCCAGCACCAGCAGGACCATAGGCTTCATAAGTCTCTTCAATAAGGGCGGCGGCAGATTTATCGGCGACACGAGCAATAGCGCGTTCGATGTTGGCTTTTGGCATATTCGCGAGACGGGCTTTTTCAAGTACCATAGCAAGAGAAGGATTCATGTTCGGGTCAGTTCCATGACGGGCTGCGATAGCGATTTGGTTACCAATTTTTGTAAAAAGTGCGCCACGCTTCGCATCAACAACGGCTTTTTGACGTTTTGTAGTGGCCCATTTTGAGTGTCCGGACATGTTCTCTCCTAGATTTTAATAATATTATATATTTCTATTATTTTAACACTATTTTCTTAATTTTGCAATTTCAGGCTAACAGGGGTGGAAAAATGTTGTAATTTTTACAACATTTTGTATTTTACAGGGATCCCTTTTAAGTTTCGAGAAAAACGACAAAATATGATAAAATAGACTAGTCGCGGGTATCGTATAGCGGCTATTATGTATCCTTCCCAAGAATAAGATCAGGGTCCGACTCCCTGTACCCGCACCAAGTGAGCTCCATTTTGGAGTTTTTTTGTTTATGCTAAAAAGTATGGTACAATTAGAAAAACATAATTAATATTAAAGGAGAAAAATAAATTATGTACGATTATGATTATTACTACCCAACTACATCGGGCTCAGGTGCTGCCGCAGCTGGTCTTGGTGCTGGGTTATTATTAGTGGTTTTACTCATTTCCTTGATTCCTACCATCATTATGATTATTTCCATGTGGAAGATTTTCAAGAAAGCTGGAAAGAACGGTTGGGAAGCAATTGTACCAGTTTATAACATTATAACTTTGCTTCAAATAGTTGATATTAATCCACTTTTTATTTTGGTTAGTTTAATCCCATTTGTTGGTGGTATCGCCGACGTCGTCTTAATGATTGTCGCTTACATCCGTCTTACCCAAGGTTTTAGTAAAAGTGGTGGCTACGTAGCCGGATTAATTCTCTTGCCAATAGTATTCTTCCCAATGTTAGCATTTGGAAAAAATGATTGGGACGCTAGTAAAATCGACCGCAACATGATGTCGTTTTTGAACAATAAGTCTGCTTCAACTGCCGGACCAGCTCCTGCAGATGCTCCAGCCGAACCTACAACAGCTCCAGAAACAACACCTGCTGATCCTGTCGCACCTGCGGAACCAGTAGCTCCAGCAGAACCAGTTGCTCCAGCTGCACCGGCCGAACCTGTTGCTCCTGCAGAACCAGTAGCGCCTGAAACACCAGCCGACCCAACAACTCCACCTCAAACTTTATAAGATGGAAATAAAAAATCTAGCCGAGAGGCTAGATTTTTTTGTTTAGTTTTATTCGTTTGATCTTATTTCGATATACTCGGTAATCTTTTGGCTGTTTTTTATCTCTTCAAAACGTTTTTCAAATTCTGTGAAAGAAATCTTGATGGAAATGTAATTTACTTGAGTTTCGTTTTTCGAAATGAGTTTTAGGAAATAAATGCCGTCGCCGTTGTTAGAAACAAAACGTCCGCTTTGCTCTCCTTCTTTTAATCTCGATGCGACGTTGGCGCGACCACCGTCAATGTTCTTATTATCGACGAGTCCACCAGTCTCTTCAATAATAATTCGATCGCCAAATTGTTCGGCAACTTGCATATAATCACCGCCGTTTTCAGTGAGTGCTTTTTCGATTTCGTCGGCAAGTTTGGTGGCATTTTCGTCAATTCTCTCTTCAACTTTTTCACGGATGAGGGAAAGATAAAGGAGACGAGTATATTCATCTTTAGAAAAACCAAAATTATCGTTAATGACTTTCAGAAACGCTTCTTCGCTTCTCTCGGCACCGCCAACTTTTCTGTGGCTATCAAAAGCTTCGTTAACTTCTTCGTCGGAGACCTCAATACCGTTTTCTTTAGCAAGTTTCAAAGCAAACGTATACTTTTCGGCACTGTCTAAGGCGGTTTGTTTATATTCGTCGCGGACTGAATCAGCATCGGTGTCGTTGCCAAGTTTACCAGATTGTTGCTCGACGGCCTTAAGACTACTACGATAAATCATTAAGTAATCGGAAAAGCGCACTTTTTCGTCATCGACATCTGCCACATAAAGCGGAAGGAAGCGAGAAATTCGGTAGGCAATATCGCCAGAATCTTGGAATTTATAGAAATCTAGCCAGCCAAACAAAACTAGAAGCGCTACAGCGATAACTGAAACAACAATCGTAATGATAACGACATTGTGTTTTGCGTATTGAATTGGATATTTAAATTTTCTGCCTTGGGCAAGAACTTCTTTTTTGCGTTCTTCAACTTTCTCTTTTTCGGTTTTTGGTTGTTGGTCTGCTTTTTTCCTTAGGCTAAGCTTTTTCATATGCTAATTATAACATCATTCGTCTCTTTGTGCTATAATTGAGGCGCTGGCCCGGTGGCTCAATGGATAGAGCAATTCCGTCCTAAGGAAGAGGTTGTGCGTTCGACTCGCACCCGGGTCACCACTTCTTGTTAAAATCACCCGATAGGGTGTTTTTTCTGACTTGCTCTATCAATAATAGCGCTTCGCCAGAAGAAAACACCCTCTCGAGCGATTTTTCCAAAGAAGATACTGTTATCACACATCTATGTGATCCTATTTTCGAAATCCAAGTATTCCGTCTGTTTGAGAAAGTTGTCTGATCCTCAAAGAACTAGCTCGAAATAAAAATCAGGCACATGTCCTGAATTTTTATTTTGTCACTTAGATTATATAGAATTATTTTGCAATTATCTCATCGATATTCAACGAATAACCCATCACTTCTCCCACGCTCGTAATTTGCCCTTTTACTATTATTGTTTGGTCTTTGCTTAGCGTTTTTATTACGTCTTTTGTCTCCTGATTTTTTACCGTGCAATGAACGCCGATTATATCCCATTTGTCTGTGGTGGATAAAAGGCTTATATATTTTATATCTGAATCTATCGTACCAAGTCTGCCCGTAATCTCTAAATATTTACCATTGTACGTTTCGTTGGCTAGAGCCGCATTATTGTCTAGAACATTCTCTAGCTCATCGATGTCGACCTTGATATATTCTCTTTTTGTTTCTCGAGATTGATTTTGAGCTTCTCTCCTTTCTTCTGAATTCTCTTTTTTGTTTCCAGCACTGCCTATACCTAATATAATAACGACCACTATTACCCAAAACCACCATTTTTTGTAGACTGGTTTCTTTTCTTTTGATGATGTTTTTTCTGTCATATTGTCTCCTTTTTTATTGGTGCCATAAAAAACGACAACCGTTCTAGGTTGTCTACACCAAACAATCAATGCCAAGATCGATGTTTTTCAAACGGTTGCCGTTTAATAAACTTGGCAAAAGTTTGAAAACTGATTGTTTAGTGTAGACAGTTTTATTATAACATGATTGCTTTATAAAAAATATGTTTGTTCTTCAGATTTAATATACACTCAACAAGAATTCCGCACAGTGGTCGTCCGGTTATATTTTCATTATAGCACAAGCGGGATTATTTGTCAAGGTATCTAGAATCAGATTCGCTTTTTCCCTTTTCCAACGGGCTAGGAACAAGAAGCATGATAATGTAAAAGAATGTCAAAAACAGCGCTTCGAAAATCAAGATGTGATCGAAAAAGAAAGAAAAGTTCGATGCATAGCAAACAACAAAAGCGAGAGTGTAAATAATGTAGAAAATACTCGGAATGAGAAAGGATTTTTGAGTTTTAAATTTTAGCGCAGTAAGAAAAACCATCAAAATCGAGAGGCAGAACATCGTGTTAGAAAAAAGACGATGCAAATGGCTAACAACGCCAAAGTTTCCATAAACTTCGTCAAAATAACCAATCGGACAAAGACCAACTCCGATCAGTGAAACCACCGTTATCACGGAAATGACCCACCAAAGACGACTCATCTGATAAGTTTTCTTAAGATATAAGATGTATTTAAAGACAAGAGCAAAAATGATTAGACTGATAACTAAAAAGAACAAAGCGCTCCAAGTCGTAAGGCCGATATAGCGGCTGATTGTGTAGTCAAAATGAAAGCCAAAACTCTCCAAAAAACTATGGCCGAAGACAATGATGAAAGTAGCGAGAAGATAAATTGAGAGCGCGAGGCGGATAAGGGACTTCGGTTTCATTAATCTTCTTCCGGAATGATAGCGAGGTGAGACTCGTCAAGCTGAGACTGATCGACAACAGACGGAGAATCCATCATGAGATCAACGCCGTTGCCGTTCTTCGGGAAAGCGACAATGTCGCGAATGTTTTCAATTCCCTCAAGGACCATGAAAATACGGTCTAAGCCTGGAGCACAACCAGCGTGAGGTGGTGCACCGAATTTAAAAGCGTTTAACATTCCGCCAAAACGAGCTTCGACGTATTCGTTGTTATAACCGAGAATGTTAAAGACTTTATACATGATTTCGGGGTTATAGTTTCGGACAGCGCCAGAAGCAACTTCATAGCCGTTCATCACCATATCATATTGGTCGGCGACAATAGCGAGTTTTTCTTCGTCGGTTTTAGCATTTTTCAATGCTTCGAGACCACCTTTTGGCATTGAAAATGGGTTGTGGCCAAAGTCGAGTTTTTTATTCTTTTCGTCCCATTCATAAAATGGAAAATCAACGACCCAACAATAGGCAATTTCGTTTTCGTCTTTTAATTCAAAGTGGTCGGCGAAAGCGATGCGGAGCTGACCAAGAACTTTATTAACGAGTTTGCGGTCGTCAGCACCAAAGAAAACTGCGTCGCCATCAGTTGCACCTGTGAGTTTTTTGACGCCTTCAATTTCCTGCTTAGACATGAATTTCAGAATTGGAGATTTTGCTTCGCCATCTTCATAAAGAATGTAAGCAAGACCGCCAGCACCTAGTTTTTTGGCTTTTTCGGTAAAGGCGTCGATTTGGGAACGCGAAAGAGTTGCACCGCCTTTAACGCAAATTGCTTTTATGCATGGTGCTTTGAAAACTTTAAAATCGGTGTTTTTGAAAACTTCGGTCAGTTCGACAAGTTCCATGCCGTAACGAAGATCAGGTTTATCGACACCATAGGTTTCCATAGCAAAATTAAATGGCAGACGCGGAACGGAACTTCCAGATTCAATAAACTTTTTCGCTGGTTCAGAACGAAGAACGAGTTTTTTCTTTGCGAAATCAGTAGCAAGCGAAAGATAAAGTGGCTCAATTTCCTTGCGGATTATTTCGCCGTCATCAACGAACGACATTTCCATGTCGAGTTGGTAAAAGTCGCCATAAAGACGATCGGCGCGTGGGTCTTCGTCGCGGAAACATGGAGCAATTTGGAAATATTTATCGACGCCACCAACCATAAGAAGCTGTTTGAATTGTTGGGGGGCTTGGGGGAGTGCGTAGAATTTTCCAGGATGAAGTCGAGATGGAACGAGAAAATCGCGCGCACCTTCAGGCGAAGAATTCGCGAGAATTGGAGTTTGGATTTCGGTAAAATCGCGCGAGTACATATAGTCACGAATGTATTTCAAAAACTCAGAGCGGCGCTTTAAAATCTTTTGCATTTTTGGACGGCGAAGATCAAGGTAGCGATATTTGAGACGCAATTCCTCGCCAGTTTCTTGACCATCATCATGAGTATTTACAGGAAGAGGTTCAGAGCGGTTTAAGAGTTCAAGTTCATCAACAACAAGTTCAATATCACCAGTTTCGATATTTGGGTTCTTTAGTTCGGGCGCACGTTCACGGATTTTTCCAGTAGCTTTTAGCACAAATTCATCACGGACAGTTTCGGCAAGTTTAAAGGATTCTTCGGTTTCGGGAACGACAACAAGTTGGATAATGCCTCGATGGTCGCGAAGATCAATGAAAATCAAACCACCATGGTCACGGCGGGAATTTACCCAGCCTTCAACAGTAACGGTTTTTTTCAGATGGTTTTTTAGTTCGCTTGATAAAATTCTCATGAGAGAATTATATCATATTTCTCTGTAAAAGCTAGTTCCCTTGCTTCTCGGGTGGGGTTTGAGGCTGAGCAGGTTGGGCGGGAGCTTGTGAAGTTTTCGTTTCGGTTTTTTCAGGGAGCTTCGAAGCTTGTTCTTTTTGTAATGAAAGAAGACGCCAAATCACAAAAGTGATAAGCGCAACACCTATGATGATGAACCAAATCCATCTCATGTCGCTTGTGAGGCTTAAGGTAATCAAAATAATGGTCGGAGTAGAAATCCAGAAAACTGCTTTCTTCCGCCTTGCGGCTCCAATAACCGCAATACAAACTTCCTCAACTAAGAAAAGTAGCTGGGTGATTAATTCAATATTTTTTTCTAACTCGGTTTTTTCTCCGTACCAATAATAGTATGTATACCTACTGGATGCTGTGCTGATGGCAGCGACTGTCGTGAGAGCAACCCAAGAAAAAATCGATGTGGCAGTAATCGCGCGACCATAACTTTTTCGATAGAAACTTGTAATACCTAAAGAAAGAAGAATTATGTTCGAAACTATTAGTTGAGTAATATAAGATATGCTTGATGAGGATTCGATAGATGGAAGAATAGCATGGAGCGCGGTGATACCGATGCTACTCACGAAGAAATAAGTTGCTACTTCGATTCTGTTTTTATTATCGTCCCTCAAACCGAAAATAAGCCAAGCAAAAGCAGGGACAACGAGCGCAATCATGTTGAACATGATTGACTCGGCGGGAGTGGCCATCATGAAAAAAGTTTCCTTCGAACATGCCATGCGAGTAATGCAAAGAAGAATCGAAAAAGCGACTAGATTGAAAATTTCCAAGTTTTTGTTTTTCTCTTTTTGGAAATAGTAATAAATTGAGAAACAAATAAACTCAAGGGCGTAAATTATGAGAATAATTTTTGCGTTGTTCGCGCCCATGTCGATATAAAGTGGAGTAATCACAGCAAAGAAATAGGAAGCAACTAGCCAACCTTTGTTTTTCCAGAAGACAGCAAATAGAATCGACAAGATGAAATTAAGGCTAGAAATCACAATACCAATAGTGTTTGGTGAGATAGAAACGTTTGGTTTGAAGGCTGCGAAAAGTGGGCAAAATAGTGAGAGGATAAAAGACACTACAACAAATGGAATCTCTCGGTCTTTATCTTTAGGTCTGAGAAGAGAGGAAAAGAGCGAGTAAACAATTTGGGCGATACAAACTAAACCAGCAATAATTGCAAATTCTGAAGAGTTAGCTGGAAAAACATTCCAGAAAAGTGAAAGAATGAACGGGACAGCAACAGCACGAGCTAAAACTTCATCGCTGTAATCTTTTCCAGTGATATAGGAAATAATAAATTGGACAAGACAAATTGCGAAAATGATTGAGTAGTCGAAGCCCGAAAGTGAAAATTGGCCAAAGAGTGTAGCAACGGCAACACCGGCTGCAAGCCAACGGCCAGTGTGAGTAAGAATATCTCGATAGGCAGTAGGAATTTTTTCCTTAAACAAAATGCCTGCCATGTTAGATATGATACTAACTAGAATGACGGCGAGATAATTCCAAAGCGCAGCCATATGGAGATTGGTTGGCGCTGAACAGGCGAGCGAGACGATAAAGCCCATCGAAAAGAATGCGATGACCCGGCTTTTAATTACGAGCGCGGCGATAATATAGGCAATAGTGCCAATCAAGCTAGTCAAAAGCCAAGAAAGTTCAGGGCTGACGCTGGTGAATTCGGAAAAGGCAAAGCCGAGAAAAGGCATCACGGCAAGCGAAGTACAGGTGAAAGCGGTGCCGGCAAGAATCAGAATTTTTACCTTACGGATAAGAAGACCAGCAATATAGAAAACTACTGTAATAATTAGCAATATGGCAAGTTTAAGCATGTCGGAAACAGCGGACATGAGAAGGCTACAAGAGCCAACTACAATGAGAAAGCTCCCGATAAAGAGAAGTGCGTTCAACCCACCGTTTTTGGTCGAATTTGGATCTTCTGGTTGTTTTTGTGTTGGTGTTGATACTTTTGGAGATGTGGTTTTGTCCACTTCCATAGTTATGATTTTTTCTTCATTATCGCTCATGGTTATATTTTATCACATGAATAAAATTTTGGCTGGAGCAAAAGAAGGCATCGGAAAAGAATCCACAAATTTCTTTGTAGTTATTTTTCCATTATAGCACAAGCGTATTATTTTGTCAAGTTTTCCCTGTTTTGAGAATTATTTTTCGGTCTCTGTTTTCTTTTCTGTGTCTTTTTTTACTTCAGGTTCTAGGCCAAGTTTTTCATCGATAATATTAGAAAAATAATCTACGATCGGAACGTTATCTTTGTTGTCGTAAGCCCAATCAACAAACTCGTCATTAATAAAGAAGGCTGGAGTGTATTGAATTTTGTCTTTAACTTGTTTAGCGAGAGAGATGTCGAAATTAACCTTTGCTTTAGTATTTTCGGCGGACATGTCAGCGATGAATTTATCTACATCGCCTTTCCCTTCGGTGACAATGTTGAAGTAACTCACGAATTGATCGGTACGCTTCGAGGCATCAGAATAGAACCAATCGCTTTGATTCTCAAAAAGATAGTCACCATATTTCTTCCAATAGCCTTGAAGGCCAGCAGATTCAACGGCGATTGCGGCGGCGGTGCCGTTATCGTGGTAAGAAAGGACATAAGTACGGTGAACGATAGCGATTTTGTCGCCATACTTTTCTACTAGTTGCTCGACATCATCAACAACTGAGGCGCAGCCGGAGCATTGATAATCTGAGTATTCGACGATAACCAAGTCAGCGTTCGGATTGCCTTCAACGTGTTCTTCGATATTGCCAGAATTCTCGCTCGCTGGGATTATTTTTGTTCTGTCGTAGTCGCCGATAATTTCGGTAGTTGAAGCTTGGTTGCGGACTATAGCCCAGGTTAGAAATCCTCCGAACACGATGATGGCAACGGCAAGAATAATTACGGTACTGGAGAAACCAGATTTGTTTTTCATTTCACACTCCTTTTCTTAGGTGTTATAATTATAGCATGAAATTCAAGAATATAATGAAAAAAATCGTTGGGTGGTTTGATGCTAAATTTGAGAGGTTTCGTGAAGAAAAACCGGTTGAAGAGTTTGTCCCGAAAACGCAGTTAGAACTGATCGAAGTTCTAAAAAGAACGCCAAAAAATGTACTTTCTTCCCAAGAAAAAAATATTATCGCGTCGATTATGAATCTGGAAAATCGCAGAGTGTCAGATCTTATGATTGAAAAGGACGACATGATTTTTGTCAAAGACGACGAAATGCTTGGACCACTTAATTTAGACAAGCTTTATAAGTCGGGCTATTCAATTTTTCCAGTAATCGATAAAAACGAAAAGATAATTGGCATTATCAAAACTGCATCTCTTAATAGCCTAGAAATAAAAGAAGCGAAGAAGGCGAAAAAGTTTTTGGAGAAAGATAAAATAATTTTTCTTAAAGAAAGCGATTCAATCAAAAAAGTCATTGATGAATTTTTGAAATCAAATTCTTTATTCTTCGTCGTAAAAAACAAAGATGATGAAATTACTGGAATGCTAACTTTTGATATTGTTGTTTATTATTTACTCGGAAAAATCTAACAAAAAAACAAACCCCTGATTGGGGTTTGACGCAGGTTTTACTATCGATTGCTTAGTATTCGATAAACTCTTGCCATGGGGCAGGAGGAATTTGCGACTTTTTGCGTGTGTGAGAACGCTTAAGTCTGATACGCATTAATTGCGACTCCATTAGTTTTCCCGCTCAAAACGACTATAAAGAAAGAGCGGTTTTTCTATAATAGCACACTATTTTATATTGCGGAAGAGAATTTTTTTGATTTTTTCAAAGACTGGCTGAACTTCGGCGAGGCCGAGAAAATAGCTTGCAAGCAAATAGGCGACGATACTTGTAAGGCTAATAACACAAAACTTTGGAAAGGTTTGGAAGAATGAGTTATCGGTCGCCATAAGAGGAAGGAATTTAGTCATTGAATATGCAACACACGAGGAAATTAAAGTTGCAAACAACATTTTTGCGAAACTAATAAAGAAGGCTTTGTTCAGAAGTTTATTTTTTGAGCGAGCTTGAAGAATATAGATTAGGATAATAATTTCGACAATGGCACCGATGGACTGGGCCCAACCTAATCCTTCAACATTAAAATTAAGAAGGTAGAAGATAATCGAAAGAAGAATTGTAAGACCAATAGCGACAACTGAAACAACGAACGGGGTTTTCGTGTCCTGGGAAGCGTAAAATCCGCGCGATGCAATGTGAAAAATACTACGAGCAAAAATCGCGACAATCATAGTCGCAAGAATCGAGGAAATTAATGGATCACCACCGTTTTTAATAAAATTAACAACGTAGCCACGGGCGAAAAACGCAATAGCTGAAACTGGCAAGGAAATCCAAATAATGGTTCTGAGTGCGCTACGAAAAGTTTCATGAAATTTTTCTTTGTCGCCTTTACCAAGTTCTTCGGTTAGTTGTGGGAAAAACGCGGTAGAAATTGCTACGCCAACGAGATTAACTGGCATATTATAAAGAGAAGTGGCTTGATTAAAGCTACGGAGTGCACCAGCTCCCATGCGAGAAGAAAGATTGGTACTAACAATACCGTTAACATAATCAATTCCTTGGTCAAGTGAACGAGCAGGAAGGAGATGAAGGACATCGCGAAAACCGCGATTTTTCCAATGAATCTTAAATTCATAGTCAAAGCCAAGGCCGAAAACGCCAATAAGGCCAACGATGACTTGAAGAATTGCGCCGAAAACAACACCAAGCGCGACGCCCATAATTCCCCCTTCGAAAACTTGCCAACCGAAGAGATTAATGCCGTCTGTGAAACAAGTAATACCAACCAGAATGCCGATATTATAAACAGCAGGAGCGAGAGCAAAAAAGACGAAACGCCCGACAGCTTGTTGGATGGACGAAAGAACGGTTGCGATTGACATGAGAAATGGATTGATCGCGATTACGCGCATCATACTAATAGCAAGAATCGTACCAGATTCATCAAGCCCTGGGCCAACAACATAACGGACTAATGGTTCCGCAAAAATCATAATCACGACACTCAAAATTAACGTCGTAAGAGCAAGAAGATTCAAAATACTGGAAGAGAGTTTCCAAGCTGAATCTTTGTTACCATTGATGAGACGTTGATTAAAAACTGGAATGAAAGAAACGGCGAGCGCACCAGAAGTGACAATGAAAAACATAAAATCAGGGATTGTGAAAGCGGCCGTATAGGCATCAATACCAGTTTTATAGGTGTCGAGATAGTATGTGTTTAAAAGACGGTCGCGAAAGATACCTAGTAAAGCCGAAATGAGAGTTGAACCAGCAAGAATAATAGTCGCGGATTTGACGGACAGTTTCATGTTTGCGAGCGCAACAACTGATTTAAACTGAAAACGTTTTTTCATCTTTTTTATTATATCATTTTATAAAAAAATCACCCCGTTTTGGGGCGATTTTTTGTGCTTGTTTTTATTTCTTGTCGTCGACGACTTCGCCTTCAACGGCGTCAGAATCATCTTCTTTTTTCTCGTCGGTTTTTGATCCTTCCGAGCTGGAAGCTTGTTGATACATCTTTGCACCGATTGGCATAATTTTGTCGCTGAGTTCTTTAGAAGCTTTTTCGAGTTCGTCTTTGTCGGCATCTTCTTTTTTCAAAACTTCTTTAGCTTCTTCGACAGCTTTTTTAATCGTTTCTTTGTCCTCGTCGGAAATTTTATCTTTATATTCATCAGGCATTTTTTCGGCTTGGTAAATTTGATTTTCTAGGTGGTTTTTAGCATCAATGGCTTCACGTTTTTTCTTATCTTCGTCGGCGTGGAGTTCGGCCTCTTTTTGGGCTTTTTCGATATCTTCTTTACTCATATTGCCAGAGTTCTGGATAGTGATTGATTGCTCTTTGCCAGTGCCCTTGTCTTTCGCGGTAACGTTCAAAATACCGTTTGCGTCGAGGCTAAAGGTAACCTCGATTTGTGGAATGCCACGAGGAGCAGGGGCAATACCGTCAAGGATGAAACTACCAAGGGATTTGTTATCGGATGCAAATTCGCGTTCGCCTTGGAGAACATGGATTTCAACTTGAGGCTGGTTATCAGAAGCGGTAGAAAAGATTTGGGACTTTGAAGTTGGGATAGTAGTATTGCGGTCGATGAGTGGAGTGGAAACACCGCCCATAGTTTCGATACCAAGGGTAAGTGGGGTAACATCAAGAAGAAGAATGTCTTTCACATCACCTTGGAGGACGCCACCTTGGATTGCGGCACCAACAGCAACGACTTCGTCCGGATTAACACCTTGCATTGGATCCTTGCCGAAAATCTTCTTTACTTTTTCGACGACGGCCGGCATACGAGTCATACCACCGACCATGACGATTTCGTCAATATCTTTGGCGGTGAGTTTAGCATCTTTTAAAGCCTTTTCAACTGGACCATCGAGACGATCGATAAGATCGGCGACAAGCTCTTCAAGTTTTGCACGGGTCAAAGTATGTTCGAAGTGTTTTGGACCATCAGCATCAGCAGTCAAGAATGGAAGATTGATATCAGTCGAAGTAGCGCTTGATAATTCCTTCTTTGCCTTTTCTGCTTCGTCTTTGACACGTTGCATGGCAGCAGCGTCGTTTCTGATGTCGACACCAGATTCTTTTTTGAATTCATCGAGAAGATAATTGACGATTATGTTATCGAAATCTTCACCACCGAGGTGGGTGTCGCCATTTGTGGACATAACTTCGAAAACACCATCGCCAAGTTCAAGAATGGAGACATCGAAAGTGCCACCACCAAGGTCGAAGACGGCAATTTTTTCATCTTTTTTCGATTCGAGACCATAGGCAAGAGCGGCGGCAGTAGGTTCGTTAATGATACGGCGAACTTCGAGGCCGGCGATTTTACCAGCGTCTTTAGTGGCTTGGCGTTGGGAGTCGTCGAAATAAGCAGGGACGGTAATAATAGCTTCGGTGACTTTTTCGCCAAGAAAAGCTTCAGCATCAGCCTTGATTTTTGCGAGAGTCATGGCTGAAATTTCTTCTGGCGTGTATTCTTTACCATCCATTTCAACACCAACACCATTGCCTTTTTTAATAATTTTATAAGGCATAATATCGAGATCGTGTTTTACTTCATCGTCTTCGTATTTTCTACCGATAAGGCGTTTAATACCGTAAATTGTGTTTTTTGGATTAGTAACGCGTTGGCGTTGAGCGACTTTGCCAACGAGGCGTTCACCTTTTTTTGTAACGGCAACAACGGAAGGGGTTGTGCGGTCTCCTTCAGCGTTAGTAATAACTTCAGGTTTTCCAGCGACCATATAAGCGAAAGCAGAGTTCGTTGTTCCAAGGTCGATTCCAATGATTTTTGACATATTGTTTTCTCCTTTTTCTAGCACTCATTTATTGCGAGTGCTAATCTACCTCTTATGATAGCAAATTAGCACTCTCATGTCAAGAGTGCTAATTGTCCGAATTACAGAGGTAGCTTAAAAATGTTGTAAAAATTACAACATTTTATTTTGACTTAGAGCTTTTTCAGAGGCGAGATGAATAAGTTCAGAGAAACTGGAGGCGACGTGGGGAGTAGAAACGACTAGTTCTAGAGGAATTTTTAAACGAATAATAAGCGCGAGTTCGCCAGCAAGAGCTTCAGCTTCTTTCGACATTACAGTCGCACCAAGAAGAATATTCTTTTTATTAAAGATTAATTTCAAAAAACCTACGCGAAAGTCAGAGGTGTTCGAAGCAGATATCTCTGAGAGAGGGACGAAGACTTTTTTATACTTTTCTTTCTGCTTTTTCAATTCAGCTTCTGTTTTTCCGAGTGAGACGATTTCGGGATTGATTTTTACGACGCGTGGAAAAGAATCATAATCCATTTTCAAATTTGTTTTATTAATGAGATTTCCGACAGCCATAATCCCCTCTGCAGTAGCACGTTCGGACGAGCTTTCCCCACCTAGACAATCGCCACAAGCGAAAATATGTTTCATCGATGTTTTGAGATGTTTATCGACGATGATACCGTTTTTATTAAAACGAACACCAGCGTTTTCTAGACCGAGGTCGAGAGCAGGACGTGAACCAGTTGCGAGTAAAACAACGTTGGTTTTGAGTTTTTTCTCGCTAGCGCCACGAAGATAGGTAATTTCTGTGTCTGTGCTAATGTTTGCTAAAGAAATAACTCGAGATTCGGTTAAGGTTTTGACTTTAAATTCTTCCTCGAGATATTTTTCGAGTACTGCGCCAACTTCTTCATCTTCTTTCGGGAGTAAGCGCGATGAAAGTTCGAGAATTTGAACTTTCACGCCAAGCGAAGCAAAGAATACGGCAAATTCACAACCTGTTGAGCCACCGCCAATAATCGTGAGAGATTTCGGGAGACGAGGAAGATCAAGTGCAGTTTCGGGAGTGAGGCATTTTACTGATTCGGTGCCGATAATTCCGCCAGTCTCAAGCACTGAGCCAGAAGCGATAATGAATCTTTCGGCGGAATAAGTTTTTTCACCGACTGAAAGTTCGAAAGGTGAGAGAAAATGAGCGATTCCCTTTAGACATGTGGTTCCGGCAGTCTCAAAAGCTTTTTTTGAGTTGGCGCCAGAACGAGTTTTCGAGAGTCTTAGCCATTTTTTGAAAACTGGATAGTTGAAACGTAAAGTTTTCGAGGAGAGGCCAAAGCGAGTACCATTTTTCGCATCATGAAAGAGATTTGAGAAACTAGTGGCAGAACAAAAAGGTAAGTCGCGATAATTCACGCCCGAACCACCCCAAAGAGAATTTTCAACAATAGCGACGGAAAGACCAGCTTTTTTAGCCGAAAAAGCGGAGGCTGAGCCGGCGGGACCGGAACCTATTACAATTAAATCAAAATCAAATTTCTTTGCCATTTTAACTATTTTATCACGGTTGTGGTAAATTTATATACCTTTTCTAATAGAAATATTATATAAACAAATTTTAGAACTATGTTATACGTATTTATCAAAGGCTAGTGGCTAGAACGGTATGGACGTATCAACCCAATTACCAGCAGCACAGGTATTTGAGGAGTCCTTATTTGACAAAGTATTTTTAATGTAAAGAGCACCGGTTGAAGGTTTTAGCGCAAGGATATTCCAGCAAACACGATCATTTGCGTTGCCTGGGTTTAGCGACATACTTTTTGTGGCTCCGCTCTTTAACCTATAATTTATAGTCTCTGAAGTTGTATTGTTGTAATTTATTTTGTATTCACTTTGGTTATTTAGAGAAAGAACATCCAAATAAAGCGTATCTGCACTATTTGTAGGATCAATATTTAGTTCATACGTCAAATCGTAGTCTGAAACTTTCCAGCTATCTGTTTTATATATACGATGGTCGCCATCATAGGTAATACCTTCGGCCTCGCCAGTGTCGTCTTTGGCTTCAATTTTGATATAGCCATAATCACCGTTCGAAAACATATCTTTCGTGCAAAACCCAAAAACCTTTTTTGTACATTGGTTTTTAACTAGAACCGTATCATTTCTTCTAACGTGCGATAAAAAGACCACTTTGGGTTTAAAAGTAACCGTGTGGCTATCATGTTTATCATATTTTATGACAATGTGAAGAGCGCAGGAAGAATCGTTGTTGTTGCGACAACTATCGTCGCTATCGCCGTCAATATCAATATTTGCGCGCCACTGAGGGTAGAAGTTTATGTATCTTACTGATAAATACTCTCCAAAGTCACTAATTCCCATATCGTTGTTTTTGTCTTTGATCCATTCCGTCATTGCAGAAAATGTTCTATCACCATAGCTAACGCCTTCAGTTCGTGTTACTAGGCTTGGATTATAATAATAGGCATCACTTACGCTGTTACAATCAGCATTTGCGCCGTCACTAGCCTTGCAAGGATGGGAAATGTTTCCAGTCCATTGGGGGCGATAATCATAGCACCCTTGGTCCGGATCGCAAGATTGGTACGTGTTTGCATGCCATCCAAATTGGCTAAAATCTTGTGAACTAATTTCCGCTTTTATGTCTGGAATGTGTATTGTCACCGTATGGCCAGAGCATGTGTCGGTTTGTGAACAATCAACGCCGCCGACTAGTTTATCTCTATAATTAGAATAATCTTCAACACAATAAATGAATTTTTGATTTGTCGTATCATAGACTTTGTAGCCTGCTTTGTTATATTCTTTCGTAGTTTCATCGTAATTATCTTGTTTTGTACCAAAAGGTATGGGTGCTGTTGGACTAAGTTTTATAGTGCTACTTCCATAACCTTCTGGCTTTTTACCAGTCCTGAACCAAACACAGTTCAAGCCTTTGGCAGGGGTTGTTTGTTTTTCTTCCCAGTGAGCGTAGAGATGGACGGTAGAGATGTCGGGTGTCATATTATAATATTCAGTTGTAGCAGTAACAGTGCCATTATTCCATGCGCAATTGTACGCATTTTCAATTAAATCACAAGTATACGATAGCTGTTCTACTTTACTACCATTCTCTTTGGCATTATAAAACCCAAGGAATTCGTATTTGTTGCCATCAAAGGCGTTTGAGTTGATTGTAATTCCGTTATTTTTGCCTATATCACTAATAGTCGTCGTTTCTGAAAGCTGGTAGTTGGTGATATTTTGAGTTATTAGCCCACGAAATGTATCGCCGAGGCTGCCGGTGTACCGAGGAGTACCCTGGAAATTAGTAACCCACGAACCATTTTTACGTTGTACCGTCGGACTATTCCAATGAAGCACGAGCTGGACTTTGCCAGGAGTAGGAGCAGCGGGGCCGGGATCTTTATGCTCTTCGGTTACGAAAGCTGGATTTTGGATACGGATGGTAGTCGAAAGTTTTGTTGGTACGGGCGAACCTGGTTCGTTCCAGCACGTATTGATATAAAAATCGTAGTATTCTGGTCTTCCTTTAGAATCTTCGTTCGGACTTTTTACAGGGACGACAAAAAGTCCACCTGTGACGACGCCTGGAATAGCGGAAGAATCGGAATGCGAACTTTGTCTAGTAATAAAGGAGTTGTTAGGACCAAGTACAAATGCGTGGTAATTCGTGCCCTCTTCTGAATTACCATCTTTAATGACGCCAGAGCAACTTGATAGGCCGGCTTGCTTTTTATAACTTTCGATAAAATCTTTGTAGTTGCCATCGTCTGGGTCGAGAGCATCGTTAGTCATTTTTTGCCATATTCCGCTGTTACTGTTTTCATTACTGGGATCTCCTGGGTCAGAGGAAATTGAGTCGGCAAGAAAACGGATTTTTTCGGCTTGGGCATCCATTTCGGTGCGGGCAATGGTTGTTTCTAGAGAAGATTGAGCGTTTTCGAGACCTTTATTCATAATCCCGAGAGCAGCGACAGCGATAGCGGAAAAAATCGCGACCGCAATCAAGACTTCAATAATCGAATCACCAGATAAGTGTTTTTTTGCCCACGAAAAATTTTGTTTGACCATTTCTATTATTTTATTATGTTTATGGTAAAAGTGTCAAGATTTTTAAGATTCCTCGAGAACTTGACAAAATAAAATGCTTATGCTATAATGGAAGGATAAACCCCTAAATATCTAGGGGATGGGTTTCTGATTAAATAATTTTTTCTCGGTTACGGTAAATAAAGGCTAAGTCTTTATGGTATTTCTTTAGTTCTGAATAGACTAAACTTTCGATGTCTTTTTCGGTCACTACTGGATGAGATTTTTTATATGCTTCAACTTTTAAAATGACTTTTTCGATGATTATCTCGGCGAACCCAGTGTGGATACGGAGAGCGCGAGCCTCCCGACGAAGGTCGTTTTTAATATCTTCAGCTGAAAAAGAATAGGAGTTGTGCGAGGCTTTTTTCATTAGAATAATTCTCCGTAAATTTTAAAAGCGAAGATAAATAATGCTAGAACGATAAAGCCGATTCCGCCGAGAATACGGAGAAAGGTTTTATTCTTTAAACGCCAGCGCTGAATGTCGGCGATAGTCTTTCCCTGACGAACACAGACGCGAATAGAGAGGAGAGGGAGGATTGCAATAAAAATGTAGAGGAAAATCGCGATGAGCTGTGACTTCAAAGAAAGCGATAAAAGTGAGTTTGAAGCGAGAACAAGCAGAACGAGAGAAAAAGGGATTTCCGCGAAGGAGGTCATCATGCCAAGAGAAAAGGCTTCAACGCGAGAAGAAGTTTCTTTAGCACGTTGGCTAATAAAGCGGGTGACGGCTTTCGGAAGCCAAAGTTCGGTTGAACGGCCAGTACGATAATAGATTGTAAAAATAATCAAAGACACTGCGACTAAAATGCCAACGAGAAGCGAAAGTGTACTGATTGATAATTCTCCGCTAAAGAAAATAAGAAGAATAAAAGACGAAGCAGAAAGGCAGAGCGTTAAAAAGAAAGCTACACCGAGCAAAAAATTCGATGCGAGAATACGAGTTTTTTTCGGGACATGTTTGCCAAGGCTAGAATGGTAAAGAAGAAGTAGTCCACCTGCGTCGAGTTGGAAAAAGGCGTGCGAAAAGGCGCAGAGAAGAATTATCGAAAGGTTGACTAGACTTTCACTCATACTCAAATTATAGCACAACCGTATTGCGCCGAAAATAATTCTTGTGGTAAGATTTTTTTATGAAAAAGGTCAATGTATTTATATGTATTATTTGTATTTTAATCGGAACGGCTGGGTTTCGGCCGGTATTCGCTGAGACGACTACAGAGCTAGATGAAGAAACTGTAACTACAGATTCTGAAAACGATGAGGATGCAGAGGATGAGGAACCTGAGGAAGATGAAACGGAAAATGAAAAAATTCTGGTGATCTTGGCGGTTTCAGCAGGCGGAGAGGAGATGATTGAACTTTTTAGAAATTGGCCAGAAAAACTTCCGCTTTCGGGAGTTTCTTTAAACTATGAGAACGCGACTGGGTCGGTTAATAAACCGATTTATGAATTTCCGGAGGGGTCAGAAATGGTTGGCGAAAAAATATTGTTTAGATATAAATCTACTGATGATGCAGACAAGGCAGACCTAACCTATACAACAAATATGTCGCAGGCGGGTGGGCGCGTTTATCTTACTGCCGATGGTGAGGAAATAGACTCGGTGTGTTGGGGAAACTATCCTGATTGCGAAAATACTGGGAAACTGGATACAAAGTTTTTAGTGCGAGATTTAGAGACTTTTTTGTTTTCCCTGCTTGATTCTTATATACCGGATTGGGTTTTAGAACGAGAGGTTCTGACAATACCAGAAGACGGTGGAGAAACTGGCGAGGGAAATGGTGGTGAAACTAATGGAGGAGATGATGACAAGCCTAACGTCGATCCGAAACCTGATGATGAAGATGAAGAAATTAAAACTCCAGTTTGTAAGGGGCTAAAGTTTTCAGAAATATTCACATACTTTATTAACGACCGAGGCGAACAGTTCGTTGAGCTCTTTAACCCTTCGAGCCGAAACATTGCTTTAGATGAATGCGTTTTAAGGTATAAAAATAAAAATTACGAGCTGAGCGGAACTGTGCCTGCGAAAAAGTACTTCGTTATCTACCCTGAAGAAATTGAATTGTCTCTGACAAAGAATCCAACGAAATCGAATTTGATTGAGCTCGTTGACGCCGATGAGAGTGTGGCTGATTCGCTCGAATATTTTAATGGTCAGAAAAAAGGATTCGCTCTAGCAAAATTTGATGACGAAAAGGAGGTATGGGAACTAACAAAGGTTTTAACGCCTGGGTCAGAAAACAAACGTGCGGAAGACGATAAACAAGTTGTCGATGAAACCGAAACGGCTGAGCCAGTTTGTAGAGGAATCCAGTTCTCAGAAATATTGAGTTATTATGAAAGTGAAAAGTCTGAGCAATTTATTGAACTATTTAATCCAACCGCAACAAAAATTCGACTTGATGGGTGTTTTTTGCGCTATAAGAATAAACTACACGCGTTATCTGGATTAATTCAGCCAGAGGGATATTTTGTGTTTTTCCCTGCCGATTTTACGTTAACAAAAAATCCGGTGAATTCAAATCTCATCGAAATTATTGATGCGGACGGGAGTATCGTTGATAGTTTGACGTATTTTAACGGACAAAAGAAAGCAGTGGCTTTGGCGCAGTTTGGTTATAATGATGACGGTTCTGAACAGTGGCTTCAAACTTATAGTCCAACACCTAGTGAAGAAAACAATTATCAAAAATATAAAACTTGTCCTGCTGGAAAAGTGATAAACGAGGAGACTGGAAATTGTGTAAAAATTCTTTCTCTTTCTACCGAATTAGCTCCATGCCCAGAAGGTTATTATCGAAACCCTTTAACAAATCGCTGTCGAAAATATGCGACAACTACCACATCAACTCTGAAGGAATGTGCGGAAGGGTATGAAAGAAATCCCTTAACAAATCGCTGTCGAAAAATTGTGAAAAACGATGGAGCGAACTATGAAGTCAAAGAAGAAAAGTTTGAAGAAAAATCATCGTTTGTCGCGGTTTGGGCAATTGTCGCGGTAGGTGTAATCGGCGCGATTTATGTCTTATTTGAATATCGTAAAGAGTTGTTCGGGCTAATGAGAAGACGAAAAAGCTGAACAACAAAACGGCGCCGGAATCGGGGGGGCGATTCTGACGCCATTTTGGTTGCGGGGGTTGGATTTGAACCAACGACCTTTTGGTTATGAGCCAAACGAGCTACCAGGCTGCTCTACCCCGCGATGTTCCTGGATCTATAAAGTTCAACTATTAATAAACTTCTGGTTCATTATGAGCCGTTAAACGCAGAATGGAGCTACCAGGTTGCTCTACCCCGCGACATTTTACCACCGCAAGGGATACCAAGGTATCACGCCTTGCGGTGTTATTATATACCTTTTGTTAAAGAAAATCAAGGGCATGGATTCTCTATGGGAGATTCATCTTCAATAGAATAGTTTTTACAGCCCGAATCGGATGAAATAATAAAATTCTTCCAAAGTGATGTGCCTTCGCCATCACCTTGACCAAGCGTAAGCGTATAGTCTGGGAATGGAAAATCTGAGTTAAACGTCTCAATACGGCTTTCGACACGTTGGTAGACATCGTTGGCACGACCAGTAGAATCAATAATGGTTTGTACTTTATCAAAGGAGTCCCCAATATATGAGCCATCACTTTCCCATGTTTCACTAATATTCTTAGATGACATTTCTACACGTATGTCGGTTGTTGGTTGGCCATAAGGCATGGTGAGAGACAGCAAGAAAGTGCCGGGCACGTTGGAACGAGATCCGTTTACAGGGTTTGGGAGTTCTATGACGACCGAGCAAAGATAATCAAGGTTCCCTGGGGCATTTGCGCAACTGACTGGATAGCCAGTATGTGTTATCTTCTGTCCGCTTGAATCTTGTTCTCTGTGGTCATTTGAATTAAGAAACGCATTGTTGGATAGGATGGTTGAACGATCGCTTGGTTTTGTTTTCGTTGGGTCTCCCCATTGTTCATAATGTACGTTCCCAGAAAGAACCGCCGGATAAGAGTTAGTGTTAGCAGGAACAAGCCATAAAGTCCCGCGGTCAGTAGCCGTCGGATTATTCTTGTCTGGTCCAGAAGTAGAAAAACTATCATAGTTAAAATTGGTAGAGGTTTGGTAAAGCTGAGCGACGAGAACTGGCGGATTCGATGCGTCGTCTGAGAAACTAATGATTGCCGCGTCGTCCGTGTTCGCGAAATTGGCTGTTCCCTGGCCAGCAAGATTATCGGGAGAATACCAGCTGATACGAACGTTCTTAATTTTGTCATTTTCATCATTACGGGTCTGAAGAGGAATAATGCGAGTTGGGCTCTCGCTACTCAAGGTCGAGAGATAATCCTTTGGGTAAAAATCAATCATTATACATGTGTAGGATTGGACAGTGATTCCTTTTTCATCGGTTTCCTGGACGAGAACACCTCCATCATAGTCTTGTGCATACCCTAACTCAGCAAAATTAATACATTGGCTTTCGTTTTCTTCAGTTGCTAAAGAGTCATCTACGGCATCGACAATATCCTTTGCATTCACTATATTATCTGGGTATGCGCCGCCGTGCTGGGCCATATAATCTTTTATTTCGTTGTATTTTTTGAGCAGGATTTTTGTGTCTTCAATTCCGACAACGGCTGAGTCGTAAGCGCTTTGAGAAAGGTTGTTTTCTGAGCTTTTGCTCATCTCATTGACCATTAATGTAATAAAGCCGGCGGCAATTACGCCGAACAGAAGCGCTGACACTATGATCATATAGTACGACGTAGCGCCTTGTTTTTTTTGGTTGTTTTTAGTTCCCACTGTTTCCTCCCATCGCCCGCATGGCGAAATTAAATTTATTTGTTGCGCAATATTCAACATCGAAAGAAGATGACCCTTCGATTTTGCATCTTGAATCTCCATCATTTAATTCAATATCCCCTGTGATAGAACCAAGGATGAAGGAGCCAGTATAGAGTGAGCGACCTGACATTTTGTTAATAGAAGGTGTTTCTATCACCACTGAGTAGAGAGCGATGTCAGACGTGCTGATTAGTTCGGCGGAAAGCGGAGTCTGCGAAGAGAGCAAATTGTTTATATTATTATTTAGTTGTTCTGTCATTGCTGAATCTCCAACTGCGTTAGTACTAATATACTTAATTCCACTGTCTGGTATTAAAGGATAAACAGTTACGCTACTGCCATCTTTAGGAAAATTGTTGCGACAGAAATTACGACCTGGATCAGCATACTTGCTGAGGCGAAAATTGCCGGAAAGGCTCGTCCCTCCGGAATAAAATCCAGAAGACATCGTATGGCTGTCGGCTGGCAGTACGTAGCCAGTATTCCAAACATAGGAATATTTTCCAGTACAGAAAACCCCAGATGTCGGCAAAGGAAGCTTATTTTCGACGCCATTTTTGGTAACTTTTATCTCTTGGAAATATTGTTGATAGATAAACTGTTTTGCATCGTCATTCATGCAGTCATCAGCGCCGTTAGTACCATTTCCAAATCTATTATCTGCACCTTTAGTACCGATATCACCGAGAGTCTTACAGAGAGATTCGGCATCAAAAACTGGTGATTCTGCCACTGCAGAGGAAAACTCGTCAATTAAGGCAAGTCCGTCAGTATTCATGGCTTTCATTGTCAGCCCTTTATGGTAGTTGTTCACCATGTTCATCGTAACGACAGCAATCGTGAGAAGCAGAATCGAAATAAAGGCGATTGCAACGGTAAGTTCAGTAAGAGTAAAGCCACGTTTATTCCTCACAAAAACCTCCTTTTTCTAGATTGCTTATTAGTTCAACTCCAGAAGCATTGTTAGCTTTTTTGTGAATTTTTACTAGACGACGCTCGCCACCGCCCGCCCAACGATCATCGGAATCAACACAGAAGTTTGCGTCTTGATCCCCAGAAGAATTTTGGCTAATAAACTTTTCGAGTAGGCTATTTTCGGAAATGTCTGGATTATACAATTCGTTTGGATTTGTCGGAATCGTTTCCTTCGCACTAGGATAATAAACATATGTAAATGTCATGCCATTTTTAGGATGGCGAATAAGAAGTAGCATGATTTGGCTGATTGTTTCGGTACCATCTGAAATATCTTCTATGTAAAGTCCAGTCGAAGGGTCTTGGTGTGTTGATTTTATTTCTCCGCCCCAAACTGGTCTGTATTCTTCTATATCGTCGTCATCAAGAATCTCTGGGCTAAGCGCTGTTAACATTTCAAGGGCATCATTGCCGTTTAAGTTTCTTGTATTTGCTGACCCAAGAATTGTATAGGAAGAAAAGGTGGTTTTTTTGTTTTTTGTTTCCATATTAACGAGTTTACCATAAACTGCTTGAGAGGATTGACCATTATTACTATGGCGCGTATAGTTGACGCTCGCATAAAGATCTTGGAGATAACTAACAAAACTATTCACTGTGTCGTTAAAACGTTTTTCGGCAATTGAGTAAGATGTACCGCTGACTACTATCAAAATAAGTACACCAGATAAAGCTAGGAAAAGTACCACTTCAAGAAGTGTAAAGCCTTTTTTACGCATTTATTTCTCCTCCTCCACCACGGTACGGTTCGGGTTCAGGTTCAGGCTCAGGCTCAGGCTCTGGTTCCGGAGTTGGTTCGGGTTCGGGCTCAGGTTCTGGTTCTGGCTCAGGTTCTGGTTCTGGAGTCGGTTCTGGATTTGGTTCGGGTTCCGGTTCTGGTCCAACCTGTACGTAGACGGTTTTTGTCTCCACTTTTTTCTCGCCAAAGAAATTTAAATAGGCGAGCACTCCAGCAGTAATCAAGAGAATAACTGCACAAACACCAAGCAAAATGAATGGCGTTTTGTATTTTTGGGAATCACGACGAAGACGCTCGGTTGTTAAGCGGATAGTAGTGCGACACTGAGGGGATTTCGGCTTTTCTTCTGGTTTCTCTGGCGCAGGAGCTGGAGTTTCGAATTCTTGCTTAACTTTTACTTTGGCAGGTTTTTTTCTCAGTAACCATTGTTGGAAAGGATCGTTAATAACATTCACAAAATATTCTTTATCAGAATTAGCCTTCGACGATTTTATATCGTCGCTGTGAAAAACAGGAGAATTATTTCGTTCGCCTTCCATACTGGTTATGATTATACAGTATTTTCCTGTTTTTGAAAACTAAATTCCTAGTAAAAACGCCGTCCATTCAGATAAATTGTTTTTTTCTGGGCCAGTCAATTTTTCTGGAATTTCATGTTTTTTCTTTGCCTCTTCTGAATTTTCAGCAAGATAAATTAGGGTTTCTCCTGGAAGCTTTTTGTTGAGTTTTTTTCGAGCAGAAAGTTCTTGGTATTCTTCAGAGGAATAGTAGGCGTTTTCTAGACCGAGGCTTTCGATTTCTAACTCAAGAATTTTTTCTTCATACTGTTTTTCGACTAAAACACGTGAAAGTTGCCAGTTTCTCGTCATGGAAGAAATTGCTCCATAAGTCCAGCCGAGGCACAAGATGATTGCGATAAAAAGGACGGTGTTTTCAACTGTAAAAAATCTATTTTTTAGGTTGTAGAAAAAACGTCGAGCACTCGTCTTTATTTTTGGCATAAGCAAATTATAACATATTTCGCTTTTGCTTGCATCTTTTCCTTTTGTTCTGTATGTTAGTTCCAATATGCGAAGATTTATTGGGATATTATTAGTTTTTTTATTAACTTTTTTTCAGGTTCAAACTTTATTTAATTTTCTACCGACTGTAGCATCTTCCGACGTGAATTATACATGTAAAGATGTCCGTGTAGTCTTCGCAGATGGTTCGGGCGCAACAATAGATGGGACAAACAATGATTATCTCGATTTTAAAGAAGCGTTAAGTGAACAGTTGGAAAAAACTGGGCTGAGTTACGATTTTTATGAGCTAGGTAGTCAGGTTCAAGGCGCCTATCAGTATCCGGCAACAAGCATTGGGATTGAAAGTGCAGAAGCATTTATCACCACAATTGGTGCAAAAATTTCAGCGGGAAAATCTTATACTTATGGCGAGAGTTTTAAACAAGGAATCGGAGAGCTTAAAACATATCTAACGCGCGTTTCGGAAGAATGCCCGAACACAAAATTTGTGTTGGCTGGTTTTTCGCAAGGTGCCGGAGTTTTGTCAATGGGAATGCCACAGCTTGAAAAATTCAAAGATAAGATTATTTATATTGCGACTTTCGGCGATGCGAAGCTTTTTCTTCCTGAAGGAAGTGGAATTCTTCCTCCTGCTTGCCGTGGAGAAAATTTTTCGGAATATCGAGAATACGTACCTGATTGCGACGTCGTTCAGGGGATTTTAGACGGACAGGTGCCGTATGTGGCTGACGGTTTTAGTGGAAAAGTTGGAGTTTGGTGTAACCATTTTGATATGATTTGTACTTCGAGAATCAACTGGTTGAATTTAAGCGAGTCAATGGATCCGCATGGTTCGTATGGCAATTCAAGATATGCGCTGAGAACTTTTTATCTTGCTTCAAATAAGATTTATGAAAAAGTGCTCGATGCATTTAATATGGAAAAGCCAAAAGAAGAAAGAGAAATCAAAGTACATAACGTAGCAATTTTGATTGATACAACTGGCTCGATGAAAAATTTGATTGATCAGTATAAAAAAGAGGCTTTGAGGCTCTCTAGTTTAGTTTTGAATGCGCCTGGTGGAAAAGTAGCAATTTACGAATATCGCGATCTGAAAGAAGATAATTTCCAACCAATTTTGCATTGTGATTTTGAGACTTGCACGCTCGAAAAAATTCAAAACATTTTAGATTCTTTGGAAGTTGAGGGTGGAAGTGATGAGCCAGAATCTTTACTTTCTACATCTTTACAAGCGATGAATGAATTACATTGGGAAAAGGGTGCAACAAAATCAATTGTAGCGCTTACGGATGCTGGTTATCATAAAACCGAAATAGTAGGAGGAAGACAAATTGGATTAGAAGAAGTAAAACTTAGGAGTCTAGAGATTGATCCTGTAAATATTTATACGATTACGCCAGAGAATATTATGGATGAATATTTGGAATTAACGAGCGAAACTGGTGGAAAAAGTTTTTCCGCTACGGGAGAGCTTAACTTCTCGACGGATTATATTGTTAATCGACCAGACGTGAAGCTTCAATACGAGAATTATTATGGAATAAGCGGGCAAAAAATGATTTTCGACGCTTCGAAAACAATTGCGGACGGAAAAATTGTTAAGTATGAGTGGGATCTTGATTTTGACGGAGTTTTTGAAACGGAAACAAATGGGCCAATCGTTTCAAAAATATTTGAAACCCCTGTGACGGGATTCGTCCAGGTCAAAGTGACTGACGAAAATGGGCTGTCCGGAAATATGTCGGCAAAAGTGGAGATTTCTGAGACCATTGAGAGAAAATCGACAGAGCTCGAAATCGAGAATTTTGGAATAAAAGAAGGTGAGGGCGTGGCAGAGATTGAGTTTTCGACAGACGGTTTTAGGACGCTTGTGTATATTAATGACGTGCTAGTCGGCGTCACAGATAAAGAAAAAATAACTATTTCTGATTTGGATTTTTCAATAGATAATAAAATTTCCCTAGTTCCGTATAGTAACGGGGTTAGTTTTGCAGGCAAAAGTGCCTTTGTGGTTCTAAAAGCAAAAGAAGAAAACCCCAATAACTCTGGCTCTAACTCTGGGGAATCTAAAAATAATGAGGCTAAGGGTTTTGATTTTGATGAAAAAGAAGAACTAACAGAAACCGAGAAAAAGAATTATTTTATCTATCCGAAGAATCCAGATTGTGGGATTGTAAAATAAAAAATGACCGTTTGGTCGATTTTTAACTACTCAGAAGAAATGCCGGTCTAGCCCGCTTGTGTCTATTCTAGCACAAAAGTCAGAAAAAAGCAATAGTAAAATCAGGTTTTTCAGGGGTAGTTTTGGGTTTCAGTATGTGCACAGTGCACATACTGAAGAAATATATTATCCAAAAAAAATAGACCCTTCGGGCTATTTTTTAGAATTTTTGGTGGGGGCGGTTGGGTCGGAAGCTTCGCTTCCTAAACATTTTCTGCACTTCTTCGGAAAATTTTGCAAGCAAATTTTCACTCAGAAGCTTGAAAATGGCGCACTTGGTTCTCACCCAACTATCAAAATAGAAAGAAGGCGACCAAAAAGTCACCTTCTTTCTATGGTGGGGGCGGTTGGGTTCGAACCAACGACCAATCGGTTATGAGCCGACTGCTCTAACCCCTGAGCTACGCCCCCACTCTGGTTATTATAGCATATCAGGAGAGAGTGACGAATAAAATTGTCATTACGGACGGCATTGTCACTACCGACATCAACGTCGAGATGACGACAATTTGACTAGCTTCGGCGACATCACCGCCATATTTCTCGGCAAAAAGGCTAAGAGAAGTGGCGGTCGGGAGAGCTTGGATAAGAGTACAGATTAAAACGACTTCGTCTGGGAATCTAAAAAGGATTTTTGTTACAAAAAAAGTAATCACGGGAGCGAAGATAAGTTGAATGGCGGCAACAATAAAGAGACGCCATTTTTTTATTAATTTTTTAAGATCTGCAGTGGAAAGCATGTAACCGACACAAAGAAGAGAAATTGGAGTAGTCGCACCTGAAATGTATTTTATGGCGTCGTGAAGAATAGGAACTTCTGTGCTGATGTTAACGCGCCCAATGAAGAAGATCATACCTAAGATGACGGCAATGATGTTAGGGTTAATAATTGTTTTTAAGATGAATTTTGGAGTGATTTTTCGCTCAAAAAGCCAGACGCCGTAGGAAAAGAGGGCTAGGTTAAAAGCGATAATGAAGCCACAATAAGGCACGATTCCCCGTTCGCCGAAAGCCATACTGATTAGAGGATAACCGAGAAAAGTGGCGTTATTAAAGGCGAAGGAAAACTGAGCTTCGTAAGTTAATTCGCCTGGAAAGAATTTTTTATTATAAACGAGTTTTGCGGCGATGATGACGAGGAGCATAGTAACGACTCCGCCAACTAGGCCCATAAAAAACAAGCTGGAAAATTCTTCTGAAAATTCGCCTGGGAAGGCGTTAAAAAGTGAGGCTGGCATGAAAACCATGAGGAGGAGATTGACAAATTTTTTGTTGGTGGATTTATCGATCCATTTGATTTTGCCGAGGAAAAATCCAAAAGCAATAATAACAACAATAACGATAAGACTTGTATAAAATCTGTTGAAATCAATGTTCATATGCTTATTTTACCATAAAAATAAACCCCGAATGGGGTTTATTTCTCAATAATCTGTTAGCAAATTATTTCTTTTTGAGTGTCAAGAAACCATTGCGTGGGTTTTCGACAACAACACGATCGGCTGGAAGGTCACAAGGAGTTCCTTTACCACCTTTTTCGTCTTTTGTGAAGAAATAAATTGTTTGTGGCTTGCCACCGCGAAGGGTAACTTCAGATTTGTGAAGATAATATTTTACACCTTTGCCGTTGGTATGTTCGTAAGCCATTTAGCCTCCTTTAGATTAATGATAATCTTATCTTATGACCCTTGTCGATTGATGTCAAGAGAAAAAACAGAGATTTTTTGATAATTATAAGAATAACAGGGATAGACGAATGATAATCCAGATGATGAAACGGATAAAAATTACAACAATCAAAATGAGACATATTAAAATCATAAAACCCGAGAAAGTTGGTGCCCAGATGCGTGATGAGAATTCTCGTCGGTAGAGTTCGGTCGAAGGGACGTCGGCTGTAATTTTCGAAAATAGATTTTCTGAAGACGGATATTTGTTGATTTCGCCGGTCATACAATCGATATAGCTTTGGTCGCTCCAAGTCCAACCATTTGCGATAGCTTGGGGTTTACAGATGTTCATTGCTTCAGCAAAAATGTTACCGTAAGGGTTAGAATCTCCAGTTAGGTTCGCTTGAGCTTCTTCTATGGCCTGATTAGCGGCGCGATTATAGGACTCTTTAAGATAAAATGGTCCTGTCCCAAAAGAAACCTTTAAACTACCATTTTCTTCAACAATATTAATAACGATATTATTTCGAACAAACGCTGAAAGTTCTTCGAGCGAGGCGGATATTTCTTCGATATTACCAAGCTTATCTGCTTCATCAACCTTTTTTCTGAGTTCAGTCATTTTGATGTGATCGAAGCGCATAAGAGTGGCCGTCAAAAATAAAAGCGGAATTAGAATTAAAATTAATTGCCAGGTGTGGAGACGGCGGAATTTAATTTTTTTGAGATGCGATTTGAATTTGCCACCCATAACTTGTATAATTATATCATGAAAGTTTATATTTCTGGTATTTCAGGAACAGCGATGGGAGCTTTAGCTCTATTTATAAAACAAGCAGGATTCGAAGTCTCTGGCTCTGATATGCGACCTGGAGCGATTACCCCGGCGCTAAAAAAGGCAGGTATTGATGTTTTCATTGGCGAACAAGATGGCTCGTTTCTCCAGAAAAAATTTGATGCTGGTGAAGTTGAATGGTTTTTGTATACTTCTGCACTTCGTGACGACCACAAAGAGCTTGTCCTGGCAAAAAAACTAGGACTAAAAATATCAAAGCGTGATGAGATGATTAATTTAGTCCTTCGAGAAACTGGAATGAAAATGGTAGGAGTTGCAGGGACACATGGCAAATCAACCACGACCGCGATGATTATTTGGGCTTGTCTTAAGCTTGGCGTGCCAATTTCTTGGCTTGAAGGGACTACGCTAGGATTTGCTCCTGCTGGTAATTTCGATAAAAAGTCTAGGTTTTTGATCTATGAGGCAGATGAGTTTGATCGAAATTTTTTGCATTTTCACCCATGGTTAGCGGTTATTACTGTAGTAGATTATGACCACAAAGAGATTTATCCGACAAAAGAAAACTACGACGAAGCGTTTGAACAATTTCGACGACAGAGCGAAAATGTTGTCGAAAATGTAAGTTCTGAAAATCTTTTTAGTTTAGCTGGATTGGTTAGAAAAAAGGATGCTGCTTTGGCATTAGAGGCTGTGAAGAAAATTCAGGCTGAAGTGGGAATAGAAAACTCGGAAGAGAAAATTATTGACGTTTTAAACCAATTCCCTGGTGCTGGTCGCCGTTTCGAGAGAGTTGGGGAAAATGTATATTCTGATTATGCACATCTACCTGAGGAAATTAAGGCAACAATGGATATTGCGAAAGAAGAAATTGAGCGACTGGGCTTAAAAGGATTGGTTGTTTTATATGAACCGTTACAGAATAGAAGACAGTATAATATTCGTGATCAATACGGCGATTGTTTTTTGGAGGCTGCCAAATTGTTTTGGCTACCGTCTTTTTTGCTTCGTGAAGAACCAGGCCAAAGGGTAATCCCGCCAGCCGAGTTGATTGAATATATGGATAATAAAGAAATTGCCGAACCAGCAGAAATGAATAATGAGTTAGTTGAAAAAGTTAAAAAATATCAAGAAGAAGGATACTTAATTTTACTCATGTCGGGTGGTGATGCGGACGTTTGGCTTAGAAAATCATTCGGCAGGGATGCCTAGGGCATCGTCGGAAATTGACGTCGGAGAATATGGATCAGGAATTGCTTCAAGATTTTTTTGAAGCTCTTCTAGTTCGAGGAGATATTCATCAAATTCTTCTTCCGAAATATCGCCTTTTTCGTCTGAAAATTTATAATTATTTTCCGGCTTTGTTCTGCTCTCGATTTCTTCTTTGTCCGGCAAAAAACCTGGTCTAGAGCGATCGATATAAATGTCTCCAGAATTATGGTAGACGATAAGACTTGCTGTCGTCGTGGCAACTGCAATGATTGTTGCTGAAACACCTAGAATAACTAAGTTTTTACCGCCCTTCGTCATAGTGATTCCTTCAGTGTCTCAACATATGTTTTTTGTTTGTCGATAATCTGACTCATCTTTTTAGTATCAAGGTTCACATATTCACGATCGGTGCGAACAATCTCGAGCGCCGAATAAAACTCTTTCGGATTATCTTCACAATTTATACTCAGAAGTTTTTCCATTGACCGACTATATGTCACAAAGTCAGCTTTAAACTCGCTATAAGTTTCAGCAAAATCTTCTTGGTTTTTTATGAGTAGATCGCTGGTCTGATCATTTTTCAAAAGTCTTGAATTCATTGGAATAATAAAGCTACCAAGCATTTCGTCATAGATAGAAGGAAGATAGTCGGTACGAGCTGATGTGTCTGCTCTTTGAATTCCCTTTAATGTTTCACGAATCCTTTTGCAGTTTTTAACAACAGCTTTTTGTTGTGTTTCTGAGATTGCAAAAACATTGACACTGGAAAATAGCACTAATAGTAGTGCGATGAAAAAATAACTTCTTTTCATCTTTAACATGAAATAATTATAGCATATGATAAAATTGAAGAATGGAAAAGAAAGAAAAAAAATCAGGAGTAAAAAAATTCGGCGGATTTTTTATCCTGGGCGTTATTACTACTTTAATCGAACTAGTTTTTTATACAATTTCAGCTAGGATAATTAATAATAACGACATTCTTTGGATTTCTGCATTAATTGGTGGATTAATCGGCACGGTTTTTGCGTTTATTCTGAATAGCCGGTTGATTTGGAAAAATTCAAAAGTAGCAAAACGAGAAATAATTATTTTCTTTGTCTATAATATTGGCAAGACCTTCACGTTAAAAACATTTTTTACATGGGTTTTCGGCTTTTTAAAACCAGTCTATGAGTTCGCTTTTTCATTTTCTTCGAATATCGGTCTTCCGTTTGATTATGAATTTATTGAAAGTACTGGTGTTTTTGCCTTTACAGCATTAGTTTGTATGATGATCACATACTTTACCTATGATCGCATTGTTTTTAAGAATAAAAAAGATGATTAAGATTTTTTATTTGCGCTAATAGAAGCAAGCAGTGGAATAATTAAATAAATATGTAGGGCATTTGGTAAACCGGAAGAGAAAACTACGCTCACGCCAAAACTTAGAATGATAGAGTATAAAAGAACGCTTTCTTTTTTGTCTTTTATGTTTTTAATTAGGAAAAGAATTATCGCACAAACTAACAAAAAACCAATAATCCCAAACTCTAATAATATTTCAACGTATTCGTTTTGGATGATTTTTTTAGGCGAAGTAAGAGTCCCTTCATTAATGCCTTCTTTTTCCAAAAACTCATTCGTATAAAAGCCTTCTATATAAGCTTGGTTAACTGACGATCCAGCACTTCCTATGCCAACACCAAAAATGGCGATCAATGGATTCGACGACCACAGTTTTAATGATGCGATAGTCAAAGTCATTCTCTCGTTAGTCGATGCTTCTATATAGCCATCGTGGATAGAAGAAATTTCATCTGTCTCAGGATTGTCCTTTTTTTCTTCTTTTTCTACAGGAAGATCAATGATACCGAGAGAAAGTTGATTAAGCGATTTTCTGATACCGGAATAAAATGTATCGTTCGTATAAGACAATTCCGAGAAAATACCCTGCGCTAGAACCGCAAGGATAAATGATACAAAAACAGTTAGCACCGAGAACAAGATTCGTTTTACTTTAATTCTTTCTTTTATGATGAGCCATAAAGCCATAAATAGATACGCTAAACAAAAGGCATAGATTGCGCCACGTGAAAGCGTCAGAAATAGAGTGCTGACAACAACTACTGCGAAAAATGTGCTAAGTTTTTTTGAAAAAATGGGTGTAGAAGAAAAATATTGATAAAGAAGAATAAATGCTGGTATAAGTAAAAGGTTGCCCATGTATTGTGGTTCCGCAGTAAAGCCGTTCGGATGCGGAAAACCGAAGGTGATAGTCTTGCAACCGTCACACATAAAGGTGGTTGATTGATCGGCACCAAAAACATCTAAGATACTTTGAATCCAACACCATAGACAGGCCAAAAGTGACGAAAAACAAAGAGTTTTAAGCAGATTCTTTTTGATGCTTTCTTGGCTATTTTTTATTATATCTATAATTGATATCGACGATAAAAACAGACACCATAAAATGCCATCTGTCAGCACGGCGCGAAGAAAGTTTTTTGACCACATAATAGAAGCAGTCGCGTATAGTAAAAATATGATTACTAATGTTATAAGAATCCTGAATTTTTTCTCTTGTTTGTTCTTTATTACGTTATAGATGAGGTGGAAAACTGATGGTATCGAGAAAATAGAAAAAATTATAAGCCAAATAAGTATTAATGATAGTTCTAAGTTCATTGTTGCGTTTTCGCTGATTGTCAGAACTGGGTGGTAGGAAAAAAAGATGGCGATTGGAAGACAATACAGCAAACCAGATCTAATTTTAATAAGGGGGTTAGTTTTTCCTGGTTTTTTCATAAATATAGCCTCTTAGTTTTTCCGTAAATATTTTTTCGTCAAATTGCTCCGCGGACTTCATAACCTTGTCCGCATCGAAATGAATGGTCTTAAATTTTCTAATGGCCTTAGACAAAGAATTAGCAGTTTGTTTTTCAAAGAAAATCCCGTTTTTCCCTTCTTCAACATAATCCAAAGAGCCACCTTTGCCATAGGCTATGACTGGACAACCGGCCGCAAGAGCTTCGACTGGTGCAATACCAAATGGTTCAAAACTAGGAAAAATATAGCCGTCTGACATTTCGATTTCTTTTTTTAGTCCTTTTTGATTCATTTGTGGTTTAAATGTAATTAATGGATAATTTCCGGCAAGCCTGACTAGACTATTGTGCTCTGGACCAGTACCAACGATTGTCAAATTATCTTTGGTTTTTTTGCAGGCTTCTATTGCTAAATCAATGCGTTTCCAATTGACTTGACGAGATGTAACGATAAAATTGTAAGTTTGTTTTGTTTGCCTTTTCGTAGGTTTACCATGAAAATCTTTTACGGCAACTGGTGGATGAATGATAATCGATTCTCGATTGTAATATTTTTTTATTAGCTCAGAAGCATACGACGAGATAGTTATATAATAATCTGGTTTTTGTGCTGATTTATAATCTGCCTTTTTGAGCGGATTAACTAATATTCTAAAGAAAAAACGGACGAGCGGATTTAAAAAACCAAAGCCTGGGTTTTTAATATAGTCGTCGTAAAATTGCCAGTAGTATTGCGTAGGAACATGACAATAGCAAAAATGTATCGCTTTTCCCTTTTTAACAGATTTTGCTTCGGCGCCAGTTACCGAGATAATTGCATCATAATCGGATAAGTCGAGATGGTTAAAATATATTTGACGAAGAGGGCCTAAAATGCGTCGAAAGCAAGTTGGGAAAATTTGAAGCCAACCAGTACGAACATCAGCGTCTAAAAACCAGTCAATACCTTTTTTATCGTATTTACTAGTGTAAATTGGCGCCTTTGGATACATATCATGAACAGCTTTCAAAACGCGTTCAGCACCACCAACGTTTGTTAGCCAGTCACAAACAATTGCGACTTTCATTATTTTGCGCCTTCGTGTTTAAATACTGAAATAAATGTTTTAATTAGGATTTGTAGATCGAGAGAAAGCGACCAGTTATTCACATAATAAACATCAAGTTTACGACGTTCGCTGAAAGGGATATCACGACGGCCAGAAACTTGAGCAAGGCCAGTTAATCCAGATTTGACTGAAAGAATTTTGGCTCGGTGCTTATAATGATCTAGCTCATTGGGAGGTAAAGCGCGTGGCCCTACTAATGAGATGTCACCCTTTACTATATTCCAGAATTGAGGAAGTTCGTCAATTGATGTTTGTCTTAGAAAAGCTCCTAGCTTAGTAATACGTGGGTCTTTTTCTAGAAATTGACCATTTTCGTTATATTGTTTAATTAACTCTGGTTTTCCCATTTTCTTGAATGCTTCTTCCGCCGTCATACCACTATACTCTGGCTTCATTGTGCGGAATTTGTAAATATGGAATTTTTTTCCATTGAGAGATAATCTTGTTTGAGAGAAGAAAACTTTGTGTTTTGGGTCTGAAATCTTCATTATTAGATAAATAATTCCCATTGGTATCGCTGCGACAATAAGAAAACCTGTGCCAAATAGCACATCAAAGAAACGCTTGGCAAGTTTTCCTCCTCCGGCCAATGGTGTAACTTTAACAAGAATTGCAGGGGTCTCTCCAATGATTTCTAATTCCCCAAGCTGAGAAGAGAGTGCAGACTCTGAGGGAACAAAGTAATAAGGGATATGACGATCTAATGCTCGTTCGTATACATATTCTGTCTGTTTTTCATCGGTCTGAAAAATAACATCTGGTCGGGTCTTTTTAAGTGCTTCTTTTACAGAAGAGTATTGATGTCTTTTTTGCGTTTTTGGAATATATTTTGCATTTGATACTATGCCAGCAATACGGTATCCTGTTTCTGGAGAATCGATAATAAAATCTACTAGGGTTTTTGTGGCTGGATTATTGCCGACAATCAAGACTTTTGTAGTACTCTTTTTTCCTCTTGAATAATAAATCTTTCTTATACCGCGAATGATAAAACGAAAAACAGTAAGAAAAATAAAACATAGTATCGTAGAATATATTGCCACCAAGCGAACCGGAAAAACATTTTCTTCTTTTAGAAAACTTGTTGCGATGATTAACATCGTGCCAAGAATTGATGCAAAAAATAAACGAGCTGTTTCTTTAATTCTTAATCTTGGATCGAAGATATTTTTTCTATACAGCCCTAGAAAAAAGAGTATGATAACCCAAACCGGAACTATAAGAAGAATTGTCGAGATTGAATCAATTGAACGACCGATAAAATAATAAGGGCGAGTATCAACATGCGTACGGATATAAAAAGCAAAGAGATAAGATGCTATTATGGCGCACGAATCAAGGATGATTAACAAGCCATGAAAGATGTAGTCTGATTTTTTTCTCATGGTATAATTATATCATGGCAAGAGAAAAAATATTAGTAACGGGCGGGACTGGGTATATTGGTTCGCATACTGTTGTGGAGCTTATTGACGAAGGTTTTGAAATAGAAGTATTAGATAACCTTTTTAATAGTAAAGTGAGCGTTCTTGATAAAATCGAAAAAATTACTGGCAAAAGACCAAAGTTTCATAAAGTCGATCTTTTAGATTATGAAGCAACAAAAAAAGTTTTTGAACAAGGAAAATTCGACCTAGTAATTCATTTTGCTGGACTAAAAGCCGTAGCTGAATCTGTCGAAAAACCTATAAAGTACTATGAAAATAATATTAGCGGGACAATAAATCTCTTAAAATGTATGGAGAAGTTTTCTGTTAATAAACTCGTCTTTTCTTCTTCGGCAACAGTGTATGGAGAACAAGAAGAAATTGAGTTTGTTGAAACAATGGGGACTGGACGCGGGATAACGAACCCTTATGGTCAAACAAAATTCATGATAGAACAAATACTTAAAGATGTAGCAAAATCAAATCCTGATTTTTCAGTGACAATTTTAAGATATTTTAACCCTGTTGGTGCGCATAAGTCTGGTTTAATTGGTGAGGATCCAAACGATATTCCGAATAATTTGATGCCGATTATAATGAAAGTTTCTACTGGCGAACTTCCAGAATTATCAGTATATGGAAAAGATTATCCAACTCCTGATGGAACGTGTATACGTGATTTTATTCATGTTGTTGATCTAGCTAAAGGTCATCTGGCAGCAATTTCAAAAATGAAACCAGGTGTAAAAATTTACAATCTCGGCTCAGGAAAAGGTACATCCGTGCTCGAGATTATTGCTACATTTGAAAAAGTGAGCGGAAGAAGTTTGCCCTATAAATTTGTCGATCGACGAGCTGGAGATTTAGCACAAATGCATGCAAATGCCGATTTGGCACTAAAAGATTTGGGGTGGAAAACTGAGCTAACTGTAGAAGACGCCGTTAAAGATACTTTAAATTATTTAAAAAATTTAGAATAGATTTTCCAAGATAATTTGAACACTGGTTCGCCAAAGGAAAACATCCGCATAGCAATTTTTGTACGTTTTGGTGTGTTCGACGAACTAAGAACGTAGTTTTTATGATTTTTAAGATAGGTTTTTATCTTTTCTTTTTCTTTTTTTATTTTCGGGCTTAGATCTTTTTCATCAACCATCAGCCTAAACACGCTAAAACGAGCGTGAACTCTTCTGGCAATAACAGTATCGACTAACTTCGGATAGCTGTTTAATATCTCTTGGCACATTTCATCCGTCTGAGAAATAATATCGAGTTTTTGCGCATTAAACCCTGAGTTAACAATAGAGTTACTGTGTTGATAATATAAGTATTTTGATGCTGGGCCATAAGATATTTTTTTTGATCCCATAATGAGCTTATAGGTCGTTCCGATATCTTCATGAAGTTTTCCGACTGGAAATCGAATATTTTTAAAAAGTTCTTTACTGTATAACTTCCCCCAAGCGGACACCATAAATCCCTGCTCATTTAACATGTCTTTTAAACATTCTTCAGCTAGGTAGGTTTTTTCAGAATACCCTTTGCCAAAATCACGTACTATTTTTCCATTTTTAATTTCTTTATGTGCGCATATGGACATATCGCTATTGTTGTTTTTAAGCAAACCAAAAAGATATTCTACATAGTTTTTTTCTATAGCGTCATCAGAATCGACAAAAGTAACATAATCACCCGTACACGCATTTAGGCCAGTATTCCTGGCGGCTGATAAACCTTGGTTCGGTTGTTTAATTAATTTAACTCTTTTATCTTGATTCTTAAATTTTTGGCATTCAATATTACTTTCGTCAGTTGATCCATCGTCTATAATAACTATTTCTAGGTTTTTATAAGTTTGTGTTTTTACTGATTCAAAACATTTTTTAAGATATCTTTTAGTATTAAAAACAGGGATTATTATTGAAACTAATGGGTTGTCCATATTTATATAATAACATTTTTATGTTAAAATAGTTTTTGTATGGCTATTCCTAAGGTCTTAAATAAAAAAAATCGTATTCTTTTAAAGGAATTGACTAAAACTGATTTTAAACTGAGATATCAAGGTTCAGTACTTGGCTATCTATGGGCACTTTTAAGACCATTGTTGATGTTCGCTATCCTATATATAGTTTTTTCAAAACTCCTTAGATTTGGCAATGATATTCCTCATTATTCAGTATACCTTCTGGCTGGTACTACGCTTTGGAGTTTTTTTACAGAGTGCACGAGCCAAGGAATACAGGCAATGTTAAGCCGTGGAGATTTAATTCGAAAAATAAGTTTTCCAAAATATATTGTTGTAGTTTCTACAACATTTACAGCCTTAATAAATCTAGCTATTAACCTTGTGGTGGTGGTTATTTTTGCATTAATAAATGGAGTCATGCCGAGTCTCACTTGGCTAATAGTGCCCGTATTAATCCTTGAATTATACTTGTTGTCGCTTGGTATTGTTTTTCTGCTAGGCGCAATTAATGTTAAATACAGAGATATTATGTCGATATGGGATGTTTGTATTCAAGCACTTTTTTATGCTGTGCCGATTATTTATCCAATTTCAATGGTAGCAAACTCCAGCATTGTTTTCGCTAAAATTATTCTCTTAAACCCAATAGCTCAAATAATCCAAGATGTTCGATATTTTTTGATAACGCCAGAAACTACTACGGTTTGGAATTTTTTCGATAATCAATTTGCTATGTTTATACCACTCGCCATCGTTTTGCTTCTTTTAATTACAGGGTCGCTCTATTTCCGAAGAAAATCTAAATTTTTCGCGGAGGAAATATAATATGAAAAGAACAATCGGCGAAAGAAAGCTAATAAATAGTCTTGAAAATGAAAATGCAATTGAAGTTAATCATCTTTCAAAGAGTTTCATTTTACCTACAGAAAGGGCGTGGGGACTAAAACAGGCAATATTTAATAGATTACGCGGAGTAAAGGGGTATAAAAATCAAAAAGTGCTTAAAGATATCACTTTTAACGTCAAAAAAGGCGAGTTTCTTGGCATAGTAGGCAGAAATGGAAGCGGAAAATCAACGTTGTTAAAAATTTTGTCTGGCATTTATTACCCTGAAAAAGGATCTGTAGTTGTTAATGGAAATCTTGTGCCGTTTATTGAGCTCGGGGTCGGGTTTAATCCCGAGCTTACTGGTAGAGAAAATGTTTATTTAAATGGAGCTTTACTTGGCTTTTCAAACAAGGAAATGGATGAGATGTATGATGATATTTGGGATTTCGCAGAACTTAAAGATTTTCAAGACCAGAAATTAAAAAACTATTCCAGTGGTATGTTGGTAAGGCTGGCGTTTTCAATAGCAATCCGAGCAAAAGGTGATATTCTTGTATTGGATGAAGTTTTGGCTGTAGGAGACGCTGAGTTTCAACAAAAATGTAATGATTATTTTTCATCTCTTAAGAATCAGAATCAAACAATTATATTAGTAACTCACGATATGGGCAATGTAGAACGTTTCTGTGACCGAGCAATTATGATCGAAAATGGAAAAGTAATGGTCGAAGGCTCTCCAAAAGATGTTGCAAAAGCTTATCTCGACTTATGGAAATAGTCTTTTATTAACAGCGACTAAAAGTGTCTAAGTATCTTTTTGTTGCGTCTTGCCAAGTAGGGAGAGGCGTAAAGCCAACGGTAGCTAGCTTTGACTTGTCGAGGCGGGAATTGAACGGACGTTTGGCTTTTGATAAGCCATATTCTGCGGTGGTAACTGGAATAACTTTAGTGTTTTTTCCTGCTTGTTTGAAAATTTCTTTGGCGAAGTCAGCCCAGCTGATATAACCACCTTCGTTTGTGGCGTGATAGTAACCGTATTTTTCTGATTCAACCATATCTACCAATAATCTAGCTAGATCAAATGTATAAGTTGGGGTACCAATTTGGTCGTTTACAATTCTTAGCTCGTCGTGAGTTTCGGCAAGATTTAGCATAGTTTTAATAAAATTTTTACCGTTTTGACCAAAAACCCAAGCAATACGAACAATAAAATATTTCTCAAGTATGCTGGATACGGCTAATTCCCCATCTAGTTTCGACTGACCATAGACGTTAAGTGGTGCGTAGTTTTTATCATCTGGTTGCCATGGTTCTTCGCCTTCGCCGTTAAAAACGTAATCGGTGGAGATATAGACCATTTTGGCATCAACTTTTTTACAAGCTTCAGCTAAGTTTTTAGTGCCGTCAACATTAACTGCGCGAACTATATCTAAATTTTCTGGCTCTTCGGCCGAGTCAACATTGGTCCAAGCGGCACAATGCACTACTGCGTCTGGACTAATTTTTGAAACAGCTTCTTCTACCGATCGTTTATCAGTAATATCTAAAGTTATGGCTTTAAAATCAAAATCCCCTTCTTTTAAATCTGCGCCTATGGCTTCGTGTCCACGTTTGATCAACTCGCGCATTACATCAAAACCGAGCTGACCACTGGTACCAGTCACTAAAACTTTCATTATTTATCTCCGTACATTTTTTCATAATAATTTTGATATTCGCCGGAGATAATTTCTTCCCACCAATCTTTGTGATCTAGGTACCATTTTATAGTTTTTACGATGCCGTTTTCGAATTTGGTTTCTGGAAGCCAACCAAGTTGGGTATGAATCTTGGTTGGGTCGATAGCATAGCGACGATCGTGACCTTTGCGGTCTTCGACAAAAGTGATCAAATCTTCAGATTTACCAAGCTCTTTCAAAATAAGTTTAACGATGTCAATATTGGCCATTTCATTGTGACCGCCAACGTTATAAACTTCGCCAATCTCACCTTCGTGAATAATGAGGTCGATAGCTTTACAGTGATCTTCGACGTAAAGCCAATCACGGACATTCTTGCCGTCACCGTAAACTGGAAGAGGCTTATCATTTAAAGCATTAATAATCATCAATGGGATTAGTTTTTCTGGGAAATGATATGGACCATAGTTATTGGAACAGCGAGAAATTGTGGCTGGGAATTTGTAAGTGCGAACATAAGCCATCACGAGAAGATCAGCACCAGCTTTAGAAGCAGAGTATGGGCTAGAAGTGTGAAGTGGAGTTTTTTCAGTAAAGAAAAGATCTGGGCGATCAAGTGGAAGGTCGCCATAAACTTCATCAGTAGAAACTTGGTGGTAGCGTGGGATATTTAGCTCACGACAAACATCCATCAAAGTTTCGGTACCAAGTACGTTGGTTTGGAGAAATAGCTCTGGAGTTTCGATAGAACGGTCTACATGTGATTCGGCGGCAAAGTTGACAACGATATCTGGCTTTTCTTCTTCAAATAATTCTTTAATAGCTTTGCGGTCGCAAATATTAGTTTTTGAAAAACGAAAATTTGGGTTTTCTAAAGCTTTTTTCAATGTAGAAAGATTACCTGCATAAGTTAAACAGTCTACACAAACAATGCGGTAATCTGGATATTTTTTGAGCATGTGGTAGACAAAGTTTGAGCCGATAAAGCCTGCGCCACCAGTAACAACAATCGTTTTTTTCATTTTCCTCCTTAGAACTCCATTTGTGATTCTTTTAGCGTTGGATGTTTTTGGTCTTTTTCGCTGAGAGTTAATTCGCCAACGTCTGGCCAATCGACGGCAACATCTGGGTCATTATACATAATTCCCCCTTCGTCTTCTGGATGATAAAAATCGTCACATTTGTAAGCGAACTCAGCATGATCACTAACTACTGCAAACCCGTGAGCAAAGCCGCGCGGAATCATGAGTTGCTTGTGGTTTTCTTCTGAAAGAAGTGCGCCAACCCATTTGCCATAAGTTGGACTATTCTTTCTCAGATCTACAGCTACATCAAAGACTTCACCTTTCAAAACGCGCACAAGTTTAGCTTGAGGATGAGTTTTTTGAAAATGAAGCCCACGTAAAACACCTTTTTTGGAGCTAGATTGATTGTCTTGGACGAATTTATAATTCAAACCGGCTTCTTTAAAATCGGCTTCGCTATAAGTTTCCATAAAATAACCACGTTCATCGCCAAAAAGAGTTGGTGTGATGATATAGACACCTTCAATGTCAGTTTTTTCAAAAATAAATTTTCCCATTATCCTTTAATTTTCCCTTCTGCAACATTTTTAAGGTGTTGACCATAAGACGATTTGCCATACCTAGCAGCAGCTTTAAGGAGAGTATCTTTGTCAATCCAGCTATTGATATAAGCAATTTCTTCTAGAGCGGAAATTTGAATACCCTGACGTTTTTGAATAACACGAACGAAATCTGAAGCATCAGCAAGACTGTCCATCGTGCCAGTATCGAGCCAAGCATAACCGCGGCCGAGAAGCTGAACGTCTAGTTTTCCTTCTTTTAAATACATTTCATTTAGAGCAGTAATCTCTAGTTCGCCACGATCCGATGGTTCAACTTTATTGGCTTTTTCACTGACGCCAGCTGGGTAGAAGTAAAGCCCAGTAACAGCATAGTTACTTTTAGGAGTTTTTGGTTTTTCTTCGATAGAAATAGCTTTCCAGTTCTCGTCGAACTCTACCACACCAAAACGTTCTGGATCGTTAACATAATAGCCAAAGACTGTAGCGCGACCATTTTCAGCATCTTCAACAGCAGAAAGGAGCTGTTTGCGGATACCAGCACCATAGAAAATATTGTCGCCAAGAACCATTGCGCAAGCGTCGTCGCCAATAAATTCTTCCCCCAAAATAAAGGCTTGTGCAAGTCCATCCGGAGATGGTTGAACTTTATAAAAAAGGTTCAGCCCGAATGATGAGCCGTCGCCAAGCAGACGTTCAAAGTTAGGAAGATCTTGAGGGGTAGAAATAATTAAAATATCTTTTATCCCTGCCAGCATCAACATTGACAGCGGGTAATAAATCATTGGTTTATCATAGACAGGCAACATCTGTTTTGAAGTTGCTAAAGTCAGTGGATATAGACGCGTGCCAGATCCACCAGCCAAAATAATTCCTTTCATACAAAACTCCTTTTTTTTATTTTACCATTTTTTAGAGATGAAAACGAGACTTAAGGTATTTTTCTTGTGCGTCCATAGCGTCTTTCGATTTTTTATTGAGTTGCACAATATTCGAGATAATTTCGTGCATTTTTATAACTTCATTTAGATACGCTTCTTTTTTTGTCGTGTTTGTTACGCTTTTTTTATGTATGCACTGCAAGTTGAGAGCTTTTTTAAAATATGCTATTTTTCCATGAAGTAACAAATGACAATAAAAATACCAGTCGCCTGCGACATTAAATCTTTGAGCTTCTTCTAATAGTTTAGAATAATCTACTTTTTTTATTTTTTTAAAAACTACTGCAGAAACATTCGGTATGGTATTATATATACAAAGAACTTCTTTTATTTCTTTTTTCCCATCATTTATGTAATTCGTTTTCCAGTGGCTATTCTTTGTTTGTAATATTTTTTGAGAAATTGTTCTCTTAATTGATATTCGTCCTTTTTCGTTGACCATTTTTGTTTTTGAATACGACAAGATCACTTCTTCGTCATTAAAACCCTGCATAACGTTTTCCAAAAAAGATTCTGTTGCAAGATCATCAGCTTCAGCAATCCAGACATAATCTCCAGTGGCGAGCCCGAAGCCTTTTTGCCATTGTTTAAAAACATTTCCGCTATTTTTTTTATTGACTACGATTTTTACTTCAATTTTTTTTTCTTTAAGTCTTTTTTTTATTTTTTCTATAGTCATAACGCTATTGTCTGTTGATGCATCATCAAGAATGATTAGTTCGTGTATTGGGTATGTCTGATTAATAATTGTTTTAATTCTTTTTTCTAGTTTATGAGAGTAGTTGTAGTTGGGGACAACTACGGAAATTTTTTTATATGTTTGGGCCATATTTAATCTTCCTATACATGCTTCTGAGAATTTTTCCTGTTGTTTTTTTTGTTCTACCAAAAATGTATTTTGTCCCTCTTTTAATCAGTTCTGAATATGTAGGTACTGAACTGAAAGAAATATATGATGGCTGTTGGCTAATTCTGGTTGCCTCCTTAATAGGTTTTATTGGTGCCTTGTTGTAACTCTGTTTTATTGGTATACCCTGTTGCGTTTTTACTCCACTAATTGTATCTTCGACAATTTTGAGGAACTGGTTAAAGCCTCTTTCTAGTGGGTAATCCTTCATATATTCGTGCCCTTTTTGGCCCATTTCTTTTTGAAGATTTGTGTCATTTATTATTCTCAAAATTGCCGACGCAATTGCTTCAGGAGAAGGTTCGGCAAGCAAACATCCTTCTTCTGGTAAATCATATAAATTATTTTCAGCATATATTTCAACAACTGGTAAACCAGCAGACATCATTTCAAATGGTATTCGTGATGGGTTTGATGCGCTCATACTCAGACCGACAGCGCATTTGTTATATAGAGCATTGCACTCTTTTGTCGTCAGCACTCCCAAATGTTCAACGTCTAACCCATTGATTTTTCTTTTTGCTGATCCAAATAAGTATATTTTAATATCGGGGTTTATTTTTTTTACAATTTCAAGAGACCTTAACGCTAATTCATCACATCGCCTTGCTTTGCCGAGTTGAAAAATAAGACAAACTGCTTTTTCTTTTTTTGTGTTTTTGATTGGGTGGTAGGTGCTAGTGTCTGCACAAAAGTTAAAAAAGCGAGTCGGAACATGATACTTATGATTAATTTTATGCGCGAGCCATCTACCTATCGTTACGCCTTCAAGTCCATATTTATATGACTGTTCGGCGGCAATATGCTTTTCATTCATTGGGAAAAACCATGGTTCATAGTCTTGAATAAAATAAAGCTTATTTTTTCCGTGTGATTCCGCAACATATTTTGCAGTATTCCATCCGGTGGCCAAAACTAAATCATACTCTCGATTAGATAATTCAAAACCTTGAAAAACATCGCCCTTAAATTCTCCATACCAATCTTCTATATGCTTTAGAATGGCCGTTCCTGGCTCTGGCATATCGACATAAATATCACATTGATGCCCGTTGGATATAAGAAAATTTACATTCTGGAAAATGGTTCTATGACCACCAGATCCTTGCGAAAAGCATGGAACTAACCAGGCTATTCTACCCTTTGTCCCTATGTTTTTTTCGTTCTCTGTAAAACCCATCCCTCTTCTTCTAATAATTTGCCATTTTTCTTCTTCTTTTGTAAGCTTATATTTTTTTCTAATTATTTCTTGTATTTCATAAACTTCGTCGTATTCATGAGTGCGGTTTTTTAGGGTAGACGCTGATCCTTTGTTATGTTTTCTAAAATAATTAAGAGGCTTTGCGCAATACGCTATTTTCCCCTCTTCTAGAATTCTTGAATAAATATACCAATCTCCCGCAACTTTATATTTTTTCGCTTCTTCAAAAATATCTAGACATCTTTTTTCATTTTTCCATAATACACTAGAAACATTCATAATGAATATTTGACCACTTAAGTATTTTTTTATTTCCTCTTTACCGTCTGCGACATAATCTTTTTTCCAATGTCCGCTTTTCCACATGTCGGTCATGTCTGTACACGTTGGGCTAATGATTTTGCCGTTTTGATTAATTCTTTTTGAGTCGGAGAAGAACAGTTTTATTTCTTCGTCTTTCTCCATTTTTTCGATTGCGTTCGCAAGAAACTTTTTATTACAACTATCGTCTGCCTCAGCAATCCAAAAATAATCACCAGTTGCTTCTTTTAAGCCTTTTTGCCACTGGCTAAAAACACAGCCTCCTGAATTTTTTTGGTTCAGTAAAAGTTTAATCGTTAATTTTGGATTTTCTTTTTTTATCTCAACAATTTTTTTATTAATAATTTCTACTGAATTATCGGTTGATGCATCGTCTAGAATAATTAGTTCTGAGATTGGGTATGTTTGGCTAATAACCGAATCGATGCGTTCGATAATAAAATCGGCGTAGTTATAATTTGGGATAATAACAGATACGATTTTAGGTTTGTTCATATTAACTATAATATATCATATTTTTGTTTTTCAATCACCGCCCTCGTGTTGTATAATATAAAAATGGCAAAAGTAGAGTTTGATATCGTTATTGTGACCTTTAACTCTCTAAGGTGGGTAGATGGTTGTATAAAGAGTATAGAAAAGCAAAAAAACTTTGATTTAAAAAATATCAATCTTTATTTTGTAGATAATTGTTCTACAGATAAAACAATTAGCCGCCTAGAGTGGTGGAAAAAAAGAAATAAGTTTGGCTCTTTTACAATAGTTAAGAATAAAGATAATTTAGGCTTTGGGAAAGCAAATAATATTGGTTTTAGTCATGGGTCTTCTAAGTATGTATTTTTCTTAAACCATGATACAGAATTGAGCGAGAGTGCTTTGTTCCAAATGGAACAAAATATACTTAGTTCGTCAAAAAATTATGCTGTCTGGGAATTTCGTCAACAACCATACGAACATCCAAAAATTTATAATCCTATAACTGGGGAAACTTCTTGGTGCTCTGGTGCTTGTGTTATTGTTCTACGTAAGGTATTCGAGAAAGTAGGGGGTTTTGATGAGAAAATATTTATGTATGCTGAGGATGTTGATTTAAGTTGGCATATTAGACTGGAGGGGTATAAACTAAGATACGTTTCTAGCGCAACTCTAACTCATTATTGTTATGAAAGTGCTGGAGAAACTAAACCCATCCAGTTTTATAACAGTATCATAAATAACCTTAATTTACGCCTTAAATACGGGAGTCTTAAGGATGTTCTAAGATGGATAAAATATTTTTTAAACATTCTTCGGTCACAATTAGATAAAAAGCTTTCTAAGTGGACTCTCATCCTTTATTTTGTAAAAAATATTCCGTTGCTTCCTCACTTCATCTTCTGGCGCTTTAGAGATGGTAGGTTAAAAAAAATAAAAGTTTTTGAACCACATTTTATTTTGTTTGATTATGAAACGACGAGGCTGGGAGCGTTTGTTCCGAACGATGAAAAATTATCTAAACATCCGTTAGTCTCAGTATTGATTAGAACTTGCAATAGACCGGCGGTATTACGAGAAGCTCTAATCTCGGTTAGAAACCAAACCTATAAGAATATAGAGGTAGTTGTTGTCGAGGACGGTAAAAATTCGTCCGAAAAAATGATTAAAAAGGAGTTCGGGGATCTGAATATTATATATAAAGCAACAGAAAAAAAGGTTGGTCGGTGTAAGGCTGGAAATATAGCTTTAGAACTAGCCTCTGGTATGTATTTAAATTTTCTAGACGATGATGATGCATTTTTTAATGACCATATCGAAACGCTTCTGCGCGTTTTTCAGGACAACAAATCTTGTAACCTCGTCTATTCTGCAGCCTTTGAAGCAAAAGTAGACACCGTGTCGGAACATCCAAGGTATGAATATTATATAAAAGGCTTTAATAATCTTTTTAATTGCCCCTTTAAGCAGAGAAGGTTGTTAACGTCCAATTTATTTCCTATTCAGGCAGTGATGTTTAAAAAAACTATTTTTAAAAAGTATGGTGGCTTCGACATAGAGTTAGATAATCTCGAAGATTGGGAATTTTGGGCTCGAATTAGTTTTAAAGAATCGTTTATACCTATAGGAAAAACTACTTCTGTTTTTAAAACACCTGCGAATCCCGATGAATATATTGAACGTGGAAAAAATCTTGAGAATTATTACCTGATTGCTAAACGAAAAATTAAAAATCGTGCTCTTTCTATCTCCTAGTTCTTCTTTGTAATTCTTATTTCGATTGCTTCCATTTGTTTTGCTTTACCAGTTGTACCAGCGGTAGCGCCATTTTTTACCCAACCCATCCAGCCAATGTCTTGGACATGAACGCGATATTCAATGTTATATAGTTTTGCTGC
>JAFWNF010000006.1 GCA_017510445.1 Candidatus Saccharimonadota bacterium
TAATGATCAACTTGTTGTTAAAGGTCCTGTCTTTGCTAATAAACTACAGTTAAGCCGTACACAATTTGGCGCAGCAGAGAAGTTCGATATCAATCCACTTTCTTACTATTGGGCCTATGCTCAAGCTAAGGAGAGTGGGAGATCAACAGTAGTATATCAACGCTATCTCCCTCCACGCTACTAAAAACAGCCCCTTCGGGGGCTTTTTTGATGGTCGGTCTTGGCTAGGGCGGAAGGATTCGAACCCTCGAATGGTGGGACCAGAACCCACTGCCTTACCACTTGGCGACGCCCTAATATAGAATATATTCTAGCACGAACAGGTTAATTTGTTAACAATAAAAAAAATAATTCAAGTAAAAATCAAGTATAACTTTTATATTTATCGCATCAAATAATCAAAAAAAATATGCTAAAATAATTAACATGACAACTGTTCTTAAAGAGTTAAGCAAAAAAGATTATGAGTTTTTCTTATCTGCATCCACTACAAAAAACTATATGCAAAGCATTGAAATGTATGACAGGTACAAAAAAAATGGAAGAGAAGCATATCTTCTTGGTCTTTGTGAAGGCGAAAAAATCATAATCGCTGGTCTAGTCAGCGTTTATTACCAAAGATTAGGCAAAAAAATTTTTACAATGTCACGTGGCCCAATTTTCGAGCCAAACCAGAATTTGAAAAAAATTTTTAAATTTATAAACGAGGCAAAATCTTTCATAAAAAGCAAAGGTGGGATATGCTTACAAATTTCCCCATATGTTTTAGCATCAGAACTCCCAAAAAATTTTAAAAGCGAAGCAAAAAAGAACGATTTAAAATATTTAGGGGAATATGAACAAGTGAAGTGGATATACACTATAAATTTTTCAGATATCGACAAGTTGCCTCAAAAAAAAGTCCCAGAAAACAAAAGAAACTACGATCTCTCAAAAATAAACTTAGACGAAAAGTCAGAAGATGTTTTATTCAAACAACTCCACAACAACCATCGTCGCGCAATTAAAAGCGCTATTAAAAAATATAATTTATCGCTCAGAGAATTAAAAATAGATGAATATGGTAAACTATACGAAATCATAAAAGAATCAGGTGATACTCAAGGTTTTACACCTAGACAGACCAGTTTTTATAAAGAGATGAAAGAAAACTTCAAAGAAAAAGTAATGGCAGTTGTTGCAGAATTACCAGACAAAACTCCGATTGCTGTAGGATTTTTCATATCTTATGGAAGTGATCTCATTTATCTGTCCGGAGGGATGAAACGCGATTATAAAAAATATGGAGCACCCCACTTAATTCAGTGGACAATGATTAAGTACGCATACGCAAATGGATTCAAAAAATACAATTTTTGGGGCACAAATCCAGATCCAAAAAATGGCGTGTTCAGATTCAAGCAAGGCTTCAGCGGAAAAACAGAAGAATTCATAGGGACATTCATAACTCCAATTACATTTTTAGGAAAAATCTATATTAAAAAAATAAAAACAGCCGAGCATAGGAATCTACAATGAAAAAAATTACAGAATTAAACGAAAAAGAATTTAAAAAATTCGAACAAAATAGTAAGTACGGAAATTTTTTCCAATCCGTTGAACGGGCAAAGTTAAGAAGAAAAATGGGGTTCAACACCTATCTAATCGGACTTAAAGAAAAAGATAATGTATCCGTTGCCGGCTTAATAGTCGAAAGAGATGGCGAAGCGTGGATACAAATAGGCCCAATTCTAGATTATAACAACACTAAACTTTTAAATAGTTTTCTCGATGCGATCATCGATTACGCAAAAAGCAAGAAATTCGTAAAGCTTGAGATTTTTCCTCCGCTCGTCATCAGTATCCGAGACTTTGACGGTTCATATGTGAAAAAATTTAACTTCGATAAAGTATTTGAAACATTTAAAAAACATGGTTTTGCTCATGAAGGTTTTACAACGAAAATCGAAAATAAAGCAAACAGATGGATGTTTGTTAAAGACCTCTCAGATGTTAAAACATTCCGCGACGCAGAATTATCTATGAACGCAAGTACAAGAAAAAAACTCCACAAAACCGAAAGAGAACTTGAGATTAAAGTTCTGAAAGACAAAAAAGATCTTCCAGAGTGGCTAACTGCACTGCAAGAAAGTGACAAACGAAATGGCGTTCACACGCGTAATGTAAAATATTTTGAAGATCTTTGGGATGCATTTGGAGAAAACGCCATCTTTGTTGAGGCAAGAAGAAAAGATAATGGAGAATTGGTTTCCAGCGAAGTAGATATTATCCATCCAAACGAAATGGTGGCTTTCGTGGCAGGTACAATAGAAAAGAATAAAAAGCATAATGGCTCAATCGCTATCAAAGGGTTCAATATCGAGGAATGTTTGAAACGAAAAATCAAACGATTAAATTTATATGGAATGGAAGGAGATTTTTCGCCCAACAATCCACTTCTATATTTTAAAAATGGTCTTGGAGGCTATACTGAAGAGTATATAGGCGGTTTTTGTATAGTCCTGAATAAGCAAAAGTTATTACAAAACAAAATAAAGCGAAAAATAAAAAGTACATTTCATATAAAAAATAGACTTTATAAAATGCTTTTGTTATAATAAAAGAATGAAAATAAAAAGGGTGGCAAATGCCTGAATATCATCGCCTAGAAAATATTGAAGACGTCGACGAATTCTATTCAGCAATCAGTCGTCGCAACCTCACAAAAACCCTCTCCGAAGAGCGCCCTTATACGTATTGGACGATCGAATTGTACGACACGGAAAATGGCATCAGGGGTGGCGGTGGCTTAGGTGTACTCGCCGCCGATACACGTCGCGTCGCCGAAAGCCTAAATATTCCTCTGACTTTAATTACGCCTTTTTACCCTAGTGAGTCGCACCAAACCTTCGAAAACGGCGAAATGAAAACCATCCATACAGAAAAAAATTATCGTGATTTTGGTTTTAACTTTGTCGACACCGTCAATATCCGCTGTAACGACCAAATTGTTCGTCTTGAAGTCGTCGAGAAAAAACTCGGTAGCACCCGAATCTTAAGTATCACCGAACCAAACTTCGGCGAATTGTATTCTGGCCTATCTTGGGGCGATCATCGCCTCTATCAAGAAGTTTCTCTTGGCTTCGGTGGTTATCAAGCCTTAAAGCTAGTCGGTTTGAAACCCGCAATTATGCAACTTAACGAAGTAGCAACATTCTTTGCCGCTCTTGCTCGTCTCGACGAACTCGCGTCATCTGGCATGGATTTTTATGAAGCTGTTGTTTATACCAGAAAGCACACTCTCTATACAAATCACACTCTCGTACAAGCCGCAGAAGCCGAATTTAGTTTTGAACAATTTGAACGCTTCGTCTTTCCGAATTTGAAATCTAGAGCCGTAAAAAAATGGCTAAAAGATAAATTCGTTAATAACCGAATTAAACTCAGTAGCGTCACCATAGAAATTGCCGAGCTTCGCTCAGGGGTTTCAAAGCTTCATGCGCGTGTCGCTAATTATCGCGATCTTTCGGGAGACAAAGTAAAATTCAAAGCCGTCACAAACGGTATCGATCTAAGAACTTGGATTTTACCACAGATTCTCGATTTTTATCATAACGAAAAAATTCTCACAAAATTTGATCTTCCTTCACGGGATTATGTCGATATCCTCGAAAATCTCGAAGCAAAAACCATTAAATCCTTAAAAATAGAGGGGAGAAAAATTCTCAATGATATTTTGTCTCGTCGCCCAGATTCAAACGGCAAATTCCTTCATTTTGAGGATAATGAAGTCATTTTCGTCTTCAAACGCCGTTTTGTCGATTATAAACGTCCTTGGCTACCCTTCTCTGACCTTAAGCGTCTCCGCAAAATCCTCGAAGAAAACAACGCTCATTATATCCTCGCAGGACGCGTTCACGAAGGTGATGAACGAATGTATGGCCGTCTAAAAAACATTCTAGACTCTATAAAATCAGACCCGTTTCTCTCGACCCACGTTCATTATATTCCCGACTATGATGAAGAACTTGCCTACGCCCTCTCTGTTGGTGGAAATGTCACTATAAATACCCCAATCGTCGGCCTCGAGGCTTGTGGTACCTCTTGGATGAAAGACATCGGGAATTTCTGTCTCCTTGTCTCAACCCATGATGGTGGTGTTGCAGATTGCCCCCAAGATTCCTACCTTTCAATTTCAGGAAAATCTGAAGGCGAAGAAATAGATTCTCTCTATCTCCGCATGGAAGAATCTGCTCGTTCATGGCACAATGATTTTGACCTTGAATACTGGATAAAAACCGAATTATCAAATTATCTCCCTGTTATCTCTGGTGCGCGCATGATAAAAGATTATCTCGAATATCTATTTTAACTTGTCAAAATGAAAAAGTTTGCTATAATAACTATTGACAGTCTGGTAACAGACTTTTTTTAATAACAAAGGAGCGTATGGCTAAAGAAAAGATTACCCGAATCAAAGCTAGCGACAGCAAAAAAGTTGAAGAAATTTCAACCGAGCCAACAATAACTCGCAAAAAAGTTGTCGTAAAAGACAAAAAAACCGAAAAAAATGCCAAAAAAGCTAAAAAATTAGAGAAGAAAGCCCAAAAAGCTGAAGAGAAAGCAAAATCCGGCAAAAAACCATTCATTCTCATTCGTCCATTTTGTGCAATTGGTCGTTACCTTCGAGACTCTTGGCGAGAAATCCGTCAGGTTCGCTGGCCAAATCGCAAATTAACCTGGAAAATGGTCGTCGCTGTTGTAATCTACGCCGCACTATTTCTTATTTTAATCACGCTTCTAGACTTACTTTTTGACTTTATATTTAAATTAATTTTATCTTAAGGAGGGAAAATGGCAGTAAACAGATATGATGATACAAGAGCTTGGTACGCAATCAGTACCTACAGCGGATACGAAGATAAGGTTGCAGACTCAATCAAACAACGTTTAAACAGTATTGAGCTCGCCGATAAAATCTTCGACGCAATTGTCCCGAAAGAGAAACAAATCGAAATCAAAAACGGCAAACGTAAGGTTGTTGATAAAAAAATCTTCCAAGGTTACGTTCTCGTTGAAATGAAATTGTCAGATGAAACCTGGTATATTATTCGCAACACCCCAGGTGTCACTGGTTTCATCGGTAACGGTACTCAGCCTACCCCTGTTTCTGAAAAAGAAATCGCCAAAATTAAGAAACGTATGGGCGCAGAAGATCCAAAATTCTCCGTAAACTACGAAGTCGGCGAAGTTGTCTCTATTGTCGATGGTCCATTTAAGGGCTTTGATGGTACAATATCCGAAATCGACTCTGCAAAGGGAAAACTAAAAGTCATGGTTTCCATGTTTGGTCGCGAAACCCCTGTTGAACTTGATGCCCTTCAGGTTAAACAACTCTAAAAATTTAAAATTACCGAAAAACAGGGAAATATCCCTGTTTTTTATTTTTTTGAATTTAAGCTTGACTTTTTTAAAGAAGTGTGCTATAATAAATATCATACACGTACATTTCTCTAACGTGTAAAAAATTAGTGGGAGGGCACTAAAAATGAATAAGAGAAGAAAAGTTAAAACTGTAATTGCAACAATCGTTGCCATAATACTTATAATGGCAACCTTCACAGCAATCGCCTCGGCATCGGATATTAATATTTCCATCGACGGGGATATACCTGAGACCATAATATACTACGTCTATACGCTGAAAGGACCGATCCAAATAGGATTAAATTATTTTATTTCCTTCTTGCAGTATATAGCGGGTTGGGTCGCACAGTTTTAAGTCACATACGCCGGCAACTACGCCGGCGTAATTTTTATGTCAAAATGCTTGACTTTTTTTGCAAAGTGTGATATAATGTATAAGAATGTGTCAATTGTTGCACTTAGGACTTTAACTTTTTGAAAGGAGTTAGTTTTAGCGGTGTATTTTTGACGCAAATAAAATATTAAGGAGGATCTTTCTATGAAAAAGATCTTGTCAATTATCCTAGCAATTATTCTCGCGTCAACCATGACATTCCCCGCATTCGCAACAGCCCCATCAACCCCAGATTGCATCACGGTCACGGTAGATAGTTCATCGGCAACATCTTTTTTCAGTAGAGTGATTAATTCAATAATCGCTCTCTTCCAGAATCTGTTTGGATGGCTCTTCGGCATAAATAACCCCGAACCGCCCATCTCAGACAATCCGCCTGTAGAACCCCAGCCTCAACCACCTGAACAGTTACCTATTACGGCTGAAGACCCTAACGGTGATATCCCGAACGGATTCCCTGTATCAGGCGATCTCGACCATTCAGCTACCACGAGAGAAGTAGCCTACGAAATCATATACGATAATTTCAAAGATAGCATAGGCTTCAATCCGGGCACAGAATACACAGTTAATGAAACGAATAACCCGAAGGTTAATAAAGCCATTAACTATATTCTGGAAAATAACAATGGCGAAGCACTAGTTTATATCGGTATTAACGAAGTAAGCGAGTCGGGCACCAAAGTGAACATTTGTCCTGACGCTCTCGTAACAGGAAAATTCCTAGAGGATATTCTGTTTTCGATACCGTTTGTGTCACAGCTGGTCGTATTAAACGACGACCCCTATGCGCCTCTCTCAAAGGAACAGGTTCAATTCATCGTTAAATACGCCGTACTCTATACCAGAATCCGTAACGGAGAGCTGGTAAACTCGAACGGGACTTTAACGAGGAAGGAAGCCTACGAGATATTCCAAAATATTTTTTCAGACGCAAAGAAAACTCTCGTTATCCCTGATCCGGACAAACTTGCAAATATCGAATTCCTTGATTATCTTGCCATGAAATTTTCAGGCTCGGTAGCAAGCCACAGATTCGGAGATGAACCACATTTGCCGGTCACACCTGCAGAAGTGCAGTTTATTGCCGAACTGAACCACCTAATGATGTATGATCAAATTGTTGCTTATCAGGCTACAATAGCAGAATAACTCCTTTCAGAAAAACGTCGTCCTTCGTGGCGACGTTTTTTCTTTACATTTTTCATAAAATAAGGTAAAATATATAAGTTACGCATTCGAATTAATCTTAAAAGGAATTTTTTATCATGGCAAAACAAGTCATTGGAAACCTAAAACTTCGTATTCCTGGTGGAAAAGCAACCGCCGGACCTCCAGTTGGTTCCACCCTCGGTCAATGGGGCCTTAACATGATGGATTTCATTAATCCATTCAATGAAAAAACCAAAGAATTCATGGGCAAAAACGTTATTGTCCATATTAAGGTCTATGAAGATCGAACTTTCGATTGGGTTTGTCTCGGTCAACCAGTCGATGACTTGATTCGTGAAGCAATCAAACTCGACAAAGGAAGCGGAAAACCAAACACCGAAAAAGTCGGTAAAATCACCCGCGCTCAGCTTGAAGAAATCGCCAACAAAAAGATGGAACAGCTCAACGCAATCGATCTTGATGGTGCAGTCAAAATCGTCGCCGGAACTGCTCGTTCTATGGGTGTCGAAGTTGTAGACTAATCTAGAATTCAGAAATCTAGCCCGAAAGGGCTATTTTTCTTGTAAAATTATAAAAAGGTAGTATAATATATCTATTATTAATTCATGTTGGGAGGGCTAAGCCCGCTATCACCACAGAAAGGATTCAAAATGGCTAAAAAAGAAGCCAAAGAACTCAAAGACGAAAAAATCGTCGAAGCCCCAGCCGAAGAAGTAAAAGAAACTCCAGTTGAAGCTGAAAATGCTCCTGAAACTGAAGAAAAATTTGCTAAATCAGGCAAAAAATCTAAAAAGCATATTGAAGAAGTAAAAGCCGAAGAGGAACGCCAAGCTAGAAAAGCAGAACGTAAAGCCGAAGAAAAAGCTGAAGCTGAAAAACCAAAAGGCAAAGCACCTGTCACCCGTCCAAAAATTGAACGCCGTGGCAAAAAATACCAAGAAGCTTATAAACTAATCGAAAAAAATAAAGCTTATAGTCTTAAAGACGCTCTTGAATTAGCTACTAAAACTAATCCAACAAAATTTGATGCAACCGTCGAAGCGCATGTCCGCCTAGGCGTTGATCCACGCCAAGCCGACCAAAATATCCGCACCACCGTCGTTCTTCCAAACGGCAACGGTAAATCAGTTAAAGTTGCAGTTTTTGCCCCAATCGACGAAGCTAAAAAAGCTAAATCAGCTGGCGCAGACATCGCAGAAGATGAAGAATTTTTGAAACAACTTGAAAAAGGTGTCATTGATTTTGATATTCTTATCTCAACTCCAGCCTATATGCCAAAACTCGGTAAATATGCCCGTCTTCTTGGTCCAAAAGGCCTCATGCCAAATCCAAAAGCCGGCACAGTTACTACAGACATCGAAAAAGCCGTCAAAGAAGCTAAAGCTGGTAAAGTTGAATACCGTGTTGACAAACAAGCCATTGTTCACATTGGACTTGGCAAAGTTTCATTCGGAACTGAAAAGCTCCTCGAAAACGCCAACGTCTTCTTTGATTCCTTAAAAGCTCAAAAACCAGCATCAATCAAAGGAACATTTGTTAAATCCGTCTTCATCACTACATCTATGGGTCCATCAATCACAATTGAAAACCTATACAACTAAAGAAAAATCCCCGAAAGGGGATTTTTTGATGTTTAAATATTCCAGAAAATGTTCTAAAATAATCTTTATATGAATGAGCGAAAGTTTTTAATTAGAAACGTAAAAAAAGCCCGCGATCTAATTAGCGGAAAACTAAAAATTACACCAAAAGATAAAACTGGAGATTTAGTTACAAATTTTGATACAACAATCGAAAAATTCCTCATTAAAAAAATTAAACGCACGTATCCAGATTTCGAAATTGTCAGTGAAGAATTCAATAGTGAAAAGAAACTCACAAAAAACTGCTTTGTTATTGACCCAATCGACGGCACAAATAATTTCGCCAGAAAAATTCCACTTTGGGGTATCCAAATGGCCTGCATAAAGAATGGTGACGTCGTTGCAAGTGTGATATATCTCCCAATTTTTGAAGAACTCTATTCCGCCGACAAAACTGGCGCCTACTTAAACGACGACAAGATTCATGTCAATCAACAAAATGAAAAAATTGGTGTTTATTCAATTGAGCAGTCAATCCCGCAAGTTTACGATATTCAAACAAAAAACCGTAACAGCCGTCTCTTTGGTAGTGCTGCTTTCACGCTTTCAATGGTGGCATGCGGAAAAACCAGCGCAGCCATGTTTAAAGATACCATTCATCCGTGGGACCTCATACCTGGCGAATATCTAGTCCAAAAAGCCGGTGGAGTTTCTTTTGTCAGTAATCATATCAGAGTTTGCGCGAATAACACCAGCTGGGCAAACCTATTAGTCAAGTCTGAAAAAACATCACCAAAAAAGAAGCCCGTAGAAAAAAATGAAGAACCAACAGAGAACCCCCCAGTTTTTGACGGAGAAGAACTGGATATTTTAGACGAGTTAATAAAAGAAACATCTGAAACAACTACTACAAAAATCACAAACGAGCCAGAGCCAACTGCTAAGACAAATAAACCAATTACAATCAGCGATAAAAACGAACCAGAATTCTTTATTGAAGAATCAGAAACTATTCTTGAAACTTTTGCGGTAGAGATTCCGGACTCCCAAAAGCCAGAAGCACCGTCATTAAATCCAATTGAAAAAAATAATGAATCTCAATCAAAGAAAATCAACATCAACAATATCCCTAAATCAACCATTCGCCCCAACCTAACCGAAGCCCGCAAAAGAAAAATAATCATGTAGTTTTATGTTAAAATAAAACCATTATGGAACTATATCAATCAATCATATTTATATTAATCGGTATAGCCATTTGTTTTTTTGGCTACCGTATAAAAAGACTTGGATTCTTTATAATCTGGTTTTTGCTTGGCTACAATATAATGCTATACCTTATGCCAACAATCAACACCTGGATTCCGCAAATTGCTGGTTCAGGATTGTATCAAACTCTACTTCCAATCGCTGGAGGTATTTTACTTGGCCTACTAGGTTTTTCAATCGAAAAATTCTGCGTTGGCGGTATCGCGTTTTTGCTCACGATGGTTATCGCCATCCAATACTTCGGTACAGCACCTCAGGTCCTCATCATCGCCGCAATTATTGGTGCATTACTAGCTGGCCTCGCCGTATCGTTAATTAAACCCGCAATCATCGTCTCAACAGCTCTAGCTGGAGCATATGGAATTACGGTCGGGCTAATTTCATTAGCTTCATTCGATAAAACAGTCGTTTTCTTCCCACTTCTCCTTGTTATCGCCGCACTAGGAGCAATCTTCCAATTCACAAAAAATCCAGGTCAAGATTAATTATTCATGGTGATACTTTCCACCTTTAGAAATTTCTTGCGCGCGATAAATCTGTTCACAAACAATCAACCTTACAATTAGGTGGGGAAAAACCAGCTTCGAAAAACTCCAAACAAAATTGGAATTTTTTCGCACATTTTCAGAAAATCCGTAAGCTCCACCAATCAAAATAATCACATTTTTGTCATACACGAACGCTTTTGACAGCTTTTCTGAAAACTCGGGTGAAGAAATATTTTCTCCACGCTCATCACAAACAATCACGAAATCTTGACCTGAAAAAGGCCATTTTTCTAAAAACGAATTCAGTTTTTCTTCATCATAAAACTCCCACTTTATATCAAATGGTTTATTTAGACGTTTTTCATATTCGCTTAAAGCAGTTTCGAGCCAACCAGAATTTTTCTTTCCGCCAGCAATAATTCTAATCATCTTGCATTTTTCCTTTACTTTTGATATAATTATACCAGTTACCAAAGACAGTGGCGGAAAATTTTTTCTTAATAATGCCACCGAGGAAATTTCTTACAATTTATTTGGTGACGCTGTTTAACAATTAGCTAGTCAAACTTTAACCAAAGGAACTTTTTATGGCAATTTCAAAAGATAAAAAGAACGAATTGGTTGCCGATTTAACCGAGCTTCTTTCCGACGCAAAAATGACAGCTTTTGCTCGCTATCAAGGTTTGTCTGTTAAAGATCTCCAAGATCTCCGCAAACAAGCACGTGAAGCAGGCGTTAAAATCAAAGTTGTTAAAAACCGTTTGGTTCGTGTCGCAATGGACGAAATCGCAGTTTATAAAGACACCGATACTACTGGATTAGTAGGTCAACTTCTTTATGCTATCTCAGATAGTGATGAAGTAATGCCAGCAAAAGTTTTAGCTGATTTTGCAAAAACTCACGATGCATTACAGATCGCTGGTGGTTTCAATGACGCAGGCGCTAATCTTTCCGAAGATGAAGTAAAAGCCCTCGCATCACTCCCATCCAAAAACGAACTTATCGCACAAGTTGTCGCTCAACTTCTTTCACCTGTCACAGATTCTATTTCTGGCCTTTCTGGCGGACTCTCAGAAATTGTTTCAGGCCTTGAAGCAAAAGCAACCAATTAAATATCAAATTTAATATTAAAATAAGGAAATATTATGGCTACTGATATTAAAAAATTGGCTGAAGAACTTGTTAAATTAACTGTTCTTGAAGTCAACGAACTCAAAAATGTCCTTAAGGACGAATATGGCATTGAGCCAGCTGCTGCCGCTGTTGCTGTTGCTGCTCCTGCCGCTGGTGACGGTGCTGCCGCTGCCGCAGAAGAAAAATCCGAATATGATGTCGTCTTAAAAGACGCTGGCGCACAGAAAATCGCCGTCATCAAAGCTGTTAAAGAAGCTACCGGACTTGGTCTTGGCGAAGCCAAAGCCATTGTCGATGGCGCTCCTGCAACTGTAAAAGAAAAAGTCGCTAAAGCTGACGCCGAAGCTATGAAAAAAGCTCTCGAAGAAGCTGGCGCAACCGTCGAACTCGCTTAATTCAAAAAACTAGCTAATTGTTTTTAGAAAAATCCTCTTTGTTACGACAAGGAGGATTTTTTGTCAATAAAAAAGTACTTGTAAAATTTACAACAAATTTAATAAAACCCCTGTTAAACCTGTGGAAAAATACCGAAATAAAAAGTTGACAACAAATCTGAAAAGGTATAGTATAAAGGCAGTACTAAAATTAAACAGACAGGATGCGAGGTGATGTCTGAATTATCAGAAAAACAAATAAAAAGATTACGAACTCTAATTCAAGAAGCAGAGACTAATCTTGCTGCAGCAAAAGAATTATTAATCTCAACAATCGGCGACGGTGAAGCAATTTCTGCTCCACGCGACACAATTGTTTCAGGTCCTGAAGGAAAAATTATTGAAGGCGTCTTTGATGGTCAAATCATGATCGGCCCAGATGGCAAAAACTATCCAGTTCCAGCCAACTATGCTTCAAAATCAAAGCTTGTCGAAGGTGATCTAATGAAACTCACAATTGACCAAGACGGCAAATTCCTCTACAAGCAAATTGGCCCAATCGAAAGAAAAACTGTTATCGGCACGCTTACCCATCACGACGATAAGTATTTTGTCGAGGTTCAAGGGAAAGAATATGAGATTCTTTATGCCTCAGTTACTTACTTTAAACTGCACGAAGGACAACAAGTCTCCGTCGTGATTCCAGCAGACAACAAAGATGCACGCTGGGCCGCAGTCGAAGCTTCACTTTAGTCATCTAGTCGCCCGAAAGGGCGACTTTTTGTGCTATACTATTTTTTATGAAGGCGTTGTATCGAAAATATCGTCCAAAATCCCTGAAAGAAGTTATTGGCCAAGAAAAAGTAACTGATATTCTAGAAAATTCAATCAAAAACAAAACTTTTTCACACGCCTATCTTTTTACCGGTCCTCGTGGCACAGGTAAAACAAGCGTGGCAAGAATCTTTGCGCACGAAATAAATGATTTTTCATACGAAATCGAAGATAATTATGTTGATATTATAGAAATCGATGCCGCATCAAACACGGGCGTAGATAATATTCGCGATCTAAAAGAACGTGCATCAGTTGCGCCGACAAAAGGTCAATATAAAGTCTACATTATCGACGAAGTGCATATGCTAAGTAAATCAGCTTTTAATGCGCTCCTAAAGATACTTGAAGAACCGCCAAAACACGTTATTTTTCTCTTGGCCACTACAGATATCCAAAAGGTACCCATTACAATCACCTCTCGCGTCCAAAAATTAGTTTTTAGCCTCGCTGCAAAAGATATAATGACGGCGTATTTGAAAAATATCTGCGAGAAAGAAAAAATCAATATCGAAGACGAAGCACTCTCAATTATCGTTAATCGAGGAGGCGGATCATTTCGAGATTCTTTATCGCTGCTTGATCAAATTTCCAATTTATCAAAAGACAAAATTACAAAGGGATTAGTCGAAAAATCCCTCGGATTGCCACAAGACGAGCTAATCAAAAATCTTTTAATATCATATAACGAAGGTAATCTAGAAGAAATTTCAAAAAATCTAAAAACCATTCTCAATACGGGCGTCAAGCCAGAAACCCTAGCTGAAGCAATTATCAACATCATTCTAGACAATCCAAAACCTGAACTTTTAGACCTTCTCTCGAAACTGCCAGACGTTAAATCGCCATTCCCAGAAGCAAAGCTTCTCCTTGCTTTCACGACGGTTTATGATAATAGACCAAACTTTGGCCCCAAAACGGTTAATTATCAACCAAAAATCGCTTCTTTAGTCAACCAAAATTTACCAAAAACTCAAGATACGACAACCGAGAATTTCCAAAAACCCCAAATAACAGGGAAAAAAGATATGCAGGGAAATTCACTAAAAAAAGCCAATGATAACTCTAATTCTTCACCAAAACCAGCCGAAACAATGCTCGATTCTAAACCAAACACCACAAATTTTACCTGGGAAAATTTTACAAACAACATAAAAAGTAAGCTACTAAAACCCCAAATTGAAAAATGTCACTACATCATAGAAAACAATAGTCTGAAATTATACCCAACCGCAAACGGATCCCTTAAAATTCTATCATCGCCAAATAACATAAAATCAATAAAAAAGTATCTACCAGATAATTATGACTTTTATGTGCTCGACATTAAAGAATATCCAAAAAACGATCCAGCAAAAAATGAAAAACTGAATAAGATAAATGATATAATGGGAGAAACACAGGAGGTAGAAAATGACGGAGAAATCCCGTTCTGATAGCGGACGTATTCCGCCTCAAGACATTACGGCTGAAAAATCACTTCTCGGTGCTATTCTTCTTTCTGATGCATCTTTCCCAGAGGTTCTTGAGCATCTAAAATACGAAGATTTTTATGACAAAAACCATGCCCTAATTTTTAAAGCAATGTCTGCTCTTTACGAAAAACACAAACCAATCGATCTACTGACTTTATGCGCCGAAATGAAAGCCGAAAAAACTTTAAAAACCGTCGGTGGGGAAAAATTCCTTTCACTCCTCACTAACTTCGTTCCGACCGCCTCACATATTGATGCTTACACTGAACTTGTCGAAAAAACTGCAGTTCGACGACGATTAATTAAGGCGGGAACCGAGATTGCGGAAAAAGCCTACGAAGATGACGTAGAAATTAGCGAATTAGTTGGCAGAGCAGAAAAAGACCTTTTTGAAGTATCAGATAAGAGCACAAAAAATGAATACTCAGGAATGGAAGAATTGCTTGTTGACGCTTTCGACCGCATGGAAGAACTTCAAAAAAACAAGGGGGCATTACGTGGCCTAAAAACCGGATATCCAGACATAGATAAACTTACAGCCGGATTCCAAAAAGGCGATCTAATTATTATCGGTGCACGCCCTGCCATGGGTAAAACTACTTTAGCTTTAGATCTCGCTTATAATGTTGCCGACATCAACAAAAAAGGCGTCCTATTTTTCTCAATGGAGATGGCAAAAAACGAATTAATGGATAGATTAATATCGTTCACGTCCCGAGTTAAAGCGTGGAATATCCGTACGGGCAATATTTCCGATCAAGAATACGAACAAATCGGCAACGCAATGGGTGAAATTGGCGAAGTTCCACTTTTCATTGACGATTCAGGAGCTATGAACATTCTAGAAGTTCGCAATAAAGCCCGTCGCTTCGCGCACGAACACGAACTCGGTATGATTATTATTGACTATCTCCAACTTCTCCAAGGTACAGACCGTTACGCTGGTAACCGCGTCCAAGAGGTCACGGAAATCTCTCGTGGCCTAAAAACGTTAGCTCGCGAGCTGGAAATCCCAGTAGTTGCTCTCGCTCAGCTTTCCCGTAATGTGACTGGTCGTGACGACCCTCGCCCAGTTCTTTCCGACCTTCGCGAGTCTGGCTCGATTGAGCAAGACGCCGACTTAGTCACCTTCCTGCATCGCCCCGACTATTATAATGAGGGCAAAGAAGGCTACGAGCCAACAAATCTTACAAAATTAATTATTGCTAAACATCGTCACGGTGGTCTAGGTACAATCGACCTATTCTTCGATAAAGAACACGTCCACTTTATGTCCGTTGATAGTACCCATCCTGACGAATAGTTTTCAAAAAAGCGTATTCATGATATACTGAACAAGTGAAGAAATATATTATTTCCAAACTTTTTTTGTATCGCTATAGATTTCATTTTGGTTATGCGCTCCTCGCGTTGGCATTTGTTTTTCTCGTTCTCGCATTGCCAGAAATCTCAACTCACGGTCTTTCCGAAGCCGAAATGCAATCCGCCGTTGATTCCTACAATCTCCATTTGTCATCAATCACCTCATCTAATTTAATCGATCTTCCGTATCACATCTTACAAAAGCTTTCAATTCTCGCTTTTGGCTTCACAACTTTCGCTATAAAACTTCCGAGTATCATAATCGCTACCGGTCTAGGATTCTTACTTGTTCTCATCCTAAACCGCTGGTTTAAAAGCAACGTTGCGTTGCTCTCAAGCATTCTTACAATCCTTTCGATCCCATTTCTCTACCTTGCTGGCTCGGGCACTCCTGAAATCATGGTCGTATTTTGGCCTAGTCTCCTTTTGTGGTTAGGATCAAAAATTCAAGGCGAAAGAAAACCGCGCGCTTCTTTCTGTTTCATATTTGCTTTTATTTTACTTTTTTCGATTTTTACTCCTCACATGATTTATCTAGCTATCTTTATCGTTCTATATGTCCTAATGAACCCACATTTACGCTTCACAGTTAAAAACCTCCCGAAGCTTCCGTTCGCTAGTTTTTGTCTTATCATCGTTCTAGGACTCATTGTCTTAATACTAAATTTCATCACAAACCCAAATATTGCCATCAAACTATTCTTCGCTGAAGATCTATCATTCGGTTCATATTTTAACAATATCGGTTCATCTTTATCGCCATTTTTCAGCTGGAACAATAGCTCTGAGGGAGTATATTTAACTCCACTAATCGGACTCCCTATGCTCTTTCTCGCCTTTACTGGTCTCTTTTCGACTGTCAAAAGCTTCTTCGCATCAAGGAACTCAATCGCCACATATTTAATCGTATTCACCTTATTCATCTCAGGTTTTAGCCCAGATTCAGCACTCCTCTTGATTATCCCACTATCAATTCTTGTAGCACACGGTCTAAAATACGTTCTTGAGAAATGGTATGGCCTTTTCCCAGAAAACCCCTACGCACGCATCTTTGGCATTGTTCCAATTTCCACTTTCATCATTATTATGATTGTATCAGGTCTATCCCATTTTATCTTTGGCTATCGTTATACGCCAGCAGTAGCTAACTGCTTTAATAACGACCTAGAACTAGTTACTGAGCTCGATCCAGAGACCGTCTTAATCATCGAACCAGACACTTTAAACTACAACTTCTACAAAGCCTACGAAGACCGCACCCATAGAGTCACCGTATTAACACCAAAATCTGAGAATCTTCCTAAAAATTTCGCAACAATCGGTAAATTGACTTTCGAAGAAAAGTCACCCCTAAAATCAAGCGCTCTCCAGGAAATTATCACCTCCCCAAAATCCACAAATTCTGATAGAATATACCTATATACAGAAAAACCAACTAAAACAGAGTAGGAGTTTATTATGGGTGCAACCATGGACCAAATGAAAATGATTAATCAACTTCGTAAGGCACAAAAAGACCTAAAAAACGAAATTGTCGAAGTTGAGGCAGGTGACGGCGCAGTCATCGTCCAAATTACCGGTGAATTAAAAATTAAAAAAGTTACAATTGACCCAGAGCGTGTCGACCTTGACGATATCCACGAACTAGAACGCTGGATTGAGAACTGTCTTCGCGACGGTTACGCAAAAGCCCAAGAAATCGCAACCGAAAAAATGAAACCGCTCATGGGCGGTCTCGGCAATCTCGGACTATAAAATGCTTCCTAAGGCGTTAGAAAATGTTATCGAAGCACTAGGCCACCTTCCCGGAGTTGGTCCCCGCACTGCAGAACGCTACGCTTATTATCTTTTTCGTTCCAACGAAAATCTTTCTAAAAACATAGCAGATGCACTAGAAAATCTTCATAAAAACGTCAAGTTCTGTCCGAAAACTTTTGCACTTATCGGCTCCGATGAGGATTGTTCAGAATTCTACTCTAATCCCAGCCGAGAAAAAACTACCGTGCTTGTCGTCGAACAGCCTTTAGATATTTACGCCATCGAACAAACTCACCAGTACCACGGCACATACCATGTTTTAGGCGGAGCAATATCGCCAATCGACGGGATTACGCCAAATGACCTGCATATCAAAGAGCTCATTGATAGAATCGAAGATGACGACGTAAAAGAAGTAATCATCGCAACTAACCCAAGCGTTGAGGGAGAGTCAACAGCTCTTCTGCTTCAAAAACTACTCTCAGAAAAATATGAAGACTTAAAGATTACTCGTCTTGCTCGCGGGCTCCCTCTCGGAGTAGACCTTTCTTATGCAGACCAAATTACCCTCAGCGCCGCACTAAATAATCGCACAAACCTATGACAGAAATTTTAGGCCTCACGTCAAAAGAAGTAAAAGAAAAAATTTCTGCTGGCAAAGTCAATAAAACTTCTCAGAACAAAACCAAAACATCGCAAATCCTAAAAAAACATCTTTTAACTTTTTTTAATTTCATAAATCTCGCGTTGGCACTAATAGTGTTCTTTTTCGGCAACAAACGCGACGCATTATTCATTATTATCGCTGTCATTGCCACCATAATCGCTATTATCAACGATCTTCGCGCTAAACACTCAATCGAAAAACTCAATTTAATTCAGAAAAATACCGCAAAAGTCATACGAAACGGCGAAGAAACCGAAATCAGCATTGAAAAAATAGTAGAAGATGACGTTCTGAAATTTAAAATTGGCGACCAAATCGTCGTTGACGCAGAAATATTAGAAGGAGAAATCGAAGTAAATGAATCATTCGTTACCGGAGAATCAGATAATATAAAAAAACGCACTGGCGACAAACTAATTTCAGGAAGCTTCATTGTTTCTGGTACATGTTTTGCGAAAGCTACGGCCGTCGGCAACGAGTCATTTATCTCAAAGCTGATGAAAGACGCCAAAACCATTAAACAATCTCGTTCAAAACTCTTTTCAACTATCCAAAAAATCATCAAAATAAATTCATTTGTCATTATTCCAATCGGCATTCTTCTATTCTTGAAACAATTTTCTTTGGAAGGAGCGACCGTTAACTCGGCCGTCACGTCAACAATCGCAGCCTTAGTTTCAATGATCCCGGAAGGCTTGGTCCTACTTACATCAAGCGTTTTGGCCCTAGCGACAATTCGTCTTACCAGAAAAAAAGTCGTAGTTAGCGATTTCTATTCAATTGAAACCCTTGCCCGTTGCGATATTATCTGCCTTGATAAAACCGGAACATTAACAACTGGAAACATGAAAGTTGAAAAAATTGTTGAAATTGAGAAAAACTCTAGAAGCAAAATCGAAGAAATTATCAAAATTTCTAACGGACTTTTTAGCGATTTTAACCCAACTTCGAAAGCATTATTTAACAAGTTTGGTCGAATCTCAAGGCCCAAAGTCGATGATTTTTACCAATTTTCAAGCGACAAAAAATACTCAGGCTATCGAATCAAAAATACAGATTATTTAGTCGGCGCATATTCTTTTATCACAAATAACAAAACCTACAAAAAAAGAGAAGAAGAATTGTCAACAAATTATCGTGTTTTAACAGTCATAAGTCGTGATAAGACAGATGGAAATGAAAAAATACTCGGGTTTGTTCTTCTCTCGGATGAAGTCAGGAAAAATGCCAAAAAAATTATCGAATATTATCAAAAAAATGACGTTAAAGTAAAAATTATTTCAGGCGATAATCCAAAAACAATCGAACATCTGGTTAAATCTCTCGACCTAAAACTTGGAAATTCGGTCGATCTTTCAACCATAAAAAGCAAAAAACCATATAAAACTCTAGTCGAAAACTATGATATTTTTGCCCGAGTTCGACCCGAAGAAAAACAAAGTTTAATTAAAGCTTTAAAAGCTTCTGGTCACACTGTAGCAATGACTGGCGATGGAGTAAACGATGTTCTCGCGATGAAAGAAGCATCTTGCGGAATTTCAATCGGCGAAGGAGCAGACGCAGCCAGAAAAACCGCAGATATTGTTTTACTCGAAAATGATTTTTCCGTTCTTCCATCCGCTATCAACGAAGGCCGACGAACAATAAACAACGTGACAAGAAGTAGCGCTCTATTCCTCAATAAAACCATCTTTGCTACTTTACTAAGTATTATTTTCATCTTTCTCAACTTTCGTTATCCTTTTGCACCACTTGAAATGTCATTTATCAACTTCGTTATAATTGGCGCGCCAAGCTTTCTTCTCGCGCTAGAACGGAATTATGACCGACCAAAAACCGATTTCAGATATCATATCCTAAAAAACTCCGTTCCATCCGCAATCGCAACAATCTTCGCAATCATACTACTCTCAATAATATCAAAATATTCAAATCACACATGGGAAGAGACAACGTCTCTATCATGTATAACTACTTGTTTTATCGGTTTTCTATTGATGCTAAAAATCACGTCCCCAATCAACAAATTCCGCCTTGCGGTTATTATCCCATTGTTCATGATTACAATTTTTGCCTTTATCACACCAACAGCAAAAACTTTTCTAGGCTTAAATTATATTTCGCTCAATCAGTTTCTAGAGTTCCTTGTTTTAGCAGGAATTTCTTCTCTGGTTTTCGTCGTTTCAAATGTCTTAATTTTGAAATTTGAAAAAATTATTCAATCTCGCCGATCATCTTAATCGATTCTTTTTCAGGTAAAGCTTCTACATCTTTTAGCTTCCTTTCAATTTGACGAGAAGTTGTCTTTGCGCTTTCGATTTTATTTGCACTCTCGGATAATTTCTTCTGCACTGCATCAAGAAGATCACCAAACTTACCAAATTGAGTTCTAACAGCTCCAAGCGTCTTCCAGACCTCAGCAGTCTGTTTTTCAATCGCATAAGAACGAAATCCGGCCTGAAGCCCGTTCAAAATCGCTGGCAAAGTAGAAGGACAAGTAACAGTAACATTAAATTTTGAACGAATTTCATCGGTTAATCCGGGAATTCTTGCCACCTCGGCAAACAGCGATTCGGTAGGAAGAAACATCACGGCAAATTCTGTAGTATACGGAACATCGATATACTTCGAGGAAATCTTCTTCGCTTGTGTTTTAACATCTTCAGAAAGAGCTTTTTGAAACTTTGCAATTTTCTCTTTATCTCCCGAATCGTACGCATCAAGAAGACGTTGATAATTCTCGACAGGGAACTTAGAGTCGATTGGCAAAAGCACTTCCATTTCCTGATTCCCAGGCATTTTAATCGCAAACTCAACCCTATCCGCCGTTCCTTTTTTTGTCACAACGTTCTCAACATATTGAGCCGGCGCCAACATATCAGAAATGATTGCACCAAGCTGAACTTCGCCATAATTACCCCTAGTCTTCACTCCATCCATTACTTTTTTAAGCCCACCGACATCATTCGCAAGATTTTTCATCTCACCGAGTCCTTCATAAACTTGTGTTAATTGCTTGGAAATTGTCGAAAAGCTTTCATTGAATCTTTTCTCCACACTAGCTTTTAATTTTTCATCAACCGTCTCCCGCATTTGTTCAAGACGTTTTTCATTACTCGTTTGAAGATTGTTTAAACTTTTCTCATTACTTTCTTGAATATTTTTAAAGTTTTCTGAAATTTCCTTACGATTTTCACGAAATTCATCCGAAATCTTTGGCGATAATTTGTCAATTTCTCCTTCAATCCGGATTAATCTCTCTTCAAGTTTTGATAAATCTTTATCATTCTTTTCGCGTTTTTTGAAAAAATTCAAAACGGAGAAAAATAAAATTAGTGACAATAAAATAATCATAAAAACTTCCATATCCTCATTATAACAAAATTTTATTTGTGCATAGTTTTAAACGTAAAAATTCTTAGACTTAAAGAAAAAACTCTAGCGTTTTATATTTATATATAATATAATAAGCTTATGGAAAATTTGGAGGTAACTTTTTAGTGGGAGCAAAGAATGAAAAGAAAACTTTCTTATAAAAAAAATCTAAGATCGAAACAACATAGGACAATAAAATCGCTAGTTTTTTTATCTATTTCTATCGCAATACTAACAACTATTTTTGCATACCAAAATACAAATAAAACTTCTGCAGCTTCCGCAAAAGAAATTTGTTTGGCTGCCGCCGACAACGAAGCAAAAAGAACCGCTTGCGACATTTACGACGATTATCCAAACGGTACAGTTTCCGTGAGCGCCGAGTGGCTTTCAAATGATCCAAGTTGCACATATGGCGCAACAGCAAAAGTCAAACAAGATGGCAGTGCATCCCCAGTATATATATGTACGGCTGTTTTTACCGGTGCAAGAACCGACCGCGAAAACGCAGATTTTGAGGCATATAACGTCAATTTTAGCTCCGGATATGTAACAGACACTAATTTACGATTAGCCGAAGTCACAGGCGAAGGAAAAAACACCTGGACAAACACAACAGCGCAACAAATCACTCTGAATACAGCACAAATTATAAATGACTACAAAAATGGTACTCTTGATTCATGTCTGGATTATGATATTTCCAGTGATATGCATGTTGAAGGCCAAAAAAAGACAATTAATACCACAGCCACATCACCATTATGTATTGAAGTCGAAGAGCCACAATGTGATGAAGGAAAAGCACTAGAAAAAGATGCCAACGGTAATTTTATATGCAAAGAGGTAACAACTACTGAATCAGAAGAAGTATATATTTCAAGGCACAAAACAGCACCTGGAGAATATAAACCACATGTGCTCATAACAAAACTTAATTTCGGCCTCACACAAAATAATAAATACAACAAGGATACGAACCCAAAAACTTATTATCTTCCACTAACTCCTAATTTAATAGACAAGTTTGATTTTTACCCAGCCGATGAGAACCCAATCACAACATCAGACTCGATAGCCTACACTGATGCAATTAGAACAATCATAAACGCAGTTGATGGATATATGGTTTTTGATTCAATAAAGCTTTGTGGAAAATATAACGGTGGCGGCACAGTCGAGCTTGGCAAAATAGGGATCGAAGCCGCAGCAGAAGTTATCGACAAATTTCTAGGCACAAGTACAAGTGACTTTCTAGAATTAATACGTTCCTGGTTTGGCATCTCAGAAGGAAATCCAGAAGATGCTGCTCTATTAGCAGCCCAAGCAGCAATTTGCGACGTTGCAGTGACTAAAGCATACGGAGAAGGCCTACTTAACATGATGGTACAAAACATACAAAGTAAACCAACGCCTCTTGTATCAGAAGGGTCTATAGACCTACAACCAGGAGAAGATGGGATTATTTATGCATATGCAACAATACCATCCGCTAGCGTCTATTACACTTATACCGTTGCCTACACTCAATATTTTCAAACAAAAACAGAGACGAGCACGGGCCTCGATGGCACTGGAGGATCATCTAGTAGTAAAAAAATATTAGTAGGCATGAACAGCAAGGTACTTGGCATCCAAAGACATTATGACGTAAAGTCGGGCAAATATGAAATTGCGCGAGATTCTCGTAAAATTCGCCGCCTCGGCAACATCTATGGCACAGAATTTAGGACCAGACTATTGTCGGTTGATAAAAATACCTTCACTGGTACGGTAACGCCTCCAGGCAGTGGAGCCTATACTGAAGCAACCGTTACAAATCCCCCAGAAAACCTCGATAATAA
>JAFWNF010000012.1 GCA_017510445.1 Candidatus Saccharimonadota bacterium
GGTAGTAACCAACAGCGACAATAATGACGTCTTTTTTGAATTGTTTGCCTTTAAAATGATTCATTACTCTGTCCTCTCTGTCTTTTTTCTCAATTTTACACTAAAATAGATTTTTTGGAAAACTTTGCAACAGAACCAACAGAAATAATCCGATTCTCCATTTTAATCTGTTAGATAACTATTATTTATAAACCTAATAAAAAATCACTGATTAGAATTCAGTGATTTTTATAATTATTATATTTTGACTCACCCTACTAAAATGAGATCCTAGTTTTTTTATTTTTTCAATACTTCCATTATCTCACTTTCAGTCATTGGTCGCCAAGGAGAGTCGTTAGGATTAATAATAGCTTTTTCTGGCGTTTCATCTTGATTCCACCATTTTGCAACATAGCCATTACTTCCCACCATCACGCGGTCTCCGGCCTTATAAACCTTTTCATTTCCCCATGATTCATAAGTCCCATCTTTAAGGACTGGTATACTAACCGGCTTTTCACCTTTTAACACAGGACCTAGCAACACCCATGGATTAGCATCCGAGTTTGTCAATGGCACATTCGGCTCATCTCCTCTTGTCCACCATTTTGCTTGGTAGACATTATGCTGCCAAACCACTTTTGTCTCGGCTAGATAAGTTTTATCTTTCGACCAAATCTGATAAGGTGATGTTTTAGGATGATCAATCAAATCTTCTTCTGTTACGTCTGACACTGTTTCTTTCGTCGTATTGGCTAACAGATTACCCTCAAAACCAACCTTCAATATCTTGGAGAAGGCTTGATCTTCTTGCTCAACACCACTATAAAAATTGGATACGACATTTGTGTGCACACTACTTGTGGTAGAGGCTCTATCTCGATTAGCGGACCAGATGGACAAACGACCCAAGCCACTTTTTTGCGCAAACTGATTCAGTGTCTTGGCATCAGCTAATGTAAAAATTTCATTTGATAGATCGTTTTGACCGATCATAGGTGTTGCACCAATTTTAGCCCAGACTGCTTTGTCGCTCAAAAATATTTTTTTATCCTGGTAGATTTTTTTGAGCTGTGCATGTAACTTTTTCAAGGCCTGAATGGCATTTTTACCCATCGAAAGATCAGGCTTGCGTGTCTCCCCAAAATTCATGGTCATCCCGTTGACACCAGCCAATTCGACGTCTTCATCTAGCAATATTTTGACCGCATTTACCCCATCAGATGTTAACCCATCTGTACTGACTGGCAAGGTCAGCCAGACAGCTAATGGCTTGGATGCCTTTTTTCTTTTTTTCTGTAACTCTGCGATTGCTTGTGCGCGAACTTTACCTGCTGCAACATCTGTCAGGCCTTCGTTCTCTAAATCTAGATCAATTGTATTGACCGCATACCGCACAACAACTGATTCATAAGCAGACATCAACGCTTTAGGAGCTGTATATTTTTGGGCTAATTCATGATTAATGAGGCCACCAAAGGAAATCACCACATCACCATTATTTTGACGAACTCTTGCGATACGACGTTCTAAGTCAAGTGACGTTTCAGCTTCATCTAATGAATAAGCGTTCCCCCAACTCGGGGAGTTATCTTTATCCGATGCGACAACAAAAGACAAGACGAAATTTCCCTCCACATGTTCAAAATCAAATTGAGGCATGAGGGTGGCATCCACATAAGAGGCAAACCAGGGTTTTTCTTTCACCTTTTCCTTTCCAACACTTTTAGATACTATATGATCAATATTAAAATAGAGTAAACCTGCTACGGTAATTATCCCTAATAAAATGAATAATCGCAGAAATGATATTTTCGTTTTCATACTATCCTTTCAGTCTGCTCATGATTTTCTTCAAGCCTATTCAACAGATCCGACAATCAGTGTTCTTTATGGTGCTCGATTTCCACACGAAGTGACAGCTTTTCTTCTTTTTCACCATAATATAGGATTGAACGCCAATCCATCTCATCACTTTGTTCTATTGCATTTTCTATCTTCTTACTTTTTTCTTCAACCAAAATCCAGTTCAAGAAATTATTTAGAATATCTTTGACCATATTCATCAGTCCGATATAGGCTATCGTTGCCCATAAAGCGGTAACCGTATTAAATCCCGCAAAGAGTGCATTGGCCCAGTTACCATCCTGATAGGATTTCAAACAAGTGAACATGGAGTAAACAATCATTGCAATTGGAGAAAAGACATACCAACCATGGACAGAGGTTCTATTGTCAACTTTGGGTGTTCTAGCAAAGGGGATTTTTTTATCCGTTAACCCTTGCTGGATCGACTTCATGACACCCGCCAGGTTAACGGGTAGTAAGAGCAAGTTAAAACCATAGATACCGAAAACATCTATTCGCCTATAGCGTAAATATTTCAAGTCACTCGACATTGCGATAAAATAAGGGATTGCAGAAAGGAGAATAAAGATACTCAGTAGCTTTGAGTCAAAGGGATAGACTAACAAAAAGAGTAGACCAAAACTTGCCCAAGCCACAGAACACATATAATTCACTCGGATCAAAAATCCTAAACGCCTCATCGGCCTACCTTCTCGTTTCAGCTGTTTTCTAGCTGCTAACAATTTCGGTAAAATCAACAAGCCACCATTGGCCCAACGTCCCCTCTGAATCACTAAAGACCCAAAATCAGGTGGTGTTGCGCTATAACTCAATCTTTCTGGATAATTATATAAACGCCACTCTTTCCGACGTAAGTCAATACTTGACTCCGTATCTTCAATAACCGTCCGATCTTGTATAAAACGTCGAAACATAAAGCCGTGAATTTCATCAACTTCAGCAATGTCTTCTAAAGCACGCTTGCGAATAACGGCATTAGCACCTACCCAAAAAGTCGCATCAAAATGCGTACTTCCTTGATGCAGTAAATGTTGGATATCTGTCGTCGAGCCCGTAATTCTTTCGATTCGCGTTGGCGAACCACGAAAAGAAGAATAAGGTGTCTGGGTCACCGCTATTTTCTCATTTTGTTTTTGATCCATTAAATAAACCAGTCGTAAACAATATTCCATCAGCAAAATGGAATCCGCATCAAGCGTTAAGATATACTCACTGTCTGGTACTTCTAAATCAAAAGATTCATGTTCTTGAACAGGTAATAAAACTTTATTCTTTGCTATTTTTTCAATTTTATACTTCCCACCCATTAAATTAATGTAGGAATTCAAATTCATCGCCTTATTGGCTTCATGAGAAAGTGATAGATATTCTTTACGTTGAAAATAGCTGATGTTAAAAGTAAAAACCCAAACCAACCGACTATATAATTGATGGAGTCGTTCATCACTGATTATCACATTTTCTGAAATTGATTTGTCAATGGCACTTGATATCAAATACAAATTATCAGCCAAATCTTTAATCACTTTATCGACAAAAAAATGATCAACGTGATCAGCCACTTTTTCAGAATTTGCAAAAGCCAGCAGCCAGTCAGCAGCCCACTTATATTCCTGCACCACTTTTTGAGTTGCTTCAAAAGCATCGTCAGTTTTAGACTGCTTTTTGTGCTTTGTCTTATTTTCAAACGCAAGCAATGACTGCTTAAACCGATGACTTGGTTCTTCGAAGCGTTTGCCAATGTCTAAGACAGCCGCCTTCGTTCTTTCTAACTTGTCGATCGCATCTTGCTGACTAGGTCTGGGTTTATCATCAAGCAACAAGACGATATTAATATCTGGGTATTCTTGAAGCGCAGCCGAAAGTAAGGTTTGACGAATCACTTTAATCTCTTCATCATAGGAAGGCACAAGCACCGTCATTTTAGGCTGTCTTTTCGAAAAATGGGTGTCAATATTTTGACGAGGCACCCTCGTATGTTGCGCAAACCTTTTCAAAGCCCCTTCTCTTTCAATTAAATACATCAGGGCAGAAAAATCAAGTAAGGTAACAATTACGATATATAAACACGTTTCAATAGCAGATCTGAAATTCGGTATATGCACAATCATCTGATTATAAATCGTTGACGAAACATAACATACCCAAAAAATAAGCGTAATCACGATAAAAATACGATTGATACTCAACTTCCGATCGTTTTCTCTTGTATGTCTAGCAGGCAGAGCAAACGAATCTTTTTCTGTCCCAAATTGTCTTTTTCTAACTGTCATTGGCAGAACCCCCATAAAAAAAATGCAATATTGCAATCAAATATTGTAACATTTATCAGCAAACGGCAACATTCAATCAGTGCACTCAAATGACCAACATGGTTCTGTTGCAAAGTTTGAAAATCAAACGCGCCCGCTCTGAACTCCAAATATCTTAGGCTGTTATTCCCATTAATACCTTGATTTCAGTACACATAGAAAGGCCGAAGAGCGTTCCATTTCTTCGGTTCTTTTTATATATTCCTCGAATGGTCTCCATGCCCTTAATCGTGGAAGAGGCTGTACGGAGACTTTGATAAAATTTATTTCGTCCTTTAATAGGCCAATGGTCTTGTTCTATTAAATTGTTAAGATACTTCACAGTTCGGTGCTCTGTCTTAGTATATAAACCCACACTCTGTAACTTTCTAAAGGCGGAGCCAAGAGAAGGTGCTTTATCGGTCACAATTGCTTTCGGCTCACCAAACTGTTTATGGAGTCGTTTAAGAAAGCATAGGCTGCTTGCGTATCCCGTTTCTTTCGTAACCAGATATCTAAGGTTAAGCCGTCCGCATCAATTGCACGATAAAGATAATGCCAACGTCCCTTAATTTTGATATAGGTTTCGTCCATTTTCCATGA
>JAFWNF010000015.1 GCA_017510445.1 Candidatus Saccharimonadota bacterium
GAAAATTGCCCGAACGCTTCTTGCGTGAATTGCAATGTTTTTTCTTCGCGCTCCGAAAAATTTTCCGTCGGCGGCTCAAAAATTTTTATTCCGTCGGCTCCGTTATCTTTGTAATTTTGATAAACCGATTCAACTACGGGACCGTATTGCCAAGCCGTTATCGGCTCCGGAAACAAAGGCTCCTCGTAAAGCGCGAGGTGCATTCCTTGAGCGTAATAAAGAAGCTTCTGCAGTTTCAGATTTGAAATAAAATCGTGCTCACCGCTCAACGACCGCACTTTATTTCGGCTCAAAAACCATCGCGCAACATTTTCTGCACTTTGCATTTTAACCGCCTCACTTGCTTATGAAATAATCTCTCGTTCTTTTGAGCCATACAGCTTTTTTTAGATTGTAGAAGAGAAAATCTTGGCAGTCAAGATAAAAAACAAACGGGCGAGAAAAAATCCCGCCCGCTGTTTTAATCAGAATCAATCAGAAAAATTATTCGCCTGTCGGGAAGTACTCCTCAAGCATGGCGTTGACGTCGGTGTCGGTAGCGAACTTAACGTTGCTGTCGACGAGCGCGCCGTTTGCGCCGAAGATAACGATGTTGCCGCTGGTCGCCGTCGTGACTTTATCAACTTTGCCGCTGATGTCGATGTTGACGATTTTGCTTGAAGGCGTGAGCGCGGTGCCGTTGACTTGCACGGTTTCGATGACGTTGACTTGAGCACCTTCGGCAATGCCGCCGAGCTTGGTCTTTTCAGCCGTCGTGTAATCTTCGGTGGAAAGAACTTTGCCGGCAACCTTATCAACCTTGCCCGTGAGGTCAATGTTAACAGCTTTGTTGGCGTCGACCGTCAAGGCAGTGCCGTCAACTTTAATGGTCTCGATGATATTAACGTCGGCGTCGGCTTCGATACCTTCAAGTTTGTTTTTGAGCGCGGTGGTGAAGTCTTCGGTGGAAAGACCTTTCGCGCCGTCTTTCTGAACGTAATTGCTCAAATCGATGGTGCCGCCGAAGTTATCCCAACCTGTGGAAGTTTTAACGACGTTGTCACCGGCTTTAATCGCGACGCCGTTTTCATCAGTGCCGCCTGCAGTCGTGATGTTGTACATGTCGCCGACTTCGGCATTGGCAGGAAGAGCCGCGAAGGAAGCGACCGAACCTTTGACTTTCAAGCCGCTTGCAATTTCGGCTTTGGTCGCGTAATCGGTCAAGTCGATGTTGACGGCTTTGTTGGTGATGGCAAGAGCGACGCCGTTGACTTTGACGCTTTCGAGGACGTTAGCCTCTGCGCCGTCATATTTTGCGTCGAGCGCGGTGAGTTCAGTTTTTACTCTGCTTGCCAGCGAGGCAAGGTGACCGAGTTTCGCAACGTCGTTAGCATTGTAAGCCATGAAAAAATCTCTCCTTTTTACTAATTAGGAATTAGGAATTAGGAATTAAAATCCTGAAAGCTGAAAGCTGAAACCTGAAAGCTGAAAGCTCTAAGCTGAAAGCTGAAAGTAGGAATTATTTTTTCTAACCCCTGACTCCTGAATATCTATCTTCAAACGCTCCTCTGCGTGCACTCAGCGAGCGGTTGATTTAAAGTTTGAAAAAGTTCGTCCCATTCGTCTTCATAAAACCATTGGTCGTCACGAGAAATGGTTGCCTGCCCTTTCGAATTCGGCTTGGAATTTTTTTCGGCATGCTCAAAAATTTTTTCGCGATTAGCCGCAAGGAACGAACCAAATAAATTTTTCATCACGGATTATTCCAAACGTCGTTGACGTCGGAATCAAAATCGGAAGTGTCCGGCAAGTTGTTCCACATATCGTTGATGTCGGCGTCGAAAGTTGAATCGCCGGAAGATTCGCCGCCCGAAGTTGTATCGCTTGAGCTTGAACCGCCGCTTGAGCTTGACGCGTTGAACGGAACGATTCTGACTTCGGCAGGCACACCGGCAGGACAGCGCACAAAAATATTTCCGTTAAAAGAAATCGACTCAAGCGATTTAAGTAAGACGCCCGAGCCGAGTGAATTTGTATTTGAAATTTCAATCACTTGCGAGGAAATATTTTGGATTGTGCCGCCCGAAGAATTTATTTGAGTGAAATCACTTGAGACTGTGTATTTCATTTGGTATCCTCTTTTCTGTGCTCCTCTTGAATCACTCTGCCGATATAGCCGACCAAGCCGCTCGCTATGGTCGTTTGCAATTCAACGCCGTTGCCGGTGTAAATGCCTGCGACGATTGAAAGAATCAATGCGAGGACAAGACCGAGTACGGCAATTTTATCAGCACTTAAATTTTTCAACTTGATTCCTCCTTAATCGGCAGCGCGCAAATTTTATCGTAAATGGCGGTAACAGTTCCGTTGCCGCTCAAGCCGTGATAAGCGTTGTAAAGTTTTGTCATAGTCTCCAAATCGGCGGTTGAAACTCCATCATGCTTTCTGTAGTAGCGATAGCCTTGCAAAATTCTATCGCGGCAGAGGGCGCGAAGAGCGTCATTGACCGCCTTCTCTCTTTTAATCAAATTGTCGGCGCGTTCGCGCTCCTCTGATTCCCTTCGCTCATCACGCTTTTTTATCTTGTGAATGAACCAGCCGAAAACAGCAGCGGCGATTGCAGGTACAATCGACAAAAAGATTTGAAGAGTGTGTTCCATTTTCAAACACCTCCTCCGGTGCCGGTTGCTTAAATTAATATTCAAGTTGCGTACTCGATACAACGAAATTGGAAAAGAGCGCGTGCTCCGAATTGCTGTAGACGAAGAACGAATCAAAAGGATTGCCGCCGTTGACGTTGCCGCTCACGCGATAGGTGCCGTAGTTAATCGTAATCTCTCTGTAGCCTTCAGTCGGGTGTGAGACCGCGTGAAACAAAATGTGATGCTCGCCGTTCTTGCTGAAGGTTAAATTTGTTCGTCCGCCGGTAGTTTCACTAGCAACTAATGCAAAATTGACATAGTTAAAGTTTGCATTTCCACTCGAAGCAGAGTTCCCATTCATCATACCGACAAAGGTGCCTGAAGTCTTTGAGCAGTAGCCGAAGCCGAAGCGGTGACCGTAAGCGAGCCCCGCGCATGTTAAATCACAACGAATCCAAAATTCCATAATGCCTTCGGGCGTGTTGAACATATCGTTCATGCGAGCGTTCCACTCCGGCTGATAGAAATGAGTTTCGTCGACGTAGATGAGCGGCGCGGCAGGAATAACATCATAGCCGCTGTCCTGATAAGCCCAGCCGTCAGGATTTTTTTCTTTCACGACGCAAAGCTTACCGTCCTCGTCAAAGGCAAGCCCTTCACCGAGAACCAAACC
>JAFWNF010000016.1 GCA_017510445.1 Candidatus Saccharimonadota bacterium
AAGTAACAGTGGGAGGAAGAGAAAAGAATGGCAGAAGCAAAATTTGAAGCTGCTTTGATCAAAAAACTAGAAGCAGAAGGATGGACCTATCGTAAAGATTTATCTTATGTCTCTATTAAGGTCTTAGAGGGACACTGGCGTGAGGTGCTTAATGAAAATAATGCTTATAAATTAAATGGCAAACCTTTGTCTGATGTTGAATTTGGCTTAGTGATGCAAGAAGTTCAGAGGATTAAAACGCCTTATGATGCTCAACTTTTATTGGTAGGGGCAGGGGGCGTCGGCTCTATTCCTATAACACGAGATGACGGCTCTAACTTAGAAGTAGAGATTTTTTATGAAGATGATGTGGCTGGTGGTCGGTCACGCTATGAAGTCGTCAGCCAAGTGATTTTTGATGAGCTCCCTCATGGACTAGCGAGCAAAAGAATTATTGATTTAGCCTTGCTTATTAACGGAATCCCAGTAGCGCATATTGAAGAAAAAGATGAACACTTACAAAACCAATGGGGCGCTTTTGAGCAATTAAAAGGGTATCACGGAGAAGGCTTATATGAGGGCTTATTTGCTTTTGTTCAAGTTCAATTTATCTTGAGTCAACACTCTGCCAACTATTTTGCCCGTCCTAATCGTCTTGAAAATTATAACAAAACTTTTGTTTTTGGTTGGCGAGATGAGCAACAGAAAGATATCACTGATGCGTTTGTCTTTGCCCATCAAGTGTTAGGAATCCCTGCGCTTCATCGACTAGTGACCGTGAATATGATTCCAGATGCTTCCAATAGTAATTTGATGGTAATGAGAAGTTATCAAATTCAAGCCACAAGAGCGATTTTACAGCGTATGAAAGAAATGGAACATAACGATTACATTCAAAAGGAAGGGGGCTATATCTGGCATACCACTGGATCGGGTAAAACGGTGACTTCTTTTAAAGTAGCCCAGCTACTAGCAGCTGCTCCTAAAGTAAAAAATGTTTTATTTATTGTTGATCGTGTGGACTTAGTGGATCAAACGTTAGAAAACTTTAAAGATTTTGCTTACATTCAATTTGAAAATAGAATTAAAAAAGTAAATGGTAGGGAGTTAAAACGAGAGTTGAGCCATAAAGGTGCTTCACAGATTTTATTAATTTCTGTCCAAGGTTTAACAAAAGCCGTTAAAAATGGGCTAAAAAATACCGATCGAAATGTCATTATTATGGATGAAGCACATCGAAGTGCTAATGGAGAATCGGTTCAGCTTATTAAAAGTGCCTTTCAAAAAACGACTTGGTTTGGGTTTACGGGAACTCCTAATTTTTATAGTGACGAGATTAATGACGTTCAAACCACTCGAGACATTTCAACCCATGATATTTTTGGGAAGAGACTCCATACTTATACCATCAAGGATGCGATTGGAGATGGAAACGTGTTAGGGTTTGATATTACTTACTTTAATCCCACGATTGAAATTGAATCACTTGACGAAAAACATTCCGAAAAAGATTATGAAAAAGAAGTTTATCAAAGTCATGTTTATCGAGAACAAGTGGTGCAAGACATTTTAAACCATTGGGACAAAACGTCAAGTGGGGCTTTGAGCGCTGGTAAACGAGAAAAGAATGTTTTTCAGGCGATGTTAGCTGTTTCAGGAAAGCAAGCCGTGGTTCATTACTACAATCTTTTTAAAGAAAAAGCCCCTCATTTGAGGGTAGCAATGACTTTTTCTCGAGATGAATCTAATCAACCTGGAACAAAAGAACAGAATGAAGCCTTAAAAAAAGCGATCAAAGAATACAGTAGTTGCTTCAATGTCCCTAGTCTTTTAAATGCTCAAGAACCGGCACGGGCCTACATGATTGATATTACTAAACGGCTCGCTCGTAAAAAACCATATAACCAAGGAAAAGATGAGGACCGATTAGATCTAGTGATTGTCTCGGACCAACTTCTGACAGGATTTGACTCAAAATATATTAATACGATTTATATGGATAAACAGCTGAGAGAAGGGATGTTAATCCAAGCGATGTCCCGGACCAATCGAACGTTTCACTTGAACAGTAAACCTCACGGAAAAGTTCGGTTCTATCGTCAAGGCGAACAAATGAAGTCTTTTGTAGAAAATGCCCTTCGGATTTATACACGAGGGGGTAATGATACGCTTCAGGAAGCAGATGAAGACTCAAAAAAAGAAGATATCCAATCCTTAGAAGACGAGCATATCCTGGCAGAACCCCAAAGTCATCAAATCCAAAAATTAACACCCGCTGTTCAAGAACTGAAAGCCTTTGCAGGAGAAGATTTTAGTCAAATTCCGCGTGGTGAGAAAGATTTAAAACAATTTGTAAGGCTAGGGCTAGAAACACAAAATAAGATTCAACAATTGGTTCAACAAGGCTATGAATTAGGGAACGAAATTGACCTATTAGATGCTCAAGGAGAATCCACTGGTGAAAAAGTTCGACTTGATATTTCTAGTTTTGAGGAGTTTGGGGCTTTGCAAGCAAGGCTTAATGATGCTAGAGAAAAATTGCCCGAAGAGGAGCGTCCAGACCTCACAGAAATTAGAGTGGGCTTATCTTTATATGACCATGAGATTATTGACTACGATTGGCTGGTTGATCTCTTAAACCTCTTCATGGATCAGAAAACTCCTGAAAACAAAGCTTCAATTGAGAAACATATTCTCCCATTGGATGAAATGAGCCAACAAGAGATCAAGGATATTATCGTAGATATAGAATCTGGGGAAATTAAGGAACACTTTACGAAAGCAACCTTGGACGATCAAAGAAAGCACAAACGCTCGGATCAACAAGAGTTAAAAATCCGTCGATGGGCGGCCAATCAAAAAGTCAATGGCAATCGTATTGTCCAAGCCTTCGATCTTTTCTTACCAGGTCACAGCTTAGTAGACAATTCTCAATTATCAGCGCTTGTTTCAGAAATTGAAGCAGAGGAAAACTTAAGCTTTTTTGGAGCCTCAGAATTTGAGACTGCATTAATGAGCTTCTTCAATTCACTATAAAAAATTAAAAATACTCGCAAGAAATAAGGAGCGAATAAAATGGCATTATCAAATGAACAAAAAAATAAAATGTGGGCCCTCTTAAATCAAACCCGAGGACAGATTGGTTTAACCGCCTATAAAGACTACATTTTTGGCTTACTATTTTATAAATATTTATCAGAAAAGGCCACACAATGGCTGGGAGAAGTTTTACGAGGAGACACTTGGGAAAATATTTATGATCAAGATCCTGTAAGAGCCTTAGACTATATGAAACAAAAGCTCGGTTATGCCATCCAGCCTAAGGAATTTTTTAAAGATTGGGAAGCTGCCATTCATGAAGAACGATTTAACATTCCAATGATTTCAGATACATTTGGTCATTTTAATCAGCAAATTGCTTTTGAAGCTAAAGATGATTTTGAAGGCATCTTTGATGGGATGCGTTTTGATAGTTCTGATTTAGGAAGTAATGCGCAAGCTCGAGCAAGTGTGATGATCTCGATGATTGAGTTACTCTCTGCCCCTGAGTTTGATCTCTCTACAGGAGGGGACACCGTTTCAGATATCTATGAATACTTGTTAGAAAAGTTTGCGACCGTATTGGCCTCAGACATGGGACAATACTATACTCCCAAAGAAATTTCAGAGGTCATGGCTCGTATTTTGACTTTTGGTAAAGCCGACGAAGACAATTTTTCTATTTATGATCCAGCGGTCGGTTCAGCTTCTCTCTTAATTACTACCGCCAGTCATATGAAACATTCCAATCAAAGGGGAGCGATTAAATACTTTGGTCAAGAAAAAGATGCCACCCCTTACCGATTGGCTCGAATGAATTTAATGATGCATAACATTGAATACAATGATATTCAGATCCATCATGCGGATACTTTGGAAAGCGATTGGCCTGACGGAGTGATTGAAGGGAAAGATACGCCTCGAATGTTTGACGCAGTGATGGCTAATCCACCTTATTCTGCCCATTGGAATAATAAGGATCGGGAAGATGACCCTCGATTTCGTGAATATGGCATTGCGCCAAAAACTAAAGCGGACTATTCTTTCTTGTTGCATTGTTTGTACCATACCAAAGAGAGTGGCCGCGTGGCCATTATCCTCCCACACGGGGTCTTGTTTAGAGGCGCTGCGGAAGGACGGATTCGAAAAGCTTTGATTGATAAACATCAAATTGAAGCGGTAATTGGTTTTCCAGATAAACTCTTTTTGAACACAGGTATTCCCGTTTGTGTCTTAATTCTTAAAAAGAATCGAGCAAACTCTGATATTCTTTTTGTGGACGCAAGTCAAGGCTTTGAAAAGATGAAGAATCAAAAGCAATT
>JAFWNF010000007.1 GCA_017510445.1 Candidatus Saccharimonadota bacterium
CATCCTGAACCAGGATCAAACTCTCCATTAAAGACTCTAATGAGTCGAAAAATTTGAAAACTCAAATATAAAAGACTGACGATGATAAAATTCTCTAAAGAATTTAAATTGCACAACTAAATTGTTAAAAATCTCTAAGGGTCAACAAAAATTCGTAAATAACTCCTTAGACTTTTTCCATCTTATCGCATCTCTAAAGATATGTCAAGGGTTTTTTCGAATTTTTTGTTAAAAATTTGAACAAACATAAAAAACCGTTGCACCAATTATAAATCCAAGTATAGTTCCTACGGAAACTTCTAGAAGTGTATGGCCTTCCGCAATTCTGATCGGCTTTGGAATTAATTTATTCAAAGCCTTTCCCTGCTCCCCAACCACATAGCGAACATTCATTGCATCATAGAGCACAATTGCCGTCACACATACTGCTAGTGCAAAAAGAGACGAATCTATTCCTTCAGAAAATCCAAGAAAAGTCGTTGCAGAAACAAGACTCGCCGCATGCCCGGACGGCATATCACCAGACTTCACTAAATATTTCCAAACGTCTTTTTTCCCCTTAATTAGTGCAATTAAAAACTTTATCGCCTGCGCAATCATAAACCCGCAGATAAAAGCAATGATTATTTTTAGCCCATTCATAACCACATTATATCATTATTCGGTTTTTGTTTCACTTTTTGCTATTTCAGTAGCTTCATTATTTTCTTCATCAGGCAAAACAATACCAATCGAAGCAACCGTATCGCCTTCGCTCATTCTCATAATTCTCACTCCTTGGGTAGCACGTCCAAGCGTCGGAATCTCTTTCATTGCAATTTTAATTGCCTGGCCTTTTGTTGACATTACGATCGCTTCTTTAGCCTCTTGATCAAGCGTATGAACCGCCACTATTGGACCAGTTTTTGCGGTCACAGCAGCAACTTTTATGCCAACTCCACCTCTCTTATGAGCTGGGAAATTCGCAACCAAAGTAGCTTTTCCGTATCCGTTCGCCGAAACAACAAGCAATTTTTGTTTCGGGTCAGTAACGACATCCATTCCAACAACTTCATCTTTTGGACGAAGTCTCATTCCACGTACGCCTCTTGCAGATCGCCCCATACTTCTCACATCAGCTTCATTAAATCGAATTGCTTGACCAGCAGATGTCGAAATTATAATCTCGTTTTTCCCCGTCGTCCCCTGAACCCACTTAAGTTCATCACCTTCATCGAGTTTTATCGCTATTAAACCATTCGAGCGAATGTTGAAGAAATCCTTAATCGGGCTCTTTTTAATCGTCCCCTTCTTCGTCGCCATAAATAGATAGCCATCTTCAAGTCCCTCCCCCTGTTTAATAATCGCTGTTATCTTTTCATCTGGGTGCATATTGAGCATATTAACTGCTGCTGTTCCCTTTGCAGACAAAGAAGCTTGTGGCACTTCATAGGCTTTCAAACGGAAAATCCTACCTTGAGACGTAAAGAATAACAAGAAATCATGAGAGTTCGCCGTGATAATTTGAGAAATGACATCTTCCTCTTTTGTTGTCATACCTCGTTTTCCTTTTCCGCCTCTGTTTTGACGACGGAATTCAGCCTGAGGAACTCTCTTCATATAATTCTCTGTTGTAAGGAGAATTACACTTTCTTCTTCTGGGATTAACTCTTCTTCAGAAAACTTACCAACTTCATGATTAATAATCTTACTTCTTCTCTCGTCGCCATACTTTTCCTTGGCAGCAAGAAGTTCCTCTTTAACGACATTCAAAACTTTCTTTTCGTCAGCCAAAATTTCCTCGAGTTTCTTGATCAGTTCATGAATTTCCTTAAGTTCTGCTTCGATCTTATCTCTTTCAAGACCTTGGAGTCTACGAAGTTGCATCTGTAAAATAGCTTGCGCTTGAATTTCAGATAGGCCGAATCTCTTCATCAACTGTTTATCCGCATCATCATAACTTGCACGAATCACTTTAATAATCTCATCGATGTTATCTAGCGCAATCTTCAAACCTTCCAAGATATGAGCACGTTCTTTTGCTTTCTTAAGATCAAATTCTGTTCGACGACGCACAACTTTTTGACGATGTTTAATAAACTCTGCCAAAATTTCCTTAAGACCCAAAATTCTCGGCTGAATTCCATCAATAAGCGCCAACATATTATAGTGAAATGTTGTTTGAAGTGGAGTCATCTTATAAAGCTGATTCAAAATTTTCTTCGGGAAAGCGTCCTTCTTAAGTTCAATAACTACGCGAACCTTACCGCGAGCAGATTCGTCTCTGGCATCCGATATATGATCAAGTTTTTTACTCAAAACTAGCTCACGTACTTTCTCAATAAACGCCTCTTTACTCATTCCATACGGAACTTCCGTAATTACAATATTGTATCTGCCACCTTTTCGTTCCTCGATATTAGCTACAGCACGAATCGTCACCGATCCCTTCCCAGTTGCATAGGCCTGTTTCATTGGCGCACCACCATAGACCTCTGCTCCTGTTGGAAAATCTGGACCTTTAACATGCTTCATCAGTTCATCGAGCGTAATCTCTGGATTATCGATTTGCGCTACCGTGGCATCAACCAATTCTCCAAGGTTGTGTGGTGGAATATTGGTTGCCATACCAACCGCAATACCCATCTGACCATTAAGAAGAATATTAGGAAGGGCCGCTGGCAAAACCACTGGCTCTTGTTCCGTACCATCAAAGTTATCTCTAAAATCGACTGTATCTTTCTCAATATCCGTCAGAAGTTCTGCCCCGACTTTATCCATCCTGGCCTCCGTATAGCGGTAGGCCGCTGGTTCATCACCATCCATCGAGCCAAAGTTGCCTTGTCCTTCTATCAAGGTATAACGCATCTTCCAAGGCTGCGCGAGATTCACCATCGCCATATAGATAGACGAATCACCATGTGGGTGGTATTTACCCATGACGTCACCTACGATACGAGCGGACTTTACTGTAGCGTGTGGAGCCTTCCAACCATTTTTATTCATCGTATACAAAATACGACGATTAACTGGCTTAAGACCGTCTCTTACATCAGGAAGTGCACGATCAACAATGACCGACATTGAATATCTCAGGAAGTAATCCTCCATCGTATTTTCAACAGTGCGGACTTCAATTCCTTTTTCTTTCACTACTTCTCCCTCTATAGATTCTGTAGATTCGATAATCTCCTTTTTATCGTCTTCGATGTTTTCCATTTTCTTATTTTCCTCTGTCATAATTCCTCCTAAAAGTCCAAATCGTTAAGGTCAACCGAAGCCGCCCTAGATTGTATAAAGTTTTTTCTCAGATCTGCTTGATCACCCATCAGTTTCGTAAAAATCGCGTCTGCTTTCTCGGCATCTTCAATATTTACCCTGACTAAAATACGATTTTCAGGATTCATTGTGGTTTCCCAAAGCTGTGAAGCATCCATTTCGCCAAGACCTTTAAACCTCTGTTGTGCGGTATATCCAGCCTGTTTGAATCTCTCCGCTTCCTCATCAATTTTTACGCCATTCGCTTTTCGTTCGGCAATCTTCTCTGTTAATGTTTTTTCAAGCGCATCTTCATCATAGATATAATCAATCTTGCGACTTGAGCCAGTGCCCTTAATCAAACCAAATAGTGGCGGTTTCGCAAGATAAACATGACCTTGTTTAATCACCTCTGGCATATATCTAAAGAAGAACGTAAGAAGCAGTGTTGAAATATGTGATCCATCCACATCAGCATCAGTCATAAATACAATCTTATGATAGCGGAGTCCTTCAATATTAAACTGTTCACCAATACCTACGCCAAGCCCCTTTATTAGAGAGACTAGCTCGGCATTAGCTAACATTTTATCTAGCCTTGCGCGCTCAGTGTTAAGCACCTTACCACGGAGCGGCAAAATTGCCTGAATCTTCGAATCACGTCCCTCTTTTGCGGAACCGGCCGCCGAATTACCCTCGACAATAAAGAGTTCGCAGTCTTCAGCGTGGCGAGAAGAACAATCAGCAAGCTTTGAAGGGAGATTTAGTCCTTCAAACGCCCCTTTGCGAATTACGTTATCGCGTGCCGCTCTTGCTGCCTTACGTGCTCTCGCAGCCAAAGTAGCTTTAGAAACAATTTTCTTCGCAATCGCAGGATTCTCTTCAAGATAATAACCAAAATACTCGGACATTACCTTATCGACATAACCACGAACCTCTGGATTACCCAGTTTGTTCTTGGTTTGACCTTCAAACTGTGGATCAGGAAGTTTAACTAGAATAACAGCCGTAAGACCCTCTTTAATGTCGTCTCCAGTCAAATTGTCTTCTTTCTCCTTCAGAAGCCCATTCTTGCGCGCATAATCGTTTATAGTGCGGTTTAAAGCCGTTCTAAAGCCAACTACATGCATACCGCCATCCGGCGTCAAAACGTTATTAGCGAATGGCTTCATAATCTCTGCATATGTATCATTATATTGGACGGCAATTTCTACTTCTGAATCTTCTATTTTCTTTTCGACATAAAAGATATCGTCTGAAAGGACTTCTTTGCCATTATTCAGCCTTTTTACATAACTTTTGATCCCGCCCTCGAAGTAGAACGATTCTTTTGCTCCAGTTCTTTCATCTTTTACACTGATTAGAACCCCTTTTGTAAGATATGCTTGGTGTCTTGCATAATTCGAAACCCAAGAATAATCAAAAGTAGTAGTTTCTTTGAAGATTGTCTCGTCAGGATAGAAAGTAATGCTCGTTCCCTGTTTTTCTGTTTTTCCAATCACCTTAAACGGCACGTCTGTTTTCCCAACACTAAACTCAACATGATGAATCTTTCCGTCACGATAAACTTCTGCAACCATATGTTTAGAAAGCGCATTCACCACCGAAGAACCAACACCGTGAAGACCTGATGAAACTTTATAGCCACCATCGCCGAATTTACCACCAGCGTGAAGTACGGTTAAAACGGTTTCTAGTGTAGACAACTTGGTTTTCGGATGAACATCCACTGGAATACCACGTCCGTTATCTTCTACTCGAACCCCACCATCATTTAAGATAGTTATTTCTACCTTATTGGCAAATCCAGCAATCGCCTCATCAATTGAGTTGTCAGCGATTTCTTTGATTAGATGATGTAGCCCATCATAACCCGTAGAGCCAATATACATACCTGGACGCAATCGAACAGGTTCAAGCCCCTCAAGCACTCTAATTTCCGACGAATCATAAACATCGCCGCCATTTTTTGTCGGTTCAGACATAAATTACCTCAACTTATCAAATTACCATCCCAGTATACCCCTATTTTTTTATTTTTTCAAGGGTATTATCTTAATTTAATCACACCTTCTTGAGAAGAACTGTTTAGATCAACTTTTACCTTCTTGCCATGGACCAGTTGTGGCTCCTTTACGGGGCTGTTATTGGCGCTATCATTTGCGCTAATACTTTGTTTTTCAGTTGGCTTATTCAATTCGGCACTCGGCTGTTCTGCCTTATCTTCCCTTTCCAGTTCATCAAATATCGCTTCTAAAGTGTCTGCTTTTTTCTCTGGCTTTATAGTGTTATCAGCTTTAGGACCATTCCCCGGTTTTTTCTCAATCTCTTTCTTTTTTTTCATCCATTCCGCCAAAAAATCTTCTTTATCTTCTCCTGCCTCAGTTTTTTTGTTTGCCACCATTTTCGCTCCTAAGCTACCATCAGCTCTAGGTTCTGCCTTCTCTTCAACTGAATCTTTTTTTTGCTCAGCCTTGTTAGACTGTCTTTCCCTAATCTCAGCCTCAACTTCCGCTCTGGTTCTACCATATTTAGAGGCCGTATAAATTTTCAGGCTCTTCATCAATTCTTCGCTCGCTTCACCCATAGGAGGAGGAAGGCTGATTGTGAACGGTGAACTTGGCATCCCAAAAATCATTACTTTACAAATTGCTTGGTGGTTCGCAGTTTTCGTCAAATCTTCTGCCGTGAATACAGGTGTAAACGCTTTCACCATCAGATCCGCATCCGTAACACCGATACGGCCACACATGATTGTTCCGACGTTACCTAAAAGTGCTTCCCTAATCTTGTCCGTTAACTGCGTCATAAATTGGTTTGCAACAATAAGATTCAAACGATACTTTCTAGCCTCTGATAGAATCGACTCAAAGCTGTCAGTTGCGAAGTTCTGAAACTCATCCACATAAAGACAAAAGTCCTTACGTTCATGTTCTGGGATATCCTGTCTCGACATAGCCGCCTGCTGGAATTTCATAACAAAAATCATACCGAGAAGGTTCGCATTGATATCTCCTAATCTACCCTTAGATAGATTGACAAGGAAAATCTTCTTATTATCCATAATTTCGCGAATATTAAACCCAGACTTTATTTGCCCTAAAGTGTTTCGCATAATTGTATTTGAAAGAAATGGCCCCCATTTAGAAGCAAACCAAGTAATCACTTCGCCCGCATCGTTCGACCTCTGTGAAGCTGGAAACTCTTTTGTCCAATAATCGTATACCGCTTTATCTGTTACATATTTTAGCTTTTCTTTTACGAATTCCGGATCCGTAAAACATTGTGGAATATCGATAAATGTTGCTCCTGCCGGATCAGCCATGAGAAGAAGTGCGGCATTTCTAAACATATGTTGCCCTCTCGGACCAAAGAACCCCTGATTACTAGGATCAAAAAGGCTTTGAAGCATCGATATACCCTCTTGAACAATAAAGTCTTTTTGATCGTCATTAGTAAATTCAAACATATTCATGCCTACAGGATGTTCGATATCTGCAGGGTCAAAATAGATCACGTCGTCAATTCTTTCTTTCGGCACTCTCTGTAGAATAGCTTCAACGGCATCGCCGTGCGGGTCAATAAATGCAAACCCTTTTCCATCACACATATCTTGAAACGCCAAATTTTCGAGAAAAACAGATTTACCCATACCAGTCTGACCAATTACGTACATATGCCTTCTTCTGTCGTCATCGCTTAGATATATTTTCTTCTGTTCGCCTCTGAATTCATTAACACCGAGGAAGAGACCTTCTGTCGCTAATTTTGCAGGACCGTCCACTTGCTTTGTTAACTGTCTTTCAACCTGGCTTGTAGGAATATCTTTCTGTTCTGGCAAGTGAAAAATTGTTGAAAGCTCAACGCTATTTAAAATATTTGAACGCTCACTTAAAGGAAATGTTCTAAGAATATAATCGCGCGAAAGTTTTTTAGTATCTCCGATTGTATCTACTCTGAAACCGTTATAAATAGGCGAATCAAATTGAGAAAAAGCCGTTGCTACTCCGCTCAAAATTGCTTCCGAACGAGGTTTATTCGTCGTGCTAACGACAATTCTAACCAGCGTTTCAAACGCTGGAAATTTCGTTTTGTTCTCAATTGCAGTTACTTCCTCCTGTTGAAGATTTGTTAGTGGCTTTTTTTCTTCAATTTCCTCTTTGCTTCTCTCATTAGGTGGTCTAAATGGCGCCTCAACAATATCCGCAAATAAGTTGCCAGCCCCCGTAAACACGGTTTTCTTTGAGGTCCCCTCTTTGATATTCTGCACGCGTTCTAATGCGCCTTTCGACCAACTGCTTTTTGCTGGCCTAATAAGAATTTGAATCCCAACACCTTCACCCTCTTTAGCTGTCGACATCGCGCCCAGAATTGCTAAGCTTCCGTCTCTCTTAGAATCCTCATATGTATTAATTGGATAACAATACTCCTTTTTTAACCTCAGTTCACACCCTGCTACGCCATTCACTTTTCCTTCCTCGGAAAAAATATTGGCTCTTGTAGAGATTTCCAGCCTGGCTGTAGGGTACGCAGAAATAACCGCCTGTTTCATTATTTCGACCTTATCATTCGGAACTAAAGTATAGTATTTTATTAGCCCGTTCATCGCGACAATCTCAAACGAAACGTGATCCTGCCCATAAATCTTTGCCTTTAGGCCCTTAGTTGTCATAGATGCCAAAATAGAATACATCACTTGCGCCTGAGAAATTGCTTCATTCGTAATGTCTCTTTCGTCTCGGCTTCCAGTCTGAATGTCGTCTGTCGTGGGTGGCAAATGAATTAATAGCGGAGTCATCTTTATCCCGCGCTCAAAATTCCTTTTTTCTCTTACTCTTTTCAGAAAAACTAGCGCCACGATCACAGAGGCAAGAATCGCCACCGCTACCAACCCAATAATAATCCAAACCCACCCTTCCATAACCTAAGCAGCCTTTTTCATATTTCCGTTAATTTCTTCGAATAATTCTTGGATTGCATCATTCAAATTATAAGGATCCTCGCTTGCTCTCACTATCGCTCCTCTCATATCTCTATAATTACCATTTCCAAATTTACCATTATTCCCAAAGTCGCGAATCATTGAATTCGCCACCTCACTGTCTCCTTTAAGGCTTTCCTCAGGGGGCATTTCCATCACAATCTTTTCGTTAGAAACACCAGATTCAGCTATTTTTTGTATCGCGTCAACTGTCGTATCTACATTTTTTTCTGGAGAGACAACCTGGGATGCATTTTGTGCCTCAAGATCACTTTTAACTTCTAGCCCACCTAGTTGGTTGTTTTGTCTATCTGGAAATTGGATAATATTGCCCATATGCTTATTCTACCATATTTATCTTCTTTTTTACTAAAAAACATCCCAGAAACACAAACAAAATAGCAATCAAAACCGATCCGATATTAAAAATTTCAAATGCCCGCATAAGAAGCAAAATAATTGGACCAAACGCCAAAATTACAGAATAGAAAAAATCCAATCTCTTGCTCCTCTTTTTCCCCTTTAAGACCGCACGGATTATACAAACGAGAAAATAAAAAAGACCAAACAAAAAAACATACAACGCCACAAAAAAAATCAAAACCCCTAAAGGCCCGATTTCAGATGGAGAAGTATAATTTAGAAAAAACAACATCAAGATAAGCGATAAAACACCAAGAAACAGAACATACTTCTTTTGCATAAGCATATTATATCACAAATTATCCCCACAAGTAATTTTATGGAGTCAGAGTGGTGAGTTATCCGGCCAAAAATACATTACTATAAGCCGCAACTCTTCCCCACTCACGACTCTTTGACTGCTTCACATAAGTGAAGCTCATCCTTATCAGTTCTCTCTCTGTTCTATTATTTTTTACAAGGTACTAACTTTGAGATAAACCAACGCGCTCATTAGTGAGCTTTAGGTAATTCCTATTGTAATTTATGGCTAGAAATTACCTTTTAGATCACTAATCTTTTCACTTCTATTTATATTTCATCTTTTTCCTTCTTTATTTTTGTCTTTTGACAAATTCATATTACCATAAACAATAAAAAAATTCAACCCTTTTATTCAAAATTATGTTGTAATTTTTACAACATAATTGTATTTTTATCTTATCTATTCACAACTCATACTGTTGTTTTTTTTACAACAAAAACAGCCTTTCCTCACGTTTTTTATATTCAAATAGTCCTATTTTGGTTAAAAATAGTATCGTTTTTTGTTATTGAAGTCCGAACAAAAATTTTCTAAAATTTCAAATTTTAGATTTATGTTTTTTGTGAATATTAACTAATTTTCGGATCGTTTGATTTTACAAAAAATACACAATAAAAATCAAATCATTTTTTTGTTTAATTTTTTTAATTGTTTTATTTTATTTTTTTCAAAATTTGAATCGTAAATAAAAAAATAAAATACAGCCTCATTGGTTTTTTCAATTTTTGTTTTAAAAAAATTTTTTAAATTTTATTATAATTAAAAATTTTCAAAAAATCTAAAGCACAAAATGCAAAACGTTTCTTTAAAAACATTCTTGTATAAAAAACGATTCATTTTTTCATAAATTTCATAAAAATGGTTGTGGAAAACTCTCAAAAAAATCTTAAAAATTCTTCAAAAAAACTATTGACACAAGCATTTTTCTGCGATATTATAGGGGTAGCTTTTGTATAAAATAATTATACAAAAGCCAAAAATAAAAATTATAGCCAAAAATAACTCCACACTCTACACACTTATAAAAAGACCGGTTTTCCTCGCAGTGGCCGGTCTTTTTGTTAAAAAACCTGGCAAATTTAGCGAGTAATGTCCGACAAAAACGTAGCGCGTGGAGACTCTGGCGCCTTGTTTTAGGTCTTCAAGGCGCCGCCAAACTTCACTATTTCAAGACCATCAAAAAATCGAGCTCTGGCTCGGTTTTTTGTTCATAAATTCAATTTGGTGGAGCTGCCGGATACTGCCTCCGGGTCCGAAAAATCACTTGGATAGTATTCTACGCACATAGTTCCTTGTTTCATTTTAGCTAAAACTCACAAGCTGCAAGCAACAAAACTCATGAAAGCCATGACAAAATTGTCGGGATTATTCTCGTCACAGAATAAACCGTATTCCCGCTATATGATAATTCCTATCCTACGGAACCTCAGATAGAAACCAGCCTATAAATAGAATTTAGGCATAAGCTGGCATGTAAGCAACATGCGCAGTTTTTGTGTTTTTAGCACTTATTAATACTTACGGTATTCAATCGGTACGCCTACTATCTGTTAATAATTCGTCTAAGCTTTGTCAGCCCCAACCCTTATATTATAGCATATTCCTCTTTAAAATGCTACTTTTATTTTGGTTGTGTTTTCTTCTAAAATAAAGTAATCTAGATGTATGATATCGAAAGTCTATTCCGCAATTCCCTACGGATACGAAGGCTATATCGTAGAAGTAGAAGGGACGACAAACAGAGGTCTTCCAAGTTTCAATATAGTTGGTATGGCAGACCGAACAATCAATGAGTCTAGAGAAAGAGTAAAAAGCGCGCTTGTTAATTCTTCTTTTTCCTTTCCCGATAAGCGCATTACAATAAACCTTGCTCCTGCCGATCTCCCTAAAGACGGCTCTTATCTTGATCTGGCAATCGCTTTATCGGTTCTTATCTCTTCTAATCAGTTGCAACAGAAAGACGTAGAAAAACGTTTATTTGTTGGTGAATTGTCCTTAGACGGTAAATTACGGCCAATAAAAGGCATTATAAATATCGTTGAAGCCGCAAAGAAACATGGCTTTAAAGAAATATATCTCCCAGCTAATAATCTCGAACAGGCCTCACTAATTCAAGGAGTTAAGCTCTTTGGAGTAAAAGATTTACAACAACTCTTCCTTCATCTCAAAAATGAAAGCTTGATTGAGCCCACAAAAAATGTTGTTAAAAAAACTGTAACAGATACAGAAGGGCCGTTTTTAGACCATATTCGTGGTCAGGCCATTGCTAAAAGAGCTATGGCTATCGCTATTGCCGGGCACCACAATATTCTAATTTCTGGCCCTCCAGGGGCTGGAAAAACTCTCTTAGCTAAAGTCGCCGCAAACCTTCTGCCAGATCTTTCGCCAAAAGAACAAATTGCCATTACGAAAATTCACTCGATTGCAAATGTTTCAACCGAAATTGCAACGAAAAGACCTTTTCGTTCACCCCATCATACTGCCAGTTCCGTATCGATAATTGGTGGCGGGACGAACGCTCTGCCGGGCGAAATATCCTTAGCACATTATGGCGTTCTTTTTCTTGATGAAATTCCAGAATACCCACGCAGTGTGCTTGAAGCCTTAAGACAACCTCTTGAGGATAAGAAAATATCCATTTCCCGCGCAAGCCGTAAAACAACCTATCCTGCCGACTTTATGCTCATAGCTACCATGAATCCCTGCCCGTGCGGATATGCTGGCGATCCTACCCATGAATGCAAATGTTCCTCAAACCAAATCGAAAACTATAATAAAAAGCTTTCTGGTCCACTATTTGACCGCATCGACATGAACGTCGAAGTCCAAAAAGTAGACAATGCCGATCTACTCAAAAATGAAGATACTGGAGCCAAAGAACATAATGTTGTAAAAAATAAAATAAAAGAAGCCGTCGAGCGCCAACATCTCCGTTATAAAAAAGATGGCCTTTACAACAGTTCCCTCTCCTCACATCAGGTCTCAACGCTTTTAAATCTCTCAAAATCCGCTGAACAATTTTTGTATAATGCCTCTGAAAAATTAAACCTGTCGGCTCGCTCCTATTTTAAGATTATTAAAGTTGCTCAGACCATCGCTGACTTAGAAGGCACCGATAATATTACCGAGGCCCACATCTCAGAAGCTTTGTCTTATCGAAAAAGGCGCTAACCCCTTGTTTTTTATACGTTTTTTTGGTATAATCTTCAACAGGTTAATTCAAGAGAAAGGAACACCATAAATAAATCATCACACACGAAGATTAATGGAGAAATCCGTTATCCTGAAGTTCGTGTCATCGGTTCAAATGGAGAGCAACTTGGCATCATGTCAAGTAAAGAAGCTCAAGTTCTTGCTCGCGATCAAGGAGTAGATTTAGTGGAAATCGCCGCTAATGCCAACCCTCCCGTTGTCAAAATCATCGATTGGGGCAAATACCAATACCAAAAGATGAAAGAAGAAGCCAAAAATCGTAAGAAAGCCCGTGAAAAACAATCCGAGCTTAAACAGATGAAGATCGGCCTCAAAATTAGCGATAACGACCTAAACATTAAAGTCCGTAAAATCAGAGGCTTTCTCGATGATGGCGACCGCGCCAAGATTATGATAGTCTTCCGTGGCCGCGAAATGGCTCATAAGGAGATTGGGCAAGAACTCCTTGATAAAGTTCTTGGTCTTCTTGGAGAAGGCATTATCGTTGAAGGAAAACCCCAATTTAACGGACGTAACTTATCAGTCGGAGTTCGGAAGAAGTAGTCCTTTTACTTCCACGGCTCTCTGATCGCACATCATTCATCAATACTTAATCAAAAAAGGAGTAACATGCCTAAGTTAAAAACTCACAAAGGCACCGCAAAACGCATCAAGATCACCGGCTCTGGTAAGCTTGTTCGCGAACGCGCCTACGGCAACCATATTCTTGCCAAAAAATCTAAAGCCAGAAAACGCAACATGAAAACCGCTGCGACTATCGACGGCAAAATCGCTAAAAACATTAAGACCGCATTAGGAGTTTAATCATGAGAGTAAAACGTGGCGTTTCGGCTCGTGCCAAACACAAGAAGATTTTAAACAAAGCTAAAGGGATGCAACATTACCGCACCCGTAGCTTCCGCCTTGCCAAACAAGGCGTCATCAAATCACTTCGCTATTCTTACCGCGATCGTCGCAACAAAAAACGCGATCTTCGCGCCCTCTGGATCACCCGCATCAACAATGCGTCTCGTGAACTTGGTCTTTCCTATTCTCAGCTCATTGCTGGCATGAAAGCCAAAAACATCACCATCGATCGCAAAATGCTCGCTGATCTCGCCGTAAACAATCCAAAAGCTTTTGAAGCAATCGTTAATACCGTAAAGGAGAAGAAATAATGGCAGTCTGCGAAATCACCGGCAAAGGTAAAATGTACGGGCACAACGTTTCTTTCTCCCAGAGAAAGACCCGCAAGGTTTTCAAACCAAACGTCCAAAAGAAAACTTTGATTATTGATGGCAAAAAGGTCAAATGCAATGTTTCGACCTCCGCTCTTCGTACCCTGAAGAAAAAAGGCATCATCAAATAATAATCTAGAATCTGGAAAATCAAAATCCCACCCTTTCGGGTGGGTTTTTGATATGAGCTTTCAATAAGCCGGGTTCTGTAGCCTACAAGTAGGCTGACAATCATCTATCTAGACAAAGGATTGCTCCTCTGTTCAAGCGGTAAACGTGCATCTTCGGGTCAAAGTATCTAGCACTCCTTGCAACCAGTAGGGTTTGCCTCCAGTCAGTGTCACCACTAACTGCCGTGGGCTCTTACCCCACACTTTTCACCCTTACCTGGCTTCTAGGACCGCCAGAATTGGTAATTTCTCCGAACGAAGCGCTGTTATTGACAGAGCGAGTTCGGAAAATTGCCAAGGCTGGTGGCCCTATAAGTCAGGCGGTTTTGTTTCTGTGGTACTTTCCCTATCCTTTCGAACGGTCGTCGTTAACGACTACTGTACCCTATGTTGCCCGGACTTTCCTCTCGAGTTTCCTCCAGCGATTGTCTTTAGAGCTCATGCCTATTCTATCACATTTTCCTCAAAATGTCTATCGACGGCCTCATTAGCGGCCTCATCTGCCTCTATATTTTGTTCTCGTTTTACGTGGACGAATGCACATGCCTCAAAATTATCAAGAAGCTTTTGAATATCATCATAGATCGGCATAATATCTTTATTCTTAATTTTATACACACCATTCATCTGATTAACCATCATTAAATTATCGCTAACGAATCTTACCGACTTTAGCCCCATCTCAATTGCTTGCTCACAACCTTCTTTCAGGGCATAGTATTCAGCCACTCTACTCGTCGCAAAACCAATGAATTCACCGCCCTTTTTCAAAAGTCGATCCCCGTCTCCAATAATGTAATAGCCAATCCCAGCTGGGCCAGGATTTCCTCTGCTACATCCATCGACAAACACCGTCGCCGCGTTCGCAACATTGCGATAATTACCTTTCTTCGTCTCTTTTCGTCCATAAAGAATTTCGAGTACAGAAAGGCTAGAATCATTTAACCTGATTCCGCCCTGTTCAACATTATTACTAAATTTATAAGAGGTGTAGTTATCTCCTAGAACAATCTTCTGGTCATCTGAAACTATAATTTCATAAACGATATATAAATTTCCTAGCTGGCTCGCCCCTTCTAGAGAGAGAAAAGTAATTGCATCAACTAACTTAATCGAGGTTGTTTGTAGACCAATCTCTTCATAAACAATCCTCGACATTGCCTCTTCAGGTTGTTCCCCAAAATGAATCTTACCTGTAGGTATCTCCCAAATAGCAACGCCTTCAGCTCTTCCTAAATTTTTCTTCACAAACAAAATATCATCATTTTTCTTGATGATACCAACAACTCTAATTCTCTGTTTCATTTATTCCCACCGTTTTTCTTTAAAACCCTAGTGACCATATTTTCCCCGTAATAGATACAAGGTGGGTAAAATCTTATGCGCGATTTCCACGGAAATCTGCCACGAAATCCCTATAACATGATTATTCAGGAAAATCATGCCGCCACTAGGGCTATATATATTATAGCAGTTTAAAGCCCAACAATCCAGTAGAAAAACCTCAGAATCCCATCCACTCCACCAGATATAATCACCGAGAACGCACTCCCAAAAATCATAATCAATCCATAAACGATCCATATCCCAAACATTTCAATCTTGTTCATAACGTTTCTAAACCCATCTGGAGCAATCGCATAAAGAATTCTCGAACCATCGAGTGGTGGGATCGGAATCATATTGAATACTGCAAAGCCAAGATTAACCATCACAAAATAGCTAAGAATAAGATCGGCAATTTCATTTAACCCATTTCCGAAATTCATAATTAGAAAATACCTAATCATAAACGCCAAAAAAGCTAAAACTAAATTTGTCAAAGGCCCAGCAAGGGCGACAAGAGCCATTCCCCACTCTTTCCATTTTAAATTTCGGAAATTAACAGGTACAGGTTTTGCCCCTCCAAATACAGTCCCACCCATAATAAACAAAAGTAATGGTAGAATTACTGAATAAAACGGATCTAAATGTTTCAACGGATTTAGAGTTAATCTGCCGCTCAATTTTGCTGTATCGTCACCCAATTTATAGGCAACAAATCCGTGCATCAGTTCATGAAGCGTCATTGATATCAAAATGACGCCAAGAACAATAATAATGCCCAATATTATGTCTACGATATTATTTTCCATATTAATTCAGAGCGACCACCTCAAGTGTAGATGGGAGCGATTCAAGGCTCTTAACTTTCAGTTTCTTCTCAACACGCGCAGTTAATTTCAGCTCAGAAACCATTCCGTCAATATTTCCCATAGAAACCACGACTTTTGGTTCGATTTCGCGAACTGATCTCACTGAAGACGTACAGAGAATATCAGAAACCCCAAGATCATCTAAGCCATCTTCGATACCATCAATAATTCCCACATGAACATTAGAAACTTCGACATCATAAATTACTCTGTTTTTATTTTCGCCGACAGCAATACCACGAACCGTCAAATCTCCAATTTCAAACTCGCCAGGTCCAGAAATCACGCCAACGCCCAGATTTCCACCAATCGTACCATCACTAACGTTAAAAGATACTGAACACTTTTTTGTGGTGATTGTAATAATATCTTGATTTTTACTTTCAATTTCAAACATTTTTACTCCTTTATGATTTTCTCTGGATCAATTATTTCTGTTATTTCCATCTCTAGAACATCAAGAACAAACCTATCTCGAACGCTCTTTCGATAAATAAAATCGTCTTTTGAAAGAATTACATAGTTTAAAGGTTTTCCCTGTTTCTTCTCGACAACTTCTGCCCAACGCGACAATTTCTTCGTTCGATCGTCACCGATAATTAAAAGATCAATCCCATCCTGCCCAGGCAATCTATTTGTTAAAATTAACCCCTTTAGATATTTCTTAACTGGACGAATAATTTCATCCCAAGAGCTCTCGCGCACATCTTTATCTTTAAGCGTATCAACTTTTTTCGAAAACATCTCAACAAGTGGTTTAAAATATGGATGTTTTGGATTCGCCGAATAATAAACTTTATTATCGAATGTCTCGTTGCGAATTACGCCAATACTCTCTAAATTCATCAGTTCTCGTCTTACTGAATTAATCTGTTCTTCAATTACGCGAGTTATTTCTCGCACATAATAAGATTTTCCTGGATTTTCAAAAAATAATTTCAAAAGCTTCGCCCGAGTCTTCGAGCCGAAAATTTTTTCTGTTGGAGTATTATTTTCTTTGCTCATTCTGAATATATTTTAGCACGGTTGATTCAATTTTTTCAAGCGATGCCCAAATTATATTCTTATTTCTTTTGAACCAAGTCATTTGTCTTTTTGCTAAATGATAGTCCTCATAAAAAGCCTGCTCTTTCGCAACAGAAAGATCTAATTCTCCCTGCAAATATTTCCAGACGAATTCATAAATATCACTTTTCATAGCTTGATTGTCCCAACCATATTTTTCTACCAACACTCTTGTTTCTTCGAATAGCTCTTCGCAAAACATTTTTTCTATCCTTCTTTTTAGCCTATCTCTCAGTTCATCTCGTTCAACTTTAATACCAAAAATTAAATATTTTTGTTCAATTTTATCCCTATCTGAACAACTTTTTTTCGACTGTTCTGTAAATTTATAGTCGTAAATCAACGCATCAACATAAAGCCCCGTTCCACCAGCGATAATTGGTACATGACCCCGCTCTTCAATTTCAGAAATCTTTTGCTCAGCATACGCTTTAAAATCGGCTACAGTAAACCTTTCTCCAGGTTCAACTAAGTCTATTCCAAAATGTGGCACTCCGTCCTGTTCTTCAACGCTTGGTTTTGCCGTGCCAATGTCCATACCTTTATAGATTGCACGCGAATCAGCCGAAATAATCTCTCCACCGATTTTCTTTGCAATATTAACCGCTACCCCAGTTTTTCCGGAGCCAGTCGGACCAACAATTACAATAACTTTATTATTTGGCTTTTTTGATAAATTCTTCGAGTTCATCAAATTTAATCTTTTCCTCTGAATCTCTCATGCGCACAGACACGATTCCCTCTTCGGCATCCTTAGAGCCAACGATAAACATCATCGGGATCTTCATCTGCGTACCTTTGCGAATCTTCTTCCCAAGGCTATCGTCCGAATCATCAACAAAATAACGTAGCTTATTATTCTCAATTGGATCGTTCAACTCAATTCTATCAAGCACGCCTTTAATTTTATCGGTATAATCCTTCACCTGGTCATTAACCGTTAAAATTCTAATCTGTTCAGGAGCGCACCAAAATGGGAACCAGCCCGCCGTATGTTCAATAAACACGCTCATGAATCTTTCAATCGAGCCGATAAGTGCACAGTGAATCATAATTGGCGTTTTCTTCGAACCATCCTCAGCGGTATATTCAAGTCCAAATCTTGTCGGCATTGCATAATCTAGCTGCACCGTTGCTAGTTGCCATTCCCTGCCCAATGCATCGACCGCCATAAAGTCCATTTTTGGCCCATACATAGCTGCTTCACCAACTCCTATGAAATAGTCCATCTTAAACTTCTCTGCCATCTCCTGAATCGAATTCTGAGCTTTCTCCCACATTTCTGGCGTACCAATATAACCATCGCCGTCATCGCGGAACGAAAGGCGTAATTTAAGCTTCATGTCAACCCTAGCATATAAATCTTTCGCCGATTCAATCAGCTCGCCAAAGACGTCGCCAACCTGATCTTCGGTACAAAATACATGTGAATCATCCTGCGTAATCGAGCGAACACGAGAAAGTCCGCCAAGTTCCCCTTTTCTTTCATCGCGATAAACCATCGTCGTCTCAAGGAACTTTACTGGGAGTTCCTTATAAGAACGCGGCACACTTGCAAAAATCTGGCTGTGATGTGGGCAATTTACAGGTTTCAAAGCTAATTCGTCGCCCGACTCCGAACTCACAAATCTCAACATCTCTGGAAATTTTTCAAAATGCCCAGAAGTCTTATAAAGATCGATGCTTGCAATATGCGGAATACAAACTTTTTGATAGCCACATCGCTCACGGTAGCTATTTGCAAACGCCCCAAGCATATCTCGAAGAATCGTGCCTCTTGGAGTAAATAGTGGCAAGCCAGCGCCTACTAAATCAGAAAAACAAAACAGTTCTAGCTCTTTTCCAAGTTTACGATGGTCACGAGCCTTTGCTTCTTCCTGTTGCTTTAGATAAGCATCAAGTTCCTCTTGTGTTTCAAACGCCACCCCATAAATACGAGTAAGCATTTCGCGCTTCTCGTCTCCACGCCAATATGCTCCTGCTACTTTCGTTAGCTTAAACACCCCAATTTCCGAAAGATTCTCTACGTGCGGCCCACGACAAAGGTCTTCAAACAAAACTTTATCACCTTTGACGAGATCGTAAAAAGAAATAGTCTCATCTTCTGGAAGATCATTAATAAGCTCAACTTTGTATTTTTGCCCATTCTTCTCTGCCCAAGCCAAAGCCTCATCTCTTGAAACCTCTTTCCTAACCATGTCGCATTTCATCGCAATAATTCCGCGCATCTTCTTCTCTATTTTTGGCAAATCAGCCTCAGAAACCTTCGTGTCGCCAAAATCAATATCATAATAAAAGCCGTTTTCAATCGTCGGGCCGACTCCGAATGTTGTTGTAGGATAAAGCTCTTTCACTGCAGCAGCCAAAACATGGCTCAAGGTATGATGCATTTTTTCTAGTTGTTCGGTTTTTTCCATACTTTATCCTTTCTTTTGTCCTTTTATTTTACCATATTTTATGATAAAATGAAGCGGTTGGGTCGCTAGCTCAGTTGGCTAGAGCGTCTCGTTTACACCGAGAAGGTCGGGGGTTCGAGCCCCTCGCGACCCACCAGCAATTAGAAGAAGCCCGGGGGGCTTATTTTTTACACATTTTTTTATTATTCTTATGCTAAAATATTCTTAACATAATTATAAAAGGATATATATGTCTAAAAAATCTAGCTCAAAGATAAAAGCTAAAGCCAATAATTTAAGTCTTGGTTCAAAAATCTGGCGCATCCTTGTGTGCATCGCTATACCTCTCGGCGGTGGCTTAATCATTTCTATGTTTACTAGAAATGCTATGGGCACTTTCAACTCTTTTAACCAACCTCCCCTTTCTCCTCCAGCCTGGCTCTTCCCAGTTGCTTGGACAATTCTTTATATTCTAATGGGCATTGCTAGCTTCTTAATCTTTTATCATGGCCGTAAAACCAAAGAAACTACCAATCTCGCCAAAACCGCTCTTTGTATTTATGGCTTGCAGTTAATTTTTAATTTTGGCTGGACTCTTATTTTCTTCAATTTTAGTCTATTTTGGCCGGCTTTCTTTTGGCTACTCACTATGTGGATCTTAATTATTGCACTCATCGTTAAAACCCGCGCAATCAGCATGCCTGCTTTTTACATGCTGCTCCCCTATCTAGCCTGGACGACATTCGCCGCTTATCTAAATTTTGGTATCGCTATCTTAAATTAACGCCCATCAAAAAATCCCCCCTTTTCGGGGGGATTTTTTATACACAAGTATTCCACCCTCAATCAGAAAATCGCCCCCGCCAGAAACGGAAAGGCCTTCTAGATCTTTATTTTTTCTTCAATCACTCTTATCAAATCCCCCAACGGAATTGTTTTCCCTTCTACCCTAAACGTCGGAGTCCCAACAAGATGTATTTTCTTACCCAAACTCTGTTCAAACTGTAGTCTCTTTTTTGTATTCTCGCTGCTCATATCCTCAATAAATTTTTCCAGATCTCCAGAGCCATCAGAGGCCTGCTCAAAAAATCCAGAAAAAATAGCCAATAATCTGTCATCTTCCTCATAAAACCACTCCGCCTGATTCTCGAAAAGTAAATCCTTATACCCCTCAAAATACCCCTGAATCTGCGCAGCAGTCGCTGCACGCGCCGCTGCTACTCCATTTTTGAAACCAAGATCATAACTTCGAAACACCAAAGCAATCTCTCCCTCATGTTTATCCATCAAATCATTAATTCTTCGGTTCCAATCAGCGCAATGTGAACAGCCAAAATCTGCATATTCATAAATAACTACTTTTGCCTCACTGGGATTTCCAACGATTTTTTCGCCAATAAAGCCAGTCTCCTCTGACGCCTCCTGAATAAAATCGACATTTGACTCTTCTTGCTCTTCCTCACTAGACAGCATTAACCAACCAATTCCGACGGCGATCATAGCAACTACTATTCCTAAAATTATCTTCTTTTTCATTTTTCTCTCCTTTGACTAACCTAATTTATAATATTCGCCTTCTGGAATATAGTCAGCATCTTCCAAATACTGACACTCATAAACAAGCTCCTCCGCATTCTTACAAAAATAAACTATCGCCGAACATGGTTCACCGGACTTATCGCTTAAGTCGCATTTCACATAGAACCGTTTTTCTTTAGTCGCCCCATATCCAACCATTTTCTTCACTTCATATCCATCTACCCCGACTATATTCTCTATTTTGTCCTTAACGAGCTCATCAAAAACAATAGTCCCAGAATTTCCAATTTTCGCACCTCCACAACCCCCTAACCAAAACCCAAATAAAATACCTACCAAACAAAAAACTAACCCAACCACCCAACAGACAAATCTCCTATCGCGCCCATCATAGCCTATAGTAGCCGGCAACTGAGATTTTCCTCCGATTCCATCCGACGTCTCATTATCAATCAGATTGTCTATACTACAACCAAATATCTTCCCCAACCTAAATACATGCTCGGTACTAGGATAAGTACATCCATTTTCCCATTTAGAAACCGTCTGTCGCGAAACAGACATTTTTTCAGCCAAATCCTCCTGTGAAAGCTGAGCCTTTGTCCGTTGTTTTCTAAGATTATCTTTAAACTTCATATCTAGATTCATTATATACTCCACCTAGTCAAAAAACTATCAACTATCAGGTGCAATTTTTAGTTTTTCTGCAAAATTCCCATCAAAAAATCCCCGTCAAGGAAATTTTAGACAACAAGAAATCAAAGGTCTGTCTTTCAAGACCCTATCATTCCATTATATCATACCATAAGCATTATGTCAAGATTAAGACCCTTTCCCTTCCGCCCCAATTTTTTGATAACAAAAACTCATCTATTCCCTTTTATTCTAAGCAAAACTCCTTTTATGCTATAATTGATTTATTAACACGGAGGTTTAAATGAAAAAAACAAGTATTTTTATTATCATCATCGCCATCATCGTTATTTGTGTTGGCTTTTTCGTTTCAAAATACAACGGTATGGTTACCCTAAATGAAAATGTCGACGCTAAATTCTCGGCTATCGACACCCAACTTCAACGTCGTGCCGATCTCATTCCTAACCTCGTCAGTGCCGTCCAAGGTTACATGGACCACGAACAAGAAGCAATCAACAAAGTCACCAGCGCTCGCACCAAGCTTGTTAATGCTTCAACCGTCGCTGAAAAAGCTGAGGCCGACAACGCTCTGACCAGTGCTCTTAACGGTTTTCTCGCTCTCGCTGAAAACTACCCAGACCTTAAAGCAAGTGAAAACTTCATTGGTTTAACAGATGAGCTCGCTGGCACCGAAAACCGCATCACTACCGCCCGCAAAGATTATAACGATGCCGTCCAAAATTACAACACCACAATTAAACGCTTTCCAGACAGCTTCCTAGCTAGCATGTTTAATTTCAGCGAAAAAGAATACTTTAAAGCAGAGGAAGGCGCCAATGAAGTTCCTAAAGTTCAGTTCAATACTGCTAACTAGTCTTCTCCTCCTATTCTTCCCTCTTTGTTGCTCGGCTATCAATCCCCCAACTGATCGTTTTTACATCAACGATTTTGCCAATATTCTGAGCGACGAAACTGAACAATATGTTTATGACGAAAGTTATAAACTTCATTCAGCAACCAAAGCCCAAATCGTCGTCACCACCGTTCCGACACTTGAAGGAAAGACTGTCGAAGAATACGCAACGGAACTTTTCCGTAGTTATGGTATCGGTGACAAAGAAAAAAATAATGGTATTCTCCTTCTTGTTGCCGTGCAAGAGCGCAAAATGCGCATCGAGGTTGGTTATGGACTCGAGGGCGCAATGCCAGATGCAAAAGCCGGTCGCATTCGCGACAACTATATTACTCCTTACCTAAAAGAAAATAAATGGGACGAAGGTATTCTGAATGGTTATAAAGCAATCTACCAAGTTGTCGCCGAAGAATATAGCCTAGACAGCGACGTTCATCCAGAAGAAATATCATCTTCCAGTTTTTTTGATAGTAGCGGATTTTTGCTTTTGATGCTTCAAATGTTTTCCATTTTTCCTGTTGCCATTATCAAAAGTGTTATCGAATCAAAATATAAATCAAAAGACAAAGCAAAGAAAAAGAAGGTTGACACCATCTGCTTCATTATCCTCGAAGCCTTCACTATCTTTGTCGCCTATTCTCTTTATAACTCGAACTCCGAAATCACACTCCCTATATTCATTCTTATCTTCTTCACAATTATGAATTACGTTCTAATCTTCAGAACCACAGCAACAAGTTCCAGCCGTGGTCATTATTCTGGCGGGTCAAGCAGCGGTTGGTCCAGTGGCGGTTATTCTGGAGGAAGCAGTTCATCTTCTGGCGGTGGCGGTTCTTCGGGTGGCGGTGGCGCCTCGGGCAGTTTTTAGAGTGTTCTCAACATTATTTTAATCCACTTACTTTTTAGATAACTTAATAAAATTTCTCTTGTTTTTTCAGAGAAAATAGTATAAAATAATCTTCACTGGGGATATAGCTCAGCTGGTTAGAGCGCGTCACTGATAATGACGAGGTCTGTGGTTCAAGTCCACATATCCCCACCACAAAACCCGAAAGGGTTATTTTTTTACCACTTTTTTCGTTACGTCAAACTTCTCCATATATCTACCAAGAAGAAGACGTGTTTGTGAATAAAACGCCGCAAAACTTGTATAAAAAAGCGCGATCACTGGCATGAGAAACCACTGCGTCACCATTCCTAAAGTTCTTTTTTTCTTATATTTCTCCGGTCTTTTTGGCAAAAGTTTAAACGAAGTCCAAACCGTCACAATCACGCCAATAAGCGCCACTGTTTGCACAATACTAACAATATTCGGCAAATTAAATGCCGCCATCTCTCTTGAGTACATATTCATAATCATCGGCACCCAGCCACCAAACGCTACAATAGGCGCCATATACGCGCATGTTACATGACTATCTAAAAGTCTGACAAATCTTGGCAAAACCAACCAAAAAGAAATTTTTCTATCTTTTGAAAAGAGTTCCGAACCAACATATGCCACATCGCTCGCTCCATAATCCCAACGACGTAACTGCACAAACTGTGCCGTCAAGGTTTCAAAGAACGTCTCCGAGATCACAGCATCTTGATAAATCGGTACTCGAATCGGCAAGACATCGTAATTCCCGTTAAAAAAGAACAGGCTTCTCCAGTATTGATGACCATCTTCAACAATCGTCCTCTTACTCCAGAAATGCATCTGTTCAAGTGCCAAAAGAGGTTGCGAATGCGACGCGAAATTACGAAGTGCATGAGTTTTCATTGTGGTCGTCACATTAAAGAATGAGTTCGAAATCGCCACCACTCTCGAAGGCGCAGGAGCATCCCAAACATTATTCGTAAAAATCGAGACTGGCTGATATGAGAGGTTTTGTCGTTCTTTATGTACAACAAATTCATAAGCAACTGCATCAAGATACTTTTCATGCATTCTGTTATCACTATCAAGTGAAGTCACGATCACATTCTCAACCGGAATATGTTTTTTTCTGACAAATTCAGAAAGAATTTCCCCTGCAAAAACCAGGTTCGGCCCCTTCCCTACCACCTCATTTGGTAAATTTTCAGGGTGTTTACTCAAAATAAAATCATAAAAAACATTCTTATTCTCACTCTTTAATATCTTCACATTCTTTTCAGTCTCTGGGCCACCACGTTCTTCATAAGCCACAACAAATATAATCCTCTCGTTCGGAAATTCCGTATTTTTAAGCGCTTCAACAGTTGGCCTCAAAGTATCTAGCCCTTCATTATAAACTGTCATAATTACTGCATGGTAAATCTTCTCTGGGTTTGGGTATTCACCCTTTCGCGCCGCTGAAAGCTTTTTTACATTTTCAATATGTTCATTAAAGTGGTATCCCCCACTTTTTTCGCCTCTCAATCTCTCGTAGGCATCATGACAATTTATTAAATCATCATATCTTTTATGCCAATCCACACGCATCGCTGCTTCAAAAGTCTTATGTCCTTGAACTGTTCTAAATGCTGTGCCAATCGCTTTAATTAACGTCACAGAAATCAAAACTAAAAGATAAATCGTTCCGAAGATCGGATTAATCGCCGAAAGGACAAACAGCAAAATTATCATCCCGTAGCTCATCATCGCAGGCAACATCTCAAGAAAACGATAAAGCGGTTTTCGCTTCCCAAACGGAATATCAATAATCTTTCCCATTACCCTTCTCCAAGCAACCTAGATAGAACAACAAAAGCTCCAATCAGCAGAAAAAACGTAATAGCAACAAAAACCTTCGCTATTCCGTCTTTATTTCGTTCAAAAATCTTTAAGGCAAGAATATTATGTAAAATCCCAAACAAAATCGCCAAAATCGGAAATGTTAGCATATCGATCCAAGTCCCATCGCGATACCCCCCGATGTCGCCATAACCAATCTTAACAGCCGCTTTATCTGGATTCAAAGTTGCCAAAGAGAAAACAAGAAGCACCATCCCAACCAAAAAATTCAAAATCATCATCACAAAAAGTCCTCTTTCTTCTCTAAAAACAGTCAGAAAAGTATTTTTTAAGTCACTCATTTCTTACATTATACCACAACCAGGATTTTATGCTATAATAACAGCGTATCTGTATAATATATGCCGATGTAGCTCAGTTGGTAGAGCAGCTCATTCGTAACGAGCAGGTCACAGGTTCGAACCCTGCCATCGGCTCCATAAAAAAATAACTCGCGTTTCCGCGAGCCATTTTTTTGAACAAATTTTTTATCTTGTAAACTTCTCGTTTAAATCAGAGTAGTCATAAAGTTCATTTTCGTTAAACCAAAGGAAAATCTCTTTATTCGCCTCTTCAAGACTTCCACTAGCATGTACCAAATTCGGCACACCAATTCCCTTCGCATTCGAATAACCAAAACTCATGTGTGAATAGTCCCCGCGAATTGTTCCCATTTCTGCCGACTTTGGCTCTGTTGGACCAACAATCTTTCTTACTAGTGGTACAGCTTCAACACCTTCGAGCACCATTGCAATTACAGGTCCTGTCATCATATATTGCACATTATATTTAAACGCCTCTTCTCCTCGACGAGTAATCATCTGCCCAATATCTTCATAGTGTTTTCGGTAAAGTGTTTCGTCCGGCATCACCATCTTCATCCCAACTATTTTAAGACCAACTCGCTCAAATCTTTGCAAAATTTCTCCGACAATCCCACGTTGCACCGCATCAGGCTTTAAAACCACCAAGCTTCTCTGGATTAAGTCTTTTTCTTTTCCCATTTTCCTCCTTTAATTTTCTCTATTATAGCACCTAAATCCCTTTATGCTATAATAATCCCATGGAAACGCTTGAACTTATTAATGATTTTCTCGAAGCTCTCGAAGTCGAACGTGGCCGAAATAAACACACTATCGAAGATTATCGTCTCTATCTTGAGCGTTTTTACGAACTGACCACCGACCTTGTCTCTGAGGCTTATAAACCTTCCGAAATTACCCCAGAACTGCTCCGCAAATACCGCCTCCGCCTAAACCGCTACGAAAATGAAAAAGGCGAAACCCTCTCAATTTTAACTCAGTCTTACCATCTCATTGCTTTACGTGGTTTTTTGAAATATCTAGCCCGTCGCGGAATTAAAACCTTAGATCATTCCTTAGTTGATCTCCCTAAAACCGCTAGAAAACAGGTCACATTTCTTCACTTTAACGAAGTTGAGGAACTCCTCTCTGAAATCCCCGAAGATACCGAAACCGGCCTTCGCGACCGCGCCATTATCGAGCTTCTTTTTTCGGGCGGTCTTCGCGTTTCCGAGCTAATTAAATTAAACCGCGATTCAATTAACTTAGAAAAACACGAATTCGTCGTCCGTGGTAAAGGTAACAAAGACCGTCCAATTTTCGTATCAAACTCTGCCACCGAAGCTATAAAGAATTATCTCTGTGTTCGCCACGATTCCCTCCCAGCTCTTTTCCTTAATAACTCCCGCAATCAACAAGCCGTCGATACTTCTGGCGATTTCCGTCGTCTTACTCCTCGTTCAATCCAACGCATTATCGAAAAATATGCCAAAAAAGCCGGCATCACCAAACACGTCACTCCCCACACCCTTCGCCACTCTTTCGCTACTGATCTCCTCATGAACGGTGCTGATCTCCGTTCTGTCCAAGCCCTTCTCGGCCACTCAAATATCTCCACCACCCAAATCTACACTCATGTCACAGATGCCCACCTAAAAGACATCCACACCCGTTTTCATTCTGACTCTGAGTAAGCTATATAGCACTTACTAATGAATAAATAGGCATCAACGTACCCATCAAGACCACGCCGATAAGACCCGCCATTACCACCATAAGCACTGGCTCAATTAATGTCGAAATATTTTTAATCTTTTCGTCCAATTCGTTTTCATAGACAGTTCCTGCCTTTCTAAGCATCTCGTCGATTTTGCCCGATTCCTCGCCAATTGATGCCATTTGAGGCACGAGCGGCAAAATATAATCTTTGTCTTTCAGAGATTCCGAAAGCGCCTTTCCTGCTTTAACTTTTTCAGATGCATCAAGAATTATTTGTTCTACTATAGCATTAGCTGTCGCTCGTGCAGAAATTTTCATTGAATCAAGCATAGATACACCACTTCCGAGAAGCATTTCCATAGTTCTCGCGAACCGCGCCATATAAAGTCTTTTAAATAAACCGTTGAAGAGTGGCACATGTAGTTTAATGAACGAAAAAAACTTTTTACCAGAATCAGACCTTCTAAAGCTCCCTATTAAAACTGCTACTACAATAAGGACTATTGCTATGACATACCAAAAATTAATAAAGAAGTCCATCACGCTAAACAAAAAGTTAGTTAGTTCTGGTATAGGTTTTTTCATTGATTCATATAAATTGACGACCTCTGGAACAACCTGAGTCATCATAAAAATCAACACCAAAATAATAACCACAAACAAAATAGCTGGATACACCATTGCTCCACGAATCTTCGAAATCATCGCATCATCTTTCTCTTCTTGCATAGCTAAACGACTAAGCGACTCATCTAGAGTACCGCTCATCTCGCCAGCAGCCACTAATGAAAGATAAACGTCCGAAAAAACATCAGGATGACTTTTCATCGCATCTGATAATGATTTGCCCCCTTCAACTTGAGCCAAAAGGTCTTCGACCACAGACTTCATCGCTTTAGCCTGCGTTTGTTCAGATATAGTTCTAAGGCTTGTAGAAAGTGGCAAACCAGCACCAATTAAAGTTGCAAATTGTCTCGTGAAAACTATCCTGTCTTTTGTTTTAACTTTATTCTGTATTTTAGCAAAAACGCTACTTTTATCTTCTTCGGAAATACTCTCTGGGAAAAACCCCTGTTCTACCAGAAGCTTCCCTGCCGTTCGTTCATTTTCGGCCTGTATTGCACCTTTTACTATCTTTCCAGTTTCTTTGTCTCTTGCCCTATAATTAAATCTTTTCATATCTATCCCTTCATTAGCCTTTCAAACTCTTTCAGGTCAACTGCAAATTCTCGGCCATCATCATAACTAATCTGGCCCGACTGAACCATCTTCACTAGCGTTCTATCCATAGTTTGCATACCCTCATCTACGCCAGTCTGAATTACTGTATCAAGCTGAAAAGTTTTTCCTTCACGTATTAAAGCTCTTGCTGCCGAATTTGCAATCATAATTTCCGTAGCTACAACTCTGCCACCGTTAATAGCCGGAATTAACCTTTGTGAGCAAATAGCCATTAAAACATTTGAAAGCTGTGTCTTAATTTGTTGCTGTTGATGTGCCGGGAAAACATCAATAATACGATCTATTGACTGGGCAGCAGAATTTGTATGAAGCGTCGCAAAAACAAGGTGACCAGTCTCGGCTATCGAAATGGCTGAAGAAATCGTTTCGAGGTCTCGCATCTCGCCAATTAAAACCACATCTGGATCTTGACGAAGCGCTGATCGAAGCGCAGCGGTAAATGAATACGTATCATAATGAACTTCTCTCTGCACAATAATTGAACGATGTGACTTGTGAGTAAATTCAACTGGATCTTCTATTGTAATGATATGTACAGACTTTTCACGATTTATTTTATCTATCAAAGCAGCTAGAGTAGTCGATTTTCCTGATCCTGTTGGCCCAGTGACTAATACTAATCCTCTAGGATACTCAGCAAACTTCTCGACAGCATGCGGAAGTCCCAGCTCAGATATTGACGGTATTTCATTGGGAATTAAACGAAATGCGGCAGCAAGATTACCTTTTTCATGAAAAGCATTCGCTCTAAAACGCCCCAAATCTCCGAATGCGAACGAATAATCAAATTCCTTATCTTTTAGAAGAATATTTCTCTGGTTATTATCTAAAGTCGCAAAAACCAAAGATTCAACCACTTCTTCACTGAGCGCAGGTATTCCTCCAATTGCAACCATTTTTCCGTCAATTCTCAAAATTGGCGGAGTTCCAACTTGAAGATGCAAATCAGAAGCTTTACGTTTTACGCATTCTTCAAGTAATGTTTCGATCCTGAGTTGCCCACCATTATCCATAATAGAATCTTACCATAATTATTATCTTATGCCAAGTCAGATGAAACTCGGTTCACTTCCTCTAGAGTTGTTATGCCTGATAATGCTTTTAGTATTCCATCTTGTCGCATCGTTACCGTACCCTTTTTCTTCGCTAAATTCATAATTTCAGCAGATGTAGAATGATTGATTATTAACTTTTGAATATCTTCATCTACCGTAATTGTCTCATAAAGACCAGCTCTGCCCAGATATCCTCCAGGAGTTTCCTTCGTGTCAATACCATCTACCAAAGTATATCCGCTCGTATTAGCAACTGGCAGCCCTTGATATCCTAGAATTTGTCCAGCTTTTGCTACCATATCTGCAGTTCTTGGTAAAAGATTTCCTACTGAATCATTAATCATTTTCGTTTCAAGTTCGCTCGACTTTCTTTGTTCCCTTTTCTCGGCTACCCTCCTAACTAGCCTCTGGCCAATCACTGTATTAAGCGTAGATGCCAAAAGAAACGGTTCAATTCCCATATCAAGAAGCCTCGGCAAAATACCTGCAGCAGAGTTAGTGTGAAGCGTAGAAAACACTAAGTGACCAGTCAAAGCAGCCTGCACCGCTAATCCTGCTGTTTCCGAATCACGAATCTCTCCAACCATAACAACGTCTGGGTCTTGACGCAAAATTGAACGAAGACCTGACGCAAATGTCAATCCAGCATCAACATTAACTTGTATTTGGTTTATCCCGTCCATCTTATATTCAACTGGATCCTCAAGCGTCACTATATTTATCGCTTCGTTCTTAATCTTCGCGACAAGTGCATAAAGCGTTGTTGACTTACCTGAACCAGTTGGCCCAGAAGTCAAAATCATTCCATTAGGTTTTGAAATCCCCTCAATTACATCTCGAAGCGCCCTGCCAGTCATCCCCATTTTCTCTATTTCCATCGCCGTTCCATTCTTATCAAGCAAACGAATCACAACCTGTTCTCCCCAAACCACTGGAGATATTGCGATACGAAGGTCAATCTCCTTATCTGCCACAGCTACCGTAAACTGACCATCCTGCGGAATACGATGCTCGTCAATTTTTAAATTTGATAATATTTTAATTCTTGAAACGAGTGCTGGTTCAATAGTTTTCGGAAGTTCCATAATTTGTCTCAAAACACCATCTACCCTACAACGAATAATTAGCTTCTTTTCCAGCGGTTCAATATGAATATCAGACGCTTTAGATTTAGCTGCATAATTTAAAATCGTATTAAGTGCTTTAGAAATCGGCGAATCCTGAGTAATTGTTTTGACATCGCTTTTCTCGTTTGCAATTTCTATTTCTTCGTTTGTTTGTTTGACTGCTTGTTTTACGCTTGAAAAATCACTCTTGTACTGAGCCAATGTTTCACGAACGCCTTCCTCCGAAGTAACAACAGTCCTAATCGGTTTTTGAATCAATGTAGAAAGATAATCAACCGCCTGAATATTCCCAGCATCAAGCATAGCTATTACTAATCGGCCGTCTTTTCCTTCCGCTACTGGTACCGCCATATTACGCTCAGCTATATCCTGAGGTAAATTCAAAAGTACTTCCTGCTCAATTTTTACATTTTTTAAATCCACATACTGCATGCCTAAAACAATTGCAGAGGCATGTGAAACAATATCGTCTGAAACCAATTTTTTATTCGTCAAAAACGAAAGTACAGGTTGCTTGGCTTTTTTCGCCTCTTCTTCTGCAGCTAAGACAGCCTCTGCGTCCGCAAGCCCTTCATCAACTATCAGCCTAACAACTTTTTCTTGTGATTCTTTAGTCAGAAGCGCCATCTAGCCTCCACTATTTTGTATCAATCTCATTACATTCAACTTTTTCTGCATCACTCAGAATACCGTCCTGATCAGCGTCAACACATTTTCCAATATAAACCTCCACTGTAGGATTTATCGCATTCACATTAAACATGTCAGGATTTGGCATCTTAACCGTATCGTCTATTGGACTAATCTTCTTATAGGTTACAGAAGCCTTATCTGGATCCATAAACATCCCAACAACCAAATAAGAAACTATAAATCCAAAAACAGCAATCGCCACAATAGAAATAACATCTGACTGCTTCATTATTTTTTTCCTCCTTTGGCCGTTATAGTTTCATTCGTTTCCGATGATAATATTTCATTCGCATAGTACGCCTCAGCCGAAGCAGAAAATTTAACATTTTCGCCTCCTTTTGGCATCTCGAATTTCAAGGACACGACATTAAAATATCGAATAGATTTGCTAATATTCCCCAACAGATTATTGATCTGTTCAAATGACACATTCGCATCTTCGTTATTAAAGTTAACCGGAATTGAAGACAACCCTTCTATATTTGATTTGTTACTAGAATTATTTGGCGCAATTGAACTTGGGCTCCAATCTGAATTGATATAAATCTGGTTTAAACTTGCTAGCAACGCCTCTGTATTTTTACTTGTTGGCAAAGAATCAGGGATAACTCTCAATGCCGAACAAATTTTCATCGCATTCATATAATATCTCTTTTCATTAGTCGTCTTTGAATTCATTTTCATCTCCTTCAGCTCCGCAGAAGAGTACTGCTCATTGGTTTCCGGGTTAATACAAACCGACAAAGTTTTTCTTGCGACAGACTCAAAATTAATATTAGAGGATGCGTCGTCCATGATGCTAGCCCTAAGCGTACCAGGCACGTCCTTTGACTCAGTCAAGTTCGGATTACAGGCTTTTAGCTCGTCTTGAGTGTAATCTTTATTTTTGGGAGCCTTGCACGCACCAGAATTTTTAATAGCCGCTGAATATCCTGAAATTGCTTCACCCTGTTTTGTAATAACTTTATTATTGAAATCTATATACTTTGAAAAATTTATTACTAATACTAAACCAGCGCCAACGACAACTGCTGTTAAACCAACAATGCCCAACGTAGTCTGCTGTGCCTTTGATATTTTTAACCCTCCAGTCACAGATTGGTTTCGAAAATCGAATTTCATTGTTCACCTCCATCTTCCACGTCTGCGCAATCTACGTCCTCACTTCCACATTTTTCCGCTTCTTCTTCAAATAATTTCTGAATTTGCATATTAGAGTCCGTCACATTCACATATCCAGTTGGTGCTATAAAGCTCATATGTTTGTTTTTAAGCAACATCGCCTCAGGATTATAGGAAAGTATTGCCTCAAACTTTAAAACTAATCCCTCTGGACCTTTTCCATTAGAACTACTAGATATCTCCAACTCCTTAACGATTAAATTACATGAATTTGAACTCGACCAACGACCACCCACAAGTTCATAATTAATGCATTTACTTTCAAAATGTTCAATCCCATCAATTTCACCCCCTCCATTAATGTAGTTTTCCTCTCCTTCTCCATGGAACCAATCTTTAAATCTTGGAGTTCTCCAGATAACTATTGACTCACTGTCGTTTCTCGCCTCTATAACATCCTCTTCGCGGATATTAACCACCTCTGTCTTCCTTACAGTTTCGTTTCCATCTTCATCAACAACTGTTTCTCCCTCGTCTTCAGGATCACACCCACTTACACCCTTTGTCCAGATAGCGTACAGATCATTTGTCTCCTCATCTCTAAGAATGTTCCCACTCTCATCAGTTTCAATAATACACACCGAAGGAATAGTCATATTGTTTTCGTTTTTGTACTCTCCATAATCAAATTTCATATACTCCATACTTTTCTTGAAAGCTTCCAAAACTCTATAATCAATCAATGGCACTACTTTCGCATCGGCCTGTGCCGAAAATCTAATTGTACTATCTACCAAATTGACATTGACGTCCGAAAAAGTAATTTCATCACCGTTTGTAGGCGCCAAAACATTCAACAAATTAAATATCCTTGAATAATCAACTCTAGACTCAGCTATTTTATCTATATTATTAAGCTGATTTTGCATCGTTAAAAATTCATTCAAATCATCATAGGTGGTTATTTTTGATGACATCATTTTCAGTCGATCTGTCTGTTCTCCGATGTTAACATCCTGGACCACCTTAATTGAAAGCAAAACAAGTACGACTGTTATCATACTAATCATAGCCAAAACGCATGCGATGAATACAATGTTGCGGATTCTTTGTGTTTTTAAAACTGCAACTTTAAGATCCGGAACAAGATTAATCTCAAACATTTGCATTACTCCTCTCCGCTAAACCAATTGCCACTGCAAACTCGCTCGCCACGCCAGCCAAATCATTTTGTTGCTCTGGTGTTACACGCACAGCTTGCCATGGATTACCCTGAATAGTAGAAATATTCGTCTTTGCTTCTATATACTCTGCTACAAAAGGTATCATTTCTGCATAACCAGAAAGCACAATTCCGCCCATCTTCGAGTTCAAATACTTTGATTGGAAGAATTTCGCTGATTTCGTTAACTCTGAAGCAAAAGATTCAAGAATTGGGTCTAGCGCTCTAAAAACTTGTCCATCAACTTTATCCTGTGCTAAACCAAATTTCAAAACAAACTGTCTTGCTTGATCCTCTTTCACTGATAGTGCATTGGCTACGGTTTTTATCATTACCTCAAAACCACCAGGAACTGAACGAACTAATCTTGGCGCTCCTTTATAAACAACCACGATATCTGCAGATTTCTCACCAAGATCCACAATCATTTGTGCGTCAACAGCCCCAATTGGCACAAGCGATCTCGCCATAGCTAGTGGCTCCGGTTCAAAAGCAATCACATTATAACCTAACCCCTCAATGAAATTCAGTTGTTCCTCGGCAAACTTATTTGTAGTCGAAGAAATCAAAACTTCTGCTTTCGCCGGATCATTCGGACTTGTTCCAAGACAAATAAAATCTACTTTGGCTTCCTCGATCTGCATCGGGATATATTGATCTACTTGATACTTTACAGTCTTCATCAACTCTTTAATTGGCGCATTTTCAGTTTCAATTATTGAAGTAAAGGTTTTTTGTGCTGGAAAACCAACTGCAACGTTTTTCGTGCGAATTCCAGCATCAAAAATAGACTGCTTAATCAAATCACCATATTTTTTTCGTCCCAACTCACTACTATCCTGAGCTAGTTTCGCATCTACAGGAATATATTTATATTTTTGAAGTACCCAACCATGCTGGATATCTCCATCAAGCTGAACTATACGAATAGAATTCGTCCCAAAATCCATGGCAAAGAATTCGCCCAACCCTTTGAATAGTCTCATAAGTCTATTATAAGCATAAGACGGATGAAATTCAAGCGTTTTTTATCGGTTTTTCCAGCTTCAAATAGTAAAATCTTTCAATATTACCATTTTTTCCAAAAACGTCATTATCCCGTTTGTTAATGACTAAAAAACCGTTCTTTTTAAGCCAAAACTCAAAATCTTTAATAATTTCTCTACGCATTTTTTCGTTCTTCACCACCCCTTTATTAAGCTGAAAATCTTTTGCCTCAAACTGTGGTTTGAACATCACCAAGAAGTCCGTCTTACGACGTGCTAAATACATTTTAGCATAAGCAAGTACTTTTGTCAAGCTTATAAACGATACGTCCGTCAAAATCACATCTGGCACCTCTTTCAAAATTACTTTTTTAACATTTCCCTGCTCACCTTCAATATCCAGAGAAACATCAAAAATATCTGTCTTTTCAAACAACTCAATCCTCGGATCAAATCTCAAAGGCGCCTTCATCTGGTCCGTCCCCTTCTCGACCGCAATCACCTTCTTCGCACCTGCTTTCAAAGCAAACTCTGTAAATCCACCCGTCGACGAACCGATGTCAAGAACAGTTTTTCCGCGAAAATCAAAAGAAAAAGCTCGCACCGCCCCTGCAAGCTTTCCTTCAGCACGACTAACGTCTGTTTTTTCACTCATTATTTCTTTCGTTCTCGATACGCGTAAGTATCGGTATCAACAGAAACAATATCTCCCTCTCGAATAAACGCAGGAACCTTAATCACAACGCCCGTTTCAAGAGTTGCATCTTTCATCACTGACGTTGAAGTGTCACCCTTTACCGCATTTTCTGTGTAGGTAACTTTGAGCCAAAGATTTTTTGGCAGAACAAGGTTAATAGGAGAGCCATTGTAGAATTGAATCTCCATCTCATCCCCATCTTTCATAAAATCAGACATGTCGCCCACCATATCAGCCAAAAGCTCATATTGCTCGAAAGATTCAGGATCCATGAAATAAAACTTCTCATCGTCCTTATAGAGATATTGCACCTTACGTGTAGTTACTTCAGCTGGTTCAATTTTTTCCTGACCTTTAAAGGTTTTTGGCAGTAATGCTCCAGTAATCAAATTTTTTACTTTGACGTTAACAATCGAACCGCCTCGGCCCATTACTTTTTGGGAATACTCAACTACTTTGTATGGTTGTCCATCTAAAGTAATCAAAACATTTTTCTTTAAATCAGTTGGTCCGTACATTTCCCCTCCTAGTTAGCCGAAACAAATGGCAAAAGTGCAAGATGACGAGCACGTTTGATTGCAACGGCAAGTTGGCGTTGTTGCTTTGCAGAAAGACCAGTCTTAGCGATTGGTTCAATACGTCCATAAGGATCGATATAACGTTGCAAAGTTTTTACATCGCGATAATCAAAGTACAAATTTGGATCAGTTTTTAACTTTTTCATTCTTTCCTTTCCCCGTTAATTAAAACGGAATTTCTGATAAATCAATTGGTTCATCTTCTGGCATATCGTCAGCAGAAAAATCTGCCTCAGCTTCAGGAGCTTCTTGTGATTCACTAGCACCAGAACGGTCACCACGATCAGAAGCCGCAGAAGTAAAGTTGAAGTCTTCTACAACGATTTCAACACGTGAGCGTTTTTGGCCGGTGTTTTTATCTTCCCAAGTTCTTTGTGAAAGACGTCCTGAAACAAGCACGCCAGAACCTTTTTTGGCATATTGGCCGATCATTTCGCCCAATTTGCCCCAAGCAGAACAATCAATAAACGAAACATCTTCTTTTTGTGCACCATTTGAGTCACGATAGACTCTGTTAACGGCAACAGAAAAGCTACAGACGCTTGCACCATTTGGCGTCGTACGAAGTTCTGGATCACGAGTTAAGTTACCTGTTATGATTGCTTTGCTAAAACCACGCATAAATTATTCCTCCTCTGCGTTTTCTTTTTCTTCATCTTCTTTTGGTTGGCGTTCAGCCTTTTTTGCTTCAGCCTTAATTTTTCTTTCGTCTTCAGCCACCAATAGATAGCGAATTACTTCGTCTGTGATGTTTAGGACGCTAGAGATTTTGGCTGGGGCACTTGCTGGAAGCTCCAACTCATAAAAATAATAAACAGCAAAATCTTGGCCACTAATCGAATAGGCAAGCTTTTTCTTCCCTTCGTTAGTTTCCTTAGAGATTTTACCGCCATTTTCCTCGATCAAACTTTTGATCTTGGTGGTAGCTGGCTCCAAATTCATCTCAAGATCAGGATGAATAAGAACCGTCAGTTCGTAATTTTTCATTACTCTCTTTACTCCTTTGGTTAAAGTAAACGCGGCACTCCCGTTTACTGAGCTAATAACCCACTAATTCTATCACACTTCCCTGTATTCGTCAATTTAGTTTAATTTTTTCAGAATTTTTTTCGCGACTTTTATATCTTCAAACAGTACTGGGCCTTCTTTTCGAAGAATCGTTTTTTCATGGCCCTTACCGAGGAGTAGCACCAAGTCACCTTTCTTCGCCATCTTTAGAGCCATTTCAATCGCTTTTCCGCGGTCAATCTCAACAAACAAATCCTTACCCATCACTTTTCCAGTTTTTTCAACCCCGACCACAAATTGCTCCGCAATTTTCTCTGGGTCCTCATCTCTAGAATCGTCCTCTGTAATAATCACAACATCCGAGTTTTTCCCCAAAATCTCTCCTCTCGGTTCTCTTGTTGTTTCGTCCCTTCTCCCCGCACCTCCGTGCACTGAAATTATTCTTCCCGAAACTTTGCCAATCGATTCAAACACTTTTTCAAGCGCATCTGGCGTATGCGCATAGTCCACAATGACCGAAAAATTTTGTCCTTCTTCAATTCGGTTCATTCTTCCTTCTACAGACTCTAGAGCAAAAATTCCTTTTTCAATCTCTTCTTTCGTTAAACCTAATTTTTCGCCCACACAAACTGTCGCAAGCGAATTATAAACATTAAACCGCCCCGGAATTTTTGTCTTTACCTTTATTTCGTCGCATACATATTCCACCCCAGATACTCCTAATTTAATCTTCTCCGCCTTCTTTTCGCCCTTCTCGATTCCATAGGTCACATAGTTTCCTTTCCCAGCAGATTTCTCAAAATATTTCGCCGATTTATCATCCGCGTTTACAATTCCAAATTTTGCTTTTTTGAACAATTTACATTTTGCGTTTCGATAGTTCTCAAAAGTTTTATGATAGTCAAGATGCTCGTGCGTCACATTCGTCATCACTCCAATCTCAACTGGAATTCCCAGCGTTCGAAATTGCGCCATTGCATGCGACGTCGTTTCAAGCACTAAAAACTCCACTCCACTCTCCATAATTTTCTTGATTCTCTTGTTCAAAGTCATCGAATCTACTGTCGTCATATGGTTAAGCTCAGGTTCCAGCTTCTCGACTCCCCATCCAACAGTAGTCATAATCCCAGTTTTATGTCCCGCTTCATTTAGCATTTTCCAAATCATGAAACACGTTGTCGTTTTTCCATTTGTTCCTGTAACTCCTATTACTCTTAGTTTTTTTGCAGGAAAACCAAATCTCAAACCACCAAAAACCGCTTGAGAAAAATGGTACGGCAACATCAGCTGGTTATAAAAAGGTATTTTCTCTAAAAGCTCTTTCATACCTTCATTATAACACTAGTTTTATGTTCCAGGAATTCTAAATGCCCCTGGGTCATTCACTGGTGCAGGTTGCGCCACTGGCTGGACTGTCGGTTGTGGTTGTTGGAACGATGTCGGCGCAGGAATACTCTCGTTCCCTAAAATACTTTGGTCAACTTGTGGCAAACCAGGCCCTTGGTTAACTACAGTTGTAGGTTCTTGCACTACTGGATTTTGCTGAATAGCTGGCGCTGAAAGTGGTTGCGAAACAACTGGCTCTACCTGCGGAGCAACTTCTTCCGCCTTTACAGCACTAAAATCAACTGGAGGTGTCGGCGGTGGAGGCAAAATTTCGTCCCCAGGAAGTGGCATTCCCTGTGGTTTTGGTTCAAGTGTTGCCGAAGGCATACTCGCCGTATTTTGCTCAGTAGATTGTGGCTCACTCGCAGGCTCAATAATATAAGAATTGTTGTTTTGAGCTATCGCTGGTTCGTCTTCGTTCATCCCTACCGGATTACTAAAATCTAACCCGGGCAAATGATTTTCTTCCGGTCCTTCACTCACTCCAGGAGCCGCAGCCGATGCAGGGTTGTCACCTAGATATTCGTGCCCTCCCGTAACTTCACTCGCAGGCTCCGTATTATAATCTTTTCCTAGCGGTTCAGAACTCGTCGATGAACTATCTGGCATATTCCTTAATTCGTTCATTACACTTTCATCAACAGACGATTTTGCCCCAAGTGACGGTAACGAAAAATCGGTACTATTGTTCTCAACCGGCTGTGGCGCAGGTGCTCCAACCATTGTTGTACCTTTTTCGTCAACAAAAGCCGGCGCAGGCGTCTCTTCAAACGGTGTAGCCATCTTACCTAGTTCTGTCTTCGAATCATTTGACCCTTCAGCGCTAATTGTAGGTAAACCTGTTCCTAAAGGCTCAAGATGGACTGGCCCTTCATTTTGAACATTCATTGTTTGGGTTGACTCAACTGGTGCTACACTTTCCTGTCCTAATGGCTTCAATACTGGTCGTTTATCATCGACGGGATTATCAGCTACTTCAGCAACCGAAAAACCTTTTTCCGTACCAAGTATTGGCCTATCGGCCACCATACCAACTGTTTCCTTCGGAGTTTCTTGCGCCACCTGCTCTTCCTGTTGGTCGGACTGTTCAGTGTGTGCATCCTGCACATACTCATTTTGCGTATTTTCCTCTGTTTTTACTGTGTCTTTTTGTTGAACAACTAGCAAATTTTCATCATTTTTTTCTGGCTCCTCTGTCAACTTTTCTTCAGTTTTTCCTGTTTCTTCCTGTGTGGTTTCGTCTTTTTCTTTGTTTTCAATCACTTCCCCATTTTCTGCTTTTTTCATATATTCTGAAATAAGCTGTTGATTCGCGCCCACAGACATTAATCTCGCAGACATATTCATCGTCTCAGGTTGAGTGCGATTATTCGAAAACCTTTCAGTTGCCACAAATATACCAGCGAGCAAAGCTGTCGCAACTTCTCCATCAATATCAATCCCAAGCTCTTCGCCCAGCATAAAGGCTAATTCAGCTGACATCTCGGAAATCGAACTTGCCGCCGGGTCAGACCACTGAATTCCGCCAAAATCCCCAGGCGCCGAAGCAGTAATATTAATAATCTCTGCATCATGCAAAATTCTACCATGACTTGTCAATGCTTGATCAAGGTCATTCTCATTCGTTACATTTAGAGCAACAACTAAGCCGATATTAAAATCACCATGCGAAAATTCCAAATCCTCTTCAGAAATCTTTGTTTTATAAGGAGTGATATAAATTTTTACATAATCGCCATCAACTTTATAATGTAAATGGTCAGCTTTACTTTTATTTAGGGCAATGATGAAATCTTGTAAGCTATCAGTATTAGTTTCTAATCTCTGTTCAGGCTCCAAAAACTCAATAATACTAGGAGTTTTGCCCGAATAAATCGCTGTCGCATGTTTCCCCATTTTATCGAGAAGGATCGATAAACCAATTGCTGATGCTAGTTCATCCGCAGACGGATTTTTTGAAAGCGCAATCAAAATATTCTCAGCGGTAGAAATCTTCGCGACAATTTGGCCCATCGTTGAATTGTTTGTTTCTGGTTTTTGTTCTTGCATATTATGCCTTTCCCGCATTTTATCATAAACATTTTACTTTGTAAACACTATTTTTCCATAAACTTTACAAAAAACTCAATCCAGTGTATAATGAAAAAAATTTATTAACTAAAAGTAGGAATAAAATGCCAATTATCAAATCCGCAAAAAAAGCTGCTCGCCAAACCGAAAAGCGCACAGCTCACAACAAACAAATTAAAAAAGACATCAAGGTTGCTATCAAGGCCTTCAAGAAGACCCCGACTGGTGCAAACCTTGCCAAAGCTCAATCTGAGCTCGACAAAGCAGTAAAAAAGAATCTCATCAAGAAAAATACCGCCGCTCGTCGCAAAGCCGCTCTCATGAAAATTGCAAAAGCCGCTAAAGTTGTCCAAAAAGAAGCTAAAAAAGTTGAGAAAAAAGCTACCGCAGCCGCCAAAACCCCTGCGAAGAAAACAACGGTAAAAAAGACCATTACCAAAAAACCAGCAACCAAAAAAGCTCCCGCAAAAAAGACTACAGCGAAGAAAGCCTAATTAGAAAAGCCTTAATCAGCACCCACGGCTGAACTGCCGTCGACTTCATCTGCATATCAAGTTTAGAGAGTTCCTTTAGGACTCTCTTTTCTTTTGCCCCCTGTTTCCACTCATATTTCTTAATCGCCTGCGATGCAAGCAGTCCAAAAAACATATACGGGTCTTGCTCATTCTCGATTGCTTCAACCATTTTTACTGCCCTCTTCCCGTCACAAATCGCCGCATCAAAGACATTAAACACGACATTTTTGTTTGTTGACTCAAGCAACTTATATTCAAATATTTCTACACCAGCCTTTTTCATTTCCTTAAACGTACTCGTTCGCTTATCTAGCTTTGTCTCCCAGATGATAACATCATGTGTCGTATTTAGAAATTCAGGCAGTTTTTCGAAAACATCGTGATTCCCTGATAAATCCTTAACCAATATCTTTCTTTTTTCAGCAAAAAGCGAAGTCCCAAGAAAAATGCTCGGCAAATCTTCAAATTTTAGATTTTCCCCATCAAATACTTCATAATCTTCGCCAAATTCTCTTTTGATTTTGGCAGATATTGTCGCTCTGTCGTCTCCGTAAAAAATTCTTATCATTTTTGGCACCTCGAGCAATAATGCGTTCCTCGCCCCGCCACGCGAGCTTTTTTAATTTCTCCCCCACATTTTACACATTTTTTTCCTTCTCTGCCATACACTTTTGCGAAAAGATCCAAATAGTTTCCTCTTGTTCCATCCGCCTTCACATAATTTCGAATTGTTGAACCCCCCGAGTTCAAAGAATCTTCCATTGACCTCCTCGCTCCTAAAAGAATTTTTTCAACATCAGTAAATGATAAGTCGACACATTTCCTATCTGGTCGCACTCCAGCAAAAAATAAACTTTCATCCGCATAAATATTGCCTAAACCAGCAATTATCGTTTGGTCCAAAATTGCCGATTTTACAGTAGTATTTTTCTTTTTTAGCTTTTCAAACAACTCCTCCGTTGTCATCTCCCACGGTTCTTTCGCTAGTTTCGAAATAAATTCTTCTTCTTCTACATCTCTAGTTTTTAAAACTTTTACAAAACCAAATTTTCTTTGGTCGTTAAAAAATAGTTTCGTGTCGTCACTGAATCCAAACACAACTCGCGTTTGTTTATTAGGCAGTTCTTCCACAAAATTTTCATTCGGATGCCCACCAGCAAATTTTTCTTGACCTTGATAAATCAGCTGGCCCGTCATTCGTAGATGAACAAGAAAACTATTCTCGTTGGATAAATCAAAGATTAATGCTTTTCCTCTTCGTCTAAGACTAATTATTTTAGCATTAACCACCTCTGTTTTCTTACCCAAAAACGATTTTTGCTCAAACACATCAACTTGAACAATTTTTTTATTCAAAATTAATTTCGATAATCCTCGTCTAATCGTTTCGACTTCTGGAAGCTCCGGCATGCCTTAAATTATATCACGTGACTAGTTTTCTAGCATCTTACACGTAAGCGCAACAATCAAATCTTTCTCTTCCGGCTCGCTCTCCGCAATTAATAGCGCCAGTGCTGTCAGAGCCCGATCTGAAATCTTCGTTTCCCCTCTTTCCGTCAGATGAAAATCGTTTATCGTAAGAAAGACTATAAAAAGTAGTGCTCCGATTCTCTTGTTCCCATCATAAAACGGATGGTCCTTAATCAGAAAATAAAGCAAGTTCGCCGCCTTTTCTGCTACCGATTTATAAACATCTTCCCCATCAAATGTTTGGTAAATTGCATTCAGGCTCGATTGAAAGCTCTTTCCTCTCGGTTTTCCAAATAGTTCCCCGCCTTGGACTTTCCTTTTCAGTTCCGAAATAATTTTCACCGCATCTTCTTCATTTAAAACCTTCTTTGACTTCGGCGCCCGTTTAAAAATAACGTGCCCTTCATCAAATTGTTTCAATGCTTTAAAACTTGCCGAATAATTTGAAATTACCTCTAAAACTCCGTTCGCTTCGAGCATCGACAGCTCATTCTTCGCCATCAGCCTTTTGACTAGCCCCAGCGTCCCCTCTAAATTCTTCAGTTTCTTCCCTTCTAGCTCGGAAATCCGTTTTTCGTTCACTGCCACCCCATTCACCACATAATTATGAAGTATTTTTGTTGCCCAAATTCGAAAATCAGTCGCTTTTCTCGAATTAACGCGATATCCAACCGAAATAATTGCATCCAGATTATAAAAATTCGTCAGATAGGTTTTACCGTCCGTAGCAGTATGTGCATTTTTTGCACTAACTCGCTCCTCTTCCAGCTCTCCATCCCTAAAAATATTTCTCAAGTGTCGGCCAATCACCGTTCTATCAACATCGAAAAGTTTAGAAATCTGTTCCTGCGTCGCCCAAATCGTCTCCTTTTCAATATCCACATCAAAAACAATTTCCCCTTCTTTTTTCTTATATACTTCCAGCTGTTTTTCTTGATTTTCTAACTTTTTTTTCGTAAATTTCCCCTCACTCATCCCTGTTATTCCTTTCCTTTTGACATTTTCAGTATGTGCACGCTGCACATACTGATTATACCATAATCAGTACTGACCCGCCACTATATTTTCATTATTTTTAAAGCCGTCTACCGACAAACAACTTTAAGCTTTTTATCTTTCAAAAGTTCTATTTTTTGACAATAGAACGTTTTACTCTCCCCCTCCATCTGAATCGTCACCTTTTCTTTTTCATGGAATAAAACGCCACCCTTCTCTTTTACATCGCCAGGAATTCGACAAAAAATCGAACGCATCATAAAAATCCCGAGCGAAAAAATCCCTGATAATTTAAATTTTCCAGCTTGGAATTTTTTTGAAAAACAATAGTTCTTCCCCTTCATAAACTTAGCTACATTTTTTCCATTCACCGCAAAATAATCCGAATATCCACCAGGCAAGAATTTCTTTTTGCGGTTCTTAAAATACCATTTTGCCAGCCACCAATAAGATGATACTTCTGTCCTTTTCTTCTTTTTTAACTTTTTCCTTGTTTTTTCCTGATTAAAAATCTCTACCGACTCCGCCATCATTCCTACCGTTACATATCCTGCCCCAAAACGAAAATGCTCCCCGTCAACAAGCACATTAATCGGATAAAAGTCTCGAATTTTATTTTCTGAAAAACGTTCAATTACTTCTTTAAAATTAAGATTTCCAAGTGTCTTTGCTGTATCACCAAAATTTCCAAACGAAAGTGCCGAAAAAACTACATCTTTCCCTGATAAAAGACAGCCATTTAAGCCGATTGACGCTGTCGCATCTCCCCCAATCGTCACCACTAAATCCCCATCTTCTAAAATTTTTGCTAGCCTGTTTGCATTATCATCTACGTCAGTAGAAACTACTTCATATTTCCCGATTAAAAAACCAGAAAGCTTACGCGCCTCCCTGAAGATTTCTTCTTTTGCTAGTTCAGCGCGCGAAGATTTTTTGTTATGAACGACTATTAATCTCTGCATAAAAACAGTCGGCTACTAATTAACCGCCCATTATATCCGTCGAAAAACCAGGAACAAGAAAGACTAAAGCTGAATACATTACGGCATAAATCACAAGTCCAATTACAACCTGAATAATGCGATTTTTCGCTTTAGTCATTTTTGCCGGATCGCCTTGAGATGTAATATATTGAATTCCAGAAAGCACAATCCCAACTACCCCAAGCACTCCTATCCCATACGTCATTATATTCACTACCAAGTTAAGAACACATGTTATTGTTCCACTGCCACTAGTGTTCTGGCACATTTTCAGAATCACCATCTCTGGCGCTCCACCACCCTCATAAGTTTCTGTGGTTATTTCAGGCTCGCCACCTCCAGAATTCGAGCCACCTCCAGGATTCGAGCCACCACCAGTATTTCGACCTTCTGCTTCCGCTTGAGCTTCAGCGCTACTTTGATATTCTACAGTCACAGCAACATCTCCAACTACATAAGTAAAATTGTTACCACTAGTCTTTGGTTCTCTAGTTGTAAAATCAATTTTAAAATTCGCAGGAGACGCTTCAAGGTGTTTTATTAAGTTTTCTAGTAGCGTTTGGCAATCGGTAGACCCATTATAGTGTCCAACATAAGTTCCCTTATCAGTCTTGACGCCAACTGTTTTATCATAATTACCTGAATAACCTGCCTGACTGGTAATACATTTCATACCCAACACCTCTGTCCCTTCAATCTTTTCATCTCCCCACTTTGCTGCCCATTTATGTTCATTAGCCCACGCACTTTTTACAAACATTCCCGAATTATCAAGAAACACCCCGCAAGAACATCCTAAAACTAGTAGTATTCCAAACAAAACTTTTAGTATTTTTTTCATTTGACCTCCCTATTTTAAATATTCGTGTAGTTTTTTCGTGTCCTTATGTTTGCGAAGTTTCGATAACGCCTTCGCTTCAATCTGACGAATTCGCTCCCTCGTCACCGAAAACTCCGCCCCAACTTCCTCAAGCGTGTGTGGTCTCTCTCCCCCAATTCCAAATCTCATTCGAATAATCTTCTGTTCCCTTTCGGATAAAGTCGAAAGAATTTCCGCAAGTTGTTCTTTTAGAATCTGTGTGACAGCCGAATCTTCTGGCGAAGCTCTTTCCTCATCTTCCACAAAATCACCTAAAACCGAGTCTTCATCGTCCCCATCACGCCCAACTGATGCGTCTAGCGAAGCAATATCTTGCTTAATTCTCATCACATAATCAACCTTCTCGGGCTCCATATCAAGTTCTTTCGCAATCTCCTCATTTGTCGGTTCGCGGTTTAACTCAACCGTCAATTTTCTTGTCGTTCGAAGCACCTTATTGATCGTCTCAACCATATGTACCGGAATACGAATTGTCCTTGCCTGATCAGCAATCGCTCTCGTAATCGCCTGACGAATCCACCAAGTCGCATAAGTCGAAAACTTAAATCCTTTTTCGGGATTAAATTTCTCTACTGCGCGAAGAAGCCCAGTGTTTCCTTCCTGAATTAAATCTAGGAGATCAAGCCCTCTTCCCGAATATCTTTTTGCAATCGAAACGACAAGACGCATATTCGCTTCAACCATCTTGTCTTTTGCTTTCTGATCGCCTTTAACGACTTTCTGTGCAAGTTCAGTTTCTTCCTCTTGTGAAAGCAATGGAATTTTTCCTATTTCTCGAAGATAAAGCCTTACCGAATCGTCAGCAAAAGAATCGACATTTTCTGCCGTAATCGCGAGGTCCTCATCAGAAAGTTCTTCCTCGTCTTCCAAATCTAATAAATCTGGTTCCTCACCCTCAATAATGCCTTTATTTGCGAGGATATTTTCTTCTTCTTGATCCATTGTTTATAGTATAATTATTTTTTTCCAAAAATCAACCCTTCCGAATTTGACTAATTCTTTCTAAAATCTTTTTCTTTTCTATATCGTCCGCTTCTTCAAGTTGCTCCGAAAGTCTTAAAATCTCAGTCTTTTTTATCTCTTCTTTTCTTCTTCTTTCAAGCGCCACAACCTCTTTTTCTAAGGCCTCCGTCTCCCATTTTCCATACTCATTTTCAAACACCAATTCTAGTTCTTCTAGTCTCACCTCGTCTTCTGGAATCTCAATCTCAATCTTCTCACTATTTACGCCCCCATAAATCAAAATTGCCAGCAAATTATCTTCTATTTTCTTTAAAACTTCACTCTTTTGATTACTATTTTTTACCTGTTTTTTTCGTCTCTGGAAAACCGCCGAATTCTTCTCTTTCACAGACAATTCAAGGTCACTTATTTCTACATCTAATCTTCTCGCGATTTGTTGTTTATAATGCTTCTGCGTAACTCCAGGCAAATCTTTAATGAGATTCATCGCAAGGTTCGCAAAATCTTGTTTCCCTTCTGCCGTCGAAAGATCAAGTCGCTCTTCATATTTAAGTAATAACCAATCAATCGCCGGCATCGGTTTTTTTACGGCTTCCTGCCATAATTTTGGGTCTTTCTGAATCAACTCATCAGGGTCTTTAGCTCCATGATAATCTGAAATGACCGACATCTTCAGTCCTAATTCACTCGCCATTTTTATCGCTCTCTCCCCCGCATTCACTCCAGCGTCATCCCCATCATACGCTAACCGAATATCATTCGTCAGCCTTGAGAGCGCCTTAAGGTGCATTTCTGTCATTGCCGTACCACTTGTTGCCACCGCCTCTTTCACACCTGCCTGATGACTCGATATCACATCCATATTACCTTCTACAATCACCACGAACCCATTTTTGCGAATTGCCTCTTTTGCCTGATAAAGCCCAAAAATAAACCGACTTTTATTAAATAAAATCGTCTCTGGCGTGTTCAAATATTTCGGCTCAGATTTATCCAGAACCCTTGCCGTAAACCCGATTACATTCCCTGTCGTATCGATAAACGGCACCATCATTCTTCCCCGAAAAAGATCTCCAGAGAACCGATTCAAAAGCCCCGCATTTTCCATCTCTGTTTTTGAAAAGCCTTTTTTTGTCAAAAAATCAGTTAGTGCTTTTCCATTTTTTGGCGCATAACCAATTCGAAACTCTGAAATCGTCTGCTTATTTAAATTTCTCTTGTAAAAGACATATTCCCAAACTTTTTTACTTTTTGTTAAGCACCACTGATAGTATTTCGTCGAAAATTCTAGCGCCTCTTTTACCCTTGCCTTTTTCCGCGACATCTCTTTATCCCCACCTTGGTATTTCGAAAGGTCTACTCCCGCCTGCGACGCCAATTTTTCCATCGCCTCACGAAAAGTGATTCCTTCAACCTCCATTACAAACGTAAAAATATCTCCGCCTTTATTTGCAGAAAAATCATGCCAAATCCCCTTTTCTGGAGAAACCATAAAGCTCGGAGTCTTATCGACGCCCCAAGGAGACCTACCTTTCAACGTCTTCCCAGCTCGTTTCAGTTCAATATACTGCCCAACCACATCTTCGACCGGAAGCCTCGCTTTTATCTCCTCCTTCGCGTCATTCATGTTCCAATTTTATCACAAGGTTATGCTATAATAAAAGCATGGACAATATCGCCTATCTGAATCAAATCTCCTCTAAAAACAAGCCAAAAAAATCCGCCCTATTTGGCGAGAAAAAATTCAAAATTATTGGCATTGTCATAGGCGTAATTACCCTCCTAGTCATTTTACTTATTATTTTTACTAATCTTCCTGCTCAGGAAACCGATCTCGTCCGTCGTCTCGGTTTTCGCACAAAAAATCTCAACACACTTATTAAAGACAATCAGTCAAACATAAAATCCGCAAAACTTCGTGCCAGTAGCACTTCCCTCACTGCGATTCTTGATGGTATGCTTCAAAACATCCCTTCATATTATGCTGATCCAAATTCCACAACCCCTGACTTTGTCAAAAATGAAGAAAACGAGACCTACAATTTAGCAGTTCAAACTCTTAACGACGGAAAAATCACCGGAACTTTCGACCGTGCCTACGCTCGCCAAATGTCTTTCTATGTCAGTATTCTTGTCGCGCTAATTGACGACGTACTTGCCCAGACAAACAACAACGAAGCTGCTAAAGCCTATTTCACTTCCGAAAAAGCTCAGATCGAAGTCCTTGCCCCCAACTTTGTTGAGTATTATGGGGTTTAAAAATAGTGTGTTATAATGGCATCATGAAAAAGCTATCAGAAAAGAACCAAGAAAAACTTAGTAAACTTAACAAAAAAGGCCGTGGTTTCTTCGGCGAATTCAAAGAATTCATCAATCGTGGTTCAGTCATGGACCTCGCCGTAGGCGTTATCATTGGCGGTGCCTTCACAGCTATCGTTACCTCTCTCGTCAACGACATTATCATGCCACTTGTTGGCCTCGTTGCAGGCGGTGTAGATTTCACCACTCTCTCAATCAAAATTGATAACTTCTTCGGTACCGGCGATCAAGCCGTTATCGCTTATGGGAACTTCCTCCAAAACGTCGTCAACTTCCTCCTCGTCGCTTTCTGTGTATTCCTCGTTGTCAAAGGCATGAACAAAATGCGTGAACGTGCTGAGAGATTGAAAAAGAAGAAAGAAGAAAAGGAAGAACAAGAAGAAATCGACGAAACTCTCGTCCTCCTCCGCGAAATCCGTGACTCTCTCAAGAAAAAATAAGCACTTGCATTTTTCTTGATTTTGTGCTATAATGAAATAAAATGGGTGTATTCCGCCCATTTTTCTTTTTGTCTCAACTCTAATCAGTTAATTCTTGTTAATCTAGAGGCTCCCCCAGTCCTTCCCTACCCCAACATCAACCATAAGTTTCACGTCTAGTTCTGGTGCCACCTTCTCCATCGTCGTTTTCAAAATCTCTGAAACTTCGTCGGCAATATTTTCATCACACTCAACAAGAAGCGAGTCATGCACCTGAATCAAAAGCTCTGCCCCCTTTGGTAGTTTCTTCTTTACAGCAATCATTGCTCGTTTCATCAAATCTGCTTCAGTCCCCTGAATTGGCATGTTTTGCGCTGCTCTTTCTGCCGCACTACGAATCAAGAAATTAGACGATTTAACATCCGGTGTCGGTCTTCTACGTCCGAAGAAAGTCTCGACAAACCCTTCTTCTTTTGCTTGTTTTAAAGTCTTCTCTAGATACTCCTTTACAGGCTTTCTAATTTCAAAATAATTCTCAATAAATTTTTTTGCCTCGAAAAATGACATTTCCGTCTGATCTGCCAAACTTTTCGCACTCATTCCATAAAGTACTCCAAAATTAATCACCTTCGCCGCTCGACGTTGCGCCTTCGTCACTTTATCAAACGGCACATTAAACGCTTCGCTAGCTGTTTTTGTATGAATATCAATTCCATCATTAAAATCCTTAATTAATGGTTTATCTCCCGAAAGAACCGCCGCTAGTCTCAGCTCAAATTGCGAATAATCTGCATTTACAAACACTTTTCCGTCACCCGCAACAAATCCAGTTCGAATCCTCTTGCCATCCTCACTTCTAACAGGAATATTTTGAAGGTTCGGATTTATACTTGAAAGCCGACCAGTCGCTGTCACATTTTGCGTAAAGGTTGTGTGAATTCGGTCATTTTCGTCCGCCAACTCAGGTAATGGCACAATATACGTCGAAAATAGTTTCGATGCTTCCCGATATTCAATAACCTTCTCAATAATTTCATGTTCATTTTTTAATTTGTCCAGTTCTTTTGCCCCCGTTGAATAACCTCTGGTCGTTTTTTTAATACCTTTCGTTGGCAATCCTAAATCCGAAAACAGGATTTCCGACAGTTGAATCGGCGAGTTGACATTAAATTCCTTTCCTGCCAATTTCCATATTTCCTTTTCAAATTCCTGAACTCGCCCATTGAACTCTGTCTTTAGTCTCTCAAAGTATTCTCTAGAAATTTTTATACCGCTTTTTTCCATTGAAAAAAGCACTGGAATTAACGGTAAATCAAATTCCGTAAAAATCGTAAACAGCTTCGGAGTTTTTTTGAAATCCTCTATTTGTCTCAAAAACTCAGTTTCCTTATCTAGATCAAACAAACTAATTTTCTCGTCTCGAGACAACGGATTCAAGAGAAATCTCGCTTGCGACAAATCCCAAAACTTCTTCCCCGAAAGAATCTTTTCGGCAAACTTTTCATCCGAATGCATCCTTCCCTTCACATCCCACTCCACCAAATAATCCTCAAATTTCAGATTGATAATTTCTGCACCGTCCGAAGCGTTTTCGTCATCTTCAGAATTTATTTTTTCGAAACTTGTGAGTAGCCCTCTGTCATTCTTTACAACGGTTCCAGAAACCTGAGGAGGTAACGTCGTCCGATGGTTTCCTAGCGAACTGTTGTAAAAATGACGAGGCGCGTCAGGAACTCGTTGAGAAAAAGAAGATTCTGAAGATGAAAATGTCTTTTCTCCAAAAAACTTTCTCACAAGGCTTTTAAACTCAAGCTTCAAAAGCCCATTCTTGATTCTTTCTTCATCTACCACCAAATCTGGAACGTCACTCAATGAAACTGGTGCATCAAACATAATTTCCGCCAACTTTTTCGACATGAAAGCCGACTCTTTTCCATCGACCAATTTTTGCTTCAAAGAACCAGAAATTTGTTCAATATTTTCATAAATATTTTCTAGGGTCAAATAATCGTTCAAAAGCTTTACAGCCGTCTTTTCGCCAACACCAGGCACCCCAGGGATATTGTCGCTATTGTCACCCTTAAGAGCTTTGAGATCAAGAAATTGAGACTTTTTTATGCCATATTTTTCTTCAACCGCCTTAACATCAATTTCTTCAATTTTCGAAAAACCTTTAACCAACCGATACATTTTTGTATTCTCATCCACAATTTGTAGCATATCCAAGTCCGAAGAGATAATATAGGTTTCATAGTCACCTAAATCATCAGCTTGTTTTGAAAGCGTTCCTATAATATCATCCGCCTCATAACCATCGCATTCCAAAAATCCCCATCCAAGATCCGAAATTAGTTCTCTAAGAAGTGGAATTTGTGCATAAAAATCATCTGGCGGTTTTATTCTTCCCGCTTTATATTCAGAATATATTTCTTTTCGTTTCGAAATCGACGTTTTTGCCTTATCCCAAGCCACCACCACTTTTGTCGGTTTTAATTTATTAACAATTTCCATCGCAATCGAGGCAAAACCATACACTCCTCCTGTTGGTGTTCCATCAGACAAAGAAAGCGCGCCCATCGCATAATATCCCCGATAAAACACCGATTTTCCGTCTATAATCACCAACTTTTTCATATCCTCAGTATAACACATCAAATTGTCTCACCACACTTGATTAATCTATATATACATATATAATCAAGCTTATGAATAAATATTCTAAAAAAACACCAAAAGTGGCTAGCAAATCTAAAAAACCAACTATATTTTCCATAATAGCCTTCTCAATCTTCCTCCTAGTTACTATTTGCGGAATAATCCGCATTTACTCATCACAATCAATGTGTGATAATCAAACAGGCTGTTTTCGAGGTTTTTTCGCAGTAATTGATGGTCTCATCCAAACCATTCTTGGATATATAGCACTAATAATAACCCAGGTGGTTATTATCTATAAAAAATGGAGCAAACCATTAATAATATTTTCTGCAATTATCTCAGTAATTATTACAATAATAATAATTATAACTTTGTCTTTTAGCTAAAGATCAAAACTCAATTTCTTCCAAAATCTTCTTCAAATTTTCATGTAGATCAGCGACGGTACCATTATTCAGGATATAATAATCCGCTCCCGCAATCGGCCCGCCCTTTTCCAAATTTTCAATTTCACTGCGGTCTCTTTCCATAATCTCCGCTCTATCAAACGGTCTTTCCGGTCGCACTGCCACACGCTTATATCTCAACTTTTTATCAACAACAATCGCGATAAATGTCATCATTCCAGGAAATTCATGTTTCAAAGTATTATATTCGGTCCAAGAATATACTCCATCAAGTACAATTCTTCTTTGCCCAGCTTCAATCAATTTCTTCGTCTCGGCAATAACCTGGCGCACCACCCAATCTTTCCCCTCCGTTTCGCGAATTTCTTCGCGAAACTTTTTTTCACTTTCACCGTCAGGCGTTCTTTCAATTCCCCGTTTCTCCATCTCCTTATAAATCATCCCCCCAAAATACACCTTCGGAACACCTTTATCCGTCATATAATCCACTGCGACAGATTTGCCACTCCCGCTCATTCCGACAAATGCCAGAATCTTCACTTCGCTTGGTTTATCGCCAATTGTCATTTTCTTTCCTCTTTATTATTCTTCTGCTTTGCTTAAATTATAACTTAATCTTACTAAATCTTCCACCTCATTTTCCGCAAGTTGCCCACTCATCACAATCTCGATCCCTCCACGTCCAAAATATCTACTCTCCATCACACTCTCATATTTCTCTTGTAAAAATTTGGAAAGTCTTGAATCGCATCTAATCTCAATCGTATTTTTATTGACGACAAGAAATACTTTTTCTTGCACCAGAAACAGCGCTCTTTCTTTCTCTGTTTTCTTCTTAAAATCAGATATACCAGCTACTTTAGAAACGTCAAATACCATTTCATCTCCTCAATACTGCCCCGAATATCATCTAACGCACGATGATTCTCGGGTTTAGTAAATTTCTTCCCTTTTTTATTCTCGAAATATATTTTCCATGCACTCACATCGAACATTCGATAGTGGAGTCTTTTATTTAATTCTGGCATTTCTCTTTCGATAAATTTTCGATCTTGATGGATTGAGTTTCCGGCTAAATAAACCTCCCCCTTAAAATTCTTGTCTAGAAATTCTAAAATTTGTTTCTCCACCTCAGAAACCGACAGCCCTTTCTCGTTTTGTTTCATCAATGCATCCCGGCTTTCACTGTTTTTCTCCCAAAAATCCCCCACCATTCTTTCTTTCATAAGCTTAGGGTCAACTTTTACCACTGCCGTCATTTCAGCTTTTGGTTCAAGGTCCCAGCCTGTGCCTATCACTGCGACCTCCAAAATTCGATCCTTTTCTGGAGAAAGCCCAGTCATTTCTAAATCAACCCAAAGTAAACTACATTTCATCTGGCACCTCAATTCCAAGCAAATTAAAACCATGCTCCATAGTCTTTAGATACATTTCTACCAGCTTAATCCTTATTGCTTCAGATTCACTCCCGACAACAGGACAGTTTTCATAAAACCTTGAAAATTCCTGCGCGACCTCATAAAGATAGTTGCAAACCTTGTGCGGAGCCATCTCATTCGTCGCCTCCTTGAGAACTTCAGAATATTGAACAATTTTTTTAATCAATTTTTTCTCAAACTCGTTCAGATCGCCTTTCTCTTCTGTTATTTCAGATTGGTTTGAAGCATTCTTGAGAATTTTCTTCGCCCTCACGGCTGAATAAAGCAAATATGGCCCTGAATTTCCTGTCATTTTTACAGATTCCTTCGGGTCGAAAATGATATCTCCCCCAATCTTATACTTCAAAAACGCATATTTAACTGCTGAAAGCGCAATTTTCTTATCATTTTCCGCCAATTTCTCAAATTCTTCTGCTGGAGATTGCATATTTTGGGCAACCATATCTAAAACATCAACCGCCTTAAGAAAATTCCCTTTTCTCGAAGACATCTTCTCATTCCCAGGAAGTTTAACGAGACCATGCGTCAGATGTGCAGTTTTTTCAACCAACTCTGGCGCATATTGTTCAATAGATTTAAGAACAACCTTCATGTAATCAAGTTGTTCGTTCCCAGTTATTACAACCGATTTATCGAAATGATAATCTGCCCATTTTGTAAAAATCAATCCAACATCTTTGGTCTCATATGTCGGTACACCTTCTTGATTAATAAATACGCGTGTGTGAAGCCCAAATTTTTCCCCATCAAACACCACTGCACCATCAGAAACCTCATAAATACCTTTTTTAAGCTGTTCCCGTACTGTTTTTAATCCCAACTCTGCAACGGATGATTCAGGATAGTATTTATCAAATTTCACACCTATTTTCGCATAAAAATCATCAAAATATCGATAAGAAAGCTCCCTACCCTTCCAATAAATCTCCGCAACCTCTCCTTCGCGAATATTTTCCTTATTAATTCGGTATATCTCTTTGTTTAACTCTGTAATTTTCTTTTTTGCTTCGTCATCTTCCTCATAAGCCCTTGTCCCCTCAACATACGCCTTCGCTATATCTTCTATTTTCAACTCTCCCATCTGCTCAGAAGAATCTTTCGTATATAACAACGCGTAAATAGTTTTTGCAACATGCAACCCTACATCTCCCCCAAAATTCGCTCTCGTCACTTTTGCTCCAGAATACTCAAAAAGCCTTGATATCGCATCCCCAACAACAGAAGTATAAAGATGCCCTGCGTGAAGCACCTTAAATGGGTTTGGGTCAGAAAACTCACAAATCACGTTTTTATCTAAATATTCGTCTAATGATATATTTTTACTGAAATTACTCGTAAAATCGCCCAATTTATTTAAGTAATACCCATTAGACAGTTTAAAATTCAAAAAACCAGGCCCTGCGACCTCAACATTTTCACCATATTTTTCTCGGATTTCTTCCGCAATCTCCCTTGGATTCCTCTTTAAATCTTTCGAAAGTTTCATTGCGATATTCGAAGCATAGTCCGCCTCTGTATTCTCCGGTGCAGAAACCACTTCTGGCTCAATTTCCAGAGAAAAGAGCTCAAGGACAAGTTTTTTCAATTTTTCTTGAATTTCTTCCATTTCCTACATTATATCATATATTCTCACCCCTGTAAAACATCAAAAATCGCAAAATACTCTTGACATTTTTAACCATGTGTGCTATAATAAACCTCCGCACCTTATAAAGAAGCTTTCCGCTAGCAGAGATTCCTATTTATCTTTACTACTACTCTTTTCTTCATAAATTTCTCTGCCCTCCCAGCAGAGACGCTCCTTTCTTTTGCACACAGTGCACTGTGTGCACATCCACTCCGCGCCCTGGTCCCAGCTAAACCAGGGCAAACTTTTTTTTAGTGCCTCGTTACGAGGCCTTTTCCTTGCCCGCAATGAGGATAATAATCATGCTATAATATCTTTGGAAATTAATAACCAAACCATGAATAATCTTAAACTTAATGAAGGAATACAAGATAATAATGCCCTGCAAGCCCAACAAACTGGTTGGGAAATCTCTGAAGATAAAGGTGACAAAAAGATTACATGGGAAGATTTGGCAAATATACCACAGAATGATAAACAAATAAACCTAAGTTCAGAAGAGAACACAAAAAATACTCAAGAAGCTATGACAACGTTCACATGGACGACTAGCTACGAAAATCTTGAAAAAATCGAAGATGTCGGAGTTAAATCATTCAAGATTTTTATGCGCCCTCCACCAATAGAAAAAACTTCTGGTTTAACCAGTGGTGAATGGCGCGAGATCTCAGCTAGATTTGATAATCCAGATGAATGGCATCCTGAAAGGGTAAAGTTTCATGAGCAAATAATCACGACAATGCTCGCAAAAGCCGATGCATTGTCGCAAAGATTAAGACAACACGAAATCGAAGAGGGCCGGAGGCCCACAATCTATTGTCTTCGTGGAGCATGTGGAAGTGGTAAAACTACTGCTTTACGTGGTGGACTATTTAATGGAATATTGGATGAAACTGGCGAACCAAGCGGAACTTTAGCACCAGATGTATTGAAGACACCACTCAGAGAAGGTGGTAGAATGAGCCATGTCCAAGTCCATGACGAATCCTCAATGTTAAGCAGAAAACTTTCTCGAGCTATGAAAGAAAAAGCTATGCATGAGTCATTTTCAATGGTGTACGATAAGCTAATGGCATACCCAACGGATTTTGAAGATGTATTCGAGGACGCTTCTGAAACAAATCGCGAAGTAGCCATCCTAGACATGGACGTTCCGTTAGAATTGTCTGCCGTTAGAGTTTTATCTCGTACAAAAAATGGCGAAGATCCTAACATCGACTTTACTGGTGTGGCTAATGCATTTTCGGCAATCAGAAAAAACAGGTCAGCACTGTTTAACCAAATATCTGAACATCCAGATATGGTAAGTGCATATACCCTCAGAGCTTTTGATCCAAACGATAAACGATCAGTAGAAGTTGCGCGCTGCGAAAATGGCAAAATACAAGTTATCCCTGGCCGAGAAACACTAGCGGAAAAAGCAGTTACATCAAGCGACGAAGATGTTGATGCAGAAGTACAAAAAGTACGTAATACTGTAATCACTGAAGAATATATTACCTATTTTGAAAATGCATATTTCGATGAAAACTCCAGACAATATGCAGCAAAAAATGTTGCTACCTTAAAAGAGTATATTGGCAAAACACTAGGCGAAGCGCTAGATGACAAGTCTAAATAATAAGGAGGACTATGGAAAACAACACGTCAGATTTTAATCAAAGTACACCACCAGAGCAACAATCCCCCACTGAAAATTGGGACATTGCTATGGCTGCAGCTAGAAAAGAACAAGAAAAGAAAAATCGCTTAGAAAAAGCGATAGCCGAAGCTGAACAAAACGGAAAAGAAATCTTTAATTATAATAAATTCGTAGATTCTTATTGGAGAAAGAACGCTTTTTCTGCACAATTACAGGGCAATGAAAGTGAAGCGATGATACAACACTATAAAGAAGAGTATTATTTAGAGTTCCCAGACATAAAAACAATAGAAGAATTTGCAGCCGAATTAGAAAAAAGAGATGAGAGCCTAGGAGAATAAACTACTGGCCATTAAAAACATCACTTTCAACGTGAACCTCTGAAGTTCAAATCCTGCTTTTCGTTAAAAATATATAAAAAGAGGCTCTTTAGGTCTCATTTTTTATGTTTCCTGGCGGAAGCGAGAGGATTCGAACCTCCGAGACGCTTGCGCGCCCACACGATTTCGAGTCGTGCGCCTTCAACCACTCGGCCACGCTTCCACTGGTTATTCTAACATAATTTCCTCTCTCTAAACAGCCCAAATTACAACAAAAAATGCCCAAGAGGGCAGTTTTACTATAAATTTTGGTATGCCCGACAGGATTCGAACCTACGACCTTTTGCTCCGCAAGCAAACGCTCTATCCAGCTGAGCTACGGGCACACACAACAAATTGTAATATGGTGCGTTTCATGTCCTTTAGGGGCACTCAACACATTGTGGATGTTTTTACGCATCCACCTAGAAATTAAATGAGCATCACGCGTATACGTGACAACGCCATTATACCACAAAAGTCAACATTTTTAAAGAGCAAAAACATGTTTTTTCAAAATTCTTTTATACTTCTCTACATTAGATAAACAAATCTTTTCTTTTTCCCTTCCAATTTTAAAAACTATGCTATTATTATCTTATGAAAAAGAGAGTATCCACTAAAAAAGAAGACAAAAACGGTGGGAAAACCAAAAAAACCTCTCTAAAAACAAAGACTCAGCGCACCCGCGCTAGACTCCTCGGCAGCTACTATGGTAACCCTATTCGCGACATGAAGCTCGTGTGTATCACTGGTAGCACTGGCAAAAGTATCACCGCTCACTTTGTCCACGAAATCCTTAAATCCTCTGGTGAGCACGTCGCCATCCTCGCTTCCGAAAAGCCTTTTAAATTAAAGACTCTTCACAAATTCTTTGCCGATGCTTGGAAAGCTGGTGCAAATTACGTCGTCGTCACTGCTCCACCAGAATCACTAAATAAAAACGTTTTTTATAATCTTCCTGTCGAAGTTGCTGCTTTAACCAATTATCTCGATTCTTCCCTCACCACACCAACTTCCGAAGAATTTCTAAAAAGTGGCTCTACCCTTTTTGAAATGAACCCAAAAATTGTCGTTTTAAATACCGACGACCTGTATTATAAAGATTTTTCAAAATATTCCGGTAAAGAAAAAACTCTTACCTACGGCCGCAATTATTATTCCACACTCAGAATCGAAAACTCTAAACTTTATCGCAAAGGCGTCGAAGCGACCTTTAGCCTTGGCTCGTCATTTTATACTGTCGCTAGCTTTCTAACTGGCGAACCGATAATCTCATATATGGCTTGCGCCGCCGCAATTGCTACGGCACTCGGCATCGACAACCAGTCAATCGCCGACGGCATCGCTAACTACGAACAGGAAGAAGCGAAATTATGAAAACCGGATTCGATTCAGAAAAATATCTAAAACTCCAAAAAGAAAAAATTCTGTCTCGTATCCAACTCTTTGACAAACTTTATCTCGAATTCGGCGGAAAACTCGTCGACGATTATCATGCTTCTCGCGTTCTTCCAGGTTTTGAGCCCGATCTGAAAATCCGTTTACTCCAAGAGCTGAAGGACCAAGCCGAGATCATTCTTTGTATCAACGCCAACGCAATCGAAAATTCAAAAATCCGCTCCGATCGCATGATTTCCTACGAAACTGAGGTTTTTCGTCTAATTGAATTCCTTCGTTCTCGAGACATTACAATCGAAAGTGTCGTCATTACTCTTTTCACTGGTCAGAAAAAAGTCGCCGAATTCATTAACGCTCTAAAAGACTACAAAATCACCCCCTACATCCACACTCCGACCAAAGGCTATCCCACCGATGTCAAAACCATTGTCAGCGAAGAAGGTTACGGCCAAAACCCCTTCATCAAAACCAAAAAGCCTGTTGTCGTCGTTACTGCCCCCGGCCCAAATTCTGGCAAACTCGCCACTTGTCTTTCCCAACTCTACCACGAATCAAAACACGGCAAAAAAGCAGGTTATGCCAAATTCGAAACCTTCCCTGTCTGGAGCCTACCTTTGAAACATCCCGTAAACCTCGCTTATGAAGCCGCCACTGCCGATCTCGCCGATAAAAACATGATCGATTATTTCCACCTTGAAAAATATGGTGTTCCCGCCGTGAATTATAATCGCGACCTCGAGCTTTTCCCTGTCGTTAAGGAAATTCTCCACAAAATCCTCGGAAAAGATATCTATTTTTCTCCCACTGACATGGGTGTTAACGTCATCGGCAAATGCATTACCGACGATAAAGTGACAAGAACCGCGTCAAAAGATGAAATTATTCGTCGATATCTCAAATCTCTCGTCGAACTAAAAAAAGGCCTTGTTGACGAATCAGTTCCAGAGCGTATTAAGCTCCTCATGAACGAACTCGAAATCAGCGAAAAAGATCGCAAAGTCGTTAAATATGCTGAAGAAAAGAAGAAAAAATCTCATCTTCCCAGCGCCTGTCTTCAGTATAATTCCAAATTCATCACCGGCCGAAAAACAGGCTATCTATCTCCTATCTCTAGCACTATGCTAAACACCATCAAAGAAATTACCAAAATCCCCGACGAAGTTGATCTAATTTCTGAAACTATTTTGGAGCCAATTTTAGAAATCAAAAATAAAACTAGCAATTTCAAAGAAAGTTATCTAAAACTCGGAGAAGTCCTCATCGCCCTCAGTATTTGTTCAACCACAAACCCAATGGCGAAAAAATCGCTCGATGTTCTTGACAAACTTCGTGGCTCCGAACTCCACGCCACCTATCTCATTCCCGACGACGAGATGATTATTTTAAATAATCTCGGTATCAATGTCACTTGCTCCACTGACCTAAATTAATATGCTATTATTAGTATATGAAAAACCATAAGTATCTTTTTCTTTTGCTTCTACTTCCGGTTTTCCTTGCCATTTTGTTTTTTATCCCTTCCCGCGACACTCATGCTGACTTTGGCGATTTCTCCAGCGGTTCAGATTATGGCGGAGGTAGCAGTAGCAGCCACAGTAGTAGTTCTTCAAGCTACAGTAGCCACGATTATAGTAGTTCGAGTTCTCGTTCCAGTCGAAGCTCATCTTCCGGTAGTTCGAGCGGAAGTAGCGATGCCTTTCTCATTTTATCCTTTTTCTTCTACATACCACTAGCCTATTTCTTCGGATACTATTTTGGCAAACAAAAAGGAGTTTCACAAACCAAATTAACAGCCTCTACCTTAACCCCAACTCTCAAACCAATGTCCGAATACAAATCCGTTGATCCAGATTTTGACGAATCTGTATTCAAAGAAAAAGTCTCGAACCTCTATGTCCAATTCCAAAACGCCTGGCAAGCCAAAAACCTCGAAACTCTCCGCCCCTACCTTACAGATATCGCCTTTGCCCAATACGATCGTCAACTCAACCGCTATCGAAATGCCGGTACCACCAACAAAATCGAAAAAATTGCCGTGCTTTCCGTTGATCTTAAAGGCTGGAGCCAAGATAACGGCAAAGATCAAATTGTAGCCCGTATCAAAACTCGCATCGTTGACTATGTCGTCAATGATAAAACCGGCAAAATTGTTGAAGGAAGCGATCAGGTCGACAAATTCATGGAATATGAATGGAGCCTAATCCGCACTACTGGTATCGCAACCGTCACAAAAGACGGTACAACTCACCAACGCTGTCCAAACTGCGGTGGTGCCATCAACATCAACGAAACAACGAAATGTTCCTACTGTCGCCATATTGTTTCAACCGATAAATTCAACTGGCTAGTCAGCACCATCAAAGGCATCTCTCAAAGAACTGGAAAAAAATGAGCCCTTCTCTAATCATCATAGTCGTCTCAATCATCTTGATGATTCTCTCTATTCTGTTCAAATGGGAACTAAAAATCAAAAAATTCCATCTAAAACTCTACTTTCTTTTTCCCTTCCTCTGCGCCTTGTTCCTCATTTTCTCAGGCGTCGTAGGGACAGAAAGTCTAAAAAACCTCTTCTTCTCAAATTCCGAAATGAATTCCCTAAAAATCCTTGCTATCTTTCTCTCATTCTCCGGACTATCAATCCTCATCGACGAGCTAGGCTTCTTTAAATTCCTCGCCCAAAAAATTGTAAAAAAATATAAACGAAACCAAACAACTCTTTTCGTTTCCTTCAGTATTTTAGTCGCCATTCTAACCATCTTTACTTCAAATGACATTTTAATCTTGACTCTTACTCCATTCATTTGTCATTTTGCTAAACACGCAAAGATTAACCCCATTCCCTACGTCATTACCGAATTCGTCATGGCAAATGTCTGGAGTATGTTCTTCTTTATCGGCAATCCTACCAATATTTATGTCAGCACCGTTTTTAAAATTCCCTTTAGCGAATATACATCAACTATGTTTCTCCCCACCATCTTCGCTGGAATCACAGCATTTTCTTTAACCTTTCTCATTTTTAAAAAGCATCTTAAAAAGCGCCTAGATAATCCTGACGAAAAACCAATCAAATTAGCCAATTTCCCTTTAGTAGTTAGTCTCATAAGTCTCATCACTGCCATTATCTTTGTTGCCTTTAGTCAACCACTTAATATTCCCGTGTGGTTTGCCCCTTTAATCTGTTGTTTCTCAGCCTACTCCATTGTTTTTTTCTATCTCCTTATCAAAAGAAAAAATTTCAAAACACTCACAGCATCAATCAAAAAACTCCCTCTTGAAATAATTCCCTTCCTTCTCTCAATGTCTATTTTAGTCGAAGCTCTAAAAACTTCCGGAGTCATCGAACGTCTCGCTCAAGTACTCCAAAACAGCGACATCTTCACATTTGGCATACTCGCTTTCTTATCAGGCAATATCTTCAACAACATCCCAATGACAATGCTTTTTACAAACCTTCTTTCGTTTATTGGGGCACCTGGAAAACTCGCTTATTCCCTAATTATCGCTTCAAACATCTGTGCTTTTCTTACGCCAATCGGTGCCCTCGCCGGTATTATGTTTATAAATATTTTAAAACACAACGGGATAAAATTCTCCTTCAAAAGATTTTTTATTTACGGGGCAATTATTTCGCTCCCCACACTTTTTGTCTCTCTCCTAGTTTTATACCTAATCTAGACCTAGCCACCAATTTTTGATAAAATAAATCTGTTATTTCTGGGTGTGGCGCAGTTGGTAGCGCGCAGCGTTCGGGACGCTGAGGTCGTCAGTTCAAGTCTGATCACCCAGACCATAAGAAAAACCCCACTTTTAGTAGGGAATTTTTCTTTTTAGACGCTCAAAAGAAATGGTCTCGGTCCATCCGAGACCTTATCTTTCTATTATATCACACCATAAGCATTTTGTCAATATAGGGATATTCTTCCCTATTTTCTTCTCATCACTCTTCTACTCACAAAGAATGCGGAAGAGATTGTGACTGCCAACATGATTGTGACTGTTACGGCAGAATGATCGACAGTATTAAAGCCATGGTCACCTGATTTTTCGTTAGTGTTTGCTTGTTCTTCTCCATCCTCACCAGTATCAGGAATATCTGGTGTATCAGGCGTATTATTCTTCTTAGCAGTAAAGGTAGTGGCAATAACGACATCTTCATCTTCTGTTGGTTCATCAAAGTAGACATCCATGGTATGTTCACCTTCAGTCAAGCCATCAAGATAGGCTTGTTTGAGCGTAACAATAGTACTACCTTCTGTAATGTCATAATCAACGCCTTCAGTAATAACTGTTCCGTCTACTGTTACTTTGTAGTTAAAGAATTTGTTTGCTATATCTACTCTGAATACTGCCTGGTCAACTTCGTCTATTGTGTATTCTTGGTTTTTTAGCCATTCAGAGGCTGGAGTGTATTCCCTTTTATCAAAGACAGCAGTATATGTGATGTTACTTGTAGCTGGAGGAAGTTCGTCATTTGGTCCGTAGGTAGTTTCTCCATCAGACCATCCAATGAACTCGTATTGGTATTTTGGTGTAGTTTCTTTGGTTGGTTCAGTTGGTTTTTCTACTGGATCACCATAATGATAATCTGTTTTATCAGAAACACCAGTACCATCATCAAAGGATATAGTATACGCATCACCATGAATGTGCACATATTTAGGAACATTTTCAAATACCATTCCATCAAAATCAACTGTTGGCTCTATCCCCTTATAACTAAAGTATGATCCGACAAAATAGGATTTCTCCCCCTCTTCTTCATCTTCTTTTTTAAAATTACCCACGACCACCTCTTTTTTATCGTCTGCTAAATGATCATCCACTACAACTAATCCATCTCCAATCTTTATCGCCCAATCGTCTGGTAACTCTTCATATATCAAACTAATTGGGTCTCCGTCTTCCCCCTGTGCTGTTACGGCCACAGGCGTCATTCCTGTCTCCCCAACACTTATCGTTATATCTATATCCGTTCCGCTGAATTCTATTACTCCTCTATCGGGCAGTTTAGCGCCAGCATATCCTTCCATTGCTTCTATCTCTGCTCCAAAATCAGGATCACTCTCTTTAAGGTCTATTATGTCCCCCATATATCCCATGTCTGAACTGTTTACAACCCCAGCAAGATCCGCATAGATATTTGCAGTTCCTCCAGTAAATTTAGAGAACCCAGAATAAATTCCAATCCCAGGATAATAATCGCTAGCATGGCTTTCTATATTCAAATTCCCACCGTTCTGATTAAATGCAATCATTGCCATAATCATACCATTAACATTCAAATTGCCATCATTAAGAGTTACGCCATAGCCACCGCTAATGCCACAGACATTGGCCACTCCATCATTCATAGTGAAGTTCGTTTTTGCCTGAATACCCATACAATCAACCTCTTCTCCTAAAGCATCTTCCAAAAAATCTTGTTTATTAACAAAAGTGTCTAGCATATCGGTATTAGCAAATTTATTCCTCACAATTTCAATTCCGTTTTCATTAATATTCAACTCCCCGTTACCATCCATCACAATTTTCGGTGCAACCATTCCAGCAGTATTGATTTTCCCATTGATAATCTTAATATTACTATTAAGATTATCGTCATCTCCACAAGCTATCATTAATGCGTTCAGTATACCATCATTTACCAAAATACTCGCTATAGCGTCATCGTCATCTTCAAGGATAAGAAGATACAAATTCAATTCCCCACCATTAATAGTAACCGATGGGCTACCTTCTGTATCCCTAACCCTAAAATAACCAAAAAACGCTTCGCCACCGTTAACGACAACCTCATCATCAACTTGGACGTCACCAGCAATTTTTCCGCTGTTTATCGTCAGACGGATCGCCCTAATTGCACCAACAATCTTCGGACCGTTACTATCTTCTGTTTGCCCATTTTCACCAAAAACTAAATCATCGGCCATTATAATCGTATCCCAATACCAAGGAGAGTCGTCATTAAGCTCAGATCCCACCATTTTAAGTGTACCATCGCCTTTTACTGTGACCGTGCCTTGGCCATACGAATAAATCGCAAAGTTTGGCGTTTCTTTGCCTAAATTTGGTAAAGGCATATCCGTAGAAAAAACATTATCACCATGGAGAACAATATCGACTGCTTCTCCTCCATTTTCTATCTTAATCGGCAAAAATGAGTAATCCGTCAATGTCAAAACGTCGTTTTCCGCATCCCAGCTTATCCCGTCGTTGCTAGTTCTCCAATCATAAGCATCACCGTTCGCATAGAATATGTCTCCATTTTGTTTAACAATTAAATAGTTTTCAGTCCAAGACGCATAAATCCGATATAGCATATTTCCTTCTTCATCGTATCCCCCTCCAGGAATATCATGTTCTATCAGAGTATCAGGATCGAAATCTTTCGTTCTATATGTATAGGATGTAGATGAGCCATGCTGTTCACGATGTTCATATGTAGCACTCCACTTCAAAAAACAACGTTTATCTGGAGTAATGGTTTGTCTGTCATATGGCATCGCGTCCAAATAATATTCTTTTCCCGACTGGCCTTGCGGGACTTTTACGTTCGCAGTATAGGCTCCTCCTTGCGGAAAATCATCCGTGCACCAATTGCTATAGTTTAAATCCACATTAAAAGCCGGAACATATTTACCATACAGATCGATTTCGTGTGTCGCAGGCGCATTATAGTCCTCGAATTTCGTCGTCAATCCCGGATCAGTATACCAACCATCAAGTTTATAACCATTATATGTATCATAGTTTGTGAAACTGAATAATTCTCCTGCGAGAGCCGAATCGCGATGCAAAGATAAATTATCAGGTATGTTTTCTCCGTCAACAATATGATAGTTTACATGATAATAAAATGTGTTGTCTCGGAATTTATATAGTTTCGAATTGTTGCCGCTATCCATGGCTATAAGAATAATTGAACCATCATCGTCCACCACTATCCCTCTAACCGAGGAGAGCGTTACGTCTGAAGGGCTCCCCCACAGGATGGTTCCATTATCGTCATATTTTCTTAGGAAGTTAGTCGCCGAAGATGATCCAGCAATCAAATATTCTCTGTCTTTTGAATCATTAATCACATCCACACGGCCAATTGTCCCCGATGCAAAGAACTTCGATGATTCCGGTAAATTGAACTCTCGTGTAAATATCTCTGGGTAATACTGCCCCCTTAAGACAAAATGTCTCTCATCAAATGTAATAAAATCATAGTAATAATCGTTCCAACCTAAATTAAAATAATAATCATCCGAAGACACAGTAGCAGAATCCAAAGTATCTGACTCTGTAATTTTTGCAATTAGAGGTCTCTTTCCGTAATAATCACTACTACCCGCATAATAGCCAGTAAGTATAAAAAACTCGCCGCTGTTATTTGCTTTTTTGATTTTCGTATTTATGCTCGTCTGTCTTATACTCCCACCAATCGCGGGAACTTCTTGATACCAAACTAAATCCTCAGGGCAAACTTCCCCATCTGCTCTAGTTATCGTGCAGTCAAAAGAACTATTTATCTTCATTGCAAATGCCACACTGTCATTGTCTTTCGTATAAGAGCCTGAGATAATTAAACCACCGTCATCATCAACTAGTATAGAATTAAGCCTTGTGCCATAAAAAGTATCTGCCTGGTTCTTTTCTAGAATAAAGTACCCTGACTCTTTCATCGTGCCTTCAACTTCTTCAATTTTAGATACTACCCCAACATCAACACCAGAGCTACCTTCTTTTTTTACTTTTCCTACAGCTACGTAAGTTTCGTTACCTAGATCAACTGCATCATAAAAATAACTAACTCTCATATTTTCATAATTACCGCCGGATGCAGTACCAATTGACCACTCTTCCACGCCGTCAGTATCCACTTTACTAACTCTCCCCATCGTTCTAGGATAGGAAGTAATCGAACCGGAAATTAAATATCCGTCAGTTGCTTTAGTAAAATTATATATGTCAGAATATAAAGGCCCACTTTTCTCCCAGACCAATTCTACAGGTTGGTCACCATCAGCTTTCACGCCATTCGAAATAATCACCCCAAATGTTGCTCCCCCTACAAGGACAAACAAAAATATAATCAAAATTCCTAAAAATTTCTTTTTTCTTTTATAGTTTATACGCATAAACACTTCCTTTTTTTTGTTGACCTATTTTTCTCTATTTAACCACAATCGTTTTCTAGCCACAATAGTTTTTTTAATTCACTTTAATAAAATATTTAAGCTCTTGTAAAAATTTGTTTACATAAGAAATTAGTCTTTTTTCAACGAAGACAGAAAATAGCGAAATTCGTCGCTTCGCTCCGAAAAACAAACCCAATTCGAGAGGATTCGCCTCCAAGAAAATGGAACAGAAAATACCTGCATTTTCTGGACGACAACGCAGTAAAACAAAAACATGGACGTCAGATTGATGTTTTCTTCATGCGAAGCGCTATTTCTGATAGAGCGAGCATGAAAAAACGCCAATATGGCGTTCATGATGGCGGAAGCGAGAGGATTCGAACCTCCGGTACGGTTACCCGCACACACGCTTTCCAAGCGTGCTCCTTAAACCACTCGGACACACTTCCGTCCCAAAAATTATACTAAAATTTTCCCAAAAACACAAACTAATCTTTCAGCGACTCTTTAATGAGTGACAGCTTAATCTTAGCGTTTTCGTTTGACATACCTTGAGTGCTCGCAATAATCGTTGCCACCCGTCCATCACTCACTCCCCAGGAAATCAATTTCTTCAAGTTTTCATCTTTTTTCAAATACTCATCCGAAAGGCAGTCTGCCAATCGATCCCGATTTGATCCTTGAAGATATTTTTTTCGCATTTCTGAAAACTCATCATTTTCAAACAAATCTTCAATAAATTCGTCGTAGTTAGCATCTTCTGCTTTTTCAGAACGCATCGCTTTTCCGCCTCTCACTCTTTCATATCCACCTTCCAAGATACCTTTGTCCATATCGAAATCACCCATTCTCATCCTGTCTAAAAATATTTTCAAAGTCTCTGTTTCATGTGCAATTTCAATCAAGTCTTCAAAATTATCCATATACGACTCTGGCGTAATCTTGCTGAAAATCCCTCTTGCTGTTTCTTTTGGATCATCCGAACTGTCTAGTTCCTCTCTAAATTTTCCAATCCTTGTAACAACAACATCTTTACCATTTCTTTTAATTCTCTCGTATCTTTTATAAACTATCTCTGCCTTTCCGTCTATTCTGCCTTCGCCCTTTTCTAGTTGTATGGTGCGCATCATGTTTACATAACACCTATCACAAACCGGTTTTCCTTCTTCAAATTTTCGTAGTCCAAAGAAATGCCCTCTTCCAAACATAATCTGGTCATTTTCCATATCTTCATAAACACCAGCACACTCCTTCAGTCTAACGTAAAGATCACGATCAGAAACTTTTCCAAACTCTTCTTTTGCGCCAGTCATTACCGACAGACTTCTCATCGTTGAACAAAGCGACTTCCACATTTGATCCTTAATTTTCTCAACATCACTTATTTCGTCATCATTTAAAACCGATCTACCGTGTATTTTTCTCGCGCGCATTTTTTCGGCTTTTTGAAGCATTAATTCGCATTGTTCAAACATCTCACTCGAAACGAAAAACGCATTCCTTAAATTTGCAAGATTATCCGCACGAATATTAATTATATTTAAAAACGATTTCTCATCATCACTACGAAATTCCCCCGGTTTTTCTAAAATTCGATTTACCTTTTCAAATTCCTCATCAGACAAAAGCTTTTTATTATTAGTTTGGCTTAAAACTTCTAAACTATATTTAATATCCTCATTCCCGTAAGAATACGCTGAATCTGTAATCCTAAAATCTTTATCATAATCAAGCGCAATCTTAAATAACGGCATTCTTCTTGGCCCAGTTTTGCCATCCAAAACGCAATATTTTACCCGCGAATATCCAAAAGGAACTTTCGACACACCAAAGTCTTCCGATGATGTATTTTCTAACTTGAACAACAATTTTCTTTCGTCATTATTCGTCGTCGTGTCAAATGCTACCGGAATTTTTTCACCATTAATTTCAAGTTGAGTGTAATAATCTACGTGGTTGACCACATCATCGTACTCTAGCGCATGCTTAACTTTCCCCACTTTTGGTACGGCATTCGGCCTCATATTCGAGGCTCTTCCTAGCCAACTATTTAAAACAATCCCTGCAGGAAAAAATCTTTCAAACCTGTGTCCAATTTTTTCCTCGTCATCATCACTTACCTCATCAAAAGCACGGTCTTTTTTTATCCCGTTCATAAATGCTAAATCTGAATCAACTTCAAATCTTCTAAAATAATTGTACGGATTGTCCCACTTCAGATTATAAAACTGTTCAAAAACTTTTTTTCCGAAACCCGACTTATTATGCTTTCTTTCATAATTATCAAGATCACCCTGCGACATCAAATCGGTAGTATACATGTCTCTTAGATTTTCCGGCTCATCTTCTTCCAACAATTCTTCATCTTCTCTTTTACTTTCCTTTGCTAATCCTCTCTCATACTCTTTTTTCACATCTTCAGCAATATGACAGCTACCAGGGTCAACATCCTCTTTACTAGCATTTCCCAAAATCTCCGTTACTCTTTTGACCTTCATAAATTTTTCGTGTTTTCTCAAGTCCTCAAGTGGCAAATAATCAAAAGCTCGAAGTATTTCTTCAATTTCATCATAGTCATCAGCTGAAAGTACATCATTCGCGTTGATCATGTTTCGATTAAAGTTTTTTTCGCCCTTAAAATCCATGTCTAAATTTTAACACAAATACCGTAATGCTTAAAATTATGTTATAATATAAAAATGAAAATTTTGGGGATTGAAACCTCATGCGACGAAACCGCCGCATCTGTTGTTGAAGACGGAAAGAAAATTCTTTCAAACGTCGTTGTTTCTCAAATCGACATTTTTTCCGCCTATGGCGGAGTTATTCCCGAAGTTGCTGCCCGTTCTCATCTTGAAGTAATTTTGCCCGTCATCGACAAATCTCTTTCTGACGCCAATCTCACCTGGGATAACATCGACGCTATCGCCGTCACCCACACTCCCGGCCTTCTCGGTTCCCTTCTTATCGGCACTTTAACCGCCCGCACCCTCGCGATTTTACATAGCAAACCCCTCTACCCCGTCCACCACCTAAAATCCCACATCTACGCAAACTGGATAGAAAAGTCTGGTATAAAAGGCCAAATTCGCGGCGAAACTACTTCTACTCGGGGATTTCCGGAGGTTACGACCGAGGAGAAGACGCCGAAGCCCCGTAACGACGGGCGCGAAGGACGTCGGTCCCCGGAAGAAGTTGTGAGCGCAAGCGAATTGATGGAAAAATCAGTTCCTTCTTTCCCTCTTCTTGCCATGGTCATCTCCGGTGGACACACCCAAATCCTCTACATGAAACGCCACAACCACTTCGAGATCATTGGCACTACCCACGACGACGCCATCGGAGAATGTTTCGATAAAGTCGCGAAAATCCTCGGTCTTCCCTACCCAGGTGGCCCTTCAATTTCAAATTCCGCAAAACTCGGTGATAAAACAAAATACAAACTTCCTCATCCAAAAGTCGAAAATCTCGATTTTTCTTTCTCCGGTCTCAAAACCGCGGTTCTACGCGCCGTCCAAAAAGACCTTGGACTCCCAATTTCTCATCCTTCCCATGATCTGAAAAACCATTTAACGAAACAACAAGTTGCCGATTTTTCTGCCAGCTTCGAAAAAACCGCTGTCGATATTTTACTTGAAAAAATTTCTCTCGCCTTAAACGAGCACCCCGACGTAAAATCCATTGTTTTTGCCGGTGGTGTCAGCGCCAACGAACTACTGAGGAAAAAGGCCTTACTCCATTTTTCCAAACCTGCCACGATTCGCGGCGAAACTACTTCTACTCGGGGATTTCCGAAGGTTACGACCGAGGAGAAGACGCCGAAGCCCCGTAACGACGGGCGCGAAGGACGTCGGTCCCCGGAAGAAGTTGTGAGCGCAAGCGAATTTACTTTACAAAAAAATATTGGCGTCTTCTTCCCCGAAAAATCTCTTTCCGGCGACAACGGCGCCATGGTCGCATCAGCATGTTTTTATGAAATCGAGTCAGGCGTTAAACCAGCCGATCCCTACAAAATCAACATCCTCCCCCGCTCTGAGATAAAATAACCTTGACCATTTTTATATTCAGTGAGACAATTATTTTGCCCAATGTTTTATAGGGTTTGTTTTTGAATAAATCAAAAAATCAATATCTTCCCTTAAAAATAATGCTCTTCACTTTTTATCAAACTTATTTAGATCAAACAGGGGATTTTTTTCTTCGTCAATAATTCCCTGCGCTTTTTTCAAAAGTCTCTTTAGACCATTCTCCGAATTTGCAGATCCGACATGAACAGTCTTAACAACTTTTCCCTGCTCTTTATAACAGACCTGAACTCCCGTTGCTCCCGAAGTCGTTTTGAATTTTCGAATGAAAGCCATAAAAAAATTTTACCACAAAGCTTTACTGGCGCGAAGCGCCCCGAAAATTTTTTTTAAAAAATCCACATTTAATTCACATGCTTTTCCACAAAAAAACAAAATCTTAGAACAAATAATTCCCTTATGGTTAGCAACCTTCACGCCTAGCATCCCGCTTGACAACCAATTCTGCTTTCGCTAAAATTAAATCACAACCAGTTTGGTTGGGAGATAAATTGACAAGGCGAACATGTTCCGCCACTATTGTCAATATCTATAAAATATATTTATCTAAAAAGCGAAAAAAATCCACGTGAAAAACGGGGAATAATTTGGTATTCAAAAATGGACAATTCAGAATTAGATATAATTGTAAATTTAACAGGGGTGACAAAAGACAAAATCAAGTTCAGCGACGATGGTTTTCTGAGTCGAGGATACATAATCGACAATGGCAGAATTGTCTTTAAATTTAAAAAGTTCCCCGATGTGTCTTATAAAAACGAAATAGAAATCCTAAATTATATCAACTCCTTAAGTCTCAATGTTAATATCCAAAAAGTCGGTTGGATATCGGAAGACGATTCTTATCTTGGTCTCTATGGCATTCCAGGAGTATCACTAGAAAAAATGAATTTATCATCTGAAAACTGTGAGACCTTTGGCAGAGAACTAGCAACATTTCTCAAACTCCTCCATACCAGCAAAAACGAAAACTTAGGATTATTCAAAATAACAGATGAGATTACAGCCTGGCAGGATCGTTTTGAAAAATCAAAACCTGTACTTTCAGTTTATTTCAACGAGTCAGAACTTAGTAAAATGGGCTCTTTTATCTATCAAAATATCCCTGAAAGACTGAAGGCTCTAGGGGAAAAATATGTCTTTTCGCATGGAGATTTAGGACTAGGGAATATCTTTGTCAATGAAAATAGTAATCTCGGCGTCATTGATTTTAGCGAATCAATGTATCTAGATGAATCTGCAGACTTTATGGACATTGAAAACGATGAATTAATAGAGAAAGTCTTAGATTTTTACGGTGCTGATCAAAATCTCAGAGAGAAAGTAAAACTCCGCCGAGATATCCGACCGATGTTTGTCATTGGCACATACAAAAATCGTCCCGAAGAAATTATGCGATTCGTCCAAAGAATCAGAAATTGGCTAACTCAGAACTAAACATCAAAAAAACGGCCCGCAGGCCGTTTCTTTATTCTTCCTCTTCTTCTTTAGAAATTATCCTTGGTTGCCTTTGGCGGAAAAGAAGCAAGGCAATCAAACCTAGAATCACCGCAGCACCAATAAACGCAAAACCAATCGCGTCTCCAACAATCTGAACTTGGGAATCATTCGAATCAGACGAACTAAAAACTCCAAGTGGCTCAGCGTTTTCCTCCGTTGCGCTACTAATAACTTCATCCTCTGTTAAAGCTTCAGTCCAAATCGCATAAACAGTTGTATCTCTAGCAGTAACAGTAAAGAGATCCCCAGCATGAATCATTGCTTCACCAGTTGGTGAAAAACTCCATCCAGAGAAAACAAATCCAGGACGAACAGGAGTCAAAGATTCAGCAGTAAAAATCGCGAAATTTTCATTACTATTTTTTATTGCGACACCAGGCGCGCCTTCGCCACCATTAGCATCATAAGTCAATGTGTAAACAGTATTACCTTCCATATTTTTATTTTAGTATAAACAAAATGAATTTGCAACAAAAAACTCCCTAAAGGGAGTTTTTTATCTAAATAACTTCTAGTTCTTTCTTTAGTCGTTCGATTAAAGCATTCTTCTCTTCAATTCCGTCACGCGTCTCTTTTACTAAGTTCGCAGGAGCCTTATCAACATAATTCGGATTTCTCATTCTCGCCTCAAGCGCGTTTAATTCTCGTCCCACTGCTAAGATTCTCTCGGTCAAAATATCCCGATATTTAGCCACAATCTCTGCTGATACATCAAGATAAACTTCGTGATTTGCGATCGCAAGTCGTATTCCGCGTGGCTGGCCATCAGTAGGATTAATTGAGGCGACGTGCGAAAGTTTCTGAACAAGCAGGGAATTATCGCGCACAAGCGAATCATCACCATACAAAAGCCCATAATTTTTATGCTTAGAAAGCGCTGAGAGCTCGTTTAAGGCCCTTCTCGCTTCAACTACGACTGGTATCAACCTTTCAAACTCTTCGGCCGAAATTGGGTCAAATTTGAGCTCGTGTGGCCATTTTGCATTTATCACCATTCCATCAGTCCAAGACAAATTTTGCCAAATCGCTTCCGTTACGAACGGCGCAAACGGATGAAGCATTATTAGCACCATCTCTAAAGTCTTCTTCAGAAGCGGTACATTCTTATAAATCTTCTGGCTCTCAATAAACCAATCCGCATATTTATCCCAGATAGTCGAATAGAGAGTTTCAACTGCTTCCGCAAAACGATAATTTTTCATATCCTTCTCTATCTCTTTTCGACATTCATCAAGCTCTCGACAAATCCAGTCTTCACCCATATTCATCGTCTCATACTCACTACCATCATCTTCAGCCTCATCGATAATAGATTGAACAAACCTCGAGACATTCCAGAGTTTGTTACAAAGATTTCGTCCAGAAACAACTGACTTTTCTGAGAATGCCTGATTCATACCAGCTGAACGTCCACGAAGAATACCTAGTCTAAAAGCATCCGAACCATATTTCGCAACCAGTTCAATCGGATTAATCACATTTCCCTTAGATTTCGACATTTTTTTGCCATGCGCATCGAGCACTAGACCATGCAAATAAACCTCACGGAAGGGAACCTTGCCCGTGACATAAAGCCCCATCATAATCATCCTAGCCACCCAGGCAAAAAGAATATCACCCGCAGTCTCCATCACATTTAATGGATAGTAAGGATTCTCGTTGCCCTCTAACCAATCAGTACAAATCAATGGCCAATGCGAAGAAGAGAACCAAGTATCAAAAGTATCCTCGTCCCTTACATACTTCACTCCTCCAACCTCAATTTCCGTCAAATTTGTTCTCTTATCAAAAATCCAATCAGGTTCATCTGTCGCTGAATCATCAACCTTCTTAAACATCGGAATCGCAATCCCCCAAGGAATTTGGCGTGAAATATTCCAGTCCTTAAGACCTTCAAGATAATTAATTAAAATTTTCTTCTTATTCTCAGGATAAAACTTAATTTCATCATTTTTCAGATGTTTTATAGCTTCTCTAGCTAGTTTTTCAACATCAATAAACCATTGTTCTTTAAGTGTCGGCTCAATCACCGTTCCACATTTATAGCAATGTGCAACCGCGTGCTCGATTTTCTTTTCACCGAGCAATAAACCTTGCTCTTTGAGATCTTTTAGAGCCTTCTTACGGCATTCTTCTGTCGAAAGGCCATCATACTCAGCCCCACAGTTAAACATGCGTCCGCTATCGTCTATCACGCGAATTCGTGGCAAATCATGTCGAAGTCCAACCTCAAAATCATCAAAATCATGTGCAGGTGTAATCTTAACTACCCCTGTTCCATATTCCATATCGGCATGTTCATCAGCAACTACAGGAATTTTTCTATCCGTAAGCGGCAATTTCACAAATTTGCCCACTAGATCTTTATACCTTTCATCTTCAGGATTAACCGCAACCGCCGTGTCACCGAAAAGTGTCTCTGGACGAGTAGTTGAAACAACGAGATATTTGTCATCTTCACCATCAAGATCATATCTGATATCCCAGAGATGACCAGCTTCGTCTTTATGCTCCACCTCAATATCAGCAAACGCAGTCTGATGCTTTGGACAATAGTTCACCAGCTTCTCACCTCTGTAAATCATTCCATCTTTCCACATTCTTTCAAAAGTCGTATAGACCCGATCAACCACATTTTCATCAAGGGTAAATGTCAAATCATCCCAAGCGCAGCTCGCCCCAAGCGAACGAAGTTGAAGCTCCATATTTCCTCGCTGTTCCGCAACAAAATCCCAAACTCTAGCATAAAGCTCATCGCGTGAATACTCGAAACGCGTGTGGCCTTCCTTTTCAAGCGCACGCTCAAAAACCACCCAGGTTTCAAATCCAGCATGATCTGCCCCAGGAATATACCAGCTTGCACGACCTCTTAAACGATAATAACGGATTAAAGAATCTTCAAGAGCAATCGTCAGCCCGTGTCCGATGTGCAAATTTCCATTTGCATTTGGCGGTGGCATCACGATCGAATAAGTTCGCGGGTCATCCCCACCTTCAACACGGTCATCAACTCCATCGCTATCATTATCAACTGACACAGTCGGCATAATAGGCGAAAAAGCCCCACTTGATTCCCAGGCAGCGTAGATATCTGCCTCAAATTCCCCCGGTTCATAACTACTCGCAAATTTCATACTTAAACTATACCACATTTTAAAGACATCGTAAATTTATTGACAGAGAGAACAGTATGTGCCATAATCAAAGAGTCAATCCACTGAAGTACCTTTGAAGGGAGGAATCTGCGTGAATACACTGAAGAACCACCAGTGGTGGTTTCCCGATGACAACACCGCATCCAGACTCTTTGAAATCCTGATGTTTTCGGAACTCGGCTTGATTAAAGATTTTGATATTTTTAATCAGTTCGAAATCAAAATCCACGGTTGGACGTCGAAAGGCGAAATCAAAACCATGCGAGTCAAAAACATGGAAATCAATCTCAAAAGCAAAAGTCTTTATCTCCTCTGTGAGGACAACGATGAAAATGTAGAATACTGTGTTGACCTCGATGAGGCAGTTACCCAATTTGTTAAAAAATTCTGGGAAGATTAGTTCATGCTTTCTTCATTGTTCTCCTTACACACTCCTTTCTAAAACGGGGGCTTCGGCCCCCGTTTTACCTGCCTTGATTTTTCTTTCCCTTTATGCTAAACTTGAACAAAGGAACAAAACAAACATGAAGAAAAAACCTCTCAAATCCATAAAATTCCTCCTCTTTTTTTATCTTTTCGTTTTTCTCTTCATAAGCACACAAGTCTCCGCTCTAGAACCGACCATAGTGCCAAACGATTTTGACCAAACCGTCGAGGAGATTTTTAACACCCCAGAAACCGAACATTTACCCCCACTTGGTGTTGCCGAAAACAACCAAAAAGTCAAAGAACAAAAAGAAAAAAATAGCACCATTACAATTATCTGTTTAGTTGCTATATTCCTCAGTGGAATTGGGGTCATTCTTATCTTTCTTCACCCTTTTCTCCACCACAAAAAGAAAGAAATCCTCCCAAAATTTTAATCATTCTTGACGTAAACTCATTTAGAAAAAAAGTTGAATTAGCTAGTAAACCTATTAACATCTGTCCTCATCAAAACTTCCTTTTCTTGAGCTCGGCGAACAAAACAAAGTTTTGTGAGTAATTCTCCGGATTTTTACAACAGGTCCCAAGAAGAAAAACTCAAAAAAAGCGAAGCGGCTAAAGAGCTTTTCTTCCTGGTGGTTATGTTGTAAAAATGAAGACCGCGAGAATTTGTCCATGTGAGAGAAAAAGAAAGTTTTGAGAAGTATCTCTTGTGGCTGTAAGATAGCTGGAAAAATCGTGCTATAATTCTCCTATGAACACTATTTTTTCAAAAATCATTTCTGGGGAAATCCCTTGCTACAAAATTTACGAAGACGAAAAAACCTTCGCCTTTCTCGATATAAATCCTGAATCAAAATTCCACACCCTTGTTGTTCCAAAACTCGAATGCGATAAAATCTATGAACTTCCAGACGACTATTATTCCGCCCTCTGGAACTCCGTCAAAAAAATCGCAAAACACATGGAAGAAGTCACAGGCGAACGTTCTCTATTGAAAGTTATTGGCACCGACGTTCCTCATGCCCATGTCCACATCATGCCATTCGATAAAACCTGGACTCACGGCAGAACTCTCAAACTCTCTGAGGAAGAAATGAAAGAACTCGCAAAAAAGCTCGCCTTCTAACCTGAAAAACCATAAGCCTCTTGACTTTTTCGGCAAAGTGTGCTATATTGGAAGTATAAGTTATTACAAAAATAAACAGGAAAACAAACATGTCAGGAGAATATCCTTCAAACCCAAACAACACCGTCGGCGAAGATAATTACAGCGATACCGGCGATGGTAAGAACGATTATGATTCAACTCAGGGTGCAGAAATCGATCTTACCGAAGGAGAAATGATGCCACCTACTCTCAAAGAAACAGGTGACAGAATAGAAAGCGCAAAAACAATAGAAGAAACTGGCATGCAAGATGCAGAAGAAGTTGAAACCTTCATTAGCCAAATCGAAGAATATCAGCCTAGATGGGCGGAAAGATTACGCGAGCACCTTGAAGAAATATCTGAAGTAGAGCCAACAGAAGAAGAGTTACCACAACCCGAAGAACAATCCCTCGAATCTAACCCAGAATCGACACCAGAAACCCCAGAAACCCCAGCGCCTGAAACACCAGCTGAACCAGAAACTCCAGTCCAAAAAATAAACCCCGTTTCCGACGAAACAGCGAAAAACGCAGAAAAAAAGGTAGAGGTAGCAGGCGTTTTGCCTGATGGTACAGTAGTCTACGGAACACCTGAAGATTTTAATGACGCAATGAAAGATTATTATGCGAACATAAGAGATATTGTTTCGTAATAATTTTATTATTGACTTTTTATACAATTTGTGATAAAATAAACAGGCCGAAATAATCATAAGGGGGTAATAGTATGAAGAACAACGGCCTGTTTTCTGAAGGGGCTTATCAATGGGCCTTATTAGAATCCAGTAAATACAAGGATAACTATCCCGTGGAGATTGATTTTGACCAGATGTTTGAAAGCATCAAATGTAGGCATGGTCATGATGTAAAAATCTCCGTTTTCGAGTCTGTCCTTAATCAAAGCGCCGATCCGATTCTTATGCTTGAATGGGTCGAGAAAAAACATGAAAAAGTTTCTTTCTATCCTCTTGACAAAAGAGGTTACGAAAAAACGAAGAAGGAAAAAAGCGATTTTCTTGAACTCTTCAAAATGAATGGTAGAATACGCTACCAAGAAGAGATCAACAAAGGAAACGCCTTTGCCCCTACAATTATAGTCGCATCCACGCGCTAGTTTATCCCTCCCTCAGCCCCACTGCTGAGGGATAATTTTTTACAAAAACTACCAAATTCTCAATATGAGGGGTTTTTGGGAAGAAATTAAACGCCTTAACGCTCATAATTTGATATTTTTCGCTCAAAATCGCCACATCTCGCGCTTGCGTAATCGGATTACAAGATAAATAAACTATCCTTTCAGGCAAAACTTCCAAAATCCTCTCTAAAAGCTTTTGATGACATCCAGCCCTTGGCGGATCTAAAATCACAGTCATCTCCGGCTCAATATACTCTAACGCCTCTTCCGACTTCGCCAGAATGGGGTGAATCATATTTCTGTGAGTTCCCATTTTTTTCTCAACAATATGCGAGCGGGGAGGCATTTCGTTCGAAGGACCTCCGGAGGTCACGACCGAGGATGAGTGCTCGCTCCCCGTAACGACGGGCGAGCGAGACACAGTCCGAGAAGAAAATGCTGACCGCAAGCGAGCATCAAAAACCTGTCTACAGTTCTTCTCGAGCTCCGAATACGCACTTTTATCACACTCTACTAGAGTCAAATCCCTATCCGAAGCAACAGAAAGCCCAATCGTTCCTACCCCCGAATAAAGGTCCAAGATTTTCGAAGAATCTCCAAGATTTTCTTTAATTTCTCTTAAAGCCATCTCATAAACTGGCAAATTAATCTGGAAGAACCCGTTTGGTGAATATCTGTAGGATATTCCCAAAATTTCATCCGATAGGGAAGGGAAAACCGGATGTGCTTTGTGGTTCTCGTAGAGGCCCCCTGAGACCACTCCGGACTTAGAACAGCGAAGTATCAAGCTTTGGTACTTTCGCGCCTCCTCGCGCCTCTCATTGAGCCCTAGGACGATTTTTTCTGCTTGTTCCAGGATTTCTGGACGTTCAATCGAACTTTTTTTAATTGGCACTTTCCTATGCGTCCCTCGTTGGTGAAAGGCTAGCTTGATTTTCTCATCTTCTTTATCAAAATAAAGCGCATATTCCATCTTATTGCGATAATTCCACTCTTTCCCATCCGTTATTACCTCTGGAATATCGATTTTAATCCCGTTTTGCGTAAAACATTCTTTTACAATCTCCCCCTTAGTTTTTAACTCGAATTGATAATCGAAAATCTGCCAAGGAGATGTCGAAAGGAAACAGTCATCTTTTTGTTTAACTCTTTTTTCCGATTTTTTCGCGATCTTCGTCGCAATCCCTTCGAGATATTTCGATTTTTTCTTAGTAACTAAAAATTCTTCAACTTCTTCCCCAGGTAGAACATTCCAAAGAAAAATCTTCTTCCCATCTTCCAAAGTTCCAATTCCTTGTCCTCCAGGGACAATTTTATCAATTTTCACCATAATTCTCCTAATTATCCCATAATCCCTTCAGATTCTCAAACTTAAGAATAAAAAAGACCGGCCTATGCCGGTCTTTGCCTTAATCCAGTAGTTTCTCCAATTCCTTTTTCATAATTTTGAGCGCATGCTCAAACTGAAATTTTCGCTCCACATCATCCCCATAAAATTTCCGGTCAATCAATGTTTCGAACATTTCTATTCGTTTAAGAATATAAGTCTTTCGATATTCGATAGGCATTTCATCAATAATCATCTGATCAATTGCGCCACATCTATCGAAAGAGTCCGAAACTTTCGGTGCAAGATTTTTGTGACTCCCACAACAGATGCATTCATGCAACCCCGCATATGTCATATACGAGCTATCTGCCCTAGAATCAAAAATGAAAGAATCTACACCAATCTTTGGAATATTTACCAACGAGGTAGTAAGTGCCGGGTTGTCAAAATACTCAGCAAAATTCATTTGCGTAGCATCAAACTCGATGTGCTGGCCCTTCAGCCTGACCTTAAAACTCAAAGAATCCCTCTCTTTCTTTAAAATTCTGATAAACACAAATTTGTTTTTTCCAAACCGTTTTACGGTTGTTGTTTTTTTCAAAAAAATCATCCTTTCGTTTTTAGTTTGGAATTGGAATTGGCCACTAGAAAAGAACATGACTTACGTCACTTACCTACATTATAGCACAAAACTCGCATTTTGTAAAGAGCCAACCCTGAGCCCAACAAAAAACCACACCTTCGGTGTGTTTTTCCGTTCTTGGCTGGACCGGCAGGATTCGAACCTGCGAATGCTGGGACCAAAACCCAGTGCCTTACCACTTGGCGACGGTCCAAGATTTTTTAATTATACCACACTTTTCAATATTTTAAACCCCAAACCACGTCAAAATAATCTATATAAAAATACGCCTTTCGACGTATTAACTTTTTTTAATTATATGTCTTCTTTGTAACCATATAATACAATCCATCAGGAGCTTTTTTGAAGCTTTGTCCAAACATTCCCATCATCCCCCTCTTTGCATTTTCTATGCTATGAGCTTCTTCTAGCTCTTCCATCGTCTTATAGCCCTGTGAAGAAATTATATATTTATATCCATCTATAATAACCTCTGAATAAAGTGGTAAGCTTTCAAAATATTCCTTTTTTTTGTTCACCACTTCTGGTGCAGAATCGATCTCTTCTTCATCCCAAGGCTCCGTCGCTTCTTCGACAGCCTTTTCTTGGGCTTCCATATCCTTCAAAACATCCCAGATTTCCTGCTGTTTGCCAAACATCAATTTTTTAAACTCTTCCATATCCTCAGCGTATTCTGCCACCTTGTCAACAAGAACATTCTGTTTTTTAAGTTTACCTGTCGTTTCGTCGACAACAGTATGTTCAACGATTTTTGGTGGATTACTTGCTTTTATGTATTCGAGAAACCCATCCGAAAACTTCTGAAATTTGTCCGCTGTAGAATAACGCGTAATAAAATCTCGGTAAACATATTCATTTGCTAGCTTTGGGTCGCTAAACCTGTTCCCAAACTTCTGCATGAATGTCACATCAGCTGGATCTTTGGATTTAATAAGCTCCCCGAGATGACTGAGTGCTTCCCCAGGATCTCTGTCAGAATCTAAAGTCGCACAAAGCAATATTCTACGATAATGCTTTTTCTTCATTTTTTCAAAAGAATTATCGTCTTCTGTTATTCCAAAATCAAGATTAAATCTCGCCCGACATGCCCCAAGAAGCGCATCTTCGCCTTCCTCAGCTCGACGTCCCTTCAAGAGTGCATCTATTGGCCTATCAAAATTTTCTAGAATTTCTTGTTTTGTTTTTCCTTCATTTAGCTCGTTTTGAAGTTCGCTTTCAAGCTTACTCTTTTCCGCTAATTCTGGGTCAAATTGCATTTTCTCCAGTGCGCTAAAATCAATCGAACTCGCATCCGGTTCAATCTCATTTCCGGCCCCACCGTCTATCATCATATTTTCTATACTCATACAAAAATTATACCATAAAAACTTTATCTCACAGAAATAACAATAGCTGTTCGATCGTCCATCTTTCGTGCCACCCTTACAAACACCCTTGCTGTCGTTTCATCGTCAAATTCTCGGCCAAAAATTGCAGTAATATTTTCAGTCGATAGTTTCTCTCCGTCAGTTTCACCCGTCACCCCATCCGAACAAATCAAAATCCTATCGCCCTTATTTAGGGCAACCTCTCCTGAATTGTTATAGCTAATCTCAAACTTGTCACCCGAATTTAAATATTTGCGTACCTTCGTCTCCATCAATTCTTTTCTTTTTTCAGGATCAAAAATCTTCATTGCATCAAGGTCTTTTTGCCTCAAATCATCATCAAATGTTACCTGAAAAGCCTGTCCATTTTTTCTCAAATAAATCCGCGAATCTCCCATCGCTGCAAAAATCAACTTTGGCGCATCAACACCTTCAACCACTCTAGCTAAAATGCACGAAGTTCCTCCAACCTCGCCACTCTCCCTCAAAATATCATTAATCCTTTCCATCATCCAGGCTAAATTACTTGAAGTCGTTGGTACTTCATATTGCGCTAGAATATTTTTCGTTGTTTTGAGCGCTAGTTCTGCAACAGCATGAGAGCCTTTTTCGCCATCAAGTCCATCAAAAAGCGCAAAAAATTTCAAATCTCTATCAGCTAAATAGCAATCTTCAGACTCTCCGTCTTTTCCTTTTAACTCCGCCAAACTAATTTCGGAGACACCAAAGTCAATTTCCAGCCCACTCTCTGAATTATCCATAGTCTCATTATAACACTATTTTCTTCTCAGCATTCCTTTTCTCGAACTTAAAGAATAAATATTATTTCAAAAGTTTTAGAAATTAGCACTCTCGGCTTGCAAGTGCTAATTTTTGTGCTACAATGAGATTAGAAAAGGAGAAAAAATATGACTTTAAAACCTTTAGCTGATCGTGTGGTCGCAACCAAAGAACAGCCTCTTGAAAAAACCAAATCCGGCATTCTTCTCGGTGATGCCAAGGAAAAACCCGCCTACGCCGTTGTTGAATCTGTCGGCCCAGATGTAAAATCTATCAAAAAAGGTGACAAAATCATTGTCAAAGATTATTCTGCCACTGAACTAAAAATCGATAACAAAGACTATTTAATTGTTAAAGAGGAAGATATCCTCGCAACATTATAGAAGGGAAATTATGGCAAAAAAAATCTTTTATGAATCCGAAGCGAGAGAAAAAGTTCTCTCTGGCGCCAAACAACTTTATGACGCTGTAAAAGTAACATTTGGCCCAAAAGGCAAAAATGTCGTCATTGAAAAATCTTACGGCTCACCAGTTATTACTCATGACGGCGTTACCGTCGCCGAAGCCGTCGATCTCGGCTCATCTGAAGAAAATCTCGGCGAACAAATCGGCGCCAAACTCATCAAAAATGCCGCTCAGAAACTCAACAAGGTTGCTGGTGATGGCACCACAACCGTCACTGTCCTGACTTATAACATTCTTGCTGAAGCCAATAAGCTTATCGCTACAGGCATTAATCCAATGGAGCTCCGCAAAGGAATTGAAAAAGCGGGTGCCGAAATCGTCAAAGGTATAGACGGACTTGCAGAAAAAATCGACGGCAACAACAAAAAAGTTGCTGAAGTAGCAACCATTTCCGCCGGCGATGCAGAAATCGGTAAACTTATCGCCAACGTCATCAGCAAAATCGGTAAAGATGGCGTTGTCACTGTCGAAGCTGGCCAAGGCCTCGAAATGGAACAAGAAATCGTTGAAGGTTTTTCTTATGATAAAGGTTTTTCATCTCCATTCTTTATCACTGACGTTAATCGTCAAGAAGCCGTCTTCTCAAAACCGCTCATTTTCCTCACCGACAAAAAACTTTCCGCCTCAAGCGACATTCTGCCACTTCTAGAAAAGTGTGCCAATGCCGGTCAAAAAGACCTCGTCATCATCGCTGAAGAAGTTGAAGGCGAAGCCCTTTCTCTTCTCGTTCTTAATAAACTTAAAGGTGTTTTCAACTCTCTCGTTCTTAAGGCTCCTTCCTTTGGCGACCGCCGCAAGGAAATTATGGAGGACATCGCAATTTTGACCGATGGTACCGTTGTTTCCTCCGACAAAGGTCTAAACATCGAAGAAGTCGGACTTGAAGTCCTCGGTTCTGCTCAAAAAATTATTGCTACCAAAGACGAAACCACTATCATCAAAGGTGCTGGCGATAAAAAAGCAGTTGAAAAACGCATTGAACTCATCAATTCCCAAAAGAATCTCGCTACGAGCGACTATGAACGCGGCGAGTTCGAAAAACGTGCCGCCGCCCTCTCTGGCAAGGTTGCAGTTATAAAAGTTGGTGGTGCTTCTGAAACCGAAATTGACGAAAAGAAATTCCGCGTCGACGATGCTGTCGCCGCTACAAAAGCCGCCCTCTCCGAAGGTATCGTTACTGGTGGTGGTGTTACGCTTGTCAATCTTGCCGAAACTCTAAAATCTGATGATGCTGGTACGAAGATAGTCAAAAACGCGCTTAAAGCTCCGTTTCGTCACATCACCGAAAACGCCGGCTTAAACGCCGAAGCTCTCCTTGCCCAAGTCGAAAAAGCCAAACCGGGACAGGGAATTGATGTAATGAATCCAGAAAAAGGCCTAATCGACCTTAAAAAATCTGGGGTTATCGACCCTGCACGCGTCACTCGCGAGGCCGTTCAAAACGCAATTTCCATCGCCTCAACAGCTATCACTATGGGCGCCCTAATCTGCGAAATTCCAGAGAAAGAATCTCCTGCTTCTCCTGACATGGGCGGAATGTATTAATACTTCAGTATGTGTACATTGCACATACTGAAAATAACTTTTTCATCTATTACATCCCATTTTTAAAGCATCAAAAAACTCCATAAGGAGTTTTTTGATTTATTGTTTTGCTGATTCGATAATCTTCAGCAATGCCTCAGCTTTCTCTGTCTCATCTGTAATTCCTTTTGCATATTGAAGCGCCTTAGGAAGAGCATCGCCCCCAACCTTCATACAAACATCATATTTCTCTTTGTCAGTCATTGAAGGCACCTTATCAAGCAAAGGATATAGTTCTTTCATCGCCTCATCTACTACATTTCCAGCTTCAACAACAGGAACAGGTGCAGTCTCGGTCAAATCGATTGGCTCAGTTGAGACAGGCTCAGCTGGTTTTTGATCCAGTGTATCAGTCGTCGGAATCTCCGTCGCCACAACTGCTGGCTTCACAGGAGCCGTCGACGCCGTTTCGGCGACTGCCTCAGCGGGCACAGTCTCGGTCGTATTTAAAGTCACACTATCAGGATCAAACCCGGCTAGTGGATCGGCGCCAAGAGCACTTTCATCAACCGCAGGCGCAGCTTCAGTTGCTGGATTCGTTGCAGGCTCTTCTACGCCAGCTGGCATTGCAGAAGATGTATCGGGTGTAGGTGGTGCAGCGAAAATATCCGCCGCCGAACCAGACGCGTCTGGAGTTTCCGTGAAATTTAAATCTGTTGGTGTGCTACCAGTTGTCAAATCATCCGGTAAAGGCACTGATGCAGTTCCTGTAGTCGTAGCTGAATCATCAGCTGTCGCTGCACTAGTCGCAGCGGCATCACCACTCGTGATGTCATCTATAGCTTTTTGCAATTCGTCGTTGCTCATTGGCCACCCTTCTTTATTATTAAACTTATGCCTAGTTTATCATTATTTTTTTAAATACGCAAGAAATTTACAACCCTATCTAGAAAATCTAACTTAACCTCTTCCATCGGAAGTCTAGCGCCAAACGCATCGACAATCGCCTCTCCAGATTCTTGCGGGAAATAAACTTTTACACCAGGAGCAAAACGCTTCCTTGGCGTCAAAATTATCGCAAAATTTTCGCCCTCTTTTAGCACGCCAAAAGACTTATAATCTCCATACGCGTAGATTCTATTTCCTTCAGAAAGACCTTTACTATTGAGAGAATAATGTAGCACTCTTGGCGGACGTACCGAATAGAGCACTAAAACTACTCCTGAAAGAACTACCAAAATTGCAAATGTCCACCATCCAAAAACGATAGAAAGGGCCACTAAGGCTAAACAAACAATCACTAAGCCGACATACCATCCAGCATTTTTTTCATGCGGAATGTATTCCTTCGCTTCCCAATTTATAGACTCATTTTTCTTAACCATAACCCCATTATAACATACAAGATTTAGTTATTCTTGTTTTCTTCATGATATTGTTTTTCCGTGTTTACGTTCCAGACATTATGCTTCTTGGTAACACCAGATAAAATATTTCTCACCGCCTCAAAAGAAGTGCACATAGAATGGTCTAAATTATTATAATGATGCTGGCCATTTCTACCTACGCAAAAAAGGTTAGGAATCTTATCCAAATACCGTCTTAATACATTAAACTCTTCGTATGTACCAAAATATGCTGGATAAGCCTTTCTGACGCGTTCGACATGATAATCTAGAACTTCTTCTTTCTCAGAAATGATATTAATTTTTCTCATTTCCCCAATTCCTAATTTTGCAAATTCTTTATCTGTCATAGACCAAAGCTCGTCGCCTTCATTGCAGAAATATTCAAGGCCGACCCATACGGTATGTTCTACATCTTTTACTAAGTACGGAGACCAGTTATTAAAGATCTGGAAACGCCCCATTTTTACGCTCTTATCATGAACATACACCCAGTTGTCCGGGACGATGTTTCCTAAAGTTTTAGTCTTAGTCTCGTTTTTTAAAGCAAGTTTTGGCGTAAGCACACCAACGGTCATGTAATCGCGATATGGAAGTCCGGCGGCAATTTTAGCTTCTTTTTTTGGCACGTTTTCCATTGCGGCAACTAGGTCTTTAATTGGCATTGAAGAAATCACGTAGTTGCACTTTAAGGTTGTTTTCTTGCCGTCTTTTTCATATACGACACCGGTGATTTCGTTGTTTTTGTTACGTTTGATGCCTACGGCTTTGGCTTTCATGATGATATTACCACCTTTTTTCTTGATTTCTTTGGCGGTAATTTCCCAAAGTTGACCAGGGCCAAGCTTTGGATAGGCAAATTCTTCAATAAGAGAAGTTTCTACTTTACGATTCTTCTTTTTAACTACTTTACCAAAAACGTCCTTAAGAATAACCGATATGGAAAGTCCTTTTACACGTTGGGCTCCCCATTCGGCAGATATTTCGCGCGGGTGACGTCCCCAAAGATTTTCAGTATAGTTTTCGAAAAACATAGAATAAAGCTTTTTACCAAAGCGATTAATGTAGAAATTTTCTAGCGAGTCTTCTGGGAGTTTGCGCACGGTACTTTTCATATAGCTGCAGCCAACCACAAAAGTTGTGCCAAGGCCCATATTCTTAATAGTTGAACCTTTTAGAGAAACTGGGTAATCGAAAAATTTTTGATTGAAAAATATGCGAGAAAGACGGTTGCGACGGAGCATAACGCGATCAGTTTTTTCTGGGTTTGGCCCACCTTTTTTTAATGTTGATTTACGCTTTAGTTTTTTATCGTCGTATGGAAGAGCACCCTGAGTTGGCAGCATCTTTTCCCACCATTCGTTAACTTCTGGAACTTTTGAAAAAAAACGATGTCCACCCATATCCATGCGGTTACCTTTATAGTTAACTGTACGAGAAATGCCACCAAAAACATTCGACTCTTCCAAGATGATCACTTCATATTTTTTAGATTTGTCTACTAGCTCGTAGGCGGCGGTAAGTCCAGCGGGGCCAGCGCCAATTATCACGACTCTATTATTTGTTTTCAAGTCGCTCATATACTCTTACTTCAGCCTCTTCGTCTTCATATATTTTATCGTATTTTTTTTCATCGAGCTCATACGCCGGATCGCTCTTTCTACTAACAAAAAGATAATCAAAATCGTATTTGTCTATAAAATCATTCTTTTCAATCAGCCGTTTTTCAAAATCAATCCATTCCTGCAAAATATCTTCTTTGCCGTTATTTTTCTTTATGAAAACTTCCGCCCTCGGATCAAGGTATGGCTTATAACCTCTGAATTCGAGGTAACCGCCATCATTATATCCAGTATAGATCCTCAAATTACTCTTTTCTCGATCGCCAATTTTATCATCTATAGCATCAACCGCCTCTTTCATAACTTCACTTGGCGCATCACTAAGACGACTTAAAACAAGACACCCGCATATGCCAACCGCACCAAAAACAATAACAAAAGACCACATAATCGCCGCTTTGCTAAAAAGAATAACTTTCTTTGATTTTATTTGAAAATCTTTAAAGAGAAGTGCCATTGGTATGAACATAACAAGAAATAGCTCACTGAAACCCTTAACAGAATTCAAACTGAGTGCCAAAAAGCCAAAAAATAGCAGAAGATATCTAACCCTGATGTTTTTCTTTTTCCCAAAGATATACGCCAAAATCACCGTGACAATTGCGCCGTATACCAAAATATTATACAGGCTTCTCAAGTCAAATGGCGCCATCTCACTCACGAGTTCAAAAATTTCATTAACACCATAACTTGTAAAAATAAACGTTAGCATCTTCACTCCGTATGGGTTTATAAACGCAATCAAAGCCGAAATAATTAATGTAATTATTAGGGGTCTTGTTTTGTATCCCTGCAGATGTAGCTTGGGAATTTTAAAAGAATCAACAATATATACTCCTAATATCAAAATTATCATCGGCCAAAGCGAAGCGTGTATATTTATTTGCAGCAAGGAAACCAATGGTATTGGATATAAATACTTTTTTTCTTTTTTCTTTACATACAGCTCAAGAAGATACATAGTCAGCAATATAAAAACATAACTTAATACTTGCGCCCGTGTAACAATAAAAATAAATGACAAAAATACATCCGTGAGCACTACCACAAAAAGCGACATATTAATGTTCTTTTCACTAATTAACATTGCGATTTTATAAACTAAAAAACAAATCAAAAAATTAAATAAAATTGTCATCACATATAAGCCAATTGAACCAAAAACCGAATATATTAGCCAAAAAATTACCGCGAAGCCATATTGCTGAACTACGATTTCAAGCCCATCATGCATAGACAATACATCGTTATAATAAATTCCTTTTTCTAAAATATGTCTTCCTTCGGCAAGCACAAACCACGTATCATTATCTAGTGTTCTTCTATAAAGAAGAATAATAACCAAAGGTAACAAAAAAGCAACCACATATTTTAAGTTGCCTATTTTAAATATATTTTTTAACATTTTCTGTCACCTCCACTAGTTCTCCAAACAATTCCAGACGCAAATGCTTTCTGGCGGAGGGTAGAGGATTCGAACCTCCGCTGCAGGTTTCCCCACACTAGCGATTTAGCAAACCGCCCCCTTCAGCCACTTGGGTAACCCTCCGTATCTTCTATTTTATCATAAAATTCAAAATTCCTAAATACCTCTTTAACCAAAACGATTTTCTCCATACCATTCGCTTAATAAAGCTAAAGAAAATAACAAACCCTTGATTTTTCTGACGCTCTGTGGTATAATGGAAAGGATAATCCAACTGCGAGATTTATTTTAATGAAAAAAGCATTAAAGAGAATTGGACAAGTTTTAACTGGAATTGCCGCTGTGGCTACCCTTTTTGTTGGTCGCGCCATGGCTACCAGCGAAGAAGCCGTTGAAAATATTGAAGATATTGAAAATCCCGTTCGTCGCGGAGTTGAATATGCTCGTCCAGATGGTGTTCCAACCGAACTTTTTGGTAATACTGGCATCTTCACTCAAATCACTAACACCGCTCTCGCAGCCGTCGGTTTAATCGCCGTTATCATGCTCATTTTCGGTGGCATTCGCTATATTATCTCTGGTGGCGACCAAAAGAAAGTTACTGACGCTAAAAACACTATCCTCTATGCCATTATTGGTCTCATTATCGCACTTCTTGCTTACGCAATTGTTAATTTCGTTCTTAACGCCCTCGGCGAATAATCTATCGTCTGATTTCTGGCCTCTTACCTTGCCGATTAGTCGCAAACACCACAGCGACTATTTTTTTTGCCCCCATTTTCTTAAAAATCCGCCCCGCCTCCGTCATGCTTGCTCCCGTCGTCCAAATATCATCAAACAATACATATGTTTTATTTTCATTAATTTCGCCATGAAACAAAAACGCCTCTTTCGCTTGTCTTCGCCTCTTATCCATATCCGCCCCAAGCTGTACGGTATTTTTGTTCCGAAGAAGCAGTTTCTCGGTTTTCCATCCTCTCATCTTTGCTAATCTCTTTGCAATTTGATACGTATGGTCGATGCCTCTTTCTCTCACGTGTTTTTGTATTGTTGGTAACGGCACGATCACCACATCCCCTGAAAAATCCGGCAAATAGTCATCTAAAATCTCAGTAAGAATTTTCCCAAGTTTTCTTACTCCGAAAAACTTGTATTCCTCAGCAAGCGCTCCAATTAGTTCATCACGATAACCAACAACAAAAGTCGCCGAAAAGGGAAGAGTGCAGTTCTGGCATTTTTCATTAATCACTTTTTTACATTTTAGACAATGGTTTATTTTTTCACTCGTTATGTAATTTTTACAACACTCACATAAAACCTCTCCCAATTCACCACAACCCCTACAGTGGTAAGGACAAAGTAGGTCTAAAGGCCCACATTTTGTTGTATTTTTTACAATAAAACCCATCTTCCTATTGATTTTACAAAATTTTGTCATTATAATAAAGCTTAATTAACAAATGGAGGTATCATGGCACGTAACAACGATGACATGCTGATGGAAGACGAATTAGCCGCCGCTTTCCTCGACGAAGACGGTGCAGCCTCGTCCGAAGCTGAAGTCCCTGCTCCAGCTGAAGTTGAAGAACCATCAGAAACTGCAGGGGAAGAAGAATTGGAGTGGGAAGAAAATACTGACGATTTTCCAGGACAACTCGCTGTAGATGTCTACGAAACCGCCGACAAACTTATAGTAAAAGCGCGCACTGCTGGTATCAAAAAGAGCGATCTCGACGTCAGCATCAGCGATAACATCCTAACAATTTCTGGTATTCTTGGCGACAATGAAGATGAAAAAACCACTCGTTGGCACATTCAAGAATGTTACTGGGGCGAATTCTCCCGTACTATCGCTCTTCCAGTTCAAGTTCGCGAAGACGAAGTTGAGGCCGAATTGAAAGATGGTGTTCTTACTATCGCCTTTAACAAAGAAAAAGCTGAAGCCCCAAAGAAAATCCAAATTAACTAAGTTAGTTTAAATAACTCCCGAAAGGGAGTTATTTTTTTGGACAAAAAAATAAGCCCTTTCGGGCTTATTGCGTATTATTATGCTATTTCACTCGAAATATATGAAATACCGTTATTTGCTGGCGTATTCCCACCGTCTTGATTACTGAAAATCTGATCAAGTACGAAATTCACAATTGCAAAAGCAAGAAGCGCGATTACAAGACCAATAATTCCATAAAGAATTGTATCTTTTGCTTTTTTAACTTTACCAGAATCACCAGCTGAAGTAGAATATTGAATACCACCAAAGATAATCATAAATACTGCAACTACACCTACAATCGCCAAAATAACATTAATAACTGTATTAATCATGCTCCAAAGATCAGCATCTTCCCGTTCTTTTGGAACACAGGTCCCATTTCTTGGCTCCCATCCATCTCCGCATTTTATATCTCCAGGCGCAGCATAAACACTAGTTGGTGCAACAAGCGCTCCAGCAAAACCAAAACAAGCCACCGCAGCCGCTGCGACTAATGTCTTTATTCTAGTTGATTTTTTCATTGATATTTTCCTTTCTTTTCTTATTAATTTTATCTTATCACATTTTTCTTTTACGTCAATCATATTTTTTACGCTTAAACCGAGCCGACCACAAAGTTCACAATCGCCCATGCCGCCAATGTCACAATCATCCCAATCGCCGCATAGATAATTGCGCTTCTCGCTCTTTTTACTTTTGCTGCATCACCCTGAGATGTCATCATCATTACTCCAGCCACAATGATTACGATAGTTGCTATAACGCCCACAATTGCCATAACGGCATTCATAACTGAATCAAACGTCTTGAAAAAGTCTCTCTCTTCATTGCATGCAGGATTATTAGGATCGATCGTACACGCCTTATCATCCGCAAGCGCAGGCAATCCAATAAACCCCGCCGCCAAGGCCACCACCATTATAGAAATTTTTAATATTTTTTTGACTTTTTTCATTATAAAGCTCCTACTACTGCATTAATGATTCCATATGCCATAAGCACAATTAAAAGCCCAATTATTGCATAGATAAAAATCTTTCTCGCTCTTGCCGCTTTAGCAGGGTCTCCAGTAGACGTGATGTATGATATCCCACCATAAACCACAAATGCACCAGCAATCGCTCCCGCCACAGAAAATACCAACCCAAGCGCACCGTTAAGAACATTTTCAGGATCTTCTTCACCCCCAGCCGAAACGCCAATTGCGTTCGTAATCGTGTTAACAATCATTGTTGCCGAAAGCGCTACCAAAATCCCTGTAATAGCTCCAATTAACGCCTTTTTCGCCTTCGCAGCTTTTCCAGGATCACCTCCCGCCGTCAAAAACGCATACCCAGCATAAATCACGTAGCCCGTTGCGATAACGCCAACCACAGCGAAAAGGTCATAAACGATATTCAAAATAATCTTCCAAACAAACTCCGAAAACTCATCTTCTGTATTCGCCACAATTATCGGAGAACAGTTATGAGCTTCATCTAAATCTAAACCATAATACCAAGCTCGAAGCATCAAGAACGTTGCATACCTATTGCATGTCCCATAATCCGGCGCTGCGAGAGCTGGTTTGTTTACTACTCCTGAAGAAATTAATACCCCCGCCGTCATGAACACGGCGACAAGAAAACAAATCATTTTTTTCATAATTTCATTATAGCATAGTCTTTTTTTAGTCAACGATTTTTAAGCTTGATTTTTCACTTTTCTAGGGAAAAACCATTGACAAAAACGCTTATGTGTGCTATAATGAATATGAACTCTACGGAGTGTGTTTTTCTGAATATGAAAAAAACTGCGAAAACATCTCTAAAAAGACGCCTATTTTTGGCCCTATTTAGCTTGCTTTTTGCTTGCTCCACACTTTTTCTACCCCTGCTTAATACCCCTGCCTATGCTGACCCGAAGCCGACTACTAATACTCCTTCCGAAGTCACTTCTGACCAAAAAACCGAAGAAACAACTAATACCGAACCAAAGAAAGAAGAAAAAACAAAATTCACCGACGAAGATCTTGAGAATGTCTGTAACGGACAGGCTGGAGCTCTTGGTTGGCTAATTTGCCCTTCTTCTGGAGCTATTTCTAAGGCAGTCGACTCCATCTACGGCACGATCGAGGATTTTCTCGTTATTAATCCAATTCCAGCTGACGATTCTTCAACTATTCATATTGTCTGGGAGTACGTCCGCAATATTACTAACATTGTCTTCATTATCTTTCTTTTAGTTGTGGTTATTTCCCATCTTACAGGCTTTGGCATCAACAATTATGGTTTAAAACGTATACTCCCTCGTATTATCGTTGTTGGCATTTTAGTCAACCTCAGTTTTATAATTTGCCAAATTGCCATTGACGTTAGTAATCTCTTAGGTTATGGCCTCCGTGATTTCTTCCTCTCGGTCGAAGAAAATGCTATCATGAGCGGTAGCATTAAAGCAGTTACCGTTACTTGGACTGATCTTGTTAATGTCGTCACGGGCTCCGCAGCTGCAGCCGGAATTGGCATTGCGTTATCTGGTGGTTTAATCGCCGTTTTTTGGACCCTTGTTCCTGTCCTCCTTGGCGCTATAATCTCCATCGCAATCGGTTTCATCACTATTGCCATGCGTCAAGCTCTCGTTGCCGTCCTTACTATGATTGCCCCTCTCGCTTTCGTCTGTTTTCTTCTCCCAAATACTGAAAAATGGTTCGGTAAATGGAAAGATACGCTTTTTAAAATGCTCGTTTTTTACCCAATGTTCAGCTTCCTCTTCGGGGCTTCTCACCTTGCTGGTTGGGCAATTATTACGTCTTCAGTTAATGAAAATGGCGAAACCTCTGGCTTTGGCGTTCTCCTTGGCCTCGCAGTCCAAGTTTTTCCGCTTTTCTTCTCTTGGTCACTTATGAAGATGTCCGGTACTGTTCTTGGCACAGTCAATCAAAAACTCCACGCTCTCAGCGTTAAACCTCTTGGCGCCATTAACCGAATTTCACAAACCAACAAAGGTCTTGCTAAAAGCAAGTATCTCGCAACCAAACCAAAAGGAATTGGCCAAGACGTCATTCAACGTATAAATGATCGACAAATCCGCAAAGAAGAAGATATCGCCAAATATGATGCACATGCAAAACTTCGTGGCCAAGCTTATGCCGCTCGCATGCGCAACAAAAAAGGTAATTTCACTAAACGCGCTGGTGATTTTTATGAAATGCAAGCCGACTCTCTAAATTACCAAAAACAAATTGAACGCACAAAAAATGATTTCAATAAAGGCCTCGGCGCTATTGTAGAGGGCGAAGTTGCTCGTGGTAGACTAGGCCGAGGTACACTTAAATCCGCCGGATTTCTTCGCCTTCAACAATTAGATATGAAAAACGTCAACGCTTCAGATACTTTAAAGTTCGAACAAGCTCGCGCCGAAAAAATCGACTATGACAACGCTGTTGGTTTCCATGACCGCGTTGAACAAGCTTTTGATGCGCATATAGATCAACTAGAAGCAGGGAACCCATTGCACAAACGCCACGAAGCACTTGGCGAAGGTTATGGCTCTCTCAGAGCTTCTGGACTTGCACGCTATAAAGCTATCGAAAAAATCATGGAAGGGGACGTCGTTGGCTCCTATTATGTAAAAGCAGACGCAGCCCATAATTACGCCACTCACAATAAGATTGTCAGTGGCAAATTCCAAACCGCCTTTGATCTCACCCCTGCCACTCAAGATGTCGAAAACCAAATCCGCGAACTCACCAAACTTCCTGATTCTACTAAACATATCGACCAGATTATTAGTGGGCTCCGTACTATTAATATGCGAGGTGACACTGACATCGTAAAACATCTCATCGACGATGCTCTTATTGATCACAAAATTCAAGTTGGCACTCATGCCTCTCAATCTCTCGCAAACTTCCTCATGTTCGAAGTTAAAGATAACGATCCAATGCTTCGTCGCTTTGGTAAATATATTAATCTTGAAACGGCCGGTGTTTATAATAACAATGACAAACATCGTCAAAAACTTTCTATTGATTATGACGAGTTTATCACTGGTGAATACCTTAATCCCGACGGTACAAAAGGCTATTCTAAAAAGTCCTCTGTCGAACTTATGGAAGGTACTTCTCTTGATAATGTCGAAAGAACCTTCTATAGCAACTTAGACGAAAGCGTTAGAAAAGCCTATGAAACCGTAACCATCGACGAAAACGGCAAAGAGCATCGTTTCCTCACTGAAGAAGGCAAAAAAGCTTTCTTAAAAAAGCGCAAAGCAATTTACAATTCTATGGCTCCAGCTTTTCTCAGCGCCTCACTAAAATATCCTTCTGGTAGTGAACAGCTCGTAAATGCCGTCAGCTATTTAACTGGATACAAAGAAAAAATCGCCAAAGACGAAAATGGCGCTCCACTCCGCGATGAAAACGGTTTATTCCTCAAAACCCTTGAAAAACGTTGGGAAGACAAAAACGATGCCCTTTACGGTCTCGAAGACATCGAAGAAGGAGAAGGCTATTTCCGTACGTGCGCAGAAAATTATTTAACAGATCAAATTCCATCTCAAATTCTCAACATGCGCACCGATTACCGATCTACTCTTACAAACCACCTCTTTTGGTCGCTTATGAACTCGGATGAAGCTGAAAGAGCTAGTGCGAAAAAAGAATTTGCAGAAATTCTTGGACTCGATGGTTTGACTGATTATCAATTTGACCAAATTACCAGAGGCGCAGAAAAAATTAAAGAGGATGACAGCAAAGACGCAAGAATAATTGCCACGAATACCGACAAAAACAAGCGAAAGAAAATTAACGACTACATGATTAATAAGGCTGGTCTAACTGCCCGTAAACTTTGGGACAAAAACGGCACTCTTGCTCAACTTTACAAATCTCGACGTTCTGGTGCCGCCAACAACGCTAAACCATTCGTTCGCAACTGGGCTAATCTTGACAATGAAGCCGAGATTCAAGATTATCTAAAAAAACAAGAACAAGCAAGAAAGAAAAAGCTTGAAACCGACCCAGATGCCAGCCCCGCAACAGCTTACCCAGAAGAAGAACGCGACTTTAATATCGGCTTAATAGATGACGTATTTGACGAGCATCACGACAGCGCAGATGATTTTTACAATGCCGCACAAGCCACTCTAGAAGCGATTGGAGTTAGAAGCACTATTGGTGAAATGTTTAAAGATTATTATGAAGCAAGCCGAACCACATCAGCAAAGATTCTTTTAGCTCACTTGAGATCTCTCCTCAACGATCCTGAAAACTATCTCTAATATTGACAAAACATAAGAAGTATGCTATTATAGACTCAATCCTTTCCAAGGTAATTGTTTTTGAGTGTATCTCTCGAAACTTTTCCGAAAAATAAACATGAAAACCCATCATAATTCTTATGTAAACATGCTATAATATATTATATATGGCGCAATATAAGGTCCCTCAAGACGTTGAAGCGGATGATAAACTTGTTGGTCCGTTTACTTTTAGACAGCTTTGCTATCTTTTTATTGCTTTTGGGCTTGGCGCTTTAGCCGTCCTCCTCTTTAATATTTTTCCACTCCTCGCCGCCATTCCTGTCCCTTTTATCCTGTTTTTGTTAGTTTTATGTAATCCCTTCAAAAAAGACCAGCCTATGGAAACCTATCTCGCTGCTCTCATTAATTTTTATTTAAAACCAAACAAACGTTTTTGGAATCCAGGCCAACGCGAATCTACCATTACAATCACTGCTCCGAAAAAAATTGAAGGACCTCGCATTCGCGCTATTTCTGAAGACGAAGCAAGCCATCGTCTTTCCTTCCTGGCCGACATCGTTGATTCGAACGGACAAGCGGTTCGAGAAAACTGGTCTGGTGCCGTCCAAGAAGAGTACGTTGCTGAAGCCGCAGCAACGCCTGATATTTTCGAAAACTATGACGCCCAAACTCTCACTTCTCGCGTTGCTGACCAATCGGTCTCTAAACATGATGAGGCTGTCGAAAAAATGCGTGCCGCTATAGCCGAAGTTGAAGGTGTTAGTGATTTTTCGTCTCCCTCTATTCCTTCTGCAACGCCAACCATCACCCATGGTTTCGATACTGCAAGTCCGCAACCCCAAGCGCCGACCTTTAATCCATCCGTTATATCATCGTCTCCTAATATTTCTCAAACAATTATTCAGCCTACTCCTATCCAAGAATCGCCAACAATTCAACCTCAAGCACCTGAAACGCCAACCCCTACTGAGCCCGAATTAACTCCGCCCCAGCCCATCATCCCAGTCGCAAGTCAAACAACGCCTCAACAGACGAACCCGCCTAATCCAGCTCGCACTGCCGCCATGGAACAACTCGCCAATAATAACGATTTTACCGTCGCAACCATTGCTAAGGAAGCAAACAGAATTCAAAATAACAACGATAATGATGTCTATATTTCATTACATTAAGGAGAGAGTATGCAACCACAACAATCACAACAACAATTCGGACCAATGCAGAACCAACCAGGTCAACCTGGAGTCATGCCAACTAATCCTAACGAAATGATTACCGTCGAAGGACAGGCTACACCCGATGTCCCAATTTCTACTCAAACCTCCATCCCAATCTCTGAACTCCGCGATGGCATTGTTATTATGAAAGACGGTTCTTTTCGCGCCGTTATCGCTTGCAAATCAATCAACTTTGACCTCATGTCTGAAAACGAACGTGAAGCCATTGAATATTCTTTCCAAAACTTTTTAAACTCTCTCACCTTTACTACTCAAATCTTAATTCGTTCCCAACGCATTGATATTGGGCCTTATATTGAAAAACTCATCAAAATCCGCCGCGAAAATGACAATATGCTTCTTGGCGTGCTAATGGATGATTATATAAACTTCATAGACATTCTCTCTCAAGAAGCTAACATCATGGACAAGTCCTTCTTTATTATCATTCCATATTATTCATCGGCCGACGCCGAAAAACTTGTTCAACAAACCAAAAACTTCTTTAAATCTTTTCAAAAAAATAAGGAGCAACCCATCACTCGTATTGATCGTGTCACCTACGAAAAAGCCGTAAATGAACTTAATAGTCGTACTGAAAGCGTGCTTTCCGGTCTCTTTAACACAGGAATTCAGGCCGTTCGCCTTAATACTAAAGAACTCAGTGAGCTATTCTATAATTTTAATAACCCCGATACAGCTGTTCGTGAACCGCTTGTTGATTTTTCCAAACTTGCCACTTTATATGTGAAAAAAGGCGAAGGGAAAAAAGAAGGGGAAGAAACGAAAGGAGACCAAAATGCCTAAGAAAAAACAACTCTCAGCCTCAGAAATCGCTTCTCAATCTCAAGCAATTGAAGAAATGGAAATTCAACGCGCATTTGAGCAGGGAATTACTACTCTTCGCGACATGATCTCCCCTTCGAGCATCGAATTATACAATAATTATTTTCGCCTTGGAACAAAATACGGTCGCACTCTCTATGTTTATGGCTACCCACGAACTCTTTATACCGGATGGCTTTCTCCTCTCATTAATATCGACGAGGTCCTTGACATATCAATGTATATTTATCCCGTCGATACCCAAGTCGTCATGAAAAATCTTCGCAAAAAAGTAACTCAACTTGAAGCCTCTATCAATGTCGGCGCTGAGCGTGGCAAGGTCCGCGACCCTGAACTTGAAGCCGCCATTAATGACGCCGAAGAGCTTCGCGATCAATTACAAGTTGGAGCTGAACGTTTCTTCCGCTTTGGCCTCTATGTTACACTTTGGGCGGATTCCCTAGATGAATTAACTTTCATTCAGCAAAAAATTGAAACCATCTTTGGCCAACAACTCGTTTTTTCAAAAGTAGCCACTTCACAGCAAGAGCAGGGAATGAATAGTACGATGCCTCAATGCACCGACCAGCTCCAGATTCGTCGCAACATGAACACTGGTGCTATTTCAACCTGTTTCCCATTCACCTCTGCTGACCTTACACAAGAAAACGGTATCCTTTATGGCATCAATATGCATAATAATGGTCTTGTCATTTTTGATCGTTTTTCTCTTGAAAATGCCAATCTTGTCGTCTTCGCAAAATCCGGTGCAGGTAAATCTTTCACGGTAAAGCTTGAAGCTCTCCGCTCTATGATGATTGGCTCAGAAATTCTCATTATCGACCCTGAAAATGAGTATCAAAAACTATGTGATGCCGTTGGTGGATCTTATATTCGTCTCTCCTTAAATTCCGATACTCGTATTAATCCATTTGACTTACCAAAAGTCATTGACTCCGACGAGGCAAATGATGCCTTAAAAGCCAATCTCGTTACTCTTCATGGCCTCTTCCGCCTTATGCTTGGCGGTAACCAAATTGGACCAAACGGACAAATGGTTCCTGCATTAAACCCAAATGAAGAAGCCGATCTTGACCAGGCTCTTATTGATACTTATGCACGCGCCGGAATTACCTCAGACCCACTCACTCACCAATCTACTCCCCCCACAATCATTAATCTCTATGACACCCTCCTCCATATGGAAGGAACCGGTCCAGAGCTTGCCCAACGTCTTCGAAAATATACTACAGGTACTTTTGCCGGAATTTTTTCCCAACAATCCAACGTTGACATTAACAATCAAATGGTCGTATTTAATATTCGAGACCTTGAAGACGAGCTCCGCCCAGTCGCTATGTATATTGTTCTCTCGCATATTTGGAACACCGTTCGCGCAGAAAAAAAGAAACGCATTCTTATCGTAGATGAAGCCTGGCAACTTATGAAATATGACGACTCGGCAAACTTTCTTTTCTCGCTCGCAAAACGCGCCCGCAAATACTACCTAGGTTTAACTACAATTACCCAAGACGTTGATGATTTTATTACATCCAAAATGGGTCGCGCTATTGTTGCCAACTCATCAATGCAATTATTATTAAAACAGTCTCCTTCGGCCGTAGATGCTCTTTCAGAAGTATTTAAACTCACTTCTGAAGAGAAAAAACGCCTCGGCAATTTCCCGGTCGGCCAAGGTCTTTTCTTTGCCGGGCCATCCCACGTTCATATTCAAATCATTGCTTCTCAAACTGAAGAAAGTCTAATAACGACCAATCCTAACGATCAAAAAACTCAAGTTTAATATTTATTAAATCTAACGTTAATGCTATAATAAAAGTAATATGCCTCCAGTATCAGCAGCCGCTAGCGGAGCAAATGCCGCTGGCAAAATTGGGAACAAAGCAAGTGCAGAAGTCGCCAAAAAGGCAGACTTAGGCAAAGCCACTAACATCTCAAAAAATACAGCTAGCGATCTGCGACAAAATGCCGCCGCGGACCTTCGCAACCATGAAAGAAACGCCGAGAATGGCGGTGATTCCGAAGAAAACTCTGGCGACGTAAATTATACTGGTGATGGAAGCGGGAGACAAAACACAGCTTCTAATAATTCGCGCTTAAATATCGGCAATATAGCAGGAAAACTAAATTTACAAGGACTAATAAAAGGCGCACCCGTTATTCTTTCTCTTGGCGTCGTACTTGTCCCGATACTCCTCCTCTTTGGTACCGGATCTCTTCTTTTTGCTGATATTGATGAAAATACAATGGAATCAATGGATGTCCAATATGTAGCAATGCGCAAAGCCGCCGAAATCGCCACTGGTAAAGCCTTAGCAAACGGTTCTATTCCTTCAACATTCGCCAAAAACCTTACAGATTCTGGTCTCGAAGTTGGCTATTTGGACAACTCTGGGACTTTCATTGCCGGCCTACGTCCAAGTTCTGATACCACTATTGCCTCAACTGCCATTTCTGATTCAATCGCTCTTAACAACCCTTCTCTAACAGTTTCCAGCTCTTCTGATGAAGATAGTTCGTTAGTTTTACGTTTTAAAGACAGGATCATAAATGCCTCTGAGTGGCTCGCTGCCGTCGAAACCGATCCAGAAGTTTATAAGGCCTTTGACGAGGCAACATACGGTCGGGCTATGGGCCATTATGACAACGCTGCCGAACTCTTTTATTCTAACATCAACGCCTCGCGCAATATCTTTGCTAATTTTTCTTCAACCGACGAAACCAGAGATTTTCGTGAAATACTTGGAGAATATTACACAAGCAACCCAGACAATATTTATGAAGTCGAGCCTAATGACACAGCAAAAACAAAGGGCGCAACTACACAAACTGGGAATGCAACAAAAGATGCTATTGACGCTTATCTCGATGAATTATATGAGAACACCGTAGTCGACGCAGATGACTCCGATTGGGAAAGCGGAAAACGCCACGACGAATCACAAATGTTTTACGATAAAGCTCAAGCCGCCACAATTGCCTATCTCGTCAATAACGCCCTCAATGCCAACGAAACTTATGAGTCTATGAAATATTTCCTTATGCTAGAAGAAGTTATGTCAAAAACCAAAGCTGGCGACGGAGCAACTGCCCCCGCTAATGAGATGTTGAACTATTTTACCACGGCTGATGAAACTGGACTTTCCGCCGTCCAGTCCCCCACTCTTTCCTCCGTCCTTACAAAATCTTTTGACGGATACTATTCTGATGACGAATCAAAAAACGAAATAAAACCTTTTTCAATCGACCGCGTCCATCAAACCATAAAGGACTACGCAAGCGCTATCGATGATGACTATCTTAAGTTTGCCCTTTCAATTGCCGGTATCTCTTGGTCGCAATCTTCCTCTAACCCTTACGGTATAAAAGACAATGAGCATTCAATTCTTAAATTATTACCAGAAGAAACAGAACCAACTCCTCCTGCTTGCGTTAGATATCCAGCCACTTCCGAATATTATGACTCGGCTTGTGAGGCTTTATGGATACAATATGATAAAGACTATGCGGAATACCAAAAATACCTAGAAAAAAAGGATGAGGAAAAAATATATCACACAATAACTGCTAGATTGTTAGATGAGCTATCACGAGCTCTTTCTTCAGACTCGTCAAAAACCACTTTTCTTGCAGGTAGTGGTTTTAATGGTATTATTGGTTCTCATGCCGGAGAACTATTTTCTAAAGGCGGCTCAATTCTTGGCTCAAAAATCGCCACCACCGCTCAGGGGGCCACTTCTAGTACTGAAGCTTCAGTTGTAGCTTACCAAAAAGAGACAAGCCACATTCTCGCCCTTGACGCTGCCGCCGATCGTGTAGGCCGTAGCCCATTCGACATCGCCTCTCAAAATACTCTTTTTGGTAGTATCGTTCATGCTTTTTCCAATTACCTCTATACAACCCCGTCTCTCTCTTCCGGTCTCTCTTCTTTTTCATCGATCTTAAGGAGCTCCTTTACATCTTTTCTTCCGGGAGCTTTCGCCGACAACGAATCTTCTTTTCAAACCTCCTATGGAGAGTGTCCCGAAAACGATATCTACGGTAATGGGTTTGTTTGCTCCTCCTTTTCTTATCCTACCGTTGCTTTTGATCTAAATCATATTGAGTCCTATATCCAGGGTAATCCTGAAAAACCTGCCAATATCGACGACTTCGTCGAATATAATAACAACCGTACTTCTAATGTTGGCTACCTTAATGATAAAATAGCAGCCAAAATTACCCCTGACCTAAGCGGAAAGGCTAGTCAATTATTTGAATTCCTTAAAAATAAATTAACTCAGTTTTGGGATAACGACGCAAGATTCAAGGATTACTTTAGTACAAGATATACCGCTTATAGCCCAGACCAATTAGCACTAATCGCTGGCACCGCCTTCACGGATGGTGGCGAATATAAAGACGCCCAAGCTTACAGCGTCCTCTCTCGCTTCCTTGATCAGATCGGCTATTATTCTGAAGAAAATACAAACCCTACAGCCTTTTCTGAAAGTTTTGATCGCCCAGGGACTGGCGAATCCCCTTACATTGCGCTTTTGAAAGAAACTTCCACTGATTTTTCTACACTGAATGACGCGGAATATCTCGCCGCTATCTCCGGTATGTCCGAAGAAGAAGCTAATGTTGTTCTCGGCTACTTTGCTTACGAATCTTATCTTGCCTCCATTGATTATGAAAATCGCCTTGCTTTCGGTAGAGAAGAAACTTTTGATTTTGAAAATTCTATCCAATTTGAAGAAACCGATCCTTTTGAGGCCGAACTCGCCGTCATCGCCAAAAACGACCATCTAAAAATTACTCGAAAGGACCCAACTTATGCCGCATAAAATTTCCTTAAAAAATCTCATTCTTATTCTTATTAACGGGGCTCTTTTGCTTGCTATTATAATAATCACTATTATTTCGTCTTCGAGATCCGCAATCCTTACGATCCTCACCGTGCCATCCGACGCAACCATCACGATTAATAACCAAGAATTCTTATCCGGAACTTATAAATTCTTTCCAGGAGAAATTACGGCAAAAATTACAAAGGACGGATTTGACACTAAAGAAATTAGTTTAGCCCTAGAAGCAAACGCAAACAATCGTCTTTTTGTGTATCTAACAAAAGACGGGGAACTATCATACATTCAAGACAACTCTACGGATTTTGAAACACTCCGCCAGATATCCAATATCTCCGATGATGAATATCTAAACTCTTTTGTTAAAAAATACGATGACGAGCAAGCCCTAAAAAACTTTTTGCCGATTTATTATGAAGATATGGAAAATTTACAATTCTTTAGTATTTTCTATGAAACAGAAAAGTGTAAAGAACATAGTTATTGTTTATTAATTTCTGACGTCATAGAAGGAAACCGCACATTTGCCACCAATCTTTTAAAAAAATACGGCTATTCGTCACCAGAATATGAAATTATATACGAATATAATTGTGAAAAAGGAGATTTAGAATGCGCCAATCTCTAAGAGTATTTTTTATTTCTGTCTTTCTTTTTTCTAGCTTTTCCTTTCTTGTTTTCTTTACGGCATACCAAACTTCTGCTAGTAAACTTCCCGACGAGACACTGAGATTCTATTCCAAAAATAATATTTTATATTACAACCCGCTTGGATCCTTAGATTGTTATTCTTCGTCAGCATCGTTAGTTTCAGGCAATACTTATGAGGAAAAAATTTGGAATTATTTTGTCGGGCTAGGTATTCCTGGCGTCTCCGACAACGCCGCGGTTATTGCCGGAATTATGGGAAATATGAAACAAGAATCCGGTTACGATCCATTTGTTCAAAACAGTTTAGGTTACACTGGATTATACCAAGGAGACACGAAATCATATAAAACTTTTGTCCCTATATATAATAAAGTCAACCAAGCCGTTGGTAGTAATTATTGGTTTACGAGTGATGTAGGAAGAGTCGATTCTCACCCAGCTGGACCAACAACAACCGCTATTATTATTGAGTTAGACGCATTAACAAAAAATACACCCGAAACCGGCTATGGCAAATCCTTTCAAAACTTTGTCAATAACTTAGGGCGAGTCACTAATAAAACGCCATCAAGTTATGCCGAGCTCTTCCAAGTAGAAGTTGAACGTGGTGTCTGTAACAACAATAATCCTGGAGCTGACTGTCATAGTTATTCGCAACCAATTACTGACCCAGGCGTAGCACAAAGAGCAAGAGAATACTACGGTAGAAACTGGCCAACTAACGGCTATGATTACCAAGGTATGCATGAAAGGATGTCTAAGGCAGAAGAAATATATGCCACATATGCATCTTCAACAACAGCGTCAACCTCCACATCAACACCTGCCGAAACAACTGAGCTAGCAGACCCATCCAGCACACCATCATCAGATGATTGTTATCACTCTTCTTCAGAATCCTTTACTCGATGGGACCAAACTGATCCTAAATACGACGGCATAGATTATGACAGCTATGGAAAGGTTAGTGGAGGAACGTCTTCCTCAATACGTGAGTCTGCTTGTGGCCCATTTTCATTTGCAATGCTGGCCAACGCTCTAGGTGTTCAAAACATTGATCCGGTAGAGGTTACAAAAGTAGCTGGGGATGGTGGGATGCATACCAGTGGTAGCTCTCACGAAATAACAAAATATTTAGCAAACCACTACAACATGACTTACGAAAAAGTTAATACTGGTCATAGCGATCATACTTTCGGAAGTAGCCTTTCCGACGAGCAAATCGATAAAGTAACAGAAACAATAAGTTCCTACCTAAAAAAGGGCTGGATGATTCACACTTCTGGTACTTCACCTAAAACAGAAAGCCAAATGGGGCAACCATTTACCCCGGGTGGTCATTATATCGGTATCCGCGGTATAACTCCTGACGGAAAATGGCTTCTCGCCGATTCAAACGGACCAACAGCCTCAGAAAATAAACAAAAAGTTGGGGACGACTATCAATATACTCGTAGAGGCTACGATAACTCTTTTAAAGAGTGGGACCCAAAAATTGTTATTAAAAATGGTATGAATGTTGGCAACGTCCACGCTATCCGTGCCTCAAATAGTGCAACTTGTGGCAATTATACTATTTCGAGCCCTTGCGGCAATATGAGTAGTCAAGGCTTGGTACTTGGTGGTATGACTCTAGAACAAGCGACTGCCTATATGAATAATTATCGAACAATAGCCAAACAAAACAGCTCACAAATGATAAGAGATTATCAAATTAATGTTACGAGCTGTTCTGGTGGTTCATTTTACAACTGTGTTGCATTCTCTCAATATTTTATTGCTGTAAACACCTCTACCGGCCCAGCTGGTGGTTTACCAGACGGAAAAAACGTTGTCGGACGGCTAATTAGTAATGGTGTCGCCACTGATGGTGGCCACACACCAAAACCCTACGCTATTTTTTCTCGCCAATCTGGCGGAAAAGGTCATGGTCATACAGGGGTTGTTCTGGGCGTGACAGATACAGATATTATTGTCGGCGAAGCAGATTGTTTTGGGGGAGAGTCTGGCATACAAGCAAAAACCATTCCTCTATCCAAAGCAACAAGTGATGATTACAGCTATGCTTATTTAAACAATTTAACAATTGGGGAATAATAAATGTTTAACGAAATAGATAAAGAAAAAAGATTAAGTCTTATACTCGTTCTTGTCACTTTCTTTTTATTGATTATCACTGTTTATATTACAAACTTATTCTTTTCAGACAATACTGCTGTTTTGAATGTTGATATCAAGGGCTTATCGTCTACCTTGCCTAAAATATCAGACGAAGAAAAAAATTTGTTAACATATCAGTTATTTAATAATGTTTCACTCAATACTCCACTGTCATCAAAAATTAATAATGATTTCTACGTCGCAACAGACTCTGTCAACGAAAACATCTACGATACCTATTCTTTAAAGACGTTTATTATAAAAAGCGATTCGTCTAATCAAGAATATAAAGTTGAATATTATGATGGAAGTGGGTATGACGATTATAAAATAAACATTTATTGTGTTTCTAATTGTTTAGCTACAGATTCACAAAGTAACCTAATAGATAATCTCCCGTACTCCGAAACAACCGCGGACATTCATTGGACACTGAAAAAGAACGAATATTTTTCACCCAACAACACCAATCTTATAGTTGATATCGATTCCTGTAAAACAAATCCAGACACTACCGAAATTGAGAATAGTATTAAGTCTTTTTTAGCCAATTATAATATTAACGAATACAGATTATCTAAGAAGTTTTCTTGTTATACCCAAGATTAAGCTTCCTTCACACTTGTAATAATCACTTGATTGTCTTTGAAGTTCCTTACTAAGCATTTTTGTCTTTTTTCATCCAGCTCAGAAAAGACATCGTCTAATAAGATTAATGGCTTAATATTCTTTTCTTTTTCTAACATCCCAGCTTCTATAAATTTTAAAGCTAAGATTATTGAGCGGATCTCACCTCGACTCGCTGTTCCATCAGCCTCTTTTTCATTAAATCGAAACTCAAAATCGTCTCTATGTACCCCAAAACTCGTATGCCCCAAAATTTTATCTTTTTCAAAACATCTTTCTAATTGTTGTAAGTATTCACTCTCTTGAGCTTCAGTATGTGTAGTATACACAAACTGAACCGCGTCTTTATTATCCGCAATACCTCTATATGTTTCTGTAATTATTTTATTAATCTCATCGGTTTTATTTTTTCTAAATGATAATATTTCGGTTCCATATTTCGCAAGCATTACATTCCAAGAAAAAACTTCCTCAGCTTTTAAAAAATCGCGTTTAAGCAGTTCATTTCGTTGTTTAAGGGCCTTATTGTATTTAAGTAGGGAATTACTATAACTTTCTGAAAGTTGCGAAAAAAACCGGTCAAAATACGTCCGTTTGTGATTTGGACTAGCCCCAATCAGATTCAAATCATCTGGTTCAAAAACTACAACTGGGTATTTATTCTTCTTCGGCAGTCTCCCAAACTTTTTATCTTGCACCTGAAACGTCTTTTTATTCTTTTCACCATCATAAACTACTATAGTTTTTTCACCATCATAATAATCTAACTCTATCCGATAAAATTCTTCGCCCCTTTTTAAAATATCCTTATCTGTAGCCTTAAAGCTTTTTCCTCTCAGTCCTTCATAAATCGCTTCTAAAACCGATGTTTTTCCACACCCGTTTTCCCCCACAATCATTGTTGTTTTTTTATTAAACTTCAAAAAATATTCTTTATGCGACCGAAAATTATTTATTTTTATCTCTTTTATTATCATGATTTAAGAGGCATAATAATATGCACATAATCTTTACTCTTTTGATTTTCAACAACAACAGGAGTAATTCTACTAGAAAAACTAATTTTTATCTCTTCCTCTTCTACTGCATTCAGTGCATCAATCAAAAACTTTGAGTTTAAAGTTACTTTTCCGCTGTTTTCCACTTCTGTTTCAATTTCCGAACTATTTTCCCCGTATTCGTTTGCCACGCTCGAAATCAAAAACTTATTTTTCTTCGCTTCACAAACAATTGAACCACCAACCTCTTTAGCAAACAGCGCCGCGAGTTTAGTAATTCTTAAAACTTCATCTTTCTTAAGATTTAGTACTATTTCATTATCTTTCGGAATAAGTTGTCTATAATCTGGAAAACTACCATCAATAAGAGTAGACATTATTTCAATCTCACCTAACCTAAAAATTGCTTGCGTTTCATCAAATAAAATCTCAATCTCATCTACATCATCGTAGATTGATCTCATTATTTCCTGAAGACTATTTGCCGGAATAATTACAGCTACTTCGTCTTTAACTTTTTCTATTAACTTTTTCTCCGCTAATCTATACCCGTCTGTCGCGGCCACATATAGTCCGTTATTAAATGTATTAAAATATACGCCAGTAAGTGCTGGTCTAGTTAAGTCATTCGAGCTCGCAACAATAACTTTATTTATTCCATTTTTAAAATCATCTACATTAATAGTGAATTTAACCGCTTTTTTCTCATTTATTTCGGGAAGAGTAGGAAAATCTTCTGCATCAGCACCATTGATAACAGATTGATATTTTCCAGCAGAAATGGTTACTTTAGTTCCTTTATTCTCAATCGTTATTTCCTCATCTCTAGGAAGGTTTCCTACGAACTCTGCAAGAAGCCTCGCCGGAACGGTAATTTTTCCTTCTTCTTCTGGTCGTTCTGGAAGATATTCTGTTATTGCCATATCTAAATTTGTTGTAGAGAGAGAAACTTTATTTTTTTCTGCAAAAATAAGAACGTTGTTTAATATTGGTAAAGTTGTACGGCTTCCTGCAGCAACTCGGCTTACTGTATTTAATGCTCTTGAAAGTTTATTTTGTTTAATTTTAAATTTCATCACTCTCTCCTTTTAATAAAATATTTAGTAATAGTAATAATAAGCTATGTGGAAAATGTGGAAATCACCCTCCTTTTATCTAAAAAACTACTAAAAATTAATGTGGAAAAAACTGAGAAAAGAGTATGGAAAAAACTGCGGAAAACCATCAATTTCCACCAAAAACATAAAATTTTAATAAACAAACAAAAACTATTCACAAGATTTTCACATAAAATCCACAAAGAAATCCACAACTTTTCCACAACTTTTTCCACACTATTCATATATGAGTCCTTTTATTTCTTCAAGTTGATCCCTTAAAGAAAAATCTGTTTTTAAATTATTCTCGATTCTTTTTATACCATTCATAACTGTCGAATGATCACCCACCCCAACTTCTACTGCTATCTTATTGGTGCTCATAGAGAGCTCTTTAGAGAGCAGAAACATTGCGATTTGACGGGCATTCTTGATATGAAATACCCTACTTTTACTCTTTAATTCTTTTGTTGAGAGATTATAATATTTAGCAACTTTATCAACTATTTTTTTCGGAGAAACAGTCTTTGTGCCTCCTGCGCGAGAAACAACGGAAATATAACCACCCTCGATTAAATTTAATGGCGAAACACCTTTAAGGTCGGAAAGCGCTAAGATCGTTTTTAATTCTTTTTCTAAATCACGAATATTTGTTTTTACATTTTCCGCGATAAACTCTATCGTTTCATCTTCTATATATTCACCTAAAAATTCAGCCATAGACTTTAAAATCGCACAGCGATCTTCGAAACTTGGCATTTGTAGATCAATTGCTCCCGCCATCGCAAGCCTTGAAGTAAGACGCTTATCGATGTTTTCGAGTTGCTCCGGGAGACGATCGCAAGTAACTATAATTTGCTTATTGAGGTTATAGAGGTCATTAAATATATTGAAAAATTGTTCCTGACTCGCATCTTTACCGATAATCATCTGAAAATCATCAACAATCAAAACATCTAACTTTTGGAATTTTTTATAAAACTCGTCAGTTTTACCTTTTTTGATTGAGGTTACGAAATCAGAATAAAAGTGGTTTGTGGGGGTATATAAAATCTTTAAATTAGGGTCTTTTTTATGTAGTTCGTTGCCAATAGCTTGAACTAAATGCGTTTTTCCAAGACCAGGGCCACCGTATAGGAAAAAAGGATTATATCTTTTTCCGGGAGAATTAATAACGTTTTTAGCAACAGAAACGGCTAAATCATTATTTGAACCGACCACAAAATTATCAAGCCTGTAGGCATTATTTAATCCTGTGTCAAAAGTGGTAGAACCACTAAGATCTCCCTTTTGAATTTTTGGAAGGGAAATAGTGTTTTGTTGATCAATAGTAGTGCGTGCTTTGCTTTTTGGCTTTTTGTCTGCTTGAACAATTTCAAATTCTATACTTTTAACTTCGATGTCATTATTTAATAAAGCCTGCTTAATAGTGTCGAAGAATTTAGATTCCAACTGACGCTTAAAAAAAACATTCGGAGTTCCAATAATAACCTTTCCCCCATCCATCGAAATAAGAGAAATACCATTAAACCAGGTAGAAAAATTAGACGAAGAAACCGATTTTTCGATGTCGTTTAAAACACTTTTCCAAACGTCAAACACTTAAACCTCCTTTAATACTTTCTAATTATAACAAACAAAACGGACTTTTCCACAACTTTCTCCCTATAAAATAAATATGACATAATAAAAAAACCGAAAACAGGGAAAAGTTTTCCACAACCATCCACGTTTATCGGTTAACTATGTGGAAAACTTCTTGAAAATTGTGGAAAAATGCGCTATACTATAACAAATATTTGTCAAAATTTAAATTTTATAGGATAAAAAATGCCAAAGCGAACTTATCAACCCCACAAACGCCAACGCAAAGTTGAGCACGGCTTTATGAAAAGAAACGCTACCTCTAACGGTCGCAAAGTTTTAAAACGTCGCCGTCTTAAAGGTCGCGCTCGTCTTACAGCTTAAAACTTCCCCGCAAGGGGATTTTTTAGTATATAATAATAGAGATGCTTAGTAAAAAATATAGATTTCATTCTCGTGGTGGCGTTAGGTTTACCTATAAAAATGGCAAAACAATTCGCACACCAAATATCTCTCTCATCTATAACAAAAATGACAAAGGTTTTGAGAGGTTTGCTGTTGTTGTTTCAAAGAAGGTTCTTAAATCCGCCGTTGGTAGAAACAAAATTCGCCGCCGCGTCTACGAGGCGATTCGTTTAGAACTCCCAAACTTCCAACTTCCTCAAGATTCTATTTTTGTTGTTTATAATAAAAATATCAAGGATTTGCCATTTAACGAGTTAAGAAAAAACATTCGAAACCTCCTAGAGGAATCTAAAACACAATAAACCCCCCTCTAGAGTTTTTCTCCCTATAGTGATATAATAAATTGGTATGAAAAAATCAATTAAATACTTTATTCTCGCTGCGATTCTTATCGGCATGATTTTTACGCATGGAAACCTCTTTGAACTGATCAATATAGTTATCGTTCTCCCAATTGCGAATGTCTTATATATTATATATAACCTTATCGGTGACTTTGGTCTTGCTATTCTTATTTTTACCATTCTCGTCAAATTACTCATGTGGCCATTAACAAAGTCTCAACTTCATCAAACGAAATTGATGAAGAAAATTCAACCTGAACTTGCCGAGATTCGCAAACGTTGCAACGGCAATAAACAAATGGAATCTCTACAAACAATGGATCTCTACAAGAAGCATAATGTTAAGCCATTTAGTTCGATTCTTACTCTTCTTATTCAGCTCCCAATCTTTATTGCGCTCTATTCTGCGATTCGCGTTATGGTTATGCCAACGCCAACCGACAACCTTTCGAACCGCGCCTATTCTTTTGTCCAATATGAAGGCTCGAAGATTTCTGAAGTACTCTCCTCGCAGGAAAAATATTTCAACGAGAAGAATGAATATGACGAACTCCAAGCCAACGAAGAAAAAACAGAAGAAGAGAAAAAAGCCGTTTCCGCTCCAGAATATGATTTCCACCCAAAATTCCTTGGCTTCATTCCTCTTGATGGAAAAGCAAGCGCCATTCTTAATCTAAACTCTGCAGATGAGCTCTCGATTAGCACAATTTTCGCATTAATTTGCGCCATCTCTGCGTCAATTGTCCAGTATTTCACTACCAAACAACAACAACCTTCTAGCCCTGATAAAAAGAAGAAAAAATTCCGCGATATTATGAAGGAAGCCGAAAACGGCAAAGAAGTCGACCAAACCGATATTAGCTCCATGACTGCTGGCTCAATGACAAAAATGATGCCAATCATGATGTTCTTTATTATGTTCAGTCTTCCGGGCGCCCTAGTATTCTACTATCTTTTATCTAGTTTAATCTCTTTTGCTCAACAAAAATTTATCTTCAAAAAGACTCGCCAAGAAATGGACGACATGACAGATAAAGCAATTCTTAAAGAACTAAAAAATGCTAAAGAAGCAAAAATAATTGAAAACAAAAAAACAGGAACAAAAATTACTCGCATCTCCGCCAAAGATAATAAAAAGAAAAGGAGATAAAAAATGAACCGTGACGAATCTGTTCGTTTTGCAACAAAATATTTAGAAGACCTACTGAGTTTCTTCGGGATCAATGTGGCCGTCTTCTCAACCATCGACGATGAAGTTATCCAGCTTTCCGTCCCTTCGACATCAATGAACTCGCTTCTTATTGGTAAGAATGCCGATAACCTTCGCGCTCTTCAATATATCGTCAGCCAAGCTCTCGTTTCTCGTGAAGGCGAAATTACCCGTGTTAATATCGATATAGCTGATTACAAACGCCAGCGTGCTGACCGTATCGCCGAAAAAGCTGAAGGATGGATCAAAAAAGTTCGCGCAACGGGTGAGCCAATGGAAATTAATCTCAACGCCGCCGATCGCCGTATTGTTCATAAACTAGCTGAGGATTATTCTGATATCACCACCCACTCCGAAGGAGAGGGAAGAGACCGAAAACTCATCATCTCAAAAATCTAATAACAGAGAAAAAAATACAGTTTCAGTATGTGCTGAGTGCACATACTGATTTTTATTCTTCAGTTTCCGTTTTCCCTATAATTATGACGAAATCTGCAGACGAAACAATCTCAACTGGCATGTCTACAGAGGGTTTTACTTTAACATTATAGAAGCTCTCGAGTTTTTCTTTTGTACCACTCATCTTCTCATCTAAAACATAAATTTCAACAGCATCATAACTACCTTCTGGAGCGTCGCCAATCAACGACACTACAAACCCTTCGTTCTCAAGTTTTATTTTTTCCGCCGAAGCAACGCCGTTTCCGTCTGTACCATTCAGGACCTCAATTGTTGAACCTTCGCGCACGATCGGGTCAGAACTAAGCATTGATTCTATATATTTTTGCAATTCAAAATAGTTTCCGTTGATACTATTGGGGACAACATAAGAAATACCGTTTTCCATTGTGGTCGCTACATAATAGACATCATTTCCAGGGTCAAACAGAGGAACCTGTCTCATCTTTTCAACATCAAACGATTTTAGTATATTCATACCAGACTTTATTTCATCGAGAGAGACGTTAGTTCTCACATTATCACCTAACGAGTTTACAATATTAATCGCTTCAATGATACCTAGACCTTTTTCGAGTGCTCGGTCTTTTAGTGCAATTAATATCTTTTGTTGGCTTGCATTACGCGAGAAATCGCCATTTTGCGTATTATATCTTGTTCGTGCAACACAGAGAGCTTCTTTTCCATTTAATTTTTGAGGTACGCCAGCATAAAGATTCATATAAACACCAGTGTCGCATGCTGCATAAATATCCTCGTCTAAGGTAACTTCAATGCCATCTAAAGTGTCCACGACCGAAACCAAAGTCTCCCAGTTTACATGTGCGTAGTATTGAAGTTCAACACCCAAAATATCTTCAACTTCATCCATAAGTGCCCTTGCGCCATCCGCTTCACTACTTCCATCTAAATTGTGACACCAATACACTTCGTTAATCTTTCCGGTTCCAGTGCAATATTTGGAAACTTTCAAATCTCTCGGTAAATTAATCATTGCTACATCACCACTTTTTTGGTCAAGACTAACAATCATGATTGTGTCCGTAAGTTGTGCGCCATCATGCGCGTAATCTCCGTTAGTCCCCTCCATATCGTAACCGCTAGTTCCAAAAACTAAAATATTTGTTCTGCCGTTCTTGTCTGTTTTTAGATCAACATAATGCTCCTGAACAAAACTAATTACATCCAAAATTCCTGATTGCCCACCAGTTATTTTAGAAATAATACTGTCTCCCCAAATAAAAACTACGGTCCCTAAAACGACCAACAACAAAAGCACAACTAATAAGATTCGTCGAAAAAGATGTTTTTTCTTTTTTTGTTTCTTCTTAATATTCTTTTTGACGTTTTTTAACTCATTTTTAGTAATTTCATCGCTAGATATATCAAAATCAAAACCTTCGACTGGTTCCAAAAACTTTTCCACCGCTTTTTTTGACGGAGCTTTTTCTGGTTTTTTTGTTTGGATTTTTTGAGGCAAGGGCTTTCTTGCTGGCGCAGACTTCTTGACGACTGGTCTTGGAGCGGGGTGTTTTGGCCTAGCGGAAAAACCATCAATACTACCAGTTCGTCCTCCGCGACTTTTAATACCATCAATGCTCATTTTTATTGCCTAAAAAATAACTCCATAAAATATTAATGCTATAATTATAGCATATGAACAATACCGAGCCAACAAAAAAGCAGAAACTCATTCTTGATTTTATCGAGAACTACATTCTTGAAAATGAAAAAGCCCCCACATATCGTGAAATTGCTTTTGGTGTTGGTCTTTCATCGATAGCATCTGTTTCTGAACATATCGATAATTTAATTAATAAAGGCTTTCTAATTAAAAGCCCAGGATCAGCACGATCATTAGAGATAATAAATAAACCATCGTACATAGAAACAAAAGAACTATTTAAACAGAAAATGAAAACTGTCTCTGAGGAGGACAAAGAAATCTTAAAAAAAGCTCAAAAAATACTAGGACTATTGTAGAACGCTTGACTTTTTCTCTAAAACAGTTATGATTAAATAAGAGGAAATATGTCAAAAAAAAGAAAAACAAAAAACACTCCTCAAAAGATAATAAGAATCGGTTTAGTGCTCCTAGTAATTGTTTTGCTTCTTTTTGCTGTAAAAGAAATTATTAACAAAAACACTGAAGAAAATAAAACTCAATCCACCGAAACTTCTTCTCAAAAAGAAAAGAATACTGAAAAGAAAGAAGAAAAAGAGGAAAGCGAAGAAAAAGAAGGGGATCAAAGCGAAAATGAAGAAAAACAAACCATCAAAAGCTATGATGGAGAAGATCCGAACAAACAGGCTGAATTAACCGGCACTATCACTACCGCACGCGTTTTAGACGAGGAACTAATTATTAGAATTGAAATTGATCAATTTTTGATTTCTGGTACATGTGAACTAACCCTGACAAAGGGTGAAAAAAAGTATTCTGAAAAAACAAATATTCTCGCCGATGCATCTACCTCGACATGTGAAGGCTTTAATGTGCCAATTAATAGCTTGGAAGGCGGAGTCTGGAAAATTGAAATAAGAGTTTTCTCTGGAGAAAAAACAGGAGAAATTAAAGGGGAGGCGAATATATAATGAATAAGAAAAATGCAAAAAAAATAAGCACAGTAGTTTTTATGGTTGTCTTCTGCGCAACTATCTCGTTTTTATTCCTAAAAGACGGAAAAGAGAGCTCCGCAGCTACCACTGCGAAATTTGATGCTGGCAATATAATCAGTGACTATGTAATGTCAAATTATACATCAATGTCAGAAAAAGAAATCCAGGCATTTTTAAAATCAAAGGCAACTTGTGATAAAACTATACCATCGGGCTACAAAAATGAAGGCAACGGTTTCTACAGCGTTTATTACTCTGGAAACGGCAAAACTTATTATTATCATGGAAAAAACGGTAAGTTTGTTTGTCTCGCCGACGAGAAGTTTGGCGACGGAGTAGAATACGGAGATAATATTAAGAATGGGCAGACAGCCGCTCATATTATTTGGCAGGCAGCTCAAGATTACAAAATAAACCCCCAGGTGCTACTCGTACTACTTGAAAAAGAACAAAGCTTGATTACTGACAAATGGCCACACAATTATCAATATCGTGCAGCTACAGGCTACGGTTGCCCAGATACGGCCGCCTGTGACTCAAAGTACTATGGTTTCAAAAACCAAGTCAGGAACGCAGCGAGCCTTTTTCGTACGGTTCTTAACGGAGGATGGACAAACTACCCACTAGGAAATAATTACATAAAATATAATCCAGACTCTTCTTGTGGAGGATCTACCGTAAACATAAAGAACCTTGCAACGTCTGCTCTTTATCGATATACTCCATATCAACCAAACCCCGCTACTCTCTCGGCCGGTTATGGCACTGCGCCACCTTGTGGAGCCTATGGCAACCGTAATTTCTATTTATTTTTCTATGATTGGTTTGGCGACCCGACAACAGTCAAGTCAGCCAACCCTACATCTCAAAAAACCGAGCCACTGGGAGCAATTATTAAGTCTGGTAGCGTAGCGGACGAAAAGTCAGATCTCGGGTTAATATATAAAACAAATGTTCAGAAACACGGTTGGCTTAATGAAGTTCAGGCAGGAAAAGTCTCGGGAACGTCTGGCTATGCCCTTCGTGTCGAAGGGATAACAATAAAACTAGATGGAAAAACAGGAATCGAATACCGTACTCATATACAAGATAAAGGATGGGAGAATACTTACAAAAAAGACGGAGAGATTAGCGGATTACCAGGAAAATCATTACAAGTTGAAGCGATCCAAATCCGTTTAACTGGCGAACTTGCTAAACAATACGACATTCTATATCGTGTTCATGTCCAAGACATCGGTTGGATGGGTTGGGTAAAAAACGATGGCGTAGCGGGCACGACCGGAAAAGCACTGAGAGTTGAGGCTATTCAGATAAAGGTAGTCAAAAAAACCACAAACACCGTCGGTATTTCAAATATAAATTATAAGACGCATGTCCAAGACATTGGCTGGATGGGTTGGGTAAAAAATGGCGCTACCGCTGGTACAACTGGTAAAGCAAAACAAATGGAAGCAATCGAAATAAAACTAGATGACGCCGCAGCAAAACTATATAACATTGAATATCGCGTTCATGTCCAAGACATTGGCTGGATGGGTTGGGTAAAAAATGGCGCTACCGCTGGTACAACTGGTAAAGCAAAACAAATGGAAGCAATCGAAATAAAACTAGATGACGCCGCAGCAAAACTATATAACATTGAA
>JAFWNF010000017.1 GCA_017510445.1 Candidatus Saccharimonadota bacterium
GCTTCGGCTTCGGTCTCAATTTTTTCGCTGTAAAAAGTTGCGTCTGCAGTCTTCACCACGACAAAATATTTTGGTGCGCGGATGTCGCCTTTTATCTTTGGCACGTGCGAAATGTAAATGAAACTGACGGAATCGGCAGGCAACCAGACACCTTCGAGAACTTCAATCAACACAGCAATCACTCCTCAAAGCACAAAGCGAATCATAATCCCAAAAGAATTTCTTGCCGGTCTCGACGAGTCCGAAAAGAATTCGGAGAGCCTTGCCGCAAATCCAACGACGCCCGCGCCGGTCAGTGAAGATTAAAAACGTACGCATGACGTTTCCTCCTTAGAAAAGAGAAAGTTGCGGTTCAGCCCATTGCTTCATGATTTTGAGACTGTCACCGCAAATAAAATTATCATCGACGATCATGCGAGCCACATTGAGCCGCGAAAATTTTTTGCCTGTGAAAAAATAAAAAGCGTCGCACAAAGTTTGGAGGAGATGTTCACGGGTGGTGGCGACGCTTGAAGGTTGAATATCGATACCGTAAAGAGACTTGAGAGCGCGCAAAGCTTTAACCTCGTCGAGGGAATCGACGGCGAAAAATAATTTCCAAACCAATTCGGCGCAAGGGAATTGCCCTTGACCGACGGCAGGGTCGAGGATAGTTTTATCAACGTCTTGGAGGAGCGGGCGGATACCGTCGGCAAGAATCATTTCGAAAACAACACCGGCAGGCGTGAAAACTTCGGCGTGGGATTTTTCTTTACCGCGAGTTCCGTAAGTCATCATGATAGCGTTCCTCCAAAAATTTAATCATAGCGGGCGTGAAGTCATACTTGCTAAAAAACTGTTCGTCAATCTCCGCGACGCTCTTATCAAAATCAATGTCGGGTTTAACGGCAAAGCGATTGTTCTTGAACCACGAGCTGTGCAAAAAGTAATTGTCTTTGTGAATCGGGTTCCATTGAGCGAGGCGCATGAAGTCCAAGACGGCTTGGAAGAATTTTGTTTGCGTGTACTTAAAAGCATGGTCGACGGTGAAGATGACCGCCTTGCCCGTGACTTCAAACTTTCTGCCCATAGCTCAAGTCCGAATCGGTGTGGCGACGTAAATGAAATTTTTATTATCGAGTTCGGTGAATTTGACGGGCTCAAGTTGTCCGTTGAAATCGATATTGATAATCTTGGCTTCGACGGTCGACAACCAGTCGGCGATATAAGCGACGTTGAAAGAAATATTGAGCCCGTTGCCTTCGACCTGCGCCTCGATTTCTTTGACGGCGGAGCCTGCGTCTTGGGAGTCGGCGGAAATAACAATTCCATTCGGCAAGACGACGAACTTAACGGCGTTATACTCGGCCTCTTTCGCCATGAGCGCGACGAATTTAACGGCTTGTTTGAATTCGGCGGTATCAAGTTGGACGTGCGTGGCAGTCTCTTCGGGGATAACTTTGTCGTAAGGAGGAAAGACGCCCTCGATAAGGCGCGACGTGACGATAAAATTATCGAAGGTGAGCGAAAGATTTCTTGACGAATAATTTACGAAGACGAATTTGTTATCGGATTCGGTGTTGAGCATGGGAAGGATACTGCGCAAAGTTTCAGCCGGCACGATGAAAGAAGTTTCGTTGGCGTTGTCGATGTAATCGGTGGCGAAAGCCAAGCGGTGAGTATTTGTGGCGACGAGCGTAATTTTATTTGGTCTAAGCTCAAACAAAACACCGGTAAAGACGGGTCGCGATTCATCTTCAGCGACGGCAAAAGCGGTTTTGCCAATCAGATTGCTCAGCATGCTTGAGCTGATTTGGAACGAGCGGTCGGTTTCGAGCGGCTTGATTTTCGGAAAATCTTCGGCGTGCATGGTGAGCAAATCGACGTTCGCGCCGCCGGAAGTGATAGCCAAAGAATTTTGATTATCTTCATTGGAGAAAGTGATTGTGTCATCGGGCATGCCTTTAACGAAATCGGCGAGGCGTTTGCCGCTTACAACGACTTCGCCTTCTGTTTCAACATGAGCGGGGATTTTGGCAGTGATGCCGAGTGAAAAATTATTAGCCTGCAATTCGACTTGGTTGCCTTGAGCGTTGAGGTAAATGCCGGAAAGAATGGGCGTCTGCGGTTTTGCGGCGACGGCTTTGCCGACGAGCTTCAAAGCGTCAATCAAATCATTTTTGTAGCAAGAGAATTTCATTAGGTTTCCTCCTTAATTTAGCTGAACGATACTCGGCTTGAAAACTTATGAATTGCTCAAAAGAGTACTTGAAGAACAAGAACGGCTGATTGCACCACTCGGCAAGGCGCGTGTACAATTTCCTGACGGGGGTGGGGCGCGTTCAAATAATTTTTGTGGCGCATGACGTAAGGCAGGCAATCATATTGCTTGAGCAACTCGGCGCGATCGAGCACGGATTGCAAATCGCGTTGCCAAAAATTTTCATCATAGCGACCGGCTCTGTCAAAAGCACAAAGCACATAAAACTTGACGCGTCTTTTCTTTGTATCAAGGTATCGGCAGATGAGCAGAAGTTTTTCTTCGATAAGCGGAGCGTCTTGCGGGTCGTCGAAAGCGAAAATAAAATCGCCGTCGTATTTGCTTGTGAAAAGCAGTTGCGCCTTATCGTCGTCGAGCAAACGAATATCCAAGCCTTGTTTGAAGACGAAAGGTTTTTCGGTAGCGCGGAGCTCAAGCAATAAATCTTTCCAACCGTCGAAGCCGAAGAAGTTATCATCGAGGAGGCAAATCTTTTTGCGAGTCGGGTCGAAAAATTCTTTGAGCGGCGAATGAGCAACGACTTTGTTAGAGCGGCGATTGACGCAGAAGGGGCAATGCCTGAAGCAACCGCGAGTGAGAAAGCCGATAGAATAATCGGTGTAGGTTTTGAAGGTTGCGACGCCGTCATAAAGATGATAATCGGGCATGGCGTGTTCGATATGCGGCGGAAGTGGCGGAGCCTTATCGAAGAAAAATCCCGTGCCGCCTTTGATGACATTTGGAGCGTCGAGCGGGTCACCGAATAAACCTGCATTTTGCGTGGGCGTGTCGGTGAAAACTTTCGCGACGTAAACTTTATTGAAAGCGTCGAGGTTATCCCAATCGGTCTTGAGCGTCACGAAGTCACCGTATGCTTTATGGTAGCCGCTGATTTTCATGCAGGAGAGATTGGGGAAGCGGTGATTCTTGCGCCCGATAAAATCAGCGTCGATGATTGCAATCACATTCATAGGGGCGACGCATTCCTCTTTAACCGGTGTAGGATTCAGTGTAAAGTTTTTTATCGATGATTTCGCGGAAGGCTTGTTCAAATTCCTCAAGAGTCGGTCGTGCGACGGAGTTCGTCAAATCGAATTCGCCATACCAGCCAAATGTTTTATTGTTTCCGCTATCGGCGAGCCGCCGCGCCTTGACAACGTGATTCCGATAAATGAATGTCGCTTCAACGAGAGTATCAAACATGATTATTCCTCCTTAAAAAGGTTTGGTATCGGAAGCAAGTGCGCCGGTGTTGTTGTCGGCTTTGCTGTTGAGGAAATCGATTAATTGCCAGCGCGTGATGTTACTGAACTCGTCTTTAACTTCAGCGAAAAGTTTTTCAATATCCTCATGTTGTGCGTAGTGCTCTTTGAGCGATTGAATTTCGTCTTTGTCGGTCAAGCCGTGCCGGATTAAAATATTTTCGATAGCCATTTGCCTTGCCGCCAAAGTTTTTATCAGCGCGATAGTTTTAATCATGGCGTCACCTCAAAA
>JAFWNF010000008.1 GCA_017510445.1 Candidatus Saccharimonadota bacterium
ATCGCCTGATGCTGCCTCCAGAAGATCGTTCTGCCGGAGCTCACGGCAAAGGTCACCGATATCATCGGCAGGGAGCTCGGAACCGGCAAGCTCCTGAATGTCATCTAATCCACCGCACAAGCGGGCGTCTTCCCTCGGCATCGTCTTATTTCTCTGCTTATAATTCGCGTACAGCAGGCAGAGCAAGGCGTCAGCTTCTTTGCTCAGCTTGTATTCCATCGTAATCACCACCATTTTCATATCTTTTGTTCAAGCCCGCTTTGGCTCTTGCACAGCCGGAGCGGGGTTTATTTTCTTGAAGAGGAAACTTTCACCTCTCCGTTTTCATCATATCCGATTGATACAGTGACCGAAAGGCCGTCTGAACCACTACTTTTATATCTTAGGTAGTTCTCATATGATTTTTGGGTTTCTGAAATTTTTTCAAGCACTATATTTGCAAATGGATAGATATCGTCTGCAGAGTTTATAAATAGTCTTGTACGGTCCTTTTCACTTTTCGACCCTTCAGTAAATGTTAGATCTGTAGCATATTTTTTTGAAAATTCTTCGAGTTTATAATCAATCAACCAGTATCTTAACTTTCCTTTAGTTTTAAACCGCAGCAGCTGATATCCAAGATATACTACATCGGTATATGTTGAACTCACATTTAGTTTTATGCTTTGAATTTCATCAGATAGATCATTCCTCCGAACTATGTTACATACTACTTCCATTATTTCCTTATCAAACGAACTTGTTTTCAGTTCCTCTTGGAGTTTCTTTTCGCGTTCTTGATTATAGCAGTATTTATATAAAACCGAAGTTGTTTCACAATCGTCGAGTGCATTATGTGAACCAACGTCAACATTAAAATATTCTTTTATTGTTGTCAGCTTATGGTTATCTAAATTACTTAAGTATTTTTTGGAAAGCGAAAGAGTATCGATTACTTGGTTAGACAGTGTAATCCCTAATATATTATGATAATTAATCTGTAAGAATCTCATATCAAAGCTTGCATTATGAATTACAAGAACTATATCTGAGATAAAGGAATGGAATCTGCTCAGAACATCGGATAATTCTGGAGCATCTGATAAGTCGCTATCAGTAATGCCAGTTAGTTTGGTTATATTAGCCGGAATTGGTTTATGAATATTTACATATTCGTGGAAAGAATCCATTTTCTCGTTATTCAAAAATTTAATAGCGCCAATTTCTATTATTTCGTTTTTACGAGGGTCTAACCCTGTTGTCTCTAAATCGAGTACTACATAGTCAGTCTTTAAAGTGTTGCATTTAGTATAAGTTGGCGTGAAGGTATCAGTCTCGGCCTTTGTCTCGATCTTTATAGGTGTTCTACTTACTGGGGAGTTAGCCTTTTCAAGATTATTTCGCTTTATCTCTTCATAAAGAGACTGATCTTTTTTTCGCTGTGCAATTTCTTGATTACGTTCTTTTGTAGCTTTATCATCTTTAATGATTTTTATAATACACAAAACGATTATCAGAATAGGAATTATAATATATAACATGCATCTCACCTTTTTCTAATATGAGTTATCCAATATCTTCTTGCTTATAAATCTCTTCGTTTTGTTCAGTCAATAATTCTGCTCTGCCTATAAGCTCTCCTTGCTGAGTAAGTGTTAACTGCCGGAAAAGAGTCAGCATTCTTATTTCATTATCTGTTGCAGCAGAAAACACTTCAACTTTTTCAGCTATCTTCTTTATTTTTTCGCTCTCGCTGTTCTCGGCGGGGGCACTTTTTTCTTCGTAAGGTTCACGCCCCATCGGAACATCGTATCCCATTAGCCACGCTTCGTTCACATTAAGAGCAAGACCAAGAATGGAAAGCTTGTGTTGTTTCGGCTCAACTTTGCCGTTTACGTATTGGCTCAAATCGTTCTTATTGAGTTTTACATTGTACTTAATGCAGTAAGGTTCTGCTAAAAGTAAGATGTCAATTTGTTTCAATCCACGTTGGCTCATTACTTGCCTGAGCCGTTCTGCGGTAGTATATTTTTTCATGGTCATCTCCTCCTTTCAAAAGCATTATAACATAGCTTGAACAAAAATTCAAGGGTATAATGAAAAAAAGTTCAAAAAAATTGAAGAAACCTATTGACAACATGAAAAATCTGTGATATAGTGTAATTAGTTCAAGGGAATTGAACAATACAAAGAAAGGAGGTGCTGCTATGCCGTATGATTATTCTAAGCTCGACGGGCTTATTACCGAGAAGTGCAAAACGAGAGCTGCATTTGCCGAAAAAATGGAGCTTTCCGAGCACAGCGTATCCGTGAAGATGAACGGAAAAAGAGGCTGGACACAGAAAGAAATAGGCAAGGCGTGCGAAGTTTTAGGCATTAAGTCGGAGGACATACCTACTTATTTTTTTAAACTTGAAGTTCAAGGGACTTGAACTGCACTGCACCCGCCTAACCGCGGGAGAAGGAGGGAGAGGTGAGGAAGTGAGCGAAAAGAAAAAAGCAGTACCCGAGGCACTGCAAAATAACGATATAAAAAATAGTATTAAACGCAGCGGTTTTGCGGCACGTTTGGCTCTGGCCGTGAGTATAATATCGCTTATCGGTCAGCTGATATTCTTTTTATTGAGATTTGCCTAAAGTAAGTTGTGCCCTGAAAGATAGGACAATGCTGCTATAAGTAAAGAAATCAACGAAATAATAAGTGCCGCGTAAGAGATAAAC
>JAFWNF010000009.1 GCA_017510445.1 Candidatus Saccharimonadota bacterium
CTTTGCTTGAACGACATATTACGCGACTTAATGAACTGCAAAGGTACTATGTTGAAAAATTCATGCCGACAGAAGAGAGGGACTATAGAGAAAAATTAGAACGAGTGATTGAACTAGTGAAATTTTATCGAGAAGCTTTAAGTTCGATAGCATCACTTCGCGATAAAATATTGCTCAAAATACAAACTTTGAAGGAGTTTTTTGAAAAAGATTTCCGACAACGATTTTTTGGTTCTAGACTTAGACAAGCACGAAAAGCTATGGGATTATCGCAACAAGAACTAGCAGAACGTGTCGGATTTAAAACCTTCAACTCTATTGCTCAATATGAGAGAGGAATTCGTGACCCTTCACTCCCTACCTTGTTTCGATTAGCAACCGAATTAAAATGCTCGGCAGATTGGCTTCTGAACTTACAAAAATAAACCATGCTCCTTCGGGAGCTTTTTTGTTTGACAAAGTAAAATGATTAAGTTACTATAATCAAAATGGTTTATTATTCAAATTGAATAGTCAATGTAAGGAGAAATGCAAATGAGAGATTTTCAACAGAGACTCGAAAATCTGCCTGCCGAAATCTTAGAATTACCACGCTTTTTGCCAACACGCAAAGATAACCCAAAAGCTCCCAAAGGCAAGGACTGGCAAAAACCCGAAAATCAAGTGAGTTACTCTGCGCTAAAAGGTATTGGAGGATTCGTAGCCGCAACCGAAACAGAAGAGAGTTTGATTTTCGTAGACTTCGACCACGTTCTCGACGATAACGGAAACTTTGTTTCGGCTGATGCTGAAATGTGGTTTAACGATTTACATGATGAAAATTTTTACTGTGAACGCAGTATCAGCGGACAGGGCTTGCATATACTCGCACTTCCGACCAGAGGCAAATTCCCCAAAATCACAGGAAAAATCTATCTGACTAAGGATAAGAAATCCTTCATTGAAGTTTTCTACCGCACAACCAAATTCTGTTTGATAACAGGCGCACTTTTCTGTTGCGAGCCAAACGCGCCCATTGCTAAAGGTGAAATCGCCGACCGTATGACGCAGAAAATTTTAGATGCACTTGCTAGACAAGCCCATACAAGCCCTAGAAAGCCCGTAGACGCATTTACAGACACTCAGACGATACCAGACATAGGAGAGGCAAAAAAACAGCCCTTAAAAGCGAAATCACAGAACGAAGACACTCCGGAATATGACTTGTTCCGTGCTCAGATCATGCTCGACGCTATTAACCCTGAAATTCTCAGCGATGAAAAATGGCTTGCAGTCATGTCGGCGTGCAAAAATATCGGCGTAGACTATCACGTTGTCGACATCTTCAATCAACGTGATTCAGACCGTTACAACGAAAAGGAAAATCTGGAGCGTTGGAGTTCCAAACTCGATTCGGGATTTGACATTGAAACTTTGCATGGCATTGCTAAATCATTCGGCTATTCGGAAAAGGACGCCCGTCGCCAATGGTATGACTTGCACCCAAAAATTTCGACAAACACGCAGACGAACGACGATAACATTGTCCGTACTCGTAACCGTGTCAAAGACTGCCCTGTCAATCTCTGCGTTCCGCAAGATTTTATCTTCAACTCGAAAGGAGTAACTTTCATCAAGCCTGCGACTGAGAAAAAGCCTGCTGCTTATATTCCCGCCATAAAAACACCCGTTGTCGTTACAAAGCGGCTACGTGCTGACGGGATAAAACGTTACGAAGTCGCTATTCGCATTTGTAACGTCTGGGAGGCACATGAAGTAGACGCTCAAGTACTGACCAACGCTCGTCGTATCCATGAACTTGATGATTACGGCTGTTTGGTAGCCGACGCAGGATTGGCGACACGTTTTTTCATTTCCTTCCTTGCCGATAATGAACACGCTCTGGACGAGCTGAAAATCTACTCAAAGCCAGGTTGGAACGGAGAGAAATTCATTTATCCAACGCCGAAAGAATCCTCCCTGTATCGTGTCGAACGTAGCAATATCGATTATTCCGCCATGTTCGCTACGAAAGGAACCATTGAAGAGTGGATAAAAAAGTTCGTAAACGTTTCCAACCGCTCTGCTATTCACAGGATTTATATCGGCGCAGCATTAGCCGCTTCGTTACTCTACGTGCTCGGCTTGCCCAATTTTTGGTTACACATCAACGGGCGTCGAAACCTTTGCAAAACGCCGCTGATGAAATTTGCGCTGTCGATTTTCGGTAATCCGGAGAAAATCATGCGGACTTTCGACGCTTCGCCTAAACATCTTGTAACGATGGCGGTTGGTTTAAACGATTTGCCACAAGGTATCGACGAAGGCGAAACCATGAACGAGAAAGCTATGTCGGCATTTCAAACTACGATTTACAACTTTGTTGCCGGCGTCGACGGACAACGCAACCAACGTAACGGCGATGTCAGGGTTACAGAAGATTTTCGCGGTGTGAGAATCAGCACGTCGGAGCAACCACTCTTGAGGAAAAGCAACAAAGGCGGCGCATACAAGCGTTTCATAGATTTGCACCTGTCGGAAGCACTGTTCAGCGTAACAGAAGGGAGAGAACTTCATTTGTTCGTCGCTCGCTGTCACGGTCACTTCGGTCGCCTTTGGACAGAATACATTGTTACCCATGCCAAAGAAATCCTTGCCGACTTCGAGGCGATAAGTAAATTGCTCGCAGAAGAACACGGTGACGAATACGAGACCGCTCACTTGTTGAACCTTGTAGCTTGCGCTGTTGCCTTTTGGCATTTCCGGCTATTACTCCAGCTCGACACGAAATTTGAGAAAAGCCTTGCACGTGCCGACGCTAACATCGTATTGAAGCAACTGCCGACACAGGACGAAATCGACGATACTAAACGCTGGATTGAGTTACTCGCTGGTTACGTAGCCTCACATCCTAAACATTTCTGGCGCAGAGTCGTTCTTGATGACGGCACGATACCGACTGAAACTTTCTACGCGCCAACACTTTACGGGCGTGTTTTTGATGATGACAGCGTTGCCATTATCGGCACTGTGTTGAAACAAATCTGCGAAGAACTGAATATCCCCAACGAAAAATTTATCAATGAACTATTTGAGAGTAGCTACCTTCTCGACGCCACAGGGAAGAACAAAGCCAAAGTTATCCGTATCGGCGGAAATCTAGTACGCGCCTTCGTTTTCAAACCCGGAGTGCTCTGGCGCGGAGAGTCGCAACCAGCGGCGGAAGGACTTGTTACATCGGCAGAATAGCCGACCGAGGCAAAATGTTACCGAAACAGGGGAAAAGGTAACAAGATTAAATCTAAAAAATGGTGTCAAGAATCGCGTATTGACGCCATTTTTTTAGTATAACAAAATCGCTTGTTACTCTAGGGTAACAACGGAGTAACAGCATAGGAGCAAAAAAAGTGTTGATACAGCTACATTTATGATACACTTACGCGTGTGTGTTACTCTGTTACTCTGTTACTCTTATATTTTTAAGCCTAAGCAACAAAAAAAATTTGTGTTGGTTTTAGACACAATTCTGAATTGTTTCAAAAACTGACACACTTTCCGATTTTTTTTTTAACACTTGTATTTTTTGGGGGTAACAAGGGTAACAAGGGTAACATGGCGTCCTGACGCCATTTAGAGAGTAACAAAAAGGGTAACACGGAGTAACAGAGAGTAACAAAAGGGGTAACATGGTGTCCTGACGCCATTTAGCGGAGTAACAAAATCTGTAACAATCGGAGTAACAGACAGCTGTTCCTCTGTTACTCTGTTACTTTCGGTTGATACATTTCTCTTTTTTGAGCAACGAAAAAATCCTCAACTCGAATTTTCAAGTTGAGGATTCAAGGTAATTTGCTTTTCAGAACGTCGTATTTGCCCTGTAGACACTACTAATACTTTTCTTGGTAAGGAGTTTGTTAAACCATTACGCCATCGTTTTCGGTATACTCTTCCAACGAGTTTTCTTTTACTTGAATACAAATGTAGCTAATCGGAGAATCATTCGCGGCGAAAAATTGTCGTTTAGCTGAAGGTGCAATTCTCAGCCAGTCGCCGGAAGTTAATTCAACCGTTTCATCGTCGATTATAACTTTTCCTTTGCCGGCTATGATTCCGTAAATTTCCTCGTTTTTCTTGTGATAATGAGTAAATGGAATGCCCGTTCCGGCTTCAAGTGTGTTTATGCTGACTTCTGCGCCTGTTAACGACAATTTATCATGAAGCTCTACCCTTCTTGATTCAACGACACTTGTCTTACTGAAGTTTTTCATTGCCATTCTCCTCAATTATGTATTCTTTCAAGCCTTCCTTATAGCTGAAGGAGCGAATTTGCTTGACATCTATGTAGAAAACTTTGAAAAGTGGATGAGACGCTTTTTCATCGTAAATTTTTCTTACAATCGGCGGCAACATTTTAAATGCGCGTTCCTTATACTCCGAGTCGTCGACAACCTTCATTTCGCCATTGAAAGAAATTACAGGAGAATATTTATTTTCGACACAGAACGACACTTGCGGATTTTTTTCCATTTGCTGAAATGTTGGCTTTTGTGCTCCGGTCGAGAAAAATATTTTGTTTCCTTCTGTCCAAAGAGCCTGCAATACTCTTGTTCGAGGTTTATTCTCGTCGATGGTTGCCAATACTCCCAATGCTCTTCTATTCAAAATATCTTCAAAAATCATGATTCAAATCCTCCTCTGTTTCGTTAGCCGATAACATTTCGCAAGCATTAAACATTGCTTCTGTCAAATTATCTGTTTGTTTTTCTCCGAGTAGTGAGTAATTGCTCTGGTGTAGCTTGTAGATACACTCATCAATTCCCTGACAGACTTCTTTACCCTTATTCGTCAAAAATACATGCGCTGTTTTCCATTCATACTCTTTACGCAATATTCCTTGACTTACCAATTTGTCAACAAATCGAGTGCAAGTTGAGGGTGCAATATCCAATTTTTGCCATAAATCGGTTTGTGATATTCCGTCATATTGATTGACGACCACCAAAAGGTAAACGTAGGGAACGCCAATTCCAAGAGGTTGAAATACTTTTTCAGCTTTTTTACGAAGAATGTTTGACAATCGATTAGATGTGAAGAACATGCAATTAGACAATACAGTTTCATCTGTTTTCATAGTAATCTTCCTATCATTTGCATATGCAAACGATATAACGAAATTTTTCCATTGTCAAGTACTACAAGGCTGCCTCTTGTAACTCTGTTATATCAAACGGCATTTGTTTTTCTTACGTGGTCGAGGATGAGTTCGAAGAGAGTATCGGAAATTCTTATACTGCTTTCCTTTAGGTTTTTTGCGTAAGAAAGGATTTCTATCGTTGAAAGTATGCCACAATCGAAAGCTTGAAGCAGAATTCCGATTGTACCAATAATCTTAAGCTCCATTTGCTTGGCAACTCGTCTACCCTTGCGTTCATCGATTATCAACAAGTCAGCATTTTTTTCTTCTGCAAGCGCAATGGCTTCACTCTCGCCGGCATCTAGTCCGACTACTTCACGCAGAATTTTAATCGATTGCCGGTCGGAAACTTCAAGTCGTTTTAAAAACGGGCAGTGAGCAATGATTTGTGCTTCAGTAAGATACGTTGAGTTCGAAATCAATTCCTCGTAGACGGCGTTCGGAATAATTACGTTGCTGAAGAGTTTTTCTAGTAAATCCAAGCGTTGTAACTTCATTAAGGTAATAAGCGGCGTCGTGTCTGCTATGACTATCATACTGTTTGCTCCATGACCGATTTAACGTTCTGCAAATCTTCTTCTAGTTCTTCCTTTGTTTGATTGAAATACGGTAAGCCGAGATTTCCGTAGAGCTTTATCAAGTCGATTTTTTTCAAGTTAAGAATTTCAGCGGCACGCCCGTAAGAAATAGTTTCGTCTTGAATGAACGGAAAAATTATCATTGCATTTCGCAGGAGCTGTTCTCGCTCGTCTTTTGGATTTGCAAAAGGCAGAAGTGCCTCTGGAATTTCAATCTGTACATTTATCATTAAAGTTCCCTCCTCTTTATCCATTATAACAAACTTCGCTATATTGCGAGTTACAAATTTTTTTGTTACATAAATGACGTAATGGCGGGCGATTTCTCCACTTATCCTTCGGATAAGTGGTAAGTGAACATGGCAGGCGAATTTAGAACTGACGTTCGATTTGAGCGTTCGATTTTGTTGTACGGTACGGGAAAAAATATCGTGACGAACGCAGAAAATGCGATATAGGGCAAATACGGCGGTTAGAGAGGCATATCTGGAATTAGTTCCCGACGGAAAATGATAGTCGGGATTTTTTGTTGGTGATCTGCGTGAGTTGGATAATTCTCTTTCGGTGAGATGTTCACTTCCGCATTTCACTTTGTGAAACGCTCTTCTACGTTACGACGCGAAGAAACGGCAGAAAAAATTTGCCAGTCACTTCGTTCCTTGAACCTATGGTTGAAGAAATAATCTATCTGTGAAGCAGGTATGGATTCTGCGAGATAAAAAAATATGCCCGAATTGGGCATAAATGGATAACTACCGAATTGTTGCGGGAATAGTTAATTTCATGTAGAATTACCTTATAGAAAAGTTTTGTGGAGGTTGATTGTATGGAATTGTTTACAGGAAAGAAAGTCGGCGTGACCAACGAGGAAAAAGCCTTGCCTTACTACAAATTTTTTGAACGCGACATGGCAAAAATTCCTGAAAACAAACTCGCGTTGGTCGATAGTTCTTCCACAGTCGAAGGAGTACCTTTTGAGCAGAAAGATTTATTTTTAATCGGCGATGATAAAGATTTTTGCCAACTCGGCTACGGCGTAGCGACGAACGGCACAGGCTTTGTCTGCAACGAAACGTACATGCCTGGCGTTACAAGTGAAATGCTCGATTGGTGGTTTGCGTGGCAAGGCGTCGGCTCCGACTTGCGCTACAAAATTTGGGATCCAGAAGACCATTATTTTTCTCGTTCAGATGACGTTAAACGCATGTGCAACGCGGGGATTCCGATGAATCAACGCATTTGGGGCATTATGAATTACGTTCTTGAAGATATTGGAACCGGTCCCATGCTTATGAGATTGCAATTCAAACGTCCGAGAGATTTAGGCTTTGATGAAAGTCTTATCGGCGGCGAAAAATGTCAATCGTTGGCAGCAGGCATTATTGATGATGATTTATCGGTAGTAATGGTTCACAAATGGTATCCTCATGACGGCGGCGTTATGTTTTGTTCGCATTTTTGGATAGGTTACGGATTTATTGACGGGAAAATAGTTCGTAAGTTGCCTAAAGGCGAAAAGATTCCGATTGAGTTTCCGAAATATCTTTTCTCGCACAATATCAAGGAATATACAAACTTAGCGGCGATTCTTCCTGAAGTCTACGCTCAAAACAAGGACAATTTCTAATCTGTAACATGGCGACAATCAATGGAAAAGAAGCCACCGTATCAAGAAGGTACGGTGGTTTTTTGCTGAACAGATTTAATGTTCGTTGAACTGCCTTTGAAAAAAGAAAATGAGCAACATTTTTTTGGCTTTAGCCTTTTCTGTTGTTAGGTTCCGACTATACTCCAACAGCAATAGAAAAGTTGTTAAGTTAGTATCTTGACATAGTTAATAACTTAATCTAAAATGTTATTAAGTTATTAACAGAATAATCAATAATCCATGTTAAAAATAATGACAAACTAATTTTCATTGATAAGATTTAGAGGAGTGATTTTATGTCACGACCAAGAATAAAAAATAGCTGTGAAAAACGCACAGAAAGAGTTTCGTTAGTTTTGACACCTGACACTTATCAAGCAGTCGCTATTTTAGCTCAAATTCAAGGAATATCCGTAAATAGTTTAATCGCTTCCATACTTGACGGCGTAGTAGAAAAAAATGCTATAGTGATTGAAAAGTTTAATGCCGCACTTACTGAAGCTCGTGCAGATGTCACTTTGGAGGTCTAATGTGATGCCAAAAACTAAAAATGCTTTCGCCCTACAAAAGTTTGATACGACAAGAATTCTACAGCGAATTTGGTTTAAGGATTTTGACCTTCCTGTCGACGATGACGAAATTTTTTTAAATGCATTTGGAAAAACGATTGAAGGGATTACAACAGTTAAAAATCTTGAGATTATTACTCGACTTGGTGACCGTACGGTTTTTTATGAGGCTTTGCTTGAACGACATATTACGCGACTTAATGAACTGCAAAGGTACTATGTTGAAAAATTCATGCCGACAGAAGAGAGGGACTATAGAGAAAAATTAGAACGAGTGATTGAACTAGTGAAATTTTATCGAGAAGCTTTAA
>JAFWNF010000010.1 GCA_017510445.1 Candidatus Saccharimonadota bacterium
GATTGGGCTCATCCTAACATGCGAGATGGTCGCTTGAAAAAATATAATCAAGGTCATAAACATTTCTGGAAAAAGGAACATCAAATTAAAATTTACGCGAATGAGTTTTTACCTATAGGATTTGGGATTATAAATAAAATGCAAGCGTTGCAGACGTACGCTAATGAATTAGTAGAAGGTTTTAGGGCAAGAGGAATAGTTGCTGAGAGCATTACTCACCGTTTTTATTGGGAAGTTATTGATAGAAAAAGAAACAAGGATTTTCATCCGTGTGAAAGTGATTCTGCGTTACCCTCGTTAATCAGAGGAAGACATTACGATTCATGGAAACAAATTGCAGAGGATTTAGGATATGGTAAGTAAAAAAAATGTTCAGAATGAATACGAGCTCTATGAACCTATGCGATTATGGTTAGATAATTATTTAAAACATAAATACAGAAATTTTACGATAACCACGGTAGACTCTCATAATGAACGTTTAGACAGAGTTCTCAATAAATACGGAATAACATATAATGTTGCCGTAGGTATTGGAATTCAAATCGACGTTTTAGGTATTGCTCAAAAAGGTAATATTGTAAAATTATTTTTTATAGAGGCAAAAAAAACAAGCCTTACTTTACATGACTTAGGACAATTATGGGCTTATTGTAAGCTAATCGACCCAGAAGAGGCGTTTCTCATGTCATCAGTAAGCTTAGGAAGTTTGGATAAAATATTGAATATCTTTAAAAGAGAGGACTTGTTGGATTTTGGCAATGGTAAGAAAATAAAAAAGATGAAAGTAGCTGTATGGAACTTATCCACTTCTGCTCCAGAAAATGCAACGATGATTCCTAAAATAGAATGATATCTCGTAAATGAGAGTTATTTTTTACTTTATCTTTTTCCTTACAATAAGAGCGACCAATTAGAAATAATGGTCTGCTCATTTTTTTTTAATTTAATTCATGCCTCGCAGAGCTCGTTCCTGCCGTAGGCAGGTATAACGAGATATACCTGTCCTACAGATAAAAACCGAATTGGATAATTATTGTCCTCTATCTTCCTCGAAAAAATGCAAAAAGATAAGAGTTTGAAAGCCGATTCTTGTGCCATACTTCCCTCAGCAATTTGAAGGAGGTATCTACATGAATTATCAGCAACTCATTGCCGGTAAAGTAAAACTAAACGGATTGGAAGGTCTCCGCCGTCATCTTCAAGAGCGCGAACGCGTCAAGACCAATCCCAATATCGACATATCCCGTTCTCATCTGAACTATTGCATTGAAGACTTAGCTCCCGACCATTTGAGTCGGCGCGTTAAGGAACGTATTGCCCAACTTCACCTGAAAAAGCGTCCGCGTTCCGATGCTGTCGGTATTGAAGATATAATCGTTTCCGCTTCCGTCGACTTTATGCTTAATCTTGACTGTGATACTCGCGAACAATATTTTCGTGATTCCCTTCATTTCTTCCAAAGGCGTTACGGAAAAGAAAACGTTATGTATTGTCAGTGTCACATGGACGAATCTAATCCTCATATTCACATCGGCGTCGTACCCATTACTCCCGACGGGCGACTCTCCGCCAAAGTCCTTTTCTGCCCAAAAACGTTGGAGCAATTACAAACCGACTTTCATAGCGAAGTCTCTCAACTCTACGGACTTGAGCGCGGTGAACATCACTCTAAAAAATATCTACCCTTGCAACAGTTCAAAGCTCAGCAAGCAAAAATCAAAGCTCAACTTTTCGCCGATGATTTACAACTCGCTGACATTAGTCACCAAAAAATCGAAGAAGCAGACCAAGCCGCTCATTTCCCCACTAAAGGCTTTATTTTTACTTCGGAGGACAAAAACAACATTGAACTACCCATCAAGCATTATCTCTACCTAAAGGAATCCAGCGAAGAAAGTACCAAAATGGCGGCTACTATTCACGTACTTAAAGACGACAATCGTCAATTAAAACATGACGAATATCAAGCTCGCTCTGACTTGAACTATTTTCTCCGTCAGCTAAAAGAACTCGAAAAAGAGACTGCTCTTTACACTGCCATTCCTAAAGTTTGGCGTAAGAACATTGACCGCAAAATTGACGAACTTCAGCTGACTTTTTCCTCTTATTGCCACGATCTTCATCGCGCTACTATTCGCACCTTCCTCGCTACCAAAGGCGATTTTAAACGTACCGAACATATTTTGCACAATCTCATCCTTAGCACTGATGTCAAGAACGTTGACCAATATATTCGTGACGTTATTCATGCTGCCATTCTTCAACACAAGAAAAATATTCAACCAACTATTCCGCCACCGTCGTGGAAACCGCCTAAGCCTTCCGAGACCGATTACACAAAACCCGACGAAACTGGCATTGTTCCTTTGCAACTCTCCCGCGTTCCCGACATTAACTGGGACATGATTAACTGGGATTTACTTTCCCAACTCGAAAGAGATGAAATTCGTCACAAAATAGAAATGGCTCGTTGGCTTTAATTCTACCCGTCTTCTTTTCCGGCTAATGTGAAAGCGCGAACACAAATGTGCCCAAATTGGGCACATTTAGGTGAAACTAAGAACAAACTTTTTCCTGCAACAAATATTTGAACTCCTTCTGACTTTGTGCTACAATACAAAAAAATTTTTAGAAGGAGATTCCATAACGCAATAAAGGCTCTACAGTCCTCAGAAAACTGCAGAGCTCTTCAAGTGAATGTCGTTTCATTTGAAAACCCGTAGGCTTCATTGCCACTCGTAACGTCAATCGTGAATGTCCGTCTCACATCCACGTTGAACTGAGCTTGTTCGATTATACGCTAGCTTTCTAGCTTTTTCAATAAACAGACGGAAATTGAAGACGACATTCACAAATCTGTGTTTGTCGTCTTTTGCTTTCTTGCAAAAAAATAGTCCCCACGAAGGAGGAAACTTTATATGAAAATTTCTGATAGCACAATCAACACGATTAAGCAAATTCGTCCAGACGTACTCGCTTGGCGCGGAATTCTTTCTGTCGCTCCTAACAGCACTCGAAAAAAAAGAATTTACATATGTCCTTTTTGCGGCTCTGGTTCTCATGAGAATCAATCTTCCGCACTCTCGTGGAAAATCGAGAATGGCATCGTTAAATGGTTCTGCCACTCCTGCATGTCGCCAAGAGAAGGCAAAGATAACATCCACCTCTTCGCAGCTCATTACGGGCTTAATGCTCAATCGGATTTTCAAGAAATCTGCCGCCGTGTTTGCAACGACTTCACCATCAATTTCGAAACAGATGACGATGCAAATTCTAACACAACTCACACGAAAAATAAACCAATAACATCGGGAACTACAAAAAAAATCGAAGCTCCACGTCTGAAAAAAATTAACAACATTATCGCCAATTCTCAAAATAACTTGCAAACCTTTATCGAATCTCAAGGCGGTTCTTGGCGTGGCTTAACATACGAAACACTTCAGCACTTTCATTGCGGCTACCTGCCCGACTGGCAACATTCCAAAAAAACAACAAAATCACCACGTGTGATTATCCCCGCTTCAACAACTTATGAAATTGCAAATTATCTCGCACGTTTGACCGTACCTATCACCTACTTCAACGAAAAGACCAGACAATTTATTACAGACAAAGAACATGATGGCGAAAAAACGCTTTTCAATACCGATGCACTCTCCAAAGAAACTATTATCGTCGTCGAAGGTTACATTGACGCCATAAGCATCTGGCAAGCTAACAATAAAAATGTCGTCGCTCTAGGTGCCGCTAATCAAGGTATCACTTTACTATCCGTCCTCGACAATAAAGACATTACAAATAAAAAATTTATTCTGGTCTTCGATTCCGACCAACGCGAAAAAAATTTTCCTGTTGACCTGCAAACTGAACTTCAAAAACGTGGCAACCTTGCTGTTTGCAAATTTATCTATGACTTCCTGTCTCCAGACGACCAAACAGAATTCGGTAACAAAGTTGATGCCAATCAAATTCTTCAAACTCGCGGCAACCAATTTTTAAACAACATAATTGAAAAAATCATTTCAGCTACAGAACAAGATTTTTATGCACTTGAAAAGAAAATTGCTGACGCTCAAATTTTTGACAAGCTCATTGCCGGATGGCAAATTAACCATTCCAACGCTCCTATCAACCCTAACATCATTGCTCAGCTTAGAGACGCTAAAAGCTACATTGACGCCTTGACTGCCGACCAGTTTAATCCTTTCGATGTCGATGACCTTCTAATTCGCCGCAAAATCGCTCTCTGCAAATTCTACATACCTCAGCTTGCTACCAAATTTTTCGTTGTCATGAAAGATGCTCAAACAGCTGCTAAGAAAAAAATAAAAGAACTGCAATCTCAAAAGCCGCCTGCCGATGTTCCGGCTGAACTTTTCGCACTTGCCGCTCTTACGAAAAGCAAGACTGAAGCTGATATTGACAAACTCGCTACTCAAATTGCACGTGACCAAAAAGATTATCAGCAACAGAAAAAAATCGATGAAATCAACGCTATGCGCGAAGAATCCAAAAACCGCGTAGAATTCACTGTTGAAAATGTCGATGACTGTCCGATTAACCTTAAAATTCCTTATAGCGTCCATTTCAACGAGCAAGGCATTGCCATTGTGGACGACACTGGTCGCTTCCCAAAACGTTACCAAGCCACTAGTAATCCTATCGTGCCGACAAAAGTCTTTCGCGAACCGACAAAACACATAACCCAATACGAAGTCGCTATTAAGACTAACGAAAATGTTTGGAGAAAAACTATCGTCGATGGACGCACTTTATTTGACCCGCGAAAAATTTTAGAACTTGCAGACTACGGTGGAGCTTTAATTAGCGACCCTTCAAGACTTGCAAAATTCTTCGCTTACATTATCGCTGAAAATAAAAATAACATTCCAGAAATAAAATGCTACCGACAACCGGGCTGGCACGGCGACAAATTTATTTATCCTACTCCTAACGATGACGACGATTACATTGTCCGTCGCGCTGGTTTCGATTATGAAAAAGAATTTGCTACTCACGGGGACGCATCGAAATGGAAAAAAGGTTTTATTGATGCCTGTAAATTCGGCGGGGCTGTAGCTAGAATTTTTCTCGGCTTTACACTTGCTTCGTTACTTGTGCGTCCTTTCAACGTTTCAAACTTACAGGCTCAACTCAACGGAAAAAGTGGCTCCGGCAAAACTGCTCTTGAAAAATTAGCTGCTTCTATTTTTGGAAATCCTCGTAAGTTAATACGTACTTTCGGTGCAACTCTCAAGAATCGCCAAGCAGTTGCCGCCGCCTATTGCGACTTACCCACTTTCCTTGACGAACTAGGAACACTTCAAGGTGGAAAAAAAGGTGAAGAATCTCTGCCCCAAATGATTTATGAATACGAGCTTGGTACTGCTAATCAAGCTAACAAACGTGACGGCTCTGTCAGAGAAACTTTTGAATTTTTCGGCTCTCGCCTTATGACTGGCGAAAAACCGCTGGTTAAAAATCACGACCCACGTGGCATTCACAAACGAATCGTTCAACTTCACGTAGACAACCTTTTTGACGATTATTTTGCCTCTGCTTTGCATTTCCTCTGCGAAAATCATTTCGGACATTTCGGAAAAGCTTGGGCTGATTTTGTATCTAATCACTTAGAAGAAATACGAAATATCTACATTGAATTCGGAAAAATTTTCCGCCAATATCCTCAGAACGTTGAACCTACTCAATTAAAGGCTGTTACCATTGCAGCTATTGCTTTCCAGTTCTTCTTAATTTGTATCGGCTTAAAAGAAAGCTTTGACGATAAAGCTGCTGCCGCTGACATCAAAGAAATAATTTCGACACTGCCAACGCCCGATGAACTCGATGATTCAAATCGTGCTCTTATCGACCTTCAAAGCTACGTCGTTGGACATATGAAAAATTTCGCTCATGATATAAAAGATAATTCGCCAGAAGGCTACACTCCAGTTAATTCGCAAGCTCTGGAATGCTATGGAAAAACTTTCGACAATGGAGAAATTTCTTTTTTACCAACCGCACTCAAAAAAATTATCGAAATCGAACTCGGCTATCAATCTATGGAATCTCTCGTTGCAGAATGGGCACTTAAAGGAAAAATTCGCTGTTCAAAAGGCGATGGCTTGCGCTTTTCAACCCGTATTAACGGAAAGAAAGTAAAGGTTTATCGTTTCAAAGCAGGTGTGCTTCTTAATGCTGACATCGAAAACAGTCATGAGAGTGATGAAGAATTCTCCGCTGAAATTTAATGAAAGAGCATTTGAAAAGAAAGTGTCCCCAGCTTGTCCCCTCTATTGTCCCTTTTGTCCCCACTGAAAATTTTTTAGTGGGGACATTTTTTAGGCTAATAAATAGCGTTATGACAACATTCTATATACGTTGTCCCTTTTGTCCCCACTGTCCCCACTAAAAACATACCTTATTACGCACGAAAAAAAATCAACAATTTTTTCTTTTCAAATGCTGGTAAACACTTATCGAGAATTTCTCAAAATTTTTTCTGGGAATTTTTTTCTCCTATATACTTGTAATTTTTTAGCGGGGACAAAGGGGACACGGGGACAAACCGCATTAGGACGCCATTTATTTTGAATATCGGTGGGGACAATGGTGGGGACAATGGCGGGGACGTGGGGACACTGGGGACACTTTCTGGGATGAAATCTTTTCTTCATTTAGCTGATTCTTGCAAGGGTTACTTTAGAATGGTATATTAAAATTAGTACGTGGTTTTTCTTATTGGTGTTTTCTCAGCTTTTTTGGCAGGTAATTAAATTTGATGAGATTTTTAAGTGGTTAGAAAAATGTTAAACTGTACTTTGGACGAATATGCAATTAAAAGTTCTCTTTTCGAGAGTTCTTTAAGTGGGGAGTATCGGAAAAAAAATGGTGTTTTTTATACTGATGTCCGGCTTTCAAGGTTGATATTTGATTATTTGGCATTGGATCCTAAAAAGTTGATATTGGATCCTTGTTGTGGAGTCGGGAGTTTCTTGTACTCAGCTATCGAATATGGTTGCTGTAATGTTTACGGTGCAGATATAGATGTTAAAGCTGTGCGAATGTGTAAAACGCTGACTGGGCTAAAATCTACAGTAAAAAAAATGGATACTCTTTTTGAGGATAGTAAAGTTGTTCTTAAAAAGTTAGGATTAAAAGAAAAAGTCGATTATGTTATTGGAAATCCACCCTATTGTCCTATGGAAGGAACTATAGTCACTGATAATACAGATTATTTGTTTCAGAGGAAGATTAAAGATTCTGGTAATAATTTGTTCGTTGTTGCTTTGTATCGTTCTTTTGAATTAGTAAAAGATGATGGAATAATTTCTTATATTGTTCCTAAAAATTTTCTTCATGTTTTTAGTTATAGTCTTTTGAGGAAGCATATATTAAATAAGAAGGCTATTCTTTCTATAGTAGATTTGGGTTCTTGCTTTTCAAATGTTCGAGGAGAACAGATTTTAATAACCATAAAAAATTGTTATTCAAAGGATAATGAAATAAGATTATTAAGGTATGTTGATGATTCTTTTCAGAATGTGTGTAGTGTCAAACAGAGTTTTTATTCTGACGATATTCTTTTATTTAGTAGTGAGGATGAATTTAATGTATATTGTAAATTAGAAGGGACTTATACAAAGTTTTCTGATATATGTGGGGGATACGTAGGTAGGGGTAGGTCGCTTGATGAAGATGCTGTGTCGGGTAAGGATATAAGAAAATTTGGTTTCAAAAATCGACAAGTTCCGGCACGAGGTAATCAGGTGTTTATTCAAAATATATACAGTGCTGAAGCTGGGATAATTGCAAGTTTTGCTGGAAATGAATTGAAGGCTAAACAGACCGTTACTATATTTACCGATGGTGATGAAAAGATGTGTCGTTATATGGTCGGAATCTTGCATTCGAGATTATGTAATTTTTATTTGTTGAAGTTTTGTTATAATAATTCTAGATTGACAATGCATACTGATGCCAAGTATCTGCGCAAATTGCCCTTAAAAAAGGATAATGAAGTTTTATTTAATCAAATTGTGAGTCTTGTGGAAGCTATTGAAGGTAGGGAATATATGAGCGAAATATGGTTTGAAATGATTGAAGAACTGAATGAACTCGTTTATAATATGTATGGTATTGACGATTCGGAACGTGTGTATATTGACGAAGAAATAAAATCGTTGCAATCAAAAAGGTGGATAAATGATAGAGACAAGTAGGAAATGTAATGATTTGACAGGAAAAGAATGGTTATGTAATTCCTTTAGCATTTGGCGAAATTTAGGTAAGAGTAAGGAAGAACGAGAATTGGGACATCCGGCTTATTATCCTGTTGCTTTGTGTGAGAAACTAATTCGTACTTTTTCAAGGAAAGGTAGCAACGTTTTGGATCCTTTTGATGGTGTTGGTTCTACGATGGTCGCTGCACATAATTTGAATTGTTCTGGGACAGGAATAGACCTTTCTCTTGAGTTTACAGAAACGGCTAGGAAGAGAATCGAATGTGATTCGAATATCAGAATTATACATGGAGATAGTTTTCAAGAATTGGATAATTTACAAGCTGATAGTTTCGACCTCTGTGTAACTTCTCCGCCTTACTGGAATATTCTTAATATGAAGCGAAGTGCTGATAAGAAAGAAAGTATAAATTATTCGGAAAAGGAGAATGATTTAGGTAATATTACGGACTATAACGAATTTCTCGGATTGTTGGGCGAATTGTTTGAAAAGGTAAATCGTTGTTTAAAGCAGGGAAGTTACTGTATTGTGAATGTGATGGACATTCGAAAGAAGAGTAAATTTTATCCTTTGCACAGTGACTTAGCTTTGGAGCTCCAAAAGAGGGGCTACATATTTGATGATATTATTATTTGGGATAGGCAAGCGGATTATAATAATATGCGTCCGTTGGGTTATCCTTATAAATTTAGAATTAACAAAGTTCATGAGTACATTCTGATTTTCATAAAGGAATGAGGGATTTTTATGTACATTGATTTGCTTAATTTTTTAAAAGGAGAGCTAAATTTTTTCATTGAAGCAGAAGGTAAGATGAAAGTGTTGGAAAAGTTCATTGAAGAATATAACTTGACTCATAGTCCTTCTGTTAGTTTAGGTTCCGAAGGAATAATAAGATTAGAGGATAACTCAAATAAATGGGGACTTGAACTTAGATTATATGTTGAATCTTGTCCACCTGAAGATGTAAGAACATTGGGATTTAAGTCGACTAGTACATATAGGAACGACTATCCTTATAGATTAAACAATAATGACATTGTTAAATTTTTGTTGAAACAAGGTTATAGTATAGGTGTAAATAAAAAATGAATAATGAAATGGCATATCTATTAGGAATGATTTACGGTAATGGAGAAATCAATAACGCGTTCGGTAGAACTTCTATTTCTATTGAGATTCCTCATAAAAAATTGGAAACAGAAGATTTTCACAACGTTAAAATTTATGTAAAAGCGAGTGTTGCTGATATTTCGGGAATATTAACACCGTTGATTGGCTCTTCGTTACCTTTTGTTCAAAAAGAGTCTGTAACTATTTTGTCGTTTTCGAAACCAGAAGAGGACTATTTAGTGAGAGAAATTTTAAGATATGTTGGTTCTGCTGTTACTCATAACGATATGCGTGTACATGATGAAATTTTCGGTTTTACTGTTGACCAAAAGAAAATGTTTCTAAAAGGTTTTTGCGATGTAACAGGATATATAAGAAGAAGCAATAGCTTTATAGATAAATATAAACATAGAGTATATATTGAAGTACCTAATAATTGGTTTATTGTAATTGATATTTGTAATCTCTTGAAAGATTTGGATATTCCTGTTCAGAGTATTGATTGGGCTCATCCTAACATGCGAGATGGTCGCTTGAAAAAATATAATCAAGGTCATAAACATTTCTGGAAAAAGGAACATCAAATTAAAATTTACGCGAATGAGTTTTTACCTATAGGATTTGGGATTATAAATAAAATGCAAGCGTTGCAGACGTACGCTAATGAATTAGTAGAAGGTTTTAGGGCAAGAGGAATAGTTGCTGAGAGCATTACTCACCGTTTTTATTGGGAAGTTATTGATAGAAAAAGAAACAAGGATTTTCATCCGTGTGAAAGTGATTCTGCGTTACCCTCGTTAATCAGAGGAAGACATTACGATTCATGGAAACAAATTGCAGAGGATTTAGGATATGGTAAGTAAAAAAAATGTTCAGAATGAATACGAGCTCTATGAACCTATGCGATTATGGTTAGATAATTATTTAAAACATAAATACAGAAATTTTACGATAACCACGGTAGACTCTCATAATGAACGTTTAGACAGAGTTCTCAATAAATACGGAATAACATATAATGTTGCCGTAGGTATTGGAATTCAAATCGACGTTTTAGGTATTGCTCAAAAAGGTAATATTGTAAAATTATTTTTTATAGAGGCAAAAAAAACAAGCCTTACTTTACATGACTTAGGACAATTATGGGCTTATTGTAAGCTAATCGACCCAGAAGAGGCGTTTCTCATGTCATCAGTAAGCTTAGGAAGTTTGGATAAAATATTGAATATCTTTAAAAGAGAGGACTTGTTGGATTTTGGCAATGGTAAGAAAATAAAAAAGATGAAAGTAGCTGTATGGAACTTATCCACTTCTGCTCCAGAAAATGCAACGATGATTCCTAAAATAGAATGATATCTCGTAAATGAGAGTTATTTTTTACTTTATCTTTTTCCTTACAATAAGAGCGACCAATTAGAAATAATGGTCTGCTCATTTTTTTTTAATTTAATTCATGCCTCGCAGAGCTCGTTCCTGCCGTAGGCAGGTATAACGAGATATACCTGTCCTACAGATAAAAACCGAATTGGATAATTATTGTCCTCTATCTTCCTCGAAAAAATGCAAAAAGATAAGAGTTTGAAAGCCGATTCTTGTGCCATACTTCCCTCAGCAATTTGAAGGAGGTATCTACATGAATTATCAGCAACTCATTGCCGGTAAAGTAAAACTAAACGGATTGGAAGGTCTCCGCCGTCATCTTCAAGAGCGCGAACGCGTCAAGACCAATCCCAATATCGACATATCCCGTTCTCATCTGAACTATTGCATTGAAGACTTAGCTCCCGACCATTTGAGTCGGCGCGTTAAGGAACGTATTGCCCAACTTCACCTGAAAAAGCGTCCGCGTTCCGATGCTGTCGGTATTGAAGATATAATCGTTTCCGCTTCCGTCGACTTTATGCTTAATCTTGACTGTGATACTCGCGAACAATATTTTCGTGATTCCCTTCATTTCTTCCAAAGGCGTTACGGAAAAGAAAACGTTATGTATTGTCAGTGTCACATGGACGAATCTAATCCTCATATTCACATCGGCGTCGTACCCATTACTCCCGACGGGCGACTCTCCGCCAAAGTCCTTTTCTGCCCAAAAACGTTGGAGCAATTACAAACCGACTTTCATAGCGAAGTCTCTCAACTCTACGGACTTGAGCGCGGTGAACATCACTCTAAAAAATATCTACCCTTGCAACAGTTCAAAGCTCAGCAAGCAAAAATCAAAGCTCAACTTTTCGCCGATGATTTACAACTCGCTGACATTAGTCACCAAAAAATCGAAGAAGCAGACCAAGCCGCTCATTTCCCCACTAAAGGCTTTATTTTTACTTCGGAGGACAAAAACAACATTGAACTACCCATCAAGCATTATCTCTACCTAAAGGAATCCAGCGAAGAAAGTACCAAAATGGCGGCTACTATTCACGTACTTAAAGACGACAATCGTCAATTAAAACATGACGAATATCAAGCTCGCTCTGACTTGAACTATTTTCTCCGTCAGCTAAAAGAACTCGAAAAAGAGACTGCTCTTTACACTGCCATTCCTAAAGTTTGGCGTAAGAACATTGACCGCAAAATTGACGAACTTCAGCTGACTTTTTCCTCTTATTGCCACGATCTTCATCGCGCTACTATTCGCACCTTCCTCGCTACCAAAGGCGATTTTAAACGTACCGAACATATTTTGCACAATCTCATCCTTAGCACTGATGTCAAGAACGTTGACCAATATATTCGTGACGTTATTCATGCTGCCATTCTTCAACACAAGAAAAATATTCAACCAACTATTCCGCCACCGTCGTGGAAACCGCCTAAGCCTTCCGAGACCGATTACACAAAACCCGACGAAACTGGCATTGTTCCTTTGCAACTCTCCCGCGTTCCCGACATTAACTGGGACATGATTAACTGGGATTTACTTTCCCAACTCGAAAGAGATGAAATTCGTCACAAAATAGAAATGGCTCGTTGGCTTTAATTCTACCCGTCTTCTTTTCCGGCTAATGTGAAAGCGCGAACACAAATGTGCCCAAATTGGGCACATTTAGGTGAAACTAAGAACAAACTTTTTCCTGCAACAAATATTTGAACTCCTTCTGACTTTGTGCTACAATACAAAAAAATTTTTAGAAGGAGATTCCATAACGCAATAAAGGCTCTACAGTCCTCAGAAAACTGCAGAGCTCTTCAAGTGAATGTCGTTTCATTTGAAAACCCGTAGGCTTCATTGCCACTCGTAACGTCAATCGTGAATGTCCGTCTCACATCCACGTTGAACTGAGCTTGTTCGATTATACGCTAGCTTTCTAGCTTTTTCAATAAACAGACGGAAATTGAAGACGACATTCACAAATCTGTGTTTGTCGTCTTTTGCTTTCTTGCAAAAAAATAGTCCCCACGAAGGAGGAAACTTTATATGAAAATTTCTGATAGCACAATCAACACGATTAAGCAAATTCGTCCAGACGTACTCGCTTGGCGCGGAATTCTTTCTGTCGCTCCTAACAGCACTCGAAAAAAAAGAATTTACATATGTCCTTTTTGCGGCTCTGGTTCTCATGAGAATCAATCTTCCGCACTCTCGTGGAAAATCGAGAATGGCATCGTTAAATGGTTCTGCCACTCCTGCATGTCGCCAAGAGAAGGCAAAGATAACATCCACCTCTTCGCAGCTCATTACGGGCTTAATGCTCAATCGGATTTTCAAGAAATCTGCCGCCGTGTTTGCAACGACTTCACCATCAATTTCGAAACAGATGACGATGCAAATTCTAACACAACTCACACGAAAAATAAACCAATAACATCGGGAACTACAAAAAAAATCGAAGCTCCACGTCTGAAAAAAATTAACAACATTATCGCCAATTCTCAAAATAACTTGCAAACCTTTATCGAATCTCAAGGCGGTTCTTGGCGTGGCTTAACATACGAAACACTTCAGCACTTTCATTGCGGCTACCTGCCCGACTGGCAACATTCCAAAAAAACAACAAAATCACCACGTGTGATTATCCCCGCTTCAACAACTTATGAAATTGCAAATTATCTCGCACGTTTGACCGTACCTATCACCTACTTCAACGAAAAGACCAGACAATTTATTACAGACAAAGAACATGATGGCGAAAAAACGCTTTTCAATACCGATGCACTCTCCAAAGAAACTATTATCGTCGTCGAAGGTTACATTGACGCCATAAGCATCTGGCAAGCTAACAATAAAAATGTCGTCGCTCTAGGTGCCGCTAATCAAGGTATCACTTTACTATCCGTCCTCGACAATAAAGACATTACAAATAAAAAATTTATTCTGGTCTTCGATTCCGACCAACGCGAAAAAAATTTTCCTGTTGACCTGCAAACTGAACTTCAAAAACGTGGCAACCTTGCTGTTTGCAAATTTATCTATGACTTCCTGTCTCCAGACGACCAAACAGAATTCGGTAACAAAGTTGATGCCAATCAAATTCTTCAAACTCGCGGCAACCAATTTTTAAACAACATAATTGAAAAAATCATTTCAGCTACAGAACAAGATTTTTATGCACTTGAAAAGAAAATTGCTGACGCTCAAATTTTTGACAAGCTCATTGCCGGATGGCAAATTAACCATTCCAACGCTCCTATCAACCCTAACATCATTGCTCAGCTTAGAGACGCTAAAAGCTACATTGACGCCTTGACTGCCGACCAGTTTAATCCTTTCGATGTCGATGACCTTCTAATTCGCCGCAAAATCGCTCTCTGCAAATTCTACATACCTCAGCTTGCTACCAAATTTTTCGTTGTCATGAAAGATGCTCAAACAGCTGCTAAGAAAAAAATAAAAGAACTGCAATCTCAAAAGCCGCCTGCCGATGTTCCGGCTGAACTTTTCGCACTTGCCGCTCTTACGAAAAGCAAGACTGAAGCTGATATTGACAAACTCGCTACTCAAATTGCACGTGACCAAAAAGATTATCAGCAACAGAAAAAAATCGATGAAATCAACGCTATGCGCGAAGAATCCAAAAACCGCGTAGAATTCACTGTTGAAAATGTCGATGACTGTCCGATTAACCTTAAAATTCCTTATAGCGTCCATTTCAACGAGCAAGGCATTGCCATTGTGGACGACACTGGTCGCTTCCCAAAACGTTACCAAGCCACTAGTAATCCTATCGTGCCGACAAAAGTCTTTCGCGAACCGACAAAACACATAACCCAATACGAAGTCGCTATTAAGACTAACGAAAATGTTTGGAGAAAAACTATCGTCGATGGACGCACTTTATTTGACCCGCGAAAAATTTTAGAACTTGCAGACTACGGTGGAGCTTTAATTAGCGACCCTTCAAGACTTGCAAAATTCTTCGCTTACATTATCGCTGAAAATAAAAATAACATTCCAGAAATAAAATGCTACCGACAACCGGGCTGGCACGGCGACAAATTTATTTATCCTACTCCTAACGATGACGACGATTACATTGTCCGTCGCGCTGGTTTCGATTATGAAAAAGAATTTGCTACTCACGGGGACGCATCGAAATGGAAAAAAGGTTTTATTGATGCCTGTAAATTCGGCGGGGCTGTAGCTAGAATTTTTCTCGGCTTTACACTTGCTTCGTTACTTGTGCGTCCTTTCAACGTTTCAAACTTACAGGCTCAACTCAACGGAAAAAGTGGCTCCGGCAAAACTGCTCTTGAAAAATTAGCTGCTTCTATTTTTGGAAATCCTCGTAAGTTAATACGTACTTTCGGTGCAACTCTCAAGAATCGCCAAGCAGTTGCCGCCGCCTATTGCGACTTACCCACTTTCCTTGACGAACTAGGAACACTTCAAGGTGGAAAAAAAGGTGAAGAATCTCTGCCCCAAATGATTTATGAATACGAGCTTGGTACTGCTAATCAAGCTAACAAACGTGACGGCTCTGTCAGAGAAACTTTTGAATTTTTCGGCTCTCGCCTTATGACTGGCGAAAAACCGCTGGTTAAAAATCACGACCCACGTGGCATTCACAAACGAATCGTTCAACTTCACGTAGACAACCTTTTTGACGATTATTTTGCCTCTGCTTTGCATTTCCTCTGCGAAAATCATTTCGGACATTTCGGAAAAGCTTGGGCTGATTTTGTATCTAATCACTTAGAAGAAATACGAAATATCTACATTGAATTCGGAAAAATTTTCCGCCAATATCCTCAGAACGTTGAACCTACTCAATTAAAGGCTGTTACCATTGCAGCTATTGCTTTCCAGTTCTTCTTAATTTGTATCGGCTTAAAAGAAAGCTTTGACGATAAAGCTGCTGCCGCTGACATCAAAGAAATA
>JAFWNF010000011.1 GCA_017510445.1 Candidatus Saccharimonadota bacterium
CAATCCTGCTCTCCATTACGGCAAAGACAGAGCTCCTATAACTTGTTCCGCCATTCTACCTGCTTATTTCGTTGGAAAAACAGTCAACGGGCAAGACGCTTCTGTTATTTATTTTGACAGAGAATCTCCCTTGATGATTATCGCTCGTGATAGAAAGCAACTTTTAATTTACGATGTCTTCCTTCTTGATGTTCCTGGTGTTCAAAATAGTTGGATGAACATTATGCTTAAAAACTACAGTTTGCGTCGTGTCGCTGAAAACAAGGCTCATCCTAAACAAATGGCTTCGACGCTCACTTTCCCCGATATTTTCGAGAAATGCGGCATTGAAAATGCTCACGGAGAAATTAAACGTCGTGCCCGCGAAGTCATCATTAAACTATTCGAGCATCTTCAAACTAAAGGCTATATCAAATCGTTCGAGCTCATTAAGAAAGCTAACGCTTTTCACTCCATAAAATTTATTTATTGATAACTTCTTTACCAATAAGAATTTAGTGTTAATTTTTTTAATTTTCACGCCAAGCCGCATAGGCGAAAACGTGATTTTGCATAGGCGAAAACGTGATTTTGCATAGGCGAAAACGTGATTTTCTCAAGTGCTAAAAATGGGATTTTTGTCTAGTGGTGACGCCACTTTTTCGCCATAGGGCAAAATCCTTAAATGTTTTAGAACATTTAGCACTGCGTGCCGCCCAGCCGGAAAGTTCGCCGCCGCCCAGCCGGAAAGTTCGCCGCCGCCCAGCCGTTGCCGCCGAAGCCCGCCGGAACGCCTTGCCGAGCGGCATCTCGCGCTAGCCGCCCAGCCGTTGCCGCCGAAGCCCGCCGGAACGCCTTGCCGAGCGGCATCTATGCTAGCCGCCTTATGACGCAGAAGCGACTAAGGCTTGCGCGTCCTGCGCTTCGCCAAGTCGCTTTGGCTGCGCTGGGGTCATACAGACCCCCGTCCCCTTGTGGGTCGCGAAACGCATTCAATCGCCGCCGAAAAGCGTGGCGTCGATTGGCATTCCATGCAAAATGCGTTCCGCCGACCTCCTTCTGTTACTACCGCAACGTTATGACTATCCAAAGGTTGTCGGTTACTCCAACTACTCAAAAAAAAAGAACATCCGACGTTAAATGCTAATTAAGGTTAAAAACTCTAAATTTGTGAAAACGCTCGGAGAAATCGGGCAGGATGTTCTTTTTTCATGCTTACTCCAGTTCTGAGATTTAATAACTTAGTTTTAGTGATAACCTCAGGTAGAAAACCACATCGGGGGGAGGCGTTAGCCGGGGGGTGTCCCCCCAAAAGGGGGTTTGGGGGAATCTCCCCCATCGGAAAGGTTGCACGACAAAACTTCGGATAGGTGACAACGTCAAAGCAACCTTTCCTCCTTCGGTTTTAATGTTTTTGTTGCGTAGAAATTTTTGAGGTCGCTACCGAAAAAAATTTCACAGCAACCTAGTGAAGGCAAACGTAGGGCATTATGCCCGTAGCGTAGCCTAAACGCTTTGGGGGAGTTTGAGGGGGTTTACCCCTTCATAGCGGTTTTTGAGCGTATGGGCATGCAAAAGCCGCTGTGTTTTTGCACGAAGTGCGCGGCTTTTAAAATACTCATGCGCGAAAAAACCGCTCAGCGAATCGAAATTTTAAAAGTGAGGGGTAGTTTTTCGTTTACTCCGGATTAAAGTTTTCAAAAAATTTTACCTCTATGGGTGGGGGGCGCGGGCGGAACGTAGGCGGTTTTTGCGTCGTGTAGCGTAGCGAAACAGCAAAAATTTTTTCAAGCGTAGCGCAGAAAAAAAGCCGTCTGACAACGAGGCTGAAAACAAGGTTCGTAAGCCCCTTGCCCCATCGGGGTGCCGTAGCGTTAGCGAAGGCAGGGCTGGAGACCGCAGTTTTCGCCCGATGTCAGTCGTTCCGGGGGCGCAATGCAAATCTAAAAAATTTTTTGGGTAGTTTCCAAAAGTAACTACGTGTTAAAAAAGTGCCGTATTGTCATTTACCCAGTTGAAATCTATAATTAGATGAATTTTACAATTTGGAGGTTTCATGAAAATGGCATTGTCAAACTTATACGACTGGAGCAGAAAAAGTTCGAGTTCGTGGAAACCTGTCGGCTCTGCTTGCGGCTCTAGCGACAAGCGTTCCGTAAATTCCTCAGCTTGTGGTTCCGCAGATAAAGTGGTTTCTTCCGCTTGCGGTTCTGGCGACAAGAAAGTCTCGTCGGCTTGTGGAGCAGAAGGAAAGTAAATTTTACAGGTGAAATCGCAGTTGCGGTATGGAACTTATGTTTCGTACCGCAATTTGCTTGAGGTGAACTTTCGATGCGGTTTTTTGCCTTTCAGATTCACATAACGGATAATTGCGACCAACGTTGCAAGCATTGCTACATTTTCTCCGGTGGCGTTCAAAAAGTTTTGCACTCGCTTTCTCTGGATGAGCTTCGAGAAGTCGTTGAGAAATGCTTGGTCATGTGTGAAATATGCCAGCGACGACCGTATTTTTACGTAACCGGTGGCGACCCGCTGTTGCATGAAAATTTTTGGCAGTTCATCTGCATATTGCAGGAGAATCAAATTCCGTTTACAATCATGGGCAATCCTTTCCACTTGGATTATGAAGTCTGCAAGGCTTTGAAATCTTACGGATGCGAAAAATATCAGATGTCATTAGACGGATTGAAGACGACGCATGATTGGTTTAGGAAGCCCGGTTCTTTCGATTGCACGTTGGAAAAAATAAAGTGCATTAAGCAAGCGAGCATTCGTTCGGTGATTATGACAACGGTTTCCAGAAAGAATATAGCTGAAGTGCCGAGCCTCATCGATACTGTCGTTGCACACGAAGTAGACGTATTTGCATTCGCCCGTTATTGTCCTGTTGGTCGTGAAAAATCTAATGGTATTACGCCCGAAGAATATCGAAACTTGCTCGACGCTTGCGACAAAAAATTCAAGGCATACGAGGCGGCAGGTTGTGAAACTTACTTCAACCGAAAAGACCACTTGTGGAAGCTTTACGAGTATGAGCTGGGAAGATTCAAAATTCCTGCAGAGGCTGAAGCGGATATGATTTACGGCGGATGCAACTGCGGAAACTCTCATCTTACGATTTTATCAAATGGCGATATTTATGCTTGTCGGCGAGTACCGAATAGTAAAGTCGGCAATGTTTTTGAGGACAAGTTAGCAGATATTTGGTTTAGCGAAATGGAGCGTTACCGCGACTACACAAAGTTTAAGAAGTGCTCAAAGTGTGAACTGTTAGCTTGGTGTAGAGGTTGTCCTGCGGTAGCGGCGAGTTATAGCGGCGATTTTTACGAGGTTGACCCGCAATGTTGGAAAGAATTATGAGAGCATTTGTAATCAATAAGCCGACTAAGGCTGAAGACGTAAAACTGACGGATAATCCGATACCGCAAGTTAAATCCGGTTGGGTTTTGGTGAAAGTCCGTACGTTCGGGTTGAATCATTCTGAACAAATTTTGCGACTGCAAGAGATTAACGAGCCGTACATAAAAAAACCCGTTATACCGGGGATTGAGTGTGTTGGCGAGATTGTTGACGCTTCGGACAGCCATTTTACTTTGGGACAAAAGGTTATCGCGTTGATGGGCGGCATGGGCAGAAGTTTTGATGGCAGTTATGCCGAGTTCGCGCTTTTGCCGATGCATCACGTCTTTTCGGTTGAGTCGGAATTGACTTGGGAAGAATTGGGAGCAATTCCCGAAACGTATTTCACGGCTTGGGGTTCATTGGTTGAAAGCTTACACCTGCGCGGCGGTGACAGATTGCTGATTCGCGGAGCGACCTGTGCGCTTGGTTATGCTGCTATCTCGTTGGCTAAAGCAATGGGAGCGTCTGTGATAGCAACAACTCATCGCGAGAAAAAATCTGCTCTTTTAGAAGAAACCGGTGCCGACGAGATTATTCTCGACGACAGTTCTTTGAAAGGAAAAATTCCGTTCGTCGATAAAGCTTTGGAATTGGTCGGAGCAAAAACTTTGCTCGATACAATGCAGGTCATTAAGCCCGGTTCGCAAGCTTACGTTTGCTGTACAGGAATTCTTGGCGGTATTTATGCTCTTGACGCTTTCGACCCTATTAAAGACATTCCGAACGGAGTTTATTTGACAGGATTTTTCAGCAACTATCCAACGCAAAAAGTTATCGACGATATTTTTAGGTTTATCGCAGAGAAAAAAATAAAGCCGAAAATCGGCAAGGTTTATGATTTTGACAATCTGCGCGAAGCTTGCCTTGCTCAAGATAGCGGCAAAGTTAGTGGGAAGATTGTTGTTCGAGTGCCTCTGTAAGCGCGTAGTATTCGATTTAAGCCACGTTTAGAGGCTTGCACGAGAAAGATTCCCATGAAACGAATTTTGAACGCTCTACGGGGCACACAGGCGATAATTTGAAGGAATGATTTCTATTCGAGTTTCGTAGCTTTGTAGTTTTTTCCCCAAGTTTCCATTGCTAAAATTATCGGGCGCATAGATTCACCGACGTCGGAAAGAGAATACTCAACCTTCAGCGGCGAGCCTGTGTAAACTGTGCGAACGACTATGCCGTCTGTTTCCATTGAGCGCAAGCTGTCTGTCAAAACTTTTTGGCTGATTCCTGCGATTGATTTCTTCAGCTCGTTGAATCGCCACGGTCTTTGTAGCAGATTTCTCAAGATTAAAAGTTTCCACTTGCTACCGATAAGATTTACGGTGGTCGCAACCGGACAATCCGGCAGTTCTTCTTTTGTTAGCATACATTTAACCTTCCGAAAAAATTTTTAAGTGAATTATAGGTTAGTTGGCGTGATTTTTGAAGTAGGCATATAAAAGTAACCACAGATTGGAGCGATTTTCATGCCGTTTGTTAATGCCAAGATTACAATGCCTGTCAATGAGGCTCAAAAAGATTTATTGCAAGCTGGTTTGACTGACTTTGTAGCCGCTGTTCTGGGCAAGCCGAAAAAATTCGTCATGGTAAATATCGAAGCCGCGCAGGACATTTGGTTTGCCGGTGAAAAGCTGGAGCGTGGCGCGTTTGTGTCCGTCCGTCTTATGGGCAATGCGACAAAAGCGGCGTACTCGTTGGCGGCAACATGGCAATCGGCGCGAAAAATCCTTACCTTGAGTCTTCTGATTGGGGTTGGCAAATTGACCCTTACGGATTGCGCTGGACTTTGAATAAATTGGCGTCACGTTATCCCGATACGCCGATTATGGTTGTCGAAAACGGTCTGGGAGCTTTTGACAAAGTCGAGGCGGACGGCGCAATTCATGACGACTATCGAATCAGCTACTTCCGCAAACATATCGCGGCGATGGGCGAGGCGATTGAGGACGGCGTGCCGCTTATCGGCTACACCTCTTGGGGACCGATTGACTTGGTCAGCGCGAGCACTGGTCAATACGCCAAACGCTACGGCTTTATCCACGTCAACCGCCACGATGACGGAACCGGCGATTTTTCCCGCTCTCGTAAGGATTCGTTCTTCTGGTACAAAAAAGTTATTGCCTCCAACGGTGAAGATTTAACTTGAACCACACTCTTTAACCTCCTTGAATAAAAAATTCCCCCAGAATCGGGGGATATTTTTTTGCAACTGTCCTTAAAGTGTCTGATAAACATGAATCTCCAAGTCGCCTTCGGTTATCTTTTGAACTGCGGCGATAGTCTCTTTGAAATGCTCCGTTGCCATGTGCGCATCAAGTCCTGCCTTGTCAGTCCATTTTTCGAGGAAGTAAAATTCATTGGTTGTGTTGTCAATTTCGCTGAGAATATCGTAGCTGACGTTTGCCGACTCTTGCCGACTTTTTTCTGCCAAAGCCAACGCCAAGCGAGTAAACTCGTTTTCCTTACCTGCTACTACCTTACATTTTGCAAACACTGCTATCAATTCAATCTCTCCAATCATTAAAGATTCCATACAGCTACTTTGGGGACAATATCCTCTCGTTGAGTTATTTCCATTTGCGACGGTCTCAAGATTATCTCGCCGGTGTAATTTACATATGCCTTTTGAAGATGCCCTGCTACTACCGACAATTTACCCTCCTCGTCCAAATATGAAAATACTCCATGCGCGTGAAGAGTAATTTCGCCATTCAAGTTTATCGTCACATTTCCCATAAGTGATGCCATTTCCAACATGCCGATATATTCATGTTCCTTGAATTCATCAACTTTGGGCAAATACGTCGACAACACTACTTTACCGCAAGCCCCGATACCTTGAAAATGTCCGCCATAGATTTTTTCTGTCGCGCAGATTTTTTTCAAGGTTGCAATCAATTCTTCGTTCGGGTCGAGCCTTACATAGTATTCATCATTCATTTTCTTGTATTGCATATTCTAATCACCAAAATTTTTAGTGAGATTTTTTATAGTTTAATTTTATCGAACCAACATGTCAACAGAAAAGAAATTTGTTCATAGCTCACGAATAATTTTCTTGCGAATGATTTCATCTTTGTCGAACTCGCTCATCATTTCCCAATCTTTTTCCATTTCGAGGTTGTCGCCACCAAAACGAGCAACGAGTTGCACTGCTTGCGGGTCAAACAGAATTGCATCGGCAATGAGTGATGCCGCTTTACTGTTCGGCAAAGTGTCGGAACAAGTCACCCGATAACGGGTATTGACTTTATCGCAGACAATTCGGTTTTCTAATGCTTTCATTTGCTCTTTAGCGTGATTCATTCGCTGAATTATTTCTTTGTCGCGATTGTCGACTTTTTCCAACTGCCGGACAAATCTTAAATTTTTGCGAAGAATGCCAGTAGCTATTTCTTCGATTTTCTTCGCCGCGTCAGGTTGGCGGCACAAAGTTTCCAACTCGACTTGTTTATTTTGCAGAGAGAAATTGATTTGGTCGAGGTGGTTTCTCTCCAATTCAAGCAGTGTACGCTGTTTTGTCAGATAATACTGCACTGGCAAGAAGGTCGAGCGTGGGAAAACCGACCAGTCTCTCATTTGAAAGTCTTTTTCTTCCTTAGCATAAGCTTGAAATTTTTGAGCGAGGCATTGCTCGGCTTTTTTGTATCGGCGCATTTCTTCGCGCAGTCTCTTGTAGTCTCCGTGAACAAAAATATTTTTCGCCATAAATACAGCTCGTTCCGGCGAAATTACCTGTCGTTGGAGGTGAAATTTTTCAACAAACAAATCCTCATGTTCTTTTTTCAAGGCACGATACTGCTGACGAATCAGGTCGTACACTTCTCTCGTCTTGAAACTCGTTTGGGGTTCTTCTATTGTTTGAGTGAACAGTGCGTTTCTTAGGTCATCGACCGCTTTGTCCAGTTCCTCGCTTGCTCGTTTCAACATCTTTCTGGCGAGAGTATTCGCTTGTAAAATTTGGTGAGTGATAAGCAAAATATTGTTTCTATATTCAGGCTCCTCTAGGCGGCGTCTTATATCCTCTACCGATTTTTTCATTGCTCGTGCTGATGTCAATAGTGAAAAAATTTTAGAATAAACGCCGCGAACAAGCTCCTCATAAGCTTTCAGTTCCTCTTTGTATTTTTCATCGGGCTTTTTCAGCGTCTTCAAAAATTCTTCCAACTGCTTTTTCCGACCCAGCGTTTCAAAATATCTTTTCCAAAGTTCTCGTTCAGCTTTACTCATATATTCCAGTCTGGCTTGTTCTTCGGCGTCATGTTGGGAAATAATAACATGCTTCCATTTATTCACTTCTGAGACCGCTGTCATCATTTTATTTCTCATCGCTACAAGTTCTTGGGAGACAAATTTTTGCGCGGTATATTCTTTTGAATCCATAAGCTCTTTAGCGTGTACGGAGGCAACTTGAACAATATCCTTGACTTCCAGTTCGTCCGCTTCCTTCGTCAGCGCATCCATTTTCATCATCATATCGAAATGTTGTTTACGCAGTCCTCGAAATATTTTCAACCGTTCCAATCGCGGTTCGTCGTTCTCTTGGCACGATATTACTCCAATGTATTTCTCCGGAACGCGACTAAAAAGACGAGCAAGGATAGTATCGCCATTGCTCTGTGCTTCTTCCTTTTGCGCTTCTAACGAGCGGTGATCCACTCGTATCGAATAGCCATTTTGCTCCAATACTTCATTTTGGATTTGAGCAAAATCTGCTCGCAATACCGTCAGAAAATTTTTATTCGACCAATTGCGATTCTTAGGCGCACCGCGTTTGCGTCTTTCCTCAAAAGAAGGCTCTGAACCATCTTTTTTCCTCCGTGCGGGGTATTTGAAAAAGTTACAAGCCGCTCTTTCCTTCTTTTTCTCTACGTCGTCAATAAGTCGCTCGGAAAACATAATGTGAACATGTGGATGATGCTGTCCGTCTGACATTACCCCGATTTTATTATGAACCGCGTAGGCATAATAATGCTCGCTCAAATGTTTTGCTATGAATGCGTCGATAATCTGCCGATATTGCTCCATCGTCTTCAATTCATTTGGCAACGCAAACTCAATTTCCATGTATCGGCGATTGCCTTTACCTTCGTACTTATCGGCGGCTTGGAAAAATTTCTTCGGGTCGTTCTTCGCCCATTTGGGCAAACGATGCGCATGAAAAATACATTCGCCTCTTTTCTCAAATGCTCTTTCCCTGTTGATATACTCAACGTGCGCTTGAGCGTCTATTTGCTTTTGCTCCATTCGTTCCAAGATTTTATGCGCAGTCTCCACTGCCAATTTTTTCCTCTCCGGATAGTCAATAAATTTGTTACGCATAAACTCTCTTTGCATGAGTAGGTCATCAAAAGAAATAGGAAGGTCTTGCAAGATTGCTGTCTTCAACACTTCTTTCTTAAATTCGGGCGAGCCATTTATAATCAACGGCTGATGATTCATTATCTCGGCGGCAAGAAGTAGAGCAGTGGCGATAGTCGTTTCTGAGGCATTCTCTGTCACTTCGATTCCGCGCTCTGTATTTCGGATTAAGCCGAAACCGTTGGTTTTATAGAGGAGAATATTTTGTCCATCAAGTGCTTTTGGACTCTTTTCCGTCGTGATAAAATTTCCGACGAATTTATCGTTTCCTTTATCGTGCTCGTCATCAGAAAAAGCTCCTTCGCGGTTAATATATTCCACATGTTTGACCGCAGAAATTTTCGTACCGTTGGGTTTCTTGTCTGACTTTAGCCGGAAATGGTACATTGCCATGAAGTTTCTCCTCCCTTCTTAGCCAACCGCAGGTTCAAGGAACGTTAGTGACTGGCAAATTTTTTCCACCGATTTAGCGCGTCATGACGCGGGATTTTTGGCATTTCACGCAGTGAAATGCGGAAGTGAACATTTTCGCCTAAATTTGCTTTCTCATATCTTAGCACACCTCCAAAAATCGCGTGCACTCTTTTTGCACAATTTTTTGGGCATTGAGTGACAAACCATTTTTCTTGTGCTATAGTCTTCAGCGGTGAGTAACATTGCGACAAAAACAGATTGAAACTCTTCGGGCAAATTCTAATCGCTTGCTTCCTTCTCTTGAACAAATTGAACGTCAGATTCAAGCTCTTGAGGACGATTCTAACACTGATAAGGAACTTCGACATTTAGCCCGTTTACTTTATGTCGGGCAACTCGTTGAAAAAGTCGACTTACTCTATTCTCTTAACGAGCAAACTTTTTGCCATTTCCTCGCTAACAACAAACTCTCTTTGCAAAAGCCTCTTCCTTAACTTTCACTCGATTGGAGAGATTTTGTGAATAACTTTTTAGACGAGCGCAACGCCGCTTACGATACTTTGGCTAAACGCTTCTTGGCTCGCAAGACTATTCTCGCTCATATTCTAAAAAACGTTGTACCCGAATTTGCCGATTCTTCCTTACAAGATATTGAGCGAAAATATATTGAGGGCGACCCTACCTCTACTATTAACACTATCCCTCTTGATGATACTCTCGACATTAAAGGAAAACATACAGAATCAAACAGTCCGCTTGAGGGGGTTGTCACCTTCGATATTATTTTCGACGCCATTGCTCCTTCTTCCGGTGAACCTATTAAGCTCATTATCAACATTGAACCTCAAAAAACTACCACTTCCATTGATTATAAATTGATGAAACGCGCCGTTTACTATATTGCTCGCCTTATTTCTTCTCAAAAAGAAAAGGAATTTTACGGTGACAATTACAACGGTCTGAAAAAAGTTTATTCGATTTGGATAACGATGGACGTGCAAAATTATCGTGCTAATTCTATTCAAGAATACAGCTTGACAGAAAAAATTCTTCACGGGGAATTTCATGATGAATTGCAGAATTACGACTTGCTCAAGATTATCATTTTGAATTTGGGCATGAAACCGACTTCTCACAAGTTGTTGAATTTGCTTCACTTGCTCTTCATGGACTTGAAATCTTCCGACGAGAAAGAAAAAATTTTATGTGATGAGTATGACATTACATTGACTCGCGACATGCGAAAGGAGCTGACTGATATGGGTGGCTTAATGGAACCTTTGCTTAAAGTTGCGACTGAGCAAGTTGCTGAAAAAACTGCGGCTGAGACCGAAAAGAAAACTTTGCTCGATAACATTCGTAAAGCCATGAAAAATTGGCATTTGTCCGCCACCGACGTTATGAACGGTTTTGAAATTTCTCCCGAACGCCAAAAGGAACTTTTGCCTTTAATTTAGTTCTTCACCTATTCGTGCCCACAATGGACACAAACGAGTTCACTGTTTCACAAACCGTAGAATTTCTTAACAAAAAAGGAATATTTTCTATCACGACGAATTAACCAATAAACAAATTTGAAATCATTGGAGGACGAATTATAGAACGACTGACCATATAAAAGCGGAAAGCTCCGCAGTGCTGTCAACACTACAGAGCTTTTTCTGGTGAATGCCTCATCATCGCCAGAAAGTCCGAAGACTCCCCCGCGTCGCTCAGAATTGAACGGTTAATTCCAAAATTGTAACTTCATTCTACAACACGGCGATATTTCTTGCAAGGGCTTTTTGTGTTTTCGCCCACTTATGGGCGAAGTGTAACCATGAATGATTACAGAAGACGGCATTCACTTTCGTGAGTGTCGTCTTTTCTTTTGCCTCCGAATAAACATGAGGTGATTTCTATGAATCGAAAAGAATTTCCAGAAGCCATTGAAATGGAAAAACAACTGCTCTCTGCCATGTTCATGAAGGAAGGAATCGTCGTTCCTGAAGTATCCACTATTATCGACGCTGACGACCTTTACCGCGTTGAACATCGACTTGTTTTTCAAGCTATTTTGCGCCTCTTTGCAAAAAAACAACCTATCGACTATCTTGCCGTTGAAGAAGAACTTCGCAAAAGCGGCGACTTTGGCAAAATCGAACATCGCTATTTGCTCTCCCTTATCGACGCCACCTTCACGACTGCCCGCGCTGAATACCACGCCAACATCATTAAAGAAAAAGCCAACTTGCGCAAACTTATCGAACTTAGTGACTTACTCATTGACGAGGCTGAGCGCGGCGAAAAATCTTTTGCTGATATTATCGCTTACGCCCAAAGTCACCTTTCCAGCTGGAACCACTCCGCTCTTCCTTCCAAATCTTCGAACATTGCGGATTATTTCGCTAACTATCTTAAAGCCGACATTGACTCTCTTAAAAATTATGCCAATCGCCTCACCGGTTTCAAAAATATTGACGACCAACAATTTTTCAGTCCTGGACTTTACGTAATCGGCGCAACTCCCGCCGCTGGCAAAACTACTTTCTGTTGGCAACTACTCGAACAACTTGCCGAAAGCGGCGAAGACTGTATTTACTGTTCCTACGAAATGAGCAAACTTGAGCTTTTCACCAAAACTGCAGCTCGACGGCTTTTCCTTAAAGATAAGCAAACCTCTCTTACTGCCGCTGATATTCGGCGCGGTTCGTGGTCGGCTCAGCTTGATTGCGTCATTAGCGAAGTCGCTAACTCTAAGACTAATTTGCAAGTTTTGGAAATGCAGGACGAATCCATTGATGAACTTCTTATTCGCCTTAAACCTCTTTGCTTCGACAAACAAAAGGCTCCTGTCATCTGTCTTGATTATCTTCAAATTGTTCCTTCGAGCAAGGAATCAACGAAACTTGGCGTCGATGACTCCGTTCGTAAACTCAAAAAATTTCAGCGCGACACCAATTCCACTTTTATCGTCATAAGCAGTTTCAATCGCGCTAACTATACTCAAGGAGTCTCCTTCGAGAGTTTCAAAGAATCGGGCAACATAGAATATACCGCTGATGTCGTTTGGGCTTTGCAACTTTATATCCTCAACTCTATCAATCCCAGCAATATTGCCGACTCGCGAAAAAAAATCGACGTCGCTAAACGCCAACAGCCTCGTCAAATTCAGCTCAAGTGCCTCAAGAATCGTCAAGGCACTAATTACGATTGTTATTTTAACTACTTTTCCGCTCATGACTATTTCAAACCTTGCGATAAGAACGATTTCAAGAAAAATTATTCTCCTGAAGTTGATGATGACATTGATTAGAAAGGAGCGATTTTATGGAACACGAAACTCAAGTCAAAATAAACGTTCAGCTCTACCCCACGAAGAAACGACTCGTACCTAACTTCAAACTTTGCAAAGTTATTAGTCACTTGTCGAAAGAACAGTATGAGCGCATGGTCGTTGATGGCAAACAACGTAAAATCCTTGAAAAGCACAATCACAAGCGGTATGGCGAAGTTGTTACTGTCTACAGAATTTCTAACGCTGACGGCTACGATAACACGGATCCACTTAACGAATTTGACTATGCTGTCTTGAGTGTTTGCATCTCTTATCTCGCTGACGGTATTGAGCATATCACTCCGGCAATGATTTATCGCGGCTTGACAGGCAAAGTTAGCAAAGGTGGCAAAGGCAAAATGACCCTCGAACAGCGCGATGCCATTCTTAGTAGCGTTAAAAAGCTCATGAGCACTATCATCGAAATTGACGAGTCTGAAACCAATCCTGCTCTCCATTACGGCAAAGACAGAGCTCCTATAACTTGTTCCGCCATTCTACCTGCTTATTTCGTTGGAAAAACAGTCAACGGGCAAGACGCTTCTGTTATTTATTTTGACAGAGAATCTCCCTTGATGATTATCGCTCGTGATAGAAAGCAACTTTTAATTTACGATGTCTTCCTTCTTGATGTTCCTGGTGTTCAAAATAGTTGGATGAACATTATGCTTAAAAACTACAGTTTGCGTCGTGTCGCTGAAAACAAGGCTCATCCTAAACAAATGGCTTCGACGCTCACTTTCCCCGATATTTTCGAGAAATGCGGCATTGAAAATGCTCACGGAGAAATTAAACGTCGTGCCCGCGAAGTCATCATTAAACTATTCGAGCATCTTCAAACTAAAGGCTATATCAAATCGTTCGAGCTCATTAAGAAAGCTAACGCTTTTCACTCCATAAAATTTATTTATTGATAACTTCTTTACCAATAAGAATTTAGTGTTAATTTTTTTAATTTTCACGCCAAGCCGCATAGGCGAAAACGTGATTTTGCATAGGCGAAAACGTGATTTTGCATAGGCGAAAACGTGATTTTCTCAAGTGCTAAAAATGGGATTTTTGTCTAGTGGTGACGCCACTTTTTCGCCATAGGGCAAAATCCTTAAATGTTTTAGAACATTTAGCACTGCGTGCCGCCCAGCCGGAAAGTTCGCCGCCGCCCAGCCGGAAAGTTCGCCGCCGCCCAGCCGTTGCCGCCGAAGCCCGCCGGAACGCCTTGCCGAGCGGCATCTCGCGCTAGCCGCCCAGCCGTTGCCGCCGAAGCCCGCCGGAACGCCTTGCCGAGCGGCATCTATGCTAGCCGCCTTATGACGCAGAAGCGACTAAGGCTTGCGCGTCCTGCGCTTCGCCAAGTCGCTTTGGCTGCGCTGGGGTCATACAGACCCCCGTCCCCTTGTGGGTCGCGAAACGCATTCAATCGCCGCCGAAAAGCGTGGCGTCGATTGGCATTCCATGCAAAATGCGTTCCGCCGACCTCCTTCTGTTACTACCGCAACGTTATGACTATCCAAAGGTTGTCGGTTACTCCAACTACTCAAAAAAAAAGAACATCCGACGTTAAATGCTAATTAAGGTTAAAAACTCTAAATTTGTGAAAACGCTCGGAGAAATCGGGCAGGATGTTCTTTTTTCATGCTTACTCCAGTTCTGAGATTTAATAACTTAGTTTTAGTGATAACCTCAGGTAGAAAACCACATCGGGGGGAGGCGTTAGCCGGGGGGTGTCCCCCCAAAAGGGGGTTTGGGGGAATCTCCCCCATCGGAAAGGTTGCACGACAAAACTTCGGATAGGTGACAACGTCAAAGCAACCTTTCCTCCTTCGGTTTTAATGTTTTTGTTGCGTAGAAATTTTTGAGGTCGCTACCGAAAAAAATTTCACAGCAACCTAGTGAAGGCAAACGTAGGGCATTATGCCCGTAGCGTAGCCTAAACGCTTTGGGGGAGTTTGAGGGGGTTTACCCCTTCATAGCGGTTTTTGAGCGTATGGGCATGCAAAAGCCGCTGTGTTTTTGCACGAAGTGCGCGGCTTTTAAAATACTCATGCGCGAAAAAACCGCTCAGCGAATCGAAATTTTAAAAGTGAGGGGTAGTTTTTCGTTTACTCCGGATTAAAGTTTTCAAAAAATTTTACCTCTATGGGTGGGGGGCGCGGGCGGAACGTAGGCGGTTTTTGCGTCGTGTAGCGTAGCGAAACAGCAAAAATTTTTTCAAGCGTAGCGCAGAAAAAAAGCCGTCTGACAACGAGGCTGAAAACAAGGTTCGTAAGCCCCTTGCCCCATCGGGGTGCCGTAGCGTTAGCGAAGGCAGGGCTGGAGACCGCAGTTTTCGCCCGATGTCAGTCGTTCCGGGGGCGCAATGCAAATCTAAAAAATTTTTTGGGTAGTTTCCAAAAGTAACTACGTGTTAAAAAAGTGCCGTATTGTCATTTACCCAGTTGAAATCTATAATTAGATGAATTTTACAATTTGGAGGTTTCATGAAAATGGCATTGTCAAACTTATACGACTGGAGCAGAAAAAGTTCGAGTTCGTGGAAACCTGTCGGCTCTGCTTGCGGCTCTAGCGACAAGCGTTCCGTAAATTCCTCAGCTTGTGGTTCCGCAGATAAAGTGGTTTCTTCCGCTTGCGGTTCTGGCGACAAGAAAGTCTCGTCGGCTTGTGGAGCAGAAGGAAAGTAAATTTTACAGGTGAAATCGCAGTTGCGGTATGGAACTTATGTTTCGTACCGCAATTTGCTTGAGGTGAACTTTCGATGCGGTTTTTTGCCTTTCAGATTCACATAACGGATAATTGCGACCAACGTTGCAAGCATTGCTACATTTTCTCCGGTGGCGTTCAAAAAGTTTTGCACTCGCTTTCTCTGGATGAGCTTCGAGAAGTCGTTGAGAAATGCTTGGTCATGTGTGAAATATGCCAGCGACGACCGTATTTTTACGTAACCGGTGGCGACCCGCTGTTGCATGAAAATTTTTGGCAGTTCATCTGCATATTGCAGGAGAATCAAATTCCGTTTACAATCATGGGCAATCCTTTCCACTTGGATTATGAAGTCTGCAAGGCTTTGAAATCTTACGGATGCGAAAAATATCAGATGTCATTAGACGGATTGAAGACGACGCATGATTGGTTTAGGAAGCCCGGTTCTTTCGATTGCACGTTGGAAAAAATAAAGTGCATTAAGCAAGCGAGCATTCGTTCGGTGATTATGACAACGGTTTCCAGAAAGAATATAGCTGAAGTGCCGAGCCTCATCGATACTGTCGTTGCACACGAAGTAGACGTATTTGCATTCGCCCGTTATTGTCCTGTTGGTCGTGAAAAATCTAATGGTATTACGCCCGAAGAATATCGAAACTTGCTCGACGCTTGCGACAAAAAATTCAAGGCATACGAGGCGGCAGGTTGTGAAACTTACTTCAACCGAAAAGACCACTTGTGGAAGCTTTACGAGTATGAGCTGGGAAGATTCAAAATTCCTGCAGAGGCTGAAGCGGATATGATTTACGGCGGATGCAACTGCGGAAACTCTCATCTTACGATTTTATCAAATGGCGATATTTATGCTTGTCGGCGAGTACCGAATAGTAAAGTCGGCAATGTTTTTGAGGACAAGTTAGCAGATATTTGGTTTAGCGAAATGGAGCGTTACCGCGACTACACAAAGTTTAAGAAGTGCTCAAAGTGTGAACTGTTAGCTTGGTGTAGAGGTTGTCCTGCGGTAGCGGCGAGTTATAGCGGCGATTTTTACGAGGTTGACCCGCAATGTTGGAAAGAATTATGAGAGCATTTGTAATCAATAAGCCGACTAAGGCTGAAGACGTAAAACTGACGGATAATCCGATACCGCAAGTTAAATCCGGTTGGGTTTTGGTGAAAGTCCGTACGTTCGGGTTGAATCATTCTGAACAAATTTTGCGACTGCAAGAGATTAACGAGCCGTACATAAAAAAACCCGTTATACCGGGGATTGAGTGTGTTGGCGAGATTGTTGAC